>CAWIAU010000001.1:0-720390 GCA_963834265.1 uncultured bacterium | reverse complement strand
TGGCGATATATGACACAATGCAATTTGTGACTCCCGATGTTGCAACTGTGGGAATAGGTGTTCAGGCCAGCGCGGCAGCATTTTTGCTTAGCAGCGGCACCAAAGGCAAGCGTTCTTTGCTTGAACACGCAACCGTCATGATTCATCAGCCCTCAAGCGGGACGCGCGGTAAAGTGACAGATCAGGAGATTGATCTGAAAGAAGCCTTACGAATCAAGAAATTGTTGGAACAAATTATGGCTAAGAACACCGGTCGAGAAACCCGAAAAGATACATCTTGACATGGAGCGCAAACGACAAATGGTTAACAGCGGAAGAGTCCAAAAAATACGGACTTATCGACCAAATCATCACCAACAGCCAATCCCTCAGTAAATAAGTTTTAGGCCAACAATACTATTCCTAAGTGAACCGTAAGTGTTATGATTCTGGCAATGGACTACGCGTTAATTGTTATTTTTTTAGCTTCACTTTGGGTATTAATACATAAGCAAGGCCGTTTTGCCAGATATTTTGAGTTCATCCTGGGTCTGTTAATGGTGTTGGCTGTATTGCCAATACTTATGCTTTGGACGTTTTCGCTTGGCGCAGAGAGTAATCATTTATTTAGGCATGGATGTGACCATTTGGAATCAAATAAAGGTAGAATTATTAGCGTTTTGGAAGCTTAGCGAACTTCTAAATACAAAACGCTCTCAACATCTTGCACTCCTTTCAAGAGCTCATATGTCTTAGGAGTATTGTAGCTACATAATTAAAATACATGCTTGTAATCGCTACAACAAAATCCTATACTTCCAGAATAAGGTGCTTATTCTTAAATAATAGGGGGAAAATATGTGGCGAAAACGTCTATTGGTGAAGAAGTATAGTATTAAAACTGTAGAAAAACTGAATTTTATCACAAAACCGTTTAGCCACCGAGCGCTAAACGTTTTTATTATCACAGTGTTTTTGTTCAATATAAGCGGATTTTTAATTGTTAAGGTAATTACTGAACATCAGCAAAGACAACAACGTACGCCACATGTCTTAAACAGCGAACAGGAGCTGTCAATCTTCCCGCTGCTGATAGTATAAAAATTAAAGGCAAACCCGATAAATTGCCGGAAGCTCTTGTTAATAAATTGACGACAGAAAAGGACAAGCAGCAAAATGGAGAGCCTCAAGATCGCCGCCATATAAAAACCTTGGATAGTGAAAGAAGCGAGAATAAAAAGACATTTCTCAACGAGGATGGTTCAAAAACGCAAGAAGTCAGTGCTCAGGCTACTAGTTTTAAGGACAGCAATGGAAAATGGCAGGATGTCGACACGAGCCTGGTACAAGATACTTCCGGGCGTTTATCTACAAAAGCTAATTCTTGGCAGGCGACATTTGGCGCAAGCACTGAGGGAATACAGATAAGTAAAGATGGCCAAGTTTTAAGCATTGTTCCGGTTGGGGGCAAGAACGTCAAGCCGTCACTTTCGGGTAAGGCTCCAAATCAAGTCGTAACTTATAAAAATCTATGGAATGATGTGGATGTTCAGTATGAGGTGTCAGGCTCCCAGATAAAAGAAAATATTGTCGTACATAATAAAAATGCTCAGGCCGATTTTGAATTTGCTATAACCGGCGCTAATTTAAGTGAAAAAACGAACGAAAAGGGAGCGTATCTATTAGATGGAAACTTCAGCGGCTTTCAAATAGCTCCGCCAAATATTATACCCAAAGGCAAGCGATCTATAACCGATCCTACTGTCATATCTCAGAGCATTAGTGGCAATAAGTTAAAGATTTCACTAAGTAAGGATTGGCTGCAATCTCAACCAGCCAGTGCCTTTCCGGTAGTTATTGATCCAACTACTTTTCAAACTTCTGTGGGCCTAAATTATCAAAGTGTGACGTCCTCCGGTGGCGGCTGCAGTCCCGGGCCAACCTGTGGCAACATCATCGGACATGACGCTATAAATAATGTTGATTGGCGATTTGCATATCAGGTAGCCGTTCCAACTCCACCGGGTTCCAGCGACTATCTTGCAAGTGCCAGTCTACATCTGGAGATGGCTAATCCGCCAAACGGGATCACAAACTCAGAACAGGTTAAAATAACCCGGGCAAACTGCACAGGCGGTTTTAATTGTATAGACCTGGTATATGGTGAAGCCGTGGGATCAGCCACTACAACAGCAGATATTGAAGTCGGTGATTTGTATCGAAAGGCTGTTGCCTCCACTGAAAACAGCCCTTGGCTGCTCGTTAGAGGCGAAGAAGGCGGCAGCGCGGATAAGTTCAAAGAATTCGATTATTCTAAAAGTAAGGTAACTTTTACGTATGAAACCCTTCCAGCGCAGAGTCTCATTGATAGCACGAACCAGACTTTGAGCGTACCGGCTGATACCGGTGTCAGCGTGTCCACGCAGCCGACATTGGCCTCTACGGTACCGGCTGATCCTGATGGACCGGGGCCAATGAGATATCGTTATATAGTCGGCACTACTAAGAGTATCCCGCCTAATAATGCGCTAAAAATATTGCCCAGTATTACAGGCATCGTGGCTGACTCTGGCATATTGGATGCACCGCAGTGGGTGGTACCAGATAATGTTCTACAAGACGGCACGACGTATTATTGGCAAGCTTTGGTATGGGACGGGTACGCCACCGAGCCAAAACCCTTTGTTCATAGCCCCATCTATTCATTCAAAGTCGATTTGCGCAACGGCAAAGATGCGACTCAGGCTTTTGACACATTTGGACCACTCAGCGTAGATTTTGCTACCGGCAACGTCACTACCAGCGCTGGCAGCCATGGCATGAACGCCCTGGGTGGTAGTATCGGTCTTGGGCTTGACTATAATTCGCCTGGGCGCTCGCGTCCAGGATTAGTCGGCCAATATTGGAATGACCCGGGTGCAACGAGAACCTTTCCGGCCACCCCCCCTACTCATACTCGGACTGACCCGAATATTAATTTTGCTTGGGGCAACGGGGGTCCTTACACGGGTGTAATAACATCGGACAACTTTTTGGCCCGCTGGAGCGGTTATTTTGTGGCGCCCGCGACTGCGACCTATCAATTTGGTACGACCAGCGATGATCGCTCGCGTGTCTATGTTAATAATGTTTTGCATGCCGATGGCTGGTCGGCGAACCCTACGAACGTCTACGGGACAGGCGTGGCTCTTACCGCAGGACAAGTTGTGCCGATTAAATATGAATTTGCCGAATGGTCCGGCAGCGCCTCAGCGCAACTACTAGTAAAAACCACCGACGGCACGACCGTTACGCCGCGCGTTATCCCGTCCACGTGGCTGCAGACCGGCATTAAATCTATAGCCCAGCCGCACGGTCTCGTTGGCCGCTACTATACGGAAGACGCATCAAATAGCCATACTTTTCCAACCAATCCATTAGATGAATCAAGATTATTCTTGAGCCGGACAGATGCGAGCATGGTACATAACTGGGGCGAAAAGACACCGTACCAAATGGTCCTACGAATCGATTTTTAGTGAGGTGGACCGGATACTTCACTGCGCCAGTAACAGACACCTATACCTTTCGGGGTGGGTTCTGACGATGGGGCCCGGGTATTTCTTAATAATTCGCCGACTCCTACGGTGAACGCCTGGGGAGATCACGGCGCCAGCCCGATTGTATACGGACCAAGCGGTACCGTCATTAACGCCGGTAGCTCGGTTCCAATAACCGTGGAATATTACGAAAACAGCGGCAACGCCCAAATGGCTTTGTATATGAAGCAAGCCAGCCTGCCTGGAGCACCAGATATGACTGTAGACTCCAACTGGCTCAGCCCACAAGTTCAAGTATTACCGCAGGGTTGGAATCTGGGCTTAGATGCAGATGGCACGATTAGTTACAGTTTTGCGGCCATTAATCCGGGCGGCGTAACCCTATATGATTCTGCCGGACAAACGTATGAGTATAAGTTTATTAATGGCGGCTTCGTACCGCCGGTCAATGAGTCTGGCCAGATGATACGGAATGGTGACGGCACCATCACACTGCAAGACGAAGATGGCCAGACCTATATATTTAATAGCGACGGGACGATTAAGTCGGTTACCCGTCCGGCTGACGACCGCAATCCGGCAGCCCTAAAATATACTTATGGAAGCTCAAGCGGCTCGGCGGCTCGTATTACGCAGATCACTGACGGCGTAGATTCTAGTCGTTGGCTCAAAGTGCTCTACGGCGGCGATTCGGCCTGTCCCGCCGCCCCGTCCGGCTTTCTTGCGGCCAGTGCGACGAGCATGATTTGCGGTGCGACCAGCTCGGACAGTAGGACTACCGGTATTTTCTATGTCAATGATGCGAACAGCGTGCCTCGTCTTGCCCGTATAACCATGCCGGGCAATGAGTTTACCGACTATGCGTATCAATCCGGCTTATTGTCACAGGTACGCGGCAGCCTGGCTAATGATGCCATAGCGGCTGGGGTACGTACGCAAGACGGGACGGAGCTAACTAGCGTTGCCTATGATGGCCTCGGACGCGCTGCGAGCGTCACCTTGCCGGCCGCTACTGCCGGTGCTACTCGTTTGGCTCACACCTACAAATACTTACCAGGCAATACATCGCAGATGCATGTTACGAACGCTACTGAACCGAATGGTTTCAGCCGTAAAGTAACCTATGACGGTACTTACCGTACGCTGACTGATACCGACATTGCCAACCTGAGCGTTACAACTGTGTGGGATCCTGTCAAAGACCTGGTGAAGTCCATAACCGATCCCGCCGGGCTTAAATCAACCTCGCTCTATGACTATGCCGATCGTGAGACCGATGACTACGGTCCGGCCCCGTCCGCCTGGTTTGGTACGGATAACAAGCCGCTGACTGCCCCGACGGATTACACTTCGCAGATACCGCGCACCCAGACTACTTTTGAAGAGGGAATCAACGGCTTAGCCGCGGCTTACTACGACGTTACAACTGCTAGCAATGGCACGGGAGTTAACACTAAGGTGTTGTTCGGCAACCCCAAGAGCCATACGACTGGCGTTGGCCCAGCCAGCGGCGACATACTCAAGACATGGGGCGGCAGTCCGCCCATTACACCCGCGGCTAACAACGGCTGGGGGACTAGCTTGACCGGCTGGATTCACTTGACGGCTGGGGGCAACCATACCTTCCGAGCCTTTTCCGATGACGGGGTGCGGGTCTGGATAGACGACAATTTGCTCATCAATGACTGGGTAGACGGTGCCCAGCGTCCGCATCCGGCTAATACTTCAGCCAACGGGGTGTTCAATAATACCAGCAATCCTGCCGATAGCTGGCACCGTCTCCGGGTAGATTACTACAACAAGTCCGTCGGCAGCGTCCTAGATACTGACGCCCGGCTGGAACTGTACATGACGCCTCCGGGGGGCACAGAAACCAGCGCTCTGGGCAGCTTGCTCAAGCCAAACTACGTACTTGCTACCACTCAGAAAACCTTTGACTCCAGCACCAGTGTCGGCGATAGCATTACGACCAGCAACTATGGAGCTAATCCGGAACTTAGCTTAGTCCAATCTACGACGCTTGATCCGTCCGGTCTTGGACTAACCACAGGCAGTACTTACGAAACTCAAGGCGCATCGGGCAGCTACTTGCGCCAAACGTCCAAAACACTGCCGGGCGGCGGGACCACAAACTATACCTACTATAATGGCACTGAAACACGTCAAAACCCCTGCGACACGACCAAGACGTACAAACAAGCCGGTATGATGAAACTCAAGACTGAGGCTGATCCCGACGCCGGAGGACCGCAGACAGGCCGCGTCAGCGAAAGTGTTTACGATGATGCCGGACGGGTCGTAGCCAATCGGCTCAATGCCGATTCCTGGACTTGCACTACCCACGATGCGCGAGGACGTGTAACTCAAACGGTTATTCCGCCAAATTCAGTCGGTGCGGCAGGACGTACTATTAACAATAACTGGGCAGTTAATGGCAATCCGTTAATTACAAGCTCAAGTGACCCTACTAACGTCGAAACAACCGTTGACCTACTCGGCCGGGTGGTTGGATATAGAGATTCTATGAGCTATACATTTGTCACAGGGCAAACCGTAACCAGTTACGATACCATCGGCCGCCTGGTTAGTCGTTCTTCGCCCAAACTGGGACTCGAAGAATTCACCTATGATAACTTCAATCGCCTGGTTAGTCATAAGCTTGACGGCACGGTTTATGCCACGACCGCTTACGACGCTTTTAGTCGGTTGCAGCAAGTAACGTATCCAACGGCTGGCCAACAAAAGCTTGTCATAGGACGTGATACGCTTGGTCGCACCAATGCGATGACGTATACACTAGGGAGTGGCGGCGCTGGCCCAAGCGACACGGTAACGCGTTCCCAGTCCGGCCAAGTGGTTTCCGGCACAGAGCTTAGTCAATCCAAAACGTACACATACGACAAAGCCAGGCGCTTAACGGCAGCAACTTTCGGAACAAATACCTACGCCTACAACTTTGTCGCTCCCACAGCTTGCACGGGTACTTACAATATAAATTCCGGTAAAAATGCCAACCGTACTAGCCAAACCGTCAACGGGGCAACGACCACATATTGCTACGACAATGCCGACCGGCTTGTATCCAGTTCGGATCAATCTTTGACTACGCCTGGCTATGATGCCCACGGCAATACCACCAGCTTTGGTACGACCTACCACTTGGACGGCTTGCAGTTCGCCTACGACGCTTCCGACCGGACCTCACTGGTGCGCGAATACTTCGGATCGGATGCTAACATCCAGTACTACCGTGACGTGGCCGACCGCATTTACTACCGGGGAGCCAGTGGCAGCAGTATACCTTATACCGACACCTACCTAGGTTACACCAGCTCCAGTGACAGTCCAGACTTTCTTTTGAATAGCAGCACCAACGTCATCGAAAAGTATCTGAGCCTGCCTGGCGGCGTGCTGCTGACAATTCGCCCGAACGCTACGCCTACGAATGCCCAAAAAACCTTCTCCCCTCACTAGCGTCCACGGTGACGTCTTCGCTACCACCGACGCAGGAGGCACCCAAACCGGCACATTCACTTACGATCCCTTCGGCAAGCAAACCGCCACTCCCGCCCCCGCCAACATAACCGGCAATGACAGCTTCGCTTGGCTCGGCCAACACCAGAAGCTGGCCGAACCCAAGATCACCAATACCACCATGGAGATGGGTGCTAGAGTATACATCCAGACCCTCGGCAGATTCACGACAGTTGACCCCGTAGAAGGCGGCACACCAAACAACTATGTGTATCCAGCTGATCCGGTGAATGACAGAGATTTAAACGGTACTTGTGGCATATTTGTTGCTGTATGCTGGCAGATTGGTGCGGCAGCCTTAAGAGCAGCAGGCGTAGGCGTGGCCAAACAAGCTGGAAAACAGGGGGCTAAGCAAGCCGCAAAGAAAGCCGCACCACAAGTTGTAAGAAATTATGGTAAGGATAGAGTAATTCAGGGCTATAGAATACATGCTCTAGGCAGGAGTATTGGTACAAGAGGTGGTCCGCAGATTAGCCCTCAGGCCATACAGCACATTGTAAAAAACGGTAAACAAACATTTGATGCAGGACGCAATACCTATAATTATGAAAATGCTCTTGGAAAAGTAGTATTAAATACAAAAGGTGAAGTAGTGACGGTAATTGCTAAATCCAGTAAGGCGGCAGGATTTAGATGAGTAAAGTATTAGAAGAATATTTTGCATCGTGGGATCCAATGGGATTTATTAAAAAAGATGGCGCTCCTATAGATGAATATAGTTTAGAAGCGGCTGAAATAGCACGGAAATTTAAGCCTAACATGGATAATAAGGAGCTGGCAGAGTTAGTACATTCCATATTTACCGACTTTATGGGGATTGATCCAGTAGGTTTTGAAAAAGAATGTTTAGATAGATCTCATGAAATGAGAACTCTTTTGAGCAAAAGATAATACGAAAGTCCACTAGTTTCATAAGGATTGAATAATGAAAGAAATACCCGAGCGTCCATTAACAGAACTAGAGTACGTGATTATAAGTAAGCTTCTGGAGCATCCTTTTCCTGGGAGTGAAGAAATTAAACAGCAGACAAAATCCCCGACGGTTATTTCTGCTGCAGATGACGATAACTACGGAAGTATATACTTTAAAGCAGAGGGTTCTAATAGAGCCGTTACCCTTAATAATTTACCAGTTGAAGGTACTACGCATGATACAGATGGAGTAGTTGTCGACATACTTCTCCATGTAATTAATGGTTTTTTACATGAACTGGAGATCATAAAAGTGGACGGGACTGATTTGCTTGCCTCGATACAGCCTGAGAAAATTGAAGTCATAATAAATGACAAACCAATACCAAAAAATATCCCAGAGTATTAATTATGGCTAAGTTTTATCCTAAAGCATTAAGGCGGCAGGGTTTAGATGAGTAAAGTATTAGAAGAATATTTTGCGTCTTGGGATCCCATGGGATTTATCCAGGAACTTGGAGCCCCTTCAGATGAGTATAGTTTAGAGGCATCCACAATCCAGTCGGCTTTTGAACCACATATGTCTGAGGCAGAAGTAGGTGCATTAGTGTATCAGAAATTCACTGAGCTGATGGGACACGACTTCCCAGGCTTTAGGGAACAGTGTTTTGAGCGAACCTCGGAGATTAAAAGAATATTGAAAAAGATCATACAAAATAAAAACTCTTTTGATTAAAAGATAATACGAACCGTACTAGCTATGAAAAATGATAAACTTCTAACCAGAATTAATGCTTCTGATGAAAGAAATCAGAAAGCTCATATAAAATGGGGCCAGCCGTTTTCTAACGACGAAAGACTAGCGCTTCTTAAGAGTTTTCTGATTAAGAATAATGTTGAAAAAAAGATTGTGGCCGATATTCTTTCACTCCCAGATTTTGGTAAAAAAATAAGAAGCGAACAAGAATTCAGCAGACAACTTATTGCACCTGCTGTAGCAAGCATAAATGATGATAAATATCTACAGGTCAGGTCTCTTTTCTCAATGATTTTAGATAGTCATAAGAGAGATAAAAATCTTTTCATGCTTTTAGCACAAAAATTTAGCTTGATGGGATACGATAGCAAATGGCCGGACTACATAATTAATAGCCAAACGGCTGTTGCGGGCACTCTAGTAAAACTTGTGCCTTTACAGGATCGTGAATCGTATCAAGCGTACACAAAGCTTTGTGAGGATAAGAACTTGTCGTATGCGCGAGTATCGTTAGTGTGGGGTCTTGCGCAATTTAAAAAATTTGTACCGGAAACAAAACAAGTAATTAAGGAGCTCATCAACGACGAGTCAGTTAAACTGGCAGCTCTTAACCCTGTAGATAAGCTGAAAATAGTGGAGTTGATACCCCAACTCGAAAGGTTAATATCTATAAGTAGTGATGATTTATATGTTCGTGAGGCTAATAAAACCATTAAACACCTCGTGAATACGTAAATTCTAACGAGGGTTCTTCAAAATAAAATGGAAAAATTGACCAAGAAAGCGCTCAAACTTGTAGATGAATTAATATCGGGCACAAAAAATCCCATTGAAGTTGCACTGTGGGCAGAAAAATTTGATCATCCAGAGAATGAAAAACTATCTGAAGAAATCCAGGCAAAGTATCCAGTTTTAAGAGAGTTTATTGATACACTTAGTCTTGCCGGAGCAATTGACGAAAAAGGCACGTTGATTTATGGAGTTGTTGACTTTAAGAATTGGAAACAAGAATTTACTGAACATCTGAGTAAAGGTAATAAATAGTGAATAAAATTTACAACTAAGCAAAATGACATAATATCAATCATGAATATTTGTAGTATCAAATGATAAAAGAGGGGGCTATGTCGTTATAAATGACAAACCAATACCAAAAAATATCCCAGAGTATTAATTATGGCTAAGTTTTATCCTAAAGTAGTAAGGCGGCAGGTTGTAGGTGATTCAATCACTTGAAGAGTATTTGCAACAACAGCGGCTAAGCCTGAACAAAAGCAACCGAAACAGAATCGCTTGCCAGCATTTCTTAGAGCTTGATATACTGAGTAGACATAAGAGGAAAGAATAAGGGGGAATCGATGAAAAAATTTATACAACTAATAGCATTGAGCGCGGGTTTGGTATTCGGATTATCCGGAGCAGCTGTAGCGGTACCCGTCAAACCGGCAGAGTGCACGGGCACTTACACCAAAACCATTGAGGGAGGCAGCGCCAGCGCTATAGTCGGTACGGCTGGAAATGATTTGATTTTTGCCGGAGACTCTAACTCGGTTGATGGCAAGGGCGGCAATGACTGCATCGTGGCCGGAGCAGTAAACGCTATTGAAGGCAATGGCGGTGATGACGTAATTATCCTGAAGGGTTGGGGCAATACTACAAATGCTGGTGCGGGTAATGACAAAGTGTATGATAAAAGCCCCGGCGGCCAACAAATTAACGGAAACGGTGGCAATGACTACCTGTCCGGAAGTGGCAACTCAACCGTCAATGGCGGGGCTGGAAGTGATGAATGCTATAAAGGCACGAACGGTACTATAAGTAACTGTGAGTTGCCGGTAGCGCCCGTAGTTACGGCCGATGTGCCTTGGTGGGTTACGCTCTGGGGTTTATAGGTTTTTAACCTAAGCATTACATCCCTGACTGGCAAGCCTCAGAACGGTCATGGAACCGGATCGGGTTTAATACCGTCTATTCCCTATGAAGAGATTGGTCGGATCTAGAACCAGTCCAAGAAGTCGATCCCATTAAATATATTAAATACAGCCGGTCCGAACGATTACTAGTCTAATTGTAGAGTAGACTCGAACCGAGGAATGGTGAAGTGTCTTAAGAAGTAAAAGAAAAAGACCGGTCTAGGGAACCGATCTAACTCTGTTGAGTGTCCAATTTGATAGGAACCCTTTACTTGGAATCGCAGGCTGCTTGTTGCTCGTGACTATGTTTGTGGCAGGAATTTACTTGATGCGACGGTCAATAAGTAACGAACCGAGTTTAATATCCAAGCTGGGCAAAGTTTCACCGTTAGTTACGTTGGGTTGCGTTGCCCTAGGTACCATCCTTGGGGTTAGTTTTGCCGTAAAGTATTTTACTTAATTAGTCAGCTTTAAAGATATCAAAACATTGTAAAATTCAGTATATATTGATGCTCTAGTAATCGTTTAGACATCAAAAAAATAAAAATCATAAAACCATACTGCTTTATTTTAGTGCACGTTGCTAGTCCGGGATTGAAACTAGTAGCCAGAAGGCGCCACAACGCCATGTTTCCCAAATGAGCCCATTCGTTTATCAACTTTTGGCTTGACATGTGGTGTGGGAGTTCGGTATAGTTTAGTATAAGAAGTAGTGGTCGGCGGTATTGAAGTGTCCTGAATTTAGGCAACAAAATTACAACACCGTACGCAGGAATCTTCGGCGCCAAAGAAAGAAAAATCAAAATATTATACAAGTTCATTTGAATTTGTATACATAAATTTATCAATCCAAAGCAAGGTGGTCTATTTGGCTTTTGCCGGTATAATCATCCTGTTCCAACTCAGGGGAGTAACACTACACAATATGGCGAAATCCGCGACACGAGAATCAAATACCAAGAGAACATTTTTTAATCAGGTCGAATCAGTGCTGGAACTTCCAAATCTGGTAGACCATCAGAACCGGTCTTTCCAGTGGTTTGTCGAGGAAGGTCTGGGTGAACTGCTGGCCGAGATTAGTCCTATCGATGACTACACCGGCACCAAATTATCACTGGCATTCAAGGAATATCACTTCGAAGATCCTAAAATGAGCGAGGCAGAAGCCCGCGAAAATAACGTTAGCTATGAGGCGCCTCTCAAAGCAACTGTTGAATTGACCAATAAAGTAACAGGCGAAGTCAAAAGCCATGAAATCTATCTGGGTGACTTTCCCTGGATGACAACCCGTGGAACATTTGTAATAAATGGCGCTGAGCGTGTTGTTGTCAGTCAGCTTATCCGATCGGCCGGGGTGTTCTTTACTGCCGAAGTAGGTGCTAATCGTACACTCTATGGTGCCAAAGTTATTCCCGGGCGCGGTGCATGGCTGGAATTCGAAACAGCTGCTAATGGTACGCTATTTGTCAAAATTGATCGTAAACGCAAAATTCCGGTTACAACCTTGCTGCGTGCTCTTGGCATGAGCGAAGCTCAGATGAAGGACACGTTCAAACATGTTGATCAGGGCAAAATGAGCTACCTGGCGACAACTCTGGAAAAAGATCCGTCCGGCACTACCAGCGAGGCACTGATCGAAGTCTATCGCCGTCTGCGCCCTGGTGATCTGGCTACTGTCGATAATGCACGTTCTCTTATAGAAAACATGTTTTATAACTTTAAGCGGTTTGATTTCTCCCGCGTGGGCCGTTACAAAATCAACAAGCGTCTTGATCTCGATGTTCCTAATACGGCCGAAAACCGTATCATGCGTCTGGAGGATCTGACAGCTATCGTTGCCGAAATAATTCGCCTGAGCAACACCGGAGAACCAGCTGATGATATCGACAGTCTGGCTAATCGTCGTGTCAAACTGGTCGGCGAGCTGGTACAGCGTCAGTTCCGTATAGGATTACTGCGTATGGAACGCAATACGAAAGACCGCATGAGCATGTCCGAGATTGAGACTGTCACTCCGGGGCAGCTTATTAATGCGCGTCCTGTGGTAGCTGCAGTTCGTGAATTCTTCGCCAGTTCGCAGCTCAGCCAGTTCATGGATCAGATCAACCCTGTCAGCGAATTGGCGCACAAACGTCGCCTGAGCTCAATGGGTCCCGGCGGACTTTCACGCGAGCGAGCCGGTTTTGAAGTACGTGATGCTCATGCTACACACTACGGACGCATCTGCGCTGTTGAGACACCTGAAGGCGCAAACATCGGCCTGGTGCTTAATCTCGCCAACTATGCCCGAATTAATGACTACGGTTTTATTGAGACTCCTTACCGAAAGGTTACAAATGCGGCCACACCTAAAGATATCACCGGTCATATAGCCGCCGTTGATCTGGAAGACGAAAAAGGCAAATTACTCGTGGCTAAAGGCAAGACTGTTACCGCGGCTGATGCCAAAAAGCTGGAAGCAGTTAAGTCCCGTAAGACATGGCCTGTCAAAGCTGTTGTAACTAATGAAATTATTTATCTGGGTGCCGCTGACGAAGACCACGCGGTTATCGCCGGTGTCGGCAACAAAGTTGATGGTAACGGACACTTTGAGGAACAGCGTGTTGCTGCCCGTGTACGGCTGGCTGTAGGCGAAACTGATGCGGACGATGTAACTCACATCGACGCCGCACATAATCAGATTATCGGTTCGATTGCCGGCCTCGTTCCTTTTGTAGAACGTGACCGCGTGGACCGTGCTTTGGTAGGGTCAAACCAACAGAAACAAGCCGTACCACTGATTCGTCCTAAGGCACCGATTGTCGGAACCGGATTGGAAGCCACGATTGCTGCCAACAGTGGGCAGGTTATATATGCGGAAGGTGATGGAACCGTTCTGGCAGCTTCTGCTGACGAGGTAATTTTACAATATGCGAAGCACAAAACGACCTATAAACCGATGCACTATGTAAGAAGCAACGAAGGTACATCTATCAATCAGCGGGTTGTGATTGACACCGGGGCAAAGGTCAAAAAAGGTGACGTGCTGGTTGAAGGTATGTCAATCGAAGACGGAGAATTAGCTTTGGGCCGTGATCTGATGGTGGCATTCATGCCATGGAACGGATATAACTTCGAAGACGCTATGGTTGTGTCGCGCAAACTTGTGCAAGATGATGCGTTGACCAGTATCCACATCGTTGATTACATGACGGAAGTCCGTGAGACTAAACTGGGACCTGAAGTAGTTACCAGCGATATTCCGAATGTCAGTGAAGATGCTCTGCGGCATTTAGATGAAACAGGCATCGTTAGAATCGGTGCGGAAGTGCACCCTGGAGATATTCTGGTAGGTAAAATTACGCCAAAAGGCGAGCAGGAATTATCAAGCGAAGAACGTCTGCTACGCGCCATCTTTGGCGAGAAGGCCAAAGAAGTTCGGGATACATCACAGCGTATGAGTAACGGTAAGCACGGCAAAGTTGTCGGCGTCAAAATTTTTTCGCGTGCCAACGGCCATGAGCTGAAAGCCGGCGTGATTATGCAGATTCAGGTTTTTGTGGCTCAGATGCGCAAAATACAGGTAGGCGATAAGCTTGCAGGAAGACATGGTAACAAAGGTGTCATTGCCCGTATTTTGCCTCCTGAGGATATGCCTTTTACTGAGGATGGCATACCTGTCGATATTGTACTGAACCCCCTAGGCGTTCCGAGTCGTATGAATCTGGGTCAGTTATTTGAGACTCACCTTGGTATGGCCGCCCGTGCTCTGGGTATAAAGGTAGCTACGCCGTCATTTAATGGTGTTACTACTCAAAAGATTAAAGACCTCCTGAAAGAAGCCGGTTTCCCGGAAGACGGCAAGCAACAGCTGTATGATGGCCGTACAGGCGAAGCGTTCAAAGAACGAACTGTCGTCGGCAATATGTACATGTTGAAGCTGACTCACATGGTGACCGACAAGATCCATGCCCGTTCAACCGGTCCGTACACCATGGTTACCCAGCAGCCACTTGGCGGCAAAGCTCAGAATGGTGGCCAGAGATTCGGTGAAATGGAAGTATGGGCACTTGAGGCTTATGGGGCTGCTAATACTTTGCAGGAAATGCTGACCATTAAATCCGATGATGTATATGGCCGGTCCAAAGCGTATGAATCAATCATTAAGCAGACCGAAATTGTCGGACCAAAAGTTCCTGAGAGCTTTAACGTGCTTGTGAAAGAACTACAGGGTCTGGGACTTAAAGTTGACCTGATATCCAGCAACCAGGTGATAGATGCTGAAGAAGTTCTGGCCGAGAATATTAAAGACGAAGCTGCCGCCCCGTCCAGTGTGGATGTGCCGGCACCGGAAGCCAGCAATGTTGATGTCAGTGAAGATGCTTCTGTAAATGAGTTCATGGTGATGGAACTCGAAGATGATATGCCGGCTACGACTGCGGTAAGTGATGACGAGTCAGTCATTGCGGCTGAGGATGATATTGAAGTAACTGTTGTCAATGGTGATGATACGAAAGAAGAGGTATAGCATGCGCCGATATATGACTGGTACAAATATTGCCGATTTTGATGCGGTGCGTCTGGCTGTTGCCAGTCCTGACGATATTCTGGAATGGAGTTACGGCGAAGTTACCAAGCCCGAAACTATTAACTACAGAACGCAGAAGCCGGAGCGTGACGGATTGTTCTGCGAACGGATATTTGGTCCCGTCAAAGACATAAATCCCCATGACGCAAAATACAAGGGGGTTCGGTCACGCGAAGCTGCTGTTGATAAAAATGGCGAACTAGTAACGCGCTCGATTGTCCGCCGTGAACGAATGGGCCACATTACTTTGGCTTCGCCGGTTGCTCACATATGGTTCCTCCGGGGCACACCAAGTGCAGTGGGACTGTTGCTGGGCCTGACTGTAAAGAGTCTCGAACGTGTGGCTTACTTTGCGAGTTATATCATTAAGTCTGTCGATGCCGCAAAACGCGACACTATGCTAACTGATAAAGAAGCCGAATTTGCCGCTGCTCAGCAGGCAATCAAAGCCCGTTACGAAGCCGATGCAGCCAAAGAAGATGCGAATGTTAAAGCCCTGGCTGAGATGCAGACTAAAGAGCTGGAAGAAGTGCAGGAAGAATTCGATACGCTGAAAGAACAACTGACAGGCCTCGTAAAGCTTCATCTCATAAGCGAGAATGACTACAGGTCAATGCCGTCAGAGTTACAAAATCTGGTAACCGTGGGTATGGGTGGTGCGGCACTGAAAGATCTTTTGTTTGAAATCAACCTGTCTGCGCTTATCGCAAGCCTCAGCACAGAAGCTGAAGAAGCAAAAGGTCAGCGCAAAAAGAAAATCATGAAGCGTCTGCGATTGCTCGAGAGCATGGAACGTGCCGGGATCAAGCCGACAAGCATGTGTGTGTCAGTTCTGCCGGTAATTCCTCCGGATCTTCGTCCGATGGTTCAGCTGACAGGTGGACGATTCGCTACATCTGATCTGAATGACCTCTACCGACGAGTTATCAATCGAAATAACGGCTTAAAGAAGCTGATCGACCTGAATGCTCCCGAAGTCATTCGACGTAATGAGCAGCGTATGTTACAGGAAGCTGTGGATGCATTGATCGACAACAGTTCGGCTCGCAGCGGTCGTGCAGTTGCAGCCACCGGTCAGACGACGACGCCTTAAATCTCTCAGTGATATGCTCAAGGGCAAACAAGGCCGCTTCCGTCAGAACCTTCTCGGGAAGCGGGTGGATTATTCCGGCCGTTCTGTTATCGTGTCCGGACCTGAGCTTAAAATGTTTCAGTGCGGTTTGCCAAAAATGATGGCACTCGAGCTCTTCAAGCCCTTCGTAATTGGTCAGCTGATCCAGCAGGAACTCGCTCATAATATTCGTAGCGCTACCCGTATGATTGAAGCTGGGGAAGTAGCCGTCTGGGATGCTCTGGATGAAGTAATCAAAGGTAAGTACGTTCTTCTGAACCGCGCGCCTTCTTTGCACCGTCTTAGTATTCAGGCTTTCCAGCCCGTATTGATTGAGGGGAAAGCTATCCAGTTGCACCCACTGGTTTGTAAAGGTTTCAATGCCGACTTTGACGGTGACCAGATGGCTGTCCATCTGCCTCTGTCAGACCGTGCTCAGGCTGAAGCCCGCGATATTATGGCTGCCAACAAGAACCTACTTAAGCCTGCAGATGGTACACCCATTCTTCACATCGAACAGGATATTGTGCTCGGTTGTTACTATCTTACCTATGAGCGCCCCGGCGCAAGTCAGGTAGCGAAACCGTATTCGGCTTTGGCAGAAGCTTTGATGGCTTTTGATGGCGGCGGATTAGCTTTGCAGGATCGCATATCCATAAACTACCGCGGCAGTAAACGGGAAAGTACTCTGGGTCGCTTCCTGTTCAACGAAATTTTTCCGCAGGACTTCGAGTTCCAGGATGAGCCGACAACTAAAAAGAAGCTGGCTCAGATTATGGCCAAAGTCTATCAGCGTTATGGACAGGAAGCCAGCGCCGAAATTGCTGACGAACTGAAGACCCTTGGGTTCACCTTTGCCACAAAGTCCGGATTATCTATGGGTATGAGTGACTTTGTAGATGTCAGGAAGCTGGATGTCATATTAGATGCCGGCGAGAAGCGGGCAACTGCTGTCAGCGAACAGTACGATCAGGGCTTCATTACCGAAGACGAACGCTATCGACTGACTATTGAAACCTGGACCGAAGCAGATAGCAAGGTGCAGAAGGCTCTGACCGAGCAGTTTGCAAACGAAGATAACGCAATGTCGCTGGCAGTCACGTCTGGTGCCCGTGGTTCAATCGTGCAGGTCAAGCAGGTTATAGGTTCTGTCGGTATCCTCTCAGATGCCTCCGGACGTGCTATGGAGCTACCTATCAGGAACAACTACAGGGACGGCCTGAACCCGCTGGAATACTTCATTTCTACCCGTGGTCAGCGCAAAGGCCTGATCGATACTGCTCTGAAGACTGCCGACTCCGGTTATCTGACCCGTCGTCTGGTCGATGTCGCTCAGGACGTCTTTACGATTGAAGAAGGTGCTGTAGATCCCGGATTCGCTATGTTCCGTTCTGATGCGGCTGAGATCGGTGTTACCTACACCTCGCGTCTCGCAGGGCGATTTGCAGCTGAGAACATTGCAAAATATGTCAAAAAAGGTGAACTCATATCGGGCGAAGCAGCCACAGCTATCGAAGCCGATACCAGTCTGGACGGCGTTCGGATAATGAGTGTTCTAAGTTGTAGCACCGTTCGTGGTATCAACCGTAAAAGCTACGGACTTGATCCGGCAACAGGCCAGCTCGTTGCTGATCATAGTCCCGTAGGTGTCATTGCTGCTCAAAGTATCGGCGAACCTGGTACTCAGTTGACTCTGCGAACCTTCCATAGTGGTGGTGCTGCGGTAGCCGATGACATTACTCAGGGTTTGCCTCGTGTTGAAGAGCTGTTTGAAGTTCGGGTACCTAAGGGTAAAGCTTTCCTGTCAGATATTCCTGGTATGGTCAGTGTTTGGGAGGAGGGCGAGCATTATGCCGTTCAGGTTACTGATGATCAGGCTAAGACAAGCGAGCTTACTATCGGAGAGCGCACAGTACATGTTGCAGTCGGGTCCGAAGTTGCAGTCGGTGATGTCATTGCTGCTGCCGAAGGCGGTGAAAGTCCCTTGATCGCTCCGGTGGCCGGCAAAATATCGATGAACAAAAAAGTCATCACCATTACTCCTGCGGGACAAAGTGTTGTCAAATACGACATTCCCGGCTATAAGCAGATACTGGTCAAAGACGGTGATACCGTCGTAGCCGGCCAGCGTCTGACCAATGGTTCGATAAATCTTCATGATCTTATGCGCTTACAAGGTGTAGAATCTACCCAGCGTTACATTATGAACGAAATTCTTCGTATTTTTGCCAGCCAGGGTCAGAATATTGCCGACAAGCACCTCGAAATCATCGTACGCCAGTTGTTCTCGAGGGTTCAGATCGAAGATTCCGGAGACAGCGAATTCGTTACAGGCGACGTAGTGAGCAAACTGACAGTTGTAAATGCCAACGAACAATTAGCAAACGAAGGCAAAGAACCGGCTATTGTAACCCAGTTACTTCTGGGAATTACCAAAGCTTCCCTCAGTACTGACTCATTCCTGTCTGCTGCATCTTTCCAAGATACGACCCGCGTACTGATTGCAGCTGCTACCAGTGGCAAAGTCGACCATCTGTTCGGACTCAAAGAAAACGTGATTCTGGGTCGGCGTATTCCTGTAGGTACCGGCTACCGTCCGGATGGTGATTTCGATGATTTGCCGGACAGCGAAAGAGTTGATCTGGATGTCTAAAGATGTTAAAATGAGGATAATCCATGCCAACAATTAACCAGCTTGTCCGTAAACCCCGTGTTAAGGTGACTTCCAAGAGCAAGTCGCCGGCTATGCAGCGTGTGGTCAATAACCTCAAGACAAGGAACTACGAGAAGGCTTCTCCATTCAAGCGAGGTGTTTGTGTCAAAGTAACCACCAAAACTCCGAAAAAGCCGAACTCAGCCCTCCGCAAAGTCGCCCGTGTTCGCCTGACCAATGGTTACGAAGTTTGGGCCTACATCGGCGGCGAAGGCCACAATTTGCAGGAGCATGCCGTTGTGCTGGTAAGGGGCGGTCGGGTACCTGATCTTCCGGGTGTGCGTTACCACATTGTCCGTGGCAGCCTGGACCTCCAGGGCGTTAGCAATCGCAAGCAGGGGCGCAGCAAATACGGCGCCAAAAAGGAAAGCAAATAGATGCCTCGTAAAGTAACCAAGACTCTGATTCGTTATATTCCGCCTGACCGCGTCTACAAGAGTGTGGCTGTACAGCGTCTGATTAATCGCGTTATGCAAGATGGCAAGAAGCAGATTGCCGAACGGTTGGTATACAATGGCATGCAAAAAGCAGCCGACAAACTGAAAGTGCAGAACCCTCTGGAAGTATTTGACACAGCTATGGCCAATATCAAGCCCCATCTGGAGACTCGTTCCCGCCGTGTTGGTGGTGCCAACTACCAGATCCCGTTCGAGGTTAAAGGCCAGCGTCAAAGCCATCTGACATTAATGTGGTTTGTGTCTGCCGCCCGTGCCCGCAAAGGTATGAGCATGGAAGACCGAATCGCACAGGAACTAATGGACGCATACAACGAGGCTGGTACAGCTGTTCGTAAACGCGAAGACGCACATAAGATGGCAGAAGCGAACAGAGCCTTCGCTCACTTCGCCCGATACTGAGACTTTTGTATGGGGCACATTTTGAATCTAAATTTTCTGTTCCGCGTTCACAGTATGCTAGATACTGTTCACTTTTGGTACGCAGATTTATATCCAAACTGCACTCCCATACAAAACTCTCAGGAGGTTATATCATGACTGAAATCATGAAAGAAATCGCCTGTGATTTTGACCCTGAGAAAGTTTGCCCATTAAAACAAAATATTGAATCACGTCGTAACACAACAGATTCGTTAATTATTAGAGGAATGACTAGTTTTTACACAGCTTTAGATAAACACGGTTTGGCACCTGCAGGAATCTTGACCACTATTGTAAACGTAGTTCCAGAGACGTGTGATGGAGGTCCTTCTGGTGGAATAATGGGTAGATTTCAAGCATGTAATGGCCAAGCTGTATTTGGCCATATCAATCAGTAGAATTAATTAAAACTAGGAATATTAAACATGGCGGCGAAGAAATACACTTTAGACAAATTACGGAATATTGGGATTATTGCTCATATTGATGCCGGTAAGACTACTACGACTGAGGGTATTCTGTATCCGAACGGGGCTCAAGCACAAGATTGGTGCTGTCCATGAGGGCGAGACGACTACTGACTGGATGGAGCAGGAGCGCGAGCGGGGTATAACTATTACTTCTGCCGCGGTGACCTGTTACTGGAAAGACCATCAGATCAACATTATTGATACTCCTGGCCACATTGACTTTACGGTTGAAGTCGAACGCTCCTTACGTGTTCTGGACGGGGCTGTGACTGTCTTTGACGGCAAAATGGGCGTTGAGAGCCAATCCGAAACAGTCTGGCGCCAGGCCGACAAATACAAGGTACCGCGTATCTGCTTTATCAATAAGATCAACCAGACCGGTGGCGACTTCTATAAATCACTTGATTCTATACATGCCCGTTTGAACAAGCATGCTTTCCCGATCCATCTGCCAATTGGCTTTGAGCAGAGCATTAACGGTATCGTAGATCTGATCAGTATGAAATCGTATACCTACAAAGATTTCACCGATAAAGAACTGGTAGAAGGTGAAATGCCGGCAGATATGCTGGACAAAGCCAAAAAATACCGTTCACTGCTGATAGAAAATGCAGTCGCAGAAGACGAGCAGATCATGGAAAAGTATTTTGAAGTCGGCGAAGAAGGTCTTAGCGAAGACGAAATCAAACAAGCTATTCGTGCATGCTATCCTGACCGGCAAATTCTTTGTAGTAACCGGCGGCGATGGCCGGGGTGTAATAGTCGAAAAAGTACTGGATGCTGTTGTTGATCTGCTGCCAAGCCCGATTGAACGAGGCTCTACCTGGGGTACACATCCAAAAACCGGCGACGAAATAGAGCGCAAACCGTCGGAAGCTGAGCCATTCGCCGGACTGGCCTTTAAAATTGCCACCGACCCGTTCGTCGGCAAGCTAGCTATTGTCCGGGTTTACTCAGGCAAACTGACAGCAGGCAGTTATATCCTCAATAGTTCCAACGGCGAAAAAGAACGTATTGGCCGCATCGTTCGTATGCAGGCAGACAAGCGCGAAGATGTCAACGAAATCGTCGCCGGCGATATTGCAGCGATTGTAGGCCTCAAGGCAACAACAACAGGCCATACGCTTACGCGATCCCAATAACCCTATCGTACTTGAGAGCATTACGTTCCCGGAGCCACCGGTTATCGTATTGCCATCGAACCTAAGACCAAAGCCGACCAGGAAAAAATGAGCTATCGCTTTGCAGCGCCTAGCAGAGGAAGATCCGACGTTCCGTATCAAAGTAGACGAAGAAACAGGCCAGACAATCATCAGTGGCATGGGTGAGCTACATCTGGAAATCATTGTTGACCGCATGAAACGCGAATTCTCTGTCGAAGCCAATATCGGCCAGCCGCAGGTAGCTTACCGCGAAACGATCCGTAAAGATGGCGTGGAAGTACAAGGTAAATTCATACGACAGTCCGGTGGTCGTGGTCAGTATGGCGACGTCTGGTTGCGATTGAGCCAGAATGAACAGGGCAAAGGCTTCGAATTTATCAACTCGATCAAGGGCGGAACTGTTCCGAGCGAGTACATCAAGCCTGTTCAACAAGGCATTATAGAAGCTATGAACAATGGTGTGATTGCCGGCTATCCTGTGGTTGATGTCAAAGCCGAGCTCTATGACGGCAGCTACCATGATGTTGACTTCATCGGAAATGGCCTTCAAGATTGCCGGCTCGATGGCACTGCAGGAAGGTGTCAAAAAAGCCGGCCCGGTGTTACTTGAACCGGTCATGAAAGTGGTTGCTGTCACACCGGAAGAATTTATGGGTGATGTCATCGGTGATCTTAACTCCAAACGAGGCCGTATAGAAACCATGGAAGATCTTTCTCAGGGTATCAAAGAAATTACAGCATTTGTTCCGCTTGGCGAAATGTTCGGTTACACGACTAATCTGCGCAGTATGTCCCAGGGTCGCGCCAGTTCCAGCATGGAACTTGACCACTACGCAGACGTTCCATCACACGTCACCGAAGCTATCGTGGCCAAAAACGCCAAATAGAAAACCCATGGATTAACAGAGTGTCAAGGTGCTATACTATTAGTATTAAATAATGCAGGGTGGATACAATGCCGAGAGACAAAGGTCGCAAAGAAGTTAAGAAGCCGAAAAAAGCAAAATCGTAAGTATTTACAATTTATACCAGATAGGCTAAGATGTTTGTTAGCACGTGTGTGAGTCTTGTTATTCCCATGCGAAAATTAATGTTAAAAATCCAAGGAGATAACCCTTATGGCAGATCAATTCGACCGCAGCAAACCTCACGTTAACGTTGGTACAATGGGACACGTTGACCACGGCAAGACTACACTAACAGCAGCAATTACCCATGTTTTAGCCAAGAAAAAGCCTAGCAAAGTCAATGTTGCCAAAACTTACGCTGACATCGATAACGCACCGGAAGAAAAAGCCCGTGGTATCACTATCGCAACTTCTCATCAGGAGTACGAGTCTGACAAGCGCCACTATGCGCACGTCGACATGCCAGGCCACGCTGACTATGTCAAGAACATGATTACCGGTGCTGCCCAGATTGACGGCGCCGTATTGGTTGTTTCTGCTGCTGATGGCCCTATGCCTCAGACCCGTGAGCACGTTCTGCTTGCCAAGCAGGTTGGCGTCCCCAGCATCCTGGTCTTCATGAACAAGATGGACCTGGCTGATCCCGAATTAGTCGAGCTGGTAGAGATGGACATCCGTGAACTGCTCGCCAAGTATGACTTCGACGAGAACGCCCCGATCATCAAGGGTTCTGCTACCAAAGCTCTTGAAGGCGATTCTGCTTCAGAAGACGCTATCATGGAACTGGTTAAGGCTATGGACGACTATGTTCCGGAGCCAAAGCGCGACCTTGACAAGCCATTTTTGATGCCGATTGAAGATGTCTTCTCTATCAAGGGCCGTGGTACAGTTGCGACCGGTCGCATCGAGCTGGGTATCGTCAAGATTAACGAAGAAGTTGAAATAGTCGGTATCCGCGACACTAAGAAGTCTGTTGTTACCGGCATCGAAGCGTTCAAAAAAAATCTGGACCAGGGTCAGGCCGGCGACAATGCCGGTGTCCTGCTACGGGGCATCGAGCGCGATGATATTGAGCGCGGCCAGGTTCTTTGTAAGCCAGGATCAATTACTCCCCACACAGAATTTGACAGTGAAGTTTACATTCTAACCAAAGAAGAAGGCGGACGACACACTCCATTCTTCAAGGGTTACAAGCCCCAGTTTTACTTCCGTACTACGGACGTAACCGGCGAAGTAGAGCTTCCTGCTGACAAAGAAATGGTTATGCCGGGCGACACTATTACTTTCAAAGTGAAGCTGCTCGCACCAATTGCTATGGACCAGGGACTGCGCTTCGCTATCCGCGAAGGTGGCCGGACCGTCGGTGCGGGAGTTGTTACCAAAATCGTCAAATAGTTTCCAGACGATCACATCACAAACAAATAGTCCCGGCAAAGCCGGGCTTTTGTTTGCTGGCAGGCTACTTTTGATATTTTTCCTGCGGTTCCGAGTGTATCAGTAGCGGATCTACACCTACACTCGTCGTCCTCGGAAGAAATTCAAAATTAGACCTGCCTGTGATCGTCTGGCTTCGCCCATTGAATTTTGTGCATGTCGCCATTCATCCCACACGGCGCTCCTGAATATGCTCAGGAGAAGGGGGAAAGATTTTTGCCATATGCGTAAACTATGATATAGTAGAGCAATAAATAGAATTCTATAATATGTATGACTAGGATCCAACTTTAGCCAGAAATTCAGATCGAGATCGTGTTGTTGCCGAAATTAACAGTTTAATGGTGGTTTTTGATTTAATTAGAAGTGGAGAGACAGAAAGCTATATTGACGGCGCTGGTCTGCATGATGATGGTTCTGAGCAAGCAACGCTTGTAACTGATGAAAATGTTGTTACGTATGAAGAGACTTTTCGACGTAAATGGTCATGGCTTTGCCCTGGGTTAGCTTGCTCCGAAGTAGAAGAAGTTTGATATTTCTACCCTTTTTAATACATGCTTATCAATATATTTTTTTAACTTGTTGTTATATTTGGTTAACAAGAGGATGTTATAGCAAACATTGAGAGTTAAAATAAATAACCTCTCCAAATCCAAAATTAAATACTATTGCAGCTCTTAACTGTAGCCGTTGATATTTGTCCGTCAATTAACCTAAAACAGGAGCTCTTTTATTTTATATCTTAGTATGGTATAGTAAATTTAAAATACTATATAGTGGAGTGAATTTCGATGAAAAATAGTCTTAATACTAATAGTCCGGACGCCATGTATACGCGTTCACTTAATGATGAGAGTGACCTATATGTTATATTCGCTGGACCGAATACAGAATATGGTGCTATTGCTTTAAGGCATATAGAGGTCAAACCCGGAACAGAACTTTCCGAAATTGATACATCGACACTCTCGCATTATGAACCGCAGGAACCTCACTTGTTAACATACGAAGAACTAGCAGTACAATTACTGGGTCGTCATGCATTAATCAAAGAGATAACAGAACGTGAGACTCACGAATTCGATGCCTTAATAGGTTTCACTGCAACGCCAACCGCTTCAGCTGCCTGAAACGCCTACTTTACATTAGCAGTTAACCTGTTAGAATAAGTTCAGTAAACACTAATATGCTGACTAAAAGTTGATTTTGAGAGACAGATCAATGTTACAGCAAGTCTGGGTTACAAGCTCAGGGAAGGAACAACACCTATGGCAGATGCCAAAGAAGTAAAGAAGAAAGAAACAGCAGCAAAAGCTAAGGATGTGCCAAAAAAAGCTGCTGCAAGGAAACCAGCAGTCGGGAAACCTGCGCCGGATGAAACGGTAGCCGAAGTAAAGGCGGTGCCAACGGTGAAAGCAAAACCGGCTGTCAAAGCAGCAGCTCAGGCTCCCCTCAAAGGTGATGGCAAACAACGGATCCGTATTCGCCTGAAAGCTTATGACCATAAGGTTATTGACCAATCCGCCAAGCAGATTGTTGATACTGCTTTGCGCACAGGTGCAACCATTGCCGGTCCCGTGCCATTACCCACCCGACGCAATATGTTCACGGTAGTCAAAAGCCCGCATGTCTATAAGAAGGGTCGTGAACAATTCGAAATGCGTATCCATAAACGCCTGATTGATGTTCTGGAACCTACCCCTAAAACAATCGATTCTCTAATGAATCTTTCGCTCCCGGCTGGTTGTGATGCCGAAATCAAGATGTAGCATTACTCTGAGCAGTATGCTTAAATACTGCTTATGGCAAAAGCTAAATCAAAACGTAAAATTTTAACAAAAGCTCCGGTTGTTGAGCAGGATAGTGTTTATTTCCTGAAGCTCGTATTGTATCTGATGCTTGGCTCAGCCTGGCTCAAGTTTACTGATGGAGTGGAGTCCCAATTCCCGATACCTGTCGGCATGCTAATAGGTCTTTTATTTATCCAGCATGAGCACTTCCGGATTGATCGCAAAATAGAATACGCCGTGCTTCTGGTATCATCATTCATCGGTTTCTGGCTTCCAATCGGCATATTTGTAAATGTTTGATTCTTTGTAGAATTTACACCACATTGACAAGAGTTATTCATTCGTGTTAATCTGTGATGGTATACGCCCTAATTTGCATACGTGGCGCACTAGGTAGGTCTTCCTCAACAGGGGTAGAAACCACCAGTCGCCACAATTTTTATGTAAATTCTAAAAATACTTGGAGCAACAGTGAAAGCATTTATAACCAGAAAAGTTGGCATGACTTCTACTATCGACGCCGATGGCACAGTTGCTGCTGTCACTTTGCTTTCTGCTGCTCCTAATGTGATAACACAGCTCAAGAATATGGAAACAGACGGATACACAGCAGTACAGTTGGGATTTGACGAAACTAAAAAGCCAATCGCCAAACCTCAGGCCGGACATCTCAAAGAGGCAGACAGTACAGTCAAGGTGATGCGAGAAATCCGTGTGGACGAATTACCGGAACTGAAGGTCGGTGACCATATCAGCGCCGACCTTTTTAGTGCCGGGGATATTGTAGATGTTACCAGCACAAGCAAGGGTAAAGGCTGGGCAGGTACAATCAAGCGCCATAACTTCCACCGTCAGCGCAAAACTCATGGTGGCAAAGGCAATACCCGTCAGCCCGGTTCAATCGGATCTATGTACCCGCAGAAAATTTTCAAAGGCAAAAAAATGGCCGGTCAAATGGGTAACGAAACAGTCACTGTGCAGAATCTTAAAATTGCTTTGGTTGACACTGAGCTCAACGTCATCGGTATATATGGTGCAGTCCCAGGTCCTCGCAAAAGTCTCGTTATCATCAAGGGGGTCAAATAATGGCTACGCCATCGACTTACACCAAATCCGGTACAAAAGCTTCCCTTCCTGCTAGGCTCGACAAAACAGTATTTGCAGTCGAAATAGCAAATCATGAACTATTGAAGAGTGCATACGTTGCCTATCTGGCTAATGGCCGGACCAATCTGGCAGTTACAAAGACCCGAGGACTGGTCAGTGGTGGTGGTAAAAAGCCATGGAAGCAAAAAGGCACAGGCCGCGCAAGATTTGGCAGTTCACGCGTGCCAATCTGGCGGGGCGGTGGTATAACTTTCGGCCCGACCGGTATCGAGAACTATAGTCACAAACTGAATGTCAAAGCAAAGCGTCAGGCTATACGCCAGGCACTGAGCCTTGCAAGTACCACCGGAAAGATAAGTATTATCGAAACCTTTGAATCAAAAGAAGGCAAAGTTAAACCAACTGTAAACCTGCTGGATAAGTTGGGTGCCAAAAACAGAATCCTGCTTGTTGTGGAGGACAAGACTTCATTTATTGAACGCGCAACTAATAACCTGCCCAAGCTCAAAGTTGTGCAAGCAGGTTATTTGAATGTTTATGACATTTTAAATTCCGATACCATAATTATTACGAACAAATCCCTTGACATGATTAGTGACTGGCTTGGCGGTCAGAAGCCGGCTGCAGCTAAAATTACGGAGCCAAAAAGATGAATCCCATCAAAGCCAAGAAAGCTAATGCAGTTGAAAAAGCACCTGATAGTAAGCCAACTACCAGCAGTAGCTCAGGTCGTATGAAATCAATGACTCTAAAACCGCGCATGAGTGAGAAGACCTATGCATTGTCACAGACCCAGAATACCTTTGTATTTGATGTTCCGATGACAGCCAATAAATTTGAAATCGCTTCTGCCGTATCAGCACAATTTTCTGTGGGTGTAGAAGATACAAGGATTACGATTATCAAAGGCAAGGCCATGCGTACTATTCGTAAAGGTGGCCGCTCAGCCATAGGCCGGCGAATTGATAGCAAGAAAGCATATGTGCGTCTCAAAGCCGGAGATAGTATTCCCGTATTTGCCGCTATAGAAAAAGCCGAAGAAGACGAAAAGAAAGCCGAAGAAAAAGCCGCCAAAAAAGTCGCAAAGGATAAAAAATAATGGCTATCAAAGCTTACAATCCTACAACTCCCGGCCGCCGTGGCATGACAACGCAGGATTTCGATACAGTTACTACCAAAAAACCGCTGCGTTCTCTATTGCAAACTAAAAATCAGAAGAGTGGACGTAATAATCAGGGTCGCATAACGACCCGTCACCGCGGTGGTGGAGCTCGCAAGTTCTATCGGATTATGAACTTCAAACTGGCATCTGGAATAACAGCCACTATTGAGCACATCGAATATGATCCTAACCGCAGCGCCCGCATTGCGCGTATCAAAGAATCAGATGGTACATATCATTACATCCTTGCAGTTCAGGGTATGAAACAGGGTCAGACTATTATTAGCGGCGAAGAGGCTCCTATCGAAACCGGCAATCGTCTGGCAATGAAGAATATTCCTACAGGCAGCCTGATTCATGGTATAGAATTGCAGATTGGCCGTGGAGCCCAGTTGGTGCGTAGTGCTGGTGCCAGCGCGCAACTAATGGCCAAAGAAGAAGGGTTTGCGCTCGTACGTTTGCCAAGCGGTGAAGTGCGTCGCATCAATCAGGACTGCATGGCATCCGTAGGTGTGATCGGCAATGAGCAACACCAGAACATCAAAATCGGTAAGGCCGGTCGTAATCGTCGCAAGGGTATACGTCCTGGTGTGCGTGGAGTTGTTATGAACGCCGCTGACCACCCGCATGGCGGTGGCGACGGGGGCCGTCACGGTATCGGTAAAGACCCGCGCAGCCCATGGGGACAGAAAACCCTCGGATTCAAGACCCGCCGCCGCAAAGACACCGCTAAGTTAATCGTAAGAAGCCGTCACTCGGCTAAGAGGAAATAATTATGAGTCGATCACTGAAAAAAGGACCATTTATAGACCCAAAGCTGCTCAAGAAAGTTGAAGCATTGAGTGCTGATGACCGCACTATTATCAAAACGTGGGCACGTGCCAGCAGCATTCCACCCGAATTTGTTGGCCGTACCATTGCTGTGCATAACGGTAAAGTACATACACCGGTGTTTATTACAGAGAACATGGTCGGACATAAACTGGGTGAATTTTCGCCAACCCGTAAATTTCGCAGCCATGGCGGTAAACTTGCGAAAGGACAGAAATAATGTCAGTTAAAGCATCAGCCAGAGGAATCCGCATGAGCCCGCGTAAAGTCGGTGTTGTAGCGAGTCTTGTACGCGGACATACGGTTGCTGATGCGTTGGTGATCTTATCTCATACACCACGTCGTTCTGCCTTACCAGTACGTAAAGTTATCGAAAGTGTGCGGGCAAATGCCGAAAACAATCATAACCTCAAGCCTGATACGCTGATTATTTCACATATCAGTGTCACTCCTGGTTCCAGAATCAAACGCTATCGTCCGGCAGCCATGGGTCGTGCACTTTCGTTTGAGCGCAAATCCAGCCATATATTTGTAGAAGTTGAGGGCGAAATCCGAACGCCTAAAAAAGTTACAGCACCGTCAAAAATCGAAAAATCAGCGCCAATTTCGAAAAAGGAGACCAAATAATGGGTCAAAAAGTTAATCCGATTTCTATGCGCCTTCAGGTTAACAAAGACTGGCGCAGCAAATGGTTTGCCAATAAGCGCGAATATGCCGCTTATCTTACTCAGGACCTCGAAGTACGCCGCATGATTAAGAAAATGCTTGGTTCCCGCGCTGCAATTAACAAGATTGATATTGAACGCTCGCCGAATCTCGTTTCTGTCACTATCAGTACCGGTAAAGCCGGTGTAGTGATTGGCCGTGGTGGTGCCGGTGCGCAGGACCTCAAGAATCGTATCGAAAAGATTTACGGTGTCCAGGTTCGCGTTAATATCGAAGAAATCAAGAAGGCCGAAATGTACGCCAAATTAGTAGCCGAAAACATTGCCCACCAGTTAGAACGGCGCATGTCGTTCCGACGGGCCATCAAACAGACTTCAGCTGCTACAATGCGCGCCGGTGCTTTGGGTATTCGTATCGAAGTATCTGGTCGTTTGAATGGTGCTGATATGTCCCGCCGCGAAAAGGAAGTTGCCGGCAGCGTACCATTGCATACTCTTCGCGCTGATATTGATTTTGCTGCAGTTACTGCCCAAACCACGGCCGGCATTGTCGGCGTAAAGGTGTGGATTTACAAGGGAGAGGCGCTGTAGCATGTTAGTTCCGAAACGAACCAAATTCCGCCGAGTTCGCAAAGGCCGTATCAAGGGTCCTGCTACCAGCGGCAACCTGATTGCTTTTGGCGATTATGCGTTGCAGTCAGCTGGCTCAGAACGGGTTACCAGCCGTCAGATTGAATCTGCGCGTCAGGCTATGACCCGTTACGTCAAACGTGGTGGCAAGATCTGGATCCGTATATTCCCTCATACTCCTGTTACCCGCAAAGCACTGGGACTCAAAATGGGCGGAGGCAAAGGCGCTCCTGATTTCTTCGTCGCCAAAGTACGTCCCGGTACCGTGTTATTCGAAATGCAGGGCGTCAGCGAAGAGGTTGCTCGCGAAGCTATGCGTCTGGCCAGTCATAAACTACCTGTTAAAACCCGGTTTATTATCCGTGAGGGCGAGTCATGAAAGTTGTAGATATCCGTAAAATGAAGACCGAAGAACTTGTTATATCGGTGACTGAAATGCGAAATGACCTTGCGGAATTACGTCGCAAGTTGCATCTGGGTGAATCGCAAAACGTACGGTCTATTCGTGCCAAGCGTAAAGATCTGGCGCGTATGCTGACTGTCATGAGCGAACAATTAACGAGGGAGGCAAAGTAATGGCTAAAATTCTTACGGGGACTGTGAGTTCTGCCAAATCTGACAAAACTATTGTTATTACGGTGCATACGCGTAAGACACACCCCTTGTACAAAAAACAGTACACTGTAACCAGTAAATATATGGCGCACGACGAAAATAATGAATGTGAAGTTGGCGACCGCGTATCAATCGTTGAAACGCGGCCGTTGTCTGCCCGTAAAAGATATATTCTCATGGAAATGCTGCAGAAGGCTGCTATCTCGGAATCTGACCTGGGCGCGATTGATAAAAGCGGGGAAATAGAATGATCCAGCAGGAATCCCGTCTTCTCGTCTGTGACAACAGTGGAGCCAAAGAAATTTTGTGCATTCGTGTTCTTGGCGGTACCCGTCGTCGCTATGCGCATGTTGGTGATGTAATTGTGGCCACCGTTAAACAGGCGAATCCCAGCGGCAATGTTAAGAAAAAGACAATTGTCCGTGCGGTAGTCGTACGCACGACCAATGTAATTCGTCGCAAAGACGGCAGTACCATACGCTTTGATGATAATGCTGCTGTGATTATAGGCGATGATAAATTACCCAAGGCTACCCGTATCTTCGGCCCTGTACCCCGCGAACTGCGCGATCAGGGCTATAACAAGATCATCAGCCTTGCACCGGAGGTCCTATGAGTCTGACCGGTAAACAAAAAACGATTAATAAAAGACCTTTCAAAATCCGACTGAGAAAAGGTGACAATGTTGTAGTCCTTTCTGGTAAGCAAAGAGGTAAGACCGGTATCATCCGGGCTACGCATCCAATGGATAATAAGGTTACCGTAGAGGGTATCAATATTGTAAAAAAAGCTATCAAGCCCAACAGGGCATATCCACAGGGTGGAATTGTAGAAATCACGAAGCCGATCTGGGTCAGTAAAGTTGCAGTGATTGAGCCAACGGGTAAAAAGCCCAGCCGAATCGGCTATAGCATCGATAAAGATGGTAAAAAAATCCGTATGTTCAAGAGCATAAACAAGGAAATCAAATAATGAGTGCCAAAACAGCATTACCGGTATCATCAGCCCGATTGAAACAGCTCTATAATGAACAGTATGCTCCAGAGCTTATGAAAGAATTAAAGTTGGTGAATGCAAATCAGGTTCCACGCCTGGAGAAAATTGTGGTGAACATCGGCTTGGGTCGTGCCAAGGACGACAAGCGTATGTTTGAAGTTGCCGGCAACACGCTGCAGAAAATTACCGGACAAAAACCCCTTGAAACATTTGCCCGAATGTCGATTGCTTCATTCAAACTTCGCGAAGGCAACAAAGTCGGACTTAAGGTCACTCTACGTGGTGAACGAATGTATGAATTTCTGGATCGTCTGGTCAATCTGGTCTTACCACGTCTCCGCGATTTTCACGGTGTCAACCTCAAAGCTTTTGACAAGCAGGGAAATTATTCGATTGGTATCAATGAGCAGTCTATCTTTCCGGAGCTTACTTTTGAAGAGACGACATTAGCTCACGGAATGCAAGTAAATATAATAACGACCGGTTCTGACACAGAGCAGTCACGGGCACTCCTTACCAAGTTCGGAATGCCTTTTGAAAAACCTCGCAAAGGAGAGAAATAATGGCCAGGAAATCAAATATTGCACGCGATGAAAAGCGTAAGAAAATGATCATCAAATATGCAGCGAAACGCGCAGAGTTAAAAGCTGTCGGCGATCAGGCTGGCCTGCATCTGTTGCCACGTAATTCATCGCCAACACGGTTCAAAAACCGCTGTACAGAAACCGGCCGGCCCCGTGGTTACATGCGTACTTTTGGTCTATCCCGCATATCTTTCCGCGAACATGCTTCCCGTGGTGAAATACCAGGCATAACGAAAGCGAGTTGGTAAGATGGTTTCTACAGATCCGATTTCAGATATGCTAACCCGCATACGTAATGGTATCGCGGTGAACAAGCACCAGGTCAGCATGCCCCATTCTACAATCAAGCAGCATGTAGCCGAACTACTGAAAACCAGCAGGTTTATTGATGGCGTCACAGTTGAGGGTGAGGGTATTGATAAAAAACTGGTCGTTGAAATTAACGGCGAAAATGCTAATGCCCGAATAACCGAAATTGTTCGTATGAGCCGGCCCGGCCGCCGTATGTACGTTCGTGCCGACAAGATTCCAACTGTTATGCGTGGCCGTGGTATAGTAATTGTCTCTACTTCCAAGGGTATAATGACGGGTGAAGATGCCCGTAAAACGCCTATTGGCGGAGAATTAATCTGTAAGGTGTATTAGCATGAGTCGAGTAGGCAGACAACCAATCAAAATTCCTAGCGGCGTGACGGTCACTATTGAAGACGCCCTTATTACTGTCAATGGTACCAAAGGTTCTTTGAGCCAGTTTACTATGCCTGAAATTACGGTAACTCAGGAAAATGATGAGATTATTGTGACCCGTGCGAATGACGAACCGAAAGTTCGTTCCAAACATGGTTTGATGCGTGCCTTAGTTCAAAACATGATTGACGGCGTAACAAAGGGTTTTGAAAAACAACTTGAAGTAAATGGAGTTGGTTTCCGTGTGGCACTGGCCGGACAGGATATCAAAATGAATCTGGGATTTTCGCACGAAGTTGTTTATAAGATACCGACAGGCATTACCGCCAGAGTTGAGCAAAATGTTATCACAGTAAGTGGTATCAGCAGACAGCAGGTTGGACAGTCAGCTGCAGAAATTCGTTCACTTAAGAAGCCGGAGCCCTATAAAGGCAAAGGTATCAAATATGTCGGTGAGCGAATAATCCGTAAGAGCGGTAAATCAGGGAAGGATAAGTAATCATGAGTCGTCTTATCTCTAAGCAAAATAACATGTTACGACGCATGAATCGCGTCCGGACAACTGTACGAGGTACTACTGCGCGTCCCCGTCTGAGTGTCCATATCAGTAACCGTCATGTGTCAGCTCAGGTTATCGATGACATGAAGCATGTCACACTCGTTGCTGTAAGTACCGCAGTTGCAGGTAAAGCACCGACCGGAAATCTCACAGAACAGGCAGCATGGGTTGGTAGCGAAATCGCTAAGCAGGCCAGATCAAAGAAACTAAAAAAAGTAGCATTCGACCGCGGTCCCAAACTTTACCATGGAAGAGTTAAGGCACTAGCTGAAGCTGCAAGAAAAGAAGGACTGGAGTTTTAATATGGCAGATCAGCGACCAGGTAATCGTCGTCCGGAACAAAAGCCGGAAGAAAAACAGTTCGATGAGCGTGTAGTGCATATTGACCGTGTTGCGCGCGTTGTAAAAGGCGGCCGGCGCTTCCGTTTTCGCGCTCTTGTAGTGGTAGGTGATCGTAAAGGCCGTGTCGGTGTCGGTACTGCCAAAGGAGCTGACGTAACTGCTGCTGTGAGCAAGGCTGTAGAGACCGCCAAAAAGAATTTCATGAGCCTGAATCTTTATAAGGGTACCTTCCCTCATGAAGCACAAGCCAAAGTTGGTGGCGCCAATATCTTAATTATGCCTGCCAGTGCCGGAACCGGCTTGATTGCCGGTGGAGTTGTACGTACTGTTCTGGAAGTAGCTGGTGTGAGTGATGCCTTGTCCAAGTCTCTGGGTTCGACCAATAAGATCAATACTGCGTATGCGACACTCGCAGCATTACAGAGTATGCAACCTGCAAATAAATGGGTAACCAAAAAAGCCTCAGGCAGTAAAAAACAGACTGAAAAAGCTATTGAGAAGTCAGAAAAGAATCCAGCTGTCAAAAAACCGGCAGCTGAGGCTACAAAATGAAATTTAATGATCTAACACTTACAGCCGGCAAAAAGCCCATTCGTGTGGGTCGTGGTATTGCTGCGGGACGTGGCAAGACAGCCGGACGTGGCACCAAAGGACAGGGCTCCCGTAAAAGCGGTGGTGTGCGACCCGGCTTTGAAGGTGGACAGATGCCACTTTATATGCGCCTTCCTAAGCTGCGTGGCTTCACGTCTAAACGCACTCCGGCTTCAGTTATTTATACCGGACAACTCGAAACATTAGGCAAGGTAACTATTGATACAAAAGTTTTAGCCGAAGCTGGCCTGATTGAACATCCACACATACGCGTAAAGCTGATATCAAACGGCAAAATTACCAAAAAAATTACAGTCAAACTGCAAGTAGCGAGCGCAAGCGCCATTGCTCAGCTGGAAAAAGCAGGCGGATCTTTCGAAAAAACCACGCAGGTCAGACGACCAGCCAGTGCCAAAAAAGAAAAATAAATTATGAGCGCTACCGATGACTTAGCGCGGGACAAAAAAACCACGCGGTTTATCCATGCTCTTTTCTGGCGTGCTATGCTTAGCGATAAAAAAAACCTCGCTTTATCGCTGCTTAATATACCGGGCTTTTTCTTTACTCATGCTTACGTACCTTTGCAAGTGGCTTATATTGTTCAGGCAATCTTTGAGAGGAAATTTACTGAAATCAGCACATATATATGGCACATTATAGCTGCGATGCTCATCACTATTATACTAAGTTATTATGCCAACCGGGCTGATTGCCGCATGGGTGTTAACGGGGCCTTGTACGTCCAGCGTGCAGCATTTTCAAATTTCTTAAACAAAGATTACGATTTTTACTCAAGTCAGTTCGTAGGATCAATCGGTAATCAGGTGTCACAGCTACGCCAGGCTTTCACAGTATATGCGCATGAATTTAAATTTGTATTTCAGAAAGATGCTATAAGTGTATTATCACTTCTAACCGTCTTAGCTTATTTTTCCTGGCAGTTGTTTTTGATATCACTGGTTTGTATGGCTATGATTTTAGGCTATACCATTGCTTCCAGTCAGTCACGCTCCAAATATCGAAGAGCCAGCAGTGAAGCGAGCAGCGATCTGTCTGGCGTTGAAGCCGATGCGCTAAGTCACGGAGCTGCCGTCAAAGCCTTCGCCTCCGGTAATTACGAACTTGAATATATTAAGCCGGCGGCTCAAAAATGGCGTAAAGCTCAGCTCAAAGCATGGTATAGTCTTGATCCGTCCAATACCATTCGTCTGATATTAAGTTACGGTATAATTTGCGTGTTGTTACTGTCGACCGCGGCACTTTATCAGAACAATGTTATTACACTCGCCGTTGTGGTATTGGTTCAGCTTTACATGTTACGACTACTATTTGTAACCCTTGAACTTGCGGATCTGATAAAACAATACGAGCAGATTATGGGCATGGCCTATAAACCCGCTTTAACTATGCAAATTCAGCCGTCGGTTGTTGACCCTGTTCACCCCAAAAATTTTCGTGATCATCCGAAACAGATCCATTTTGACAATGTCAGTTTTGGCTATAACGGCAATAAATCAAAACACGCGATAGACATGTTCAATTTAATGATTAAGAAAGGCCAGCGGATTGGCCTGGTGGGCTTTTCGGGAGCTGGCAAAACCACACTTACTAAACTGATATTGAGATTTATGGATGTGAGTTCCGGCTCAATAAAAATTGAAGATATCGATGTCCGTGAGACCAGCCAGTATGAGCTTCGCCGAAGGATAGCCTATGTTCCGCAGGAACCACTTTTATTTCATCGTAGTATAAAAGAAAACATTGCTTATGGTCGTCCTGAAGCTTCGGACAAGGAGATAATTCAGGCCGCAAAACTGGCCTACGTTGATGAATTTGTTGCTGAATTACCGAACGGCTATGAAACATTGGTTGGTGAAAGGGGAGTAAAACTGTCAGGAGGCCAGCGACAACGGGTAGCAATAGCTCGTGCGATTCTGAAAGATGCACCGATTCTGGTGCTTGACGAAGCTACAAGCGCGCTTGATAGTCGCAGCGAGAAATATATTCAAACGGCTCTGTGGAAGCTGATGAAAGGCCGTACCGCGCTGGTAATTGCTCATCGTTTGAGTACGGTACAGCGCATGGATAAAATTATAGTTATGGACAAGGGCCGTATTGTGCAGACAGGTTCTCACGACGAATTGCTTAAAGAATCCGGAATATACGCAGATCTGTGGGCCCATCAAAGCGGCGGTTACATAGGTGCTGATAAAGAATAGAGTGCTACAAACTTTCACCCGATTCCTGTATACTGATTATTAACTTATGAATCCTGTAGTGAGCCTCAAAGTTGCTGCGCAAGGGATATTATAAAATAAGTGCTTAGTGTTAGAATAAGGTGTCGGGGATTTACCAAGGGTTGTATAACGAAAGTTCTTTGAGGTCTACTACGGGATGAATTGGAAGTTAATTTGGAAGTCATTGGCTGATAGTGATATGCGCAAGCGTATCTTTGTTGTTCTGGGCATCATACTTGTATTTCGTATTCTGGCGCATATCCCTATCCCGCTGAGCAATCCTGAAACTCTTCGCCAGTTGCTTGATAGTGTCTTTACTGCTGCGGACACGCCACAGTTTCTGAGCTTTGTAAACGTACTTTCCGGCGGTGCTCTGGCTAGCTTTTCAATTATGCTCGTTGGATTAGGCCCTTATATCAATGCGAGCATCATTATGCAGTTGCTCACTAAAGCTATTCCCAAACTTGAAGTTCTTAATAAAGAGGGTGAGTTCGGTCGCAAAAAGATCAATCAGTACACTCGTATGCTGACATTTCCTCTGGCTATTCTACAATCAATCGGTGCTGTTTATCTGGCAAAAGATTATGCTTCCAGGGTAGGTGGTCTGGGAGATATTACTGCCAATACTTCGCCGATGCAATGGGTTCTGATGATTGCAGCCCTGACCGGTGCAGCAATGATACTGATGTGGCTTGGTGAGCTCATTACTGAGCAAGGTATTGGCAATGGTATTTCTCTGCTTATTACAGTTGGAATTGTCAGTACTTTACCGCAAACCATTATTGGCATCGTCGGATCAGTGTTTGGCGGCGGAGCGAAGTGGGATGTTCTTGGTTTTCAGCTGCCCATAAATACATCCGGGCTGATAACAGCCCTGGTGTTATCAGTATCTGTATTAATAATGACGATATTTGTTGTTCGTCTCAATGAGGCTTCCCGTAAGCTAACTGTTCACTATGCCAAAAGGGTCCAGGGTAATCGTACATACGGGGGCGTCACAACTGTGTTGCCGGTAAAACTGATCACAGCAGGTGTTATACCAATAATCTTTGCGGTAGCCTTCCTGAGTGTTCCGGGCTTTGCTGCACAACTGCTTCAGAATAATAGCAGCGCGCGACTTCAGGAACTCGCAGCACAGCTGAATGTTTGGTTTGCGACGCCGTCCAAAGATACTTTTGCGGCAGGTGGCTGGGAGCCATTTATCTACCCCGTAGCTTACTTTGTACTGGTATTTCTGTTTACTTTTTTCTATACCAGTATTACATTCAACAGTAAAGACATTGCCGAAAATCTTCAGAAACAAGGTGGATTTATTGCCGATGTTCGCTCCGGGGCCCGAACAGAAAAATATCTGACTAAAGTCGTCAACAGACTTACACTTTTCGGTGCTTTAGCCCTTGGTTTGCTTGCGACGGTGCCTATTGCCGGTGAAGTTTATATTGCGCCGGGCTTAGCCATTGCAGGGACGAGTGTATTGATTCTGGTTTCGGTGGCACTCGATACTCTGCGTAAGATAGAATCGAGAGCTCTTATGGTTACTTACAATCAGTATGACGGCGGTGATTTTTTTCAGGAAGTAGAGGCAAAAAAGAAACGCAGTTTTGTGCCTATGCGGCTTAGGAAGAAAAATAAATAAAAACACTTTACAAATGTTGTAATTATCTGCTATACTTCCAGATCAGTTATATTTATGGCCAAAAATAAGGAAGTAATAGAGCTTTCGGGAGTAATAATCGAAACCCTGCCAGGGACTCAGTTTCGTGTAGAGCTCCAGAATGGTCATCAAATCATAGCTCATGTCGCCGGCAAGATGAGGAAACATTATATCCGCATTGTCCCTGGTGACAGCGTAACGGTTGAGTTGACTCCTTATGATCTCAGTAAGGGCAGAATCACCTATCGCAAATCGTGAATCTATAACACGTTAATAATAACAGGGTAAGCAGTGAGTTATTGCGAACATTAAGGAGCAATGATCCGTATGAAAGTACGTGCAAGTGTGAAGAAAATTAGTCCGGATGATAAGATTGTACGCCGCAAAGGTCGTGTCTATGTTATCAATAAGTTTAAACCCAAACATAAGCAGAGACAAGGTTAATTATGGCACGAATTTCAGGGGTTACCATTCCTGCAGAAAAGCAAATCCAAATAGCTCTGACATATGTTTATGGTATAGGTCCCAAATTCTCCGGTGAGATTATCGCCAAAGCCAAGATCGAACCTACAGTTCGTGTCAAAGATCTTACGGATGCTGAGATCAGTCGGATTTCAGAGGTTATTGCTGCTGATTATACAACCGAGGGTGAGTTGCAGCGTATCGTTACCGGTAACATCAAGCGTCTCAAAGACATTAACGCTTATCGTGGCTTGCGGCACAGAGCAAACCTGCCAAGTCGTGGTCAGAGAACCAAGACAAATGCCCGCACCAGACGTGGCAAGAAGACTACCGTCGGTGGCACTGCCAAAAAAGTAGCGAGCAAAACCTAGGAGATTATGATATATGTCTGACACACCGGAAAAAGCTGAAAATACTGAAAAACCCGAAGAGATAAATAGTGTAGAGACTACCGCTCCTAAAGTAACGCCCAAAAAGAAAAAAAATAAACGCAGTGTTCCTGCCGGACAGGTGCATGTTCAGGCAACCTTTAATAATACTGTCATTACGATTACCGATCCGGCTGGTGGTGCACTGACAAATTCCAGTGCCGGAGCCTGTGGCTTCCGGGGCAGCAAAAAAGGTACAGCTTACGCAGCACAGGTTGCGTCCGAAAAAGCTATCGCAGCAGCAAAACAGCAATATGGTCTGGTAAAAGCGGATGTCTTCATCAAAGGCGTAGGGCTGGGACGTGAGTCTGCTGTGCGTGCACTGGCGGCAGCAGGCATCAGCGTGGACATGATAAAAGACGTCACAGGTATACCTCATGGCGGATGTCGCCCACGTAAGGCGAGGAGAGTCTAGATGGCACGCGACACTCAATCTATTGTAAAGATGAGTCGGCGTGAAGGCTATGCTCTTCATCCGAAGGCTCACAAAGCACTAGTCAAACGCAGCAGCCCTCCGGGCCAGCAGCAGCGTGGAAGTTTCCGACAAAAGACCAGCCAGTATTCTCTCCAGCTTCGCGAAAAGCAAAAGGTAAAACGCCTGTACGGCCTGCTGGAAAAGCAGTTCAGCAATCTTATGAAAGAAGCTTCCAAAAGCAAAGGGCAGTCCGGTGCTGTATTACTTTGTCTGTTAGAGCAACGTGCTGATAATGCAGTATACAGAGCCGGTTTTGCTACCAGCCGACGGGCATCAAGACAACTGGTATCTCACGGACATTTCGAATTAAATGGCCGTCGGGTTGACATCCCATCGATCAGACTTAAAGAAGGTGACGTATTGACTGTTCGTTCCCGTAGCCAGAAAACTGAGTATTTCAAGCAGCTTGATTCTGTAAGCCCTGAAGGTGGTGACACGCCCATTTGGCTGAACATTAGTCGAAAGAAGCTTGAGATCAAGGTTGTCGGTCTGCCGACCAGGGAAGAAGCCGAACCTGATATTAAAGAACAATTAATTGTTGAGTATTACTCACGCTAGCCAATATAAGAGGAGGTTATAACAAATGTCTAAAATGATTCACACACCGGGAGTAGTACACATTGACGAGCACGATGCTGTGAACGCTACCTTTAGCATTGAGCCGCTTCATAGCGGCTATGGAATGACGCTTGGCAATAGTATTCGACGGGTTTTGTTGTCATCTATCGCCGGAGCAGCTGTTGTCAGCTTCAAAATCGACGGTGCCAGCCACGAATTCGCCACAATATCAGGTGTCAAAGAAGATGTTGTAGAGATTATTCTGAATCTCAAAGGAGTACGTTTCAGAGTATTCAGCGATGAGCCGCAAACCTTACGACTGAGCAAAAAAGGCAAAGGTATTATTACGGCCAAAGACATTACATTGAACGCTGACGTCGAAGTGGTCAATCCAGGACATGTTATCGCCACACTCGATAATGACAAAGCCACCCTGAACATGGACATAATAGTCGAAAAAGGCCGCGGCTACCGCACCGTCGAAGAAATCAGTGGACGTAAAGTTGTATCTGACATGATTGCCATCGATGCAATATTCAGTCCTGTTGTGCGTGTTCGCTACAAAGTAGAGAATACCCGTGTTGGTCAGATGACCGATCTGGATAAGCTGTTAATTACTGTTGAAACAGATGGATCTATTACCCCCGAAGAAGCTTTCGAAGAAGCAGCTGCTATCCTGGTCAACCAATACACAGCTCTTGCCGGACAAACCCGCGTAGAAGCCAGCGCTCCACTGACTGCCGGCGGAGACGGGGGAATGCCTGGTGATGGCAATGACGATTCACCAGCACTAATGACTTCCATAGAAGACCTTAACCTGTCTGCCCGCACTACAAATGCATTGATCAATAATGATATTCATACTCTTAAAGATTTGTTCTCACTGAGTGATGCCGAATTGCGCGACCTCAAAGGTTTTGGCAGTAAAGCTCTGGATGAAGTCAAAGAAAAAATGGCGGAGATGGAGTTTTAATAAATGCATCGCCATGGATATAAAGGCCGCAAATTCGGCCGTGAACGCGATCAACGGCGAGCCTTGCTCAAAGGTCTTGCTGATTCGTTAATTAAATACGAATCTATCGAGACAACACTGCCCAAAGCCAAGGAACTTGTACCTTATGCTGAACGGCTGATTACCAAGGCCAAAAAAGGTGACCTGCATAACCGTCGTCAGGTAATCGCGAAACTGCAAACTATTGAATCTGCTCATAAGCTAGTTGATGACATCGCACCGAAAATCGCTGGCCGCAGTAGCGGGCACCTTCGCATTGAGCGCACCATAATGCGCCGCGGCGACAATGCCCAAATGGCTCGTGTAAGTTTTGTTGACGATTTATCGGCATTACCTGCAGTCAAACCAGTTGCAAAAGAGACGCCTGTTCTGTTAAAAAGCCAGCAAAAAAGAAACCAGTCGCTAAGCCGGTCGCCAGAAAAACGGAGAAGAAATGATGAATCCCGTTAGAACTTTCGCAAAAGATATAAATGATTCACTTTTCCTGAATGTACTCATTAAAAAAGGAGTTCTAACGGGATGAAGACTTATTCAGCAAAACCATCCGAAGTTGAACGCAAATGGTACGTTGTTGACGCCAGTGAATTACCGCTTGGACGTATCAGTACCCAAGTTGCCCAATTATTGACAGGCAAAGGCAAGCCGATGTTTACGCATCACATTGATTGCGGCGATTTCGTTGTAGTTATCAATGCCGAAAAGCTGGTTGTTACCGGCAATAAGCTGGAAGACAAAATGTATTACAAACACAGCGAATACCCGGGCGGTCTACGCGAGACCACGCTTAAGCATGAGATAGAGAAAGATCCGACCCAGGTTATCGTTAAATCTGTGCGTGGGATGCTGCCCGTCAATAAACTCCGTGATGGTCGTCTTACACGTCTCAAAGTTTATGCAGGTAGCGAGCATAATCATGCGGCTCAGCAGCCAATCACTATTAAGTTTAAAGAAAGAGAGTAAATAACTATGGCGTATTTTTATGCTCTGGGACGCCGCAAAAGTGCTACTGCACGTGTTCGTTTAACTCCGGGCAAAGGTAGTATCGTTATCAATGATAAGCCGGCCAAAGAATACTTTGGTGCCAGTCAGTCACTCCTACATGAACTGAGCCGTCCTTTTATGGCACTTGAGCAGGAAAATAAGTTTGATATTACTGTCAAAGTTTCCGGTGGTGGCCTTGCCGGGCAGATCGATGCCATACGACTCGGCATTGCCAAAGCTATGGTTGAAATGAACCCTGACTTTAAGAACACCCTTCGCCGCGCAGAACTACTTGGACGTGACCCACGCGAACGCGAACGCAAGAAATTCGGACTCAAAGGGGCGCGCAAACAGCGCCAGTTCACAAAACGATAATTTTTTTTCTTAAATTCAGTTTCATTCCGTTCTAAAGATCGGTCCGACATACTTTTCCCATCAGCTGGAAAAGTATGCAAAAAAGCCGCAGGGGTTACCAAAAGCCTACTGACGCTCAGTACCAGACTAGCTTGTGGAACGAAAAACTCCCGCTGGTCGGCCCAGTTCTATTTATATAATGAACGAACAGGACTGATTTCGTCCCAGTTACTCAAGCCAATCTGATTGAGCGTCAATCCGTTTTGGCAAATGCTGAAGAAAGCCATGAACTTCGTATTTTTGATTTGCTTGACATGAGTAGGATTACGTGGTATTTTAGGTACTATGCAATATTTAATGCAAGCAAACAATTATTGGCATATCGACACTAATCGTGGCGGTAGCTGGCTTTTGCCTGTCTGAATATTTAATCTAATCATAAATATCTAACCGCCACCGTGGCGGTTTATTAATTTGTAAAGAAGAATTTCAATGTCTGCAATAGGAATACTTGGTGGAATGGGTCCGCAAGCGAGTGCTCGTCTATACGAAATGTTAATTGAAAATACACAGAAATATACTCCGGCTCTTGTCGATGCAGACTACCCTGAAATTGTTTTGCTTAATATTCCGGTGCCCAATTTTATCTCTGATAGTACAAACATGCCTGAAGCCATTAAAATGTTAATAAATCGTACAAAAATACTTGAAAACGCTGGTTGCGTAGTGAACGGTATTGCTTGCAATACTGCACATATTTTATTGCCGGAACTTCAGGCGGCCACACAGATTCCGTTCATTTCTATTCCGGTCCTGGCTGCAAATATAATTAAGAAGCAAGATATGAAAAGAGTTGGGTTATTAGCAACGCCTACAACACTTGCTTCAGCCCTTTGCGATGAGGTGGTTGCTAAAAATACAGTGATAGTAAGACCGGCAAAATCAATGGTAATGGAGATAGAAGTATACATATATAAACAGTTGAATAATAATCTAAGCGGTGAAGATAGATTTCAGTTTACCCAACTGGTGGATAAATTTACCGCAGACAATGACCTTGAAGCCATAATTCTGGGATGCACAGAGCTGCCTTTGATCTACCAGAAATCCGGTAGGTCACAAACAATAGATACTCTTGAGTTACTTGCCCTGGCTTTACTTGAAAATTATTATGAGTACAAACTACGCTATAATAGAGGCGATAATGAGTAAACCTGTAATTTTGACTGGGCTGAGGGCTAATAATGATCTGCATATTGGCAATTATTTTGGTGCTTTATTGCCTATTGTTGATATTGCAAAAAGTAAATCCGATGAATATCAGATTAACTTATTTGTGCCAGATTTGCATAGCTTTACAACACCAATAGACCATACAACATTACAGGCAGATATTCTGAGTACGTTGGTATCATTTGCTGCTGTTGGTTTGCCGCTGGAAAACTCCGATATACATCTTTATCGTCAAAGTTATGTCCCGGCCCATTCGGAACTCGCATGGATATTTAATTGTTTTACCGGATTTGGTGAGCTTAGCCGTATGGCTGAATTTAAAGATAAATCCATTCGATTAGGTGTTGATCATATTGGAGTGGGACAGTTTGATTATCCTACATTAATGGCCGCAGATATTCTATTATACAGTGCGCGATATGTCCCCGTAGGAGACGATCAGCGTCAGCATATTGAGTTCACCAGGGACATCGGAGAGCGATTAAATAATAAATTTAAACAGGAATTATTTATTTTACCGGAGCCTGTGAAGAGGCAACATGAGTTTTTCGGTAAGGATCAGGGGCTTAGGATTAAAGATTTGAGAGACCCTACCAAGAAGATGAGCAAGTCGGACGAAACCGGAAAAGGTGTCCTTTTTCTGGGCGATACGCCGGAAGCTGCTAAAAAGAAAATTATGTCGGCTACGACCGATAGCCGAGGCAAAATTGCATACAACTATTCGGAGCAGCCGGGTATTGCTAACCTGATTGATATTTTAGCTTTACTAACTGGCCGTATACCGGGCGAAGTGTGCAAACAATATGTCGGGCTTGAGCAGTACGGCCCTCTAAAGAAAGAAGTAGCAGATGCTGTCGGTGACTTTTTGACTGATTTCCAGACAAAACTTAGCAAAGTTGATGAAGTTGAGCTAATGAAAAAACTGGAGTCAAGTGAAAAGGCTATGAATATTACAGCTAATCAAACTCTATTGCGCGTTCAAAAAGCCGTCGGACTGCGCTAGCAATGGAGGATTCAGAGTATACGAAAATACGGCTTGATGTTCATATGATGGAACTTTTTTCTGCTTTGAGCCGGGCAAGCATTCAGAAGCTCATTGCCGGAGGCAGAGTTACCGTTAACAATAAAACAGAAACAAAAGCCGGATACAAAGTGAAAGACGGTGACAAAATAAAAGTTGACTATGATCCGGAAAATTTGCCACCTATTCCCGTCATTGAATTACCGTTACTTTATGAAGACGAGGACTGCGCCGTAATCGATAAGCCGATAGGACTGCTGTCGCATAGTAAAGGCGCATTCAATCCTGAAGCTACTGTTGCAACATGGCTTCTGCCGAAAACGAAGGGATTTGAAACATCTGACAGAACAGGTATTGTGCATCGATTGGATCGGGCTACAAGTGGTGTTATGATTTGTGCCAAAAATCCTGATGCTTTGACATGGCTACAAAAGCAGTTTAGTGCGCGCAAAGTTAAGAAAACATATATCGCCTTAATCTCCGGCTGGATTGATCCGGCCGAAGCTATCATCGATATGCCTGTTGAACGTAACCCGGCCAGTCCACGGCTTTTTCGTGTAGGAATTAATGGTAAGACTGCTATGACGCACTATAAAATACTTAAAACATTTGCTTTAGCTGATTCTGAGTATAGTTTGTTGGAGCTCAAGCCGACAACCGGACGTACACATCAGCTTCGTATACATCTGGCGCATTTGGGATATCCTATCATTGGCGACACATTTTATGCAGGCAAACCTGCTGCCAGATTGTATTTGCATGCAGCATCACTTGGAATAACGCTGCCGAATAATGAACGCAAAGTTTTTGAATCCAAAATGCCTCATGATTTTATGAAACCTGATATTACAGGAAAACAATGAATCTGTTACTACACCCGCGTACAGCGCAACAAGTTACCAACTTTCTGTCCGGACCTGTCCATGCCGTAGCATTAGCTGGCGCGCCGGGAGCCGGTAAAGACTATCTGAGCTTGTACATAATTTCGCAAATGCTTGGTATTACAATTGAGCGGGCCGAAAGATCCGTTCATGTTATGATAATAGACGCCGAAGCCGATGACGGTATAGAAAAAGTTCGTGAAATGCGGGCATTTCTCAATTTGAAAGTTCCGGGAAACGGAAATATTCGTCGCTGTGTGCTAATCCGAAATCCTGACAAGCTCCGGCTTGAAGCACAGAACGCTCTGCTAAAAACCCTGGAAGAACCACCAACTGATACTGTGCTTATATGTACGATATCAAATAAGCAGCGAGTCATACCTACAGTTTCATCACGTTTACAGTGGATTGATGTATTGCCAATCTCATATGAAATAGCAGAAACCGAACTGTCTGTGTTTTCGGGGCCGCAACTGAAACGAGCTTATTATATCAGTGATGGAAATGTTGGACTGATGATGGCTCTGCTGGAAGAAAATGATGAACATCCGATGTTCAAGGTCATCACACAGGCAAAATCAGTCCTTCAGGCTGCCAGTTATGAACGCTTAATCAGCATAGAAATTATCGTAAAGGATAAACACCAGGATATTCCAGGGTTACTCGATGCTTTATATAAGTTACTGCATGCTGCCATGACTGTAGCTATAAAACAGAGTACAAAAAAACATTCGGACATTATAAAGCTGAATCAACAAATCGGACACATAATAAAGGCGCAAAAATTATTAGAAAACAGAGCTCAGCCGAAATTAGTATTAACATGGCTGTTTTATTCGCTGTAAAGACGGCACTAACACTGGTATAATTGTAGCTTATGTATGAACTTCTGTTGATTGGCGGTTTCGGTGCATTTGTACTGCGAGCGTTTGCGAAACATGTGGAAGATACAGAGGATATCCCAGGTAAGATTACTGAACGAGTAGGTAAATTGTGGGACATTGTGCATCAGGGTATGCGGGAAAATCGTTTACTACGGGCAGAAAAAGCTCTCCTGACAATACTCAAAATCGATCAGAAGAATGCTGCAGCATATAATCGCCTCGGTATTCTGTATGCCAGGCAAAAAGAATACAAGGATGCTATAGACTGTTTCGAAATTGCCTGCAGTATCGAGCCCAGCGCCTCAAGTTTGCATAATCTCGGACTTATTTACTATGAAACAGAGAATTATGAAAAAGCTGTTACAGCGTTTGAAGAAGCGCTGAAGCTGGAGGATACTATGGCTGCGCGTCACATAGCCCTCGCTAAAGCACTGGAACATGTCGGCAATGATAAATTAATGATTGATCATCTCGAAAAAGCTGCTGAAATAGAGCCCGGCCGTGAAAGCTACAAGCTGCTGATGAACGGATATCGTGGCAGGGGACAAGAAGATAAAGCCGACCTGATAGAAGATAAACTGAAAAAAATAATTGCTCCCCCTGCGCCTGCGACCGTTCATAAGATCAAACGACCAGCCCGTATAATCCGATAGTTAATTTTTTTTCCAGTATTTCTCGTATTCGGCTGGTTCGCAGATTGTTTCTTTACGCTTAACTCTGTCTAATAGAAATATACCGTTCAGGTGATCTATTTCGTGTTGAAAGACTCTTGCATGAAAATGATCTTTCAGATCAAATGATACTGCTATACCATTTCGGTCTAAACCTGTAACTATACAGTGTGTGCGCCTTGGAATCATTGCTCGCAAGGAGCAGGACAGATCTCCTTCCCAATCCTCTTTTGTATCACCCGATAGTTTCGTAATCTTTGGGTTGATTACGATAGTTAAGGGAAATGGTTTCTTGCCCGGGTAACGTGGGTTAGCCGGATCTATATGCACTACAATCACCCGTTTATTAACTCCTGTTTGCGGCGCAGCTATTCCGGCACCATCATTTTTATCACAAATTTGAGCCAGGCCATCCAAAAATTTCTGAAACTTGTTTGTTTTTAACTCTTTTTTAGTTACTGGTTTTGATTCGGTTCTAAGGGCAGGATGGCCCAACCGGACGATAGTTAACTCAGGCATTTTTTGTAGCTATAGGAATTTCAATAGTGACCCATGCGTCGTCGTCTTTGCACTCATAGGTTGTTTTATCATATTCGCGATAAAATCCGGCAATTTTGAAATTATTCGATACTTCCCAGCGTACCTTCTTCATCTCTAGTTTGCAGGCAGGACATTTCATTTCTGAATTATAACAAAAAGAACGGGGTAATAATATGTTGGCAGATTAAATTTATCCTCTTGTTATCATCATCCTTATAGCAGAATGACATGAGATTTGAACTTAACGGGCAATAACTTTCATGTTGCATAATGCCCGCATACCTTCGGTGCCGTGCTGGCGGCTGTTCCCTGAATGCTTATTACCACCAATCGGATTCCAGATATTATCAAAATGATTGCCGCCATTAATATTTACGGCGCCTGTATCGAGTTTACCGGCTACCCTTTCAGCTCGCTCAATATCGGATGAAACAATCAGCGCACCAAGGCCGTAGGCGGTGTTATTAGCGAGTTCCACGGCCTGAGCTTCACTGCGGAAGCTCATAACGGGCAAAACAGGTCCGAAAACTTCTTCCTGCCAGACCCGCATGTCAGATGTAATATTGTCCAGAAGTACCGCCGGATGATATGCACCCTTAAGATCAGCCGGAACCTTAACTCCGCTAACCACTCGGGCTCCGGACCCGAGGGAACTGTTTACCTGATTTCTCAGGAGTTCCGTCTGCCGTCTGGCAGCCAGACTTCCAAGCTGAGCATCCGGCTCAAGCGGATGACCAATACGCAGAGCTTTTACACCGACCGCCAGCCGTTCAGTCAAAATTTTTTGGATCGATTGTTCGACGATAACACGCTTAATTGAGTTACAAACCTGTCCGCCATTATAGAAACGCTCATTAAGAATACGCTGAGCAGTTGTCTCAATATCTGCATCTTCAAACACCACGCATGGATTTGAACCGCCCATCTCCAGGTGCGTTGGTATAAATTTGCCGGCAGCTGTTTCGTTGATTTTCCGACCGGTTCTGCTACTACCGGTAAACCATACGAAATCTACGTTTTCTTCGACCAATTGCTGCCCGACGTCGCCATTCCCGTAAACTTCGCCGAAAACACCGTCAGGCAAATTATGTCGGGCGAATACTTCTTCAATAAACTTACCTGATAGGGGACATTCTTCAGATGTTTTGAATACTACGGTGTTGCCTGCAATCAGATTGGGCATAATCCCCCACATCGCCATACCGTATGGAAAGTTCCATGGTGCGATAACAGCAGTAGCGCCGCGAGGTTCATATACGATACGGTGGTTAAATGGTTGGTTCTCCAGACTTGTAGTATTATCTTCGAGTGCTACCTCTCCTTGCCCAAAAAACTCTTCAATTTGTTCGGTATATCCCAGCACTTCTTCATATGCTTCAACAAGTGGTTTACCTACTTCCGTTGATATAAGATAAGCCAGGTCGTGGGCGCTTTCGCGAAACTCTTCAGTCACCGGGCGGAGCAGGGAAATACGGCCCCGGACACCCAGCTCTTTCCACTCCTGCTTAGCTAATTGTGCCTGAGCGACCTTTTCACTTATTTCAACAGAGGTTGATATCGTCACCTCACCGATATATGCGTAATTTTCAGCCGGACCAGTAGACTCGAAGCTGTTCATATTATGCTATAATAGCATATTTATATAAAAAAGTAAATATCTAAACTTTGGTACAAAATTATTGCTGAGGTCAGAACCATATCATTGAATTATAACCTATACTGAGTAGTATAATTAAGGACGCAACATAAACAGTTTACAAAAATTGCTGTTCGTTACTAAAAAGGAGGTAAGATATGTTGGGTGACTATAATGTAGGTGCAATTGTTGCGGTAAGAGATATTAACGCAGCGGAACAATTCTACGGTAAAAAATTAGGATTAAAAAAAATAAGGAGTGATGAAGGTGGCGTAACCTACAAGAGCGGGGATACGACTCTGCACTTGTACGAATCAACCGAAAACGCCGGTACCAACAAAGCTACCACCGCAGGCTGGCAGGTCGATGATTTACAAGCCGTAATTGATGAACTAAAAGGCAACGGTGTTACTTTCGAGCAATATGATTTACCGGGGGTGACGCGTGAAGGCTATATACATATAGCTGGTCAGGAAAAACTGGCATGGTTTAAAGATCCGGACGGTACTATTTTTGTTGTGGCTGGTGCAGACGATTGATCTACGGAGCAAAAACTATCATCAGTCTCTTGATGGTGCATCATTGCCGTTCGAATTCATATAGGTTAAACAAATAAAATTCTTGCCACGAGAACTAGCAGTTAATTTGGTGCAGGGTGTAGGATTCGAACCTACGAAGGCATAAGCCAGCAGATTTACAGTCTGCCGTGTTTGACCGCTTCACTAACCCTGCATGCATGGAGCCACCTGTCGGATTCGAACCGACGACCCTCGGTTTACAAAACCGATGCTCTAACCAACTGAGCTAAGGTGGCATTTACAGATTATAAGTGTAGCAAAAGAGTGGTGAATTTGCTACTATTAACAGGTTAAAGTCGCCATCTTAGCTCAGGGGTAGAGCACCTCCATGGTAAGGAGGGGGTCCCGGGTTCAAATCCCGGAGATGGCTCCAGCATATTTATGATGCTTGTGGATAACTATGCATCACAATATTGACAAACTATATTTACAAGTTTAGGATAAGCGCAGTAAGTATGAATCCAAAAGAAACATATTTACAAAATTGTCCTTCTTGCAAGAAGAAAAACAGAAATACCGGTATGATCAGCCGGTATTTTTGATTTATGAATATCTTTACATCAGAGTTCTCATCTGTTAAAATACTCAGTCTATGGCAAAAAAAACTGATAAACGTAGGTTAGTTGGAATGGTGTGCGAAGAAACCGGGCATCGTACATACTATACGCACAAGAATACTCAGAATAGCCCCGATAAACTAGAGCTTTTGAAGTACAATCCTCTGGTGCGTCGTCGCACTCTGTATGTCGAAACCAAGAAAAATCTCGGTCGTAACGAAGTCAAAGCCCGTAAGAAATAGAGGCTGGCAACAAGAAATTAGCAGTTGGGACCTGAGCACAGGGATTTATACTAGTCATTATTTTCTAATTTCGATTTGCTAACTCTGGAGAGATCCAAAACAGTATTTATAAATTCGGCATGACTCCATACAAGGGGTGTTACGGATGTGACAGCTCCTGTTTCCGGATGTATTTGTTCCGGTAACATGCCACTACTCAGTGCTGTATCCATGGCCCATTTAACATAACCATGCGCCACCACCGGTTCATGAATGCGTATATAATATTGTGCAATCCATAATGTTGTAACTATCCACGGATTACCCGTAAACCTATTATCGGACAGAAAATAACCATCATGCTCAAATCTCGCTGCTCCCCCGGAAGGCGTTATATCCAGCAAATATGTTTTGACTGCTTCCAAAGTATCAATAAGCCACGCATTGTCTTTGTGCAGGCCGTACATTGCCGTTCCGTACAGGCTGGACACGTCCAGTGTATCTTCAAACTGCAAAGAACCATCACCGTCAAGTAAAAATCCTTTGCGCAAAGCCTGACGACTCGCGTTAAAGAAAATATCTGAATTTTTCAATATTATCTCAGCACAGTTATTCCAGCGCAAAGCATCATCGGGATATTCAAATTTTTCAGCAAACTCTGCTGCCACTAATAAAGCCTGATAAACTACTGCCGTTGTGTAAGTGCTGGTCAGAAACTTCATTTCCCAGAGATCATAACTGGCATGTGGCAGGCCGGTCTGCTCATCTATAAAACTTGTCATAAAGTCCGCTGCAGGCTGAATTAGCGTTTCGTATACACTCCGTACGAACTCGGTATCCTGCGAATAAGTATAATATTCTCCCAGCATGTAAATAACACTGGCTGTTTCATCCTCCTGTATCGCCAGTTCAATTTTTTCACCGTGCAGAAGCGGATGCCAGGTACTGCCAATGGCTTTGTCGGGTTGGTATTTGTGCATCAGATAGCCTTCTGGTCTAAGAACGTCACGGCAAAATTCAAAAAATTTCTTTGGTTCATCCTGATATCCGAGCCGAATTAATGGCCATATCGCATAGGCCCCATCCCTGGGCCATACATAACTGTAGTAATCCCGACCATAGTTATATATGGAGGAGTCAAGTGATGCTATAACTCCTCCGCGCTTGTCCATGTGTGCTTTGATAATAAGTAATGACTTCTTGGTCAGCTCCAAATACTCTTTGTCTACACTGTGCAAAGCATTGGAGCCGATTGCCAACCATTCATTCCAGTATCTGTAATTTATCTTCAGCCGCTCGCTCAGACCTTCTTTTTTGAAATCATGGTGGATTTTTTCTGCTGCCAGCTGGGAATCGGCAGCTACAATCCAATAATCGATCCCGGTTCCGGAACCTGCTGGCAGGCGGACAGAAAATCTTATGACAGAGTCTACGCCGCCATGCTCTACAGCACTCCCGGAGAGTTCACCGTCCTCTGCATCCCGAAAAGTGCCTTCTTTGCCTTCGATTCCATAATTCCCGATTGCAAACTGGTCGAATGGTTTTCCGTCAGTTATCTGACCATACGCAAGAAGACAACACCGACCCCGATAAGTCAGGATATAATTTTCTTCCGGAACAAACAGAGCCGTATCGGCCCGGCCTGCCCGGGATATCTGAAATACCTGATGCATAAACACCCGTATTTCACGTTCATCACCAGCCTGATTAACAACTGTAATTTTCCGGCCAAAAGCATTGAATTCATAGTCGACAAAATCACTAAATAACAATTCCACCTGAAGTTCGTTATTTTGCATGCGTATCCGGCTGACGAGAGCATCCGACTCAAAGTTAGCACTGATATCCCATCCGTTATCGTCATCTACCCAGCTGAAGCGGCTATCTATCCATACGCCGATCTTATGATGTACGCTTCTGGCCGTCGTCAGGTTATCGAGACCAACGTAAGGATAGTAGAAGTCATGAACCAGACCATGTTCATCCAGGCCAACTGCTAAGCTTCCATTTCCAAGCATTACTGCACGTGCCATTAAATTGCTCCTGCCCTTAATCTCAGATCATGCCATGCATTCATGAAAGCTATATAGGCCTCATACGGATTCTCATAGGGACTGAAATACGCATGAATATCGCCGTCATTGAACCATTTGGTGCACATGTAATAAAAATGATCAGAAGTTTGTAGTCGGCGCCAGTCTTCTATCAGCTTATCGTCACCCGATGCCAGAATTTTGTCCCGTAGGTCGTAGATACCGGCTATAGCTTCCTGCTGCATCGCATTACCTGTCCAGGCTGATAGATCACGCTCAGTGTCTGCCCATGTAACAATATCGGGCATATCGACCCGATCAACCGGATTATTGTCATCTGCAATCTGGCTGACAGTTTTGAATGTATGATGGCCATCCCTCAGCCATTCTTTGGGCAAATGTTCCAGGAAATCAAAAATACCTGATTCATGCCACTGATGCTCTCCGAAAGTCTCATAATCCATAAAGAGATTGAAGTTTGTGCCATCACCGGACGATCGCAGCCAGTTAGTAAATTTATCTGCTGTCAATGGCCACTGGCTCCAGTTCTGATCTCCGAAGCGAAAAGCAATATCATCACTCAGGCGATAATTCTTAAGCAGTAGTTTAACCCCTCTTGTAGTGTAGGTGGGTTCGTAGACAAAGTTCGGGCTGCGCCAGTCAAGTACCGGATCCCAGCCCTCGGCCAGAATGACTTTATATCCTGTCTGATCGGCCCAGTAAGCCAGATCATTGTTGTAAGCAAGTTCTGTATTGCGAAAGGCAGTAGGTGTCTGAGCGAATAATGCCTGAATGATGTTACGATGCTTATTTACCTGTGCCTCAAATTCCTGACGGTCATAAAAAAATGCCAGACTGTGATGATAGGTTTCTCCAACAATCTCAACCTGTCCCGTAGCCGCCAGCTCTTGAAATGATGCCAGAGCTTCCGGAGCCCATTGTTGCATTTGCTCCAGTGCTACACCGCTGATTGACAGGCTGAGCCTGAATGCAGGATGTTCACGCAGCAGCTTCAGAAGACGCTGGTTGGCCGGTAAGTATGATTTTCCGGCTACTTTATGGATAATCTGTTCATTACTTGTGCGGTGATCATAGGGGGCATCAAAATAATTATGATCCTGATCAATATCAAAAATTGTGTAGTTTTTTACACGAAATGGCTGGTGCACATGCATATACAGAACTATGGATTTTTCTTTCATACCGCAGCTCCAGCTGGAATATGGGTTCTATATATATTCATCAGTTTATCGGCTGTATTGTGCCAACTAAGAGATGCCAGCTCCTGAACAGCATTGGCAGCCAGAGTTTGCTGCAAAGTGTGATAACGAAGTACTGCAGTTATATCATTCGCCATTTTGTCTGTATCCCAGTAATCTGTTTTGAGACAATTCATCAGCACTTCTGAGACGCCGGACTGTTTACTTATCAACACCGGCGTACCATACCCGATTGCTTCAAGTGGAGTCAATCCGAAAGGCTCAGATACTGAGGGCATAACAAACAAATCTGCAATTGCAAATGCATCCCGCCACTGCTTACCACGCTGGAATCCTATAAACAGTACATTCCGTCCGATACCAAGCTCTGCTGAACGACTGATCAGTTCATGTTCAAGCTCACCAGAGCCAACAATCAGAAAAATGGTTTTGGGCTGGTGCGATACTACTCTGGCTGCAGCTCCCAGGAAATTATACAGCCCTTTCTGGATAGTCAGACGGCCAATACTGACGACAACCTTATAACCCTGACTCTTGAGGTTGCTAAGATAATGATAGGTGTTGATAGGATCAAGGGGCGCAATATGCTCTCTATCGATACTATTATGAGCCACAGTAATCTTATCGGCAGGAATATGGTAGTTATGCACAATCTTCTGTTTGGTAAGTTCGCTGACGGCTACAATATGATCTGCCAGAGTCAGTCCCAACTCTTCTATCTCATGCACTAACGGGTTACCTTGTTTAGACCCGGCACGATCTGACTCCACGGAGTGTACATGCAGGATCAGGGGTTTTCCGGATAGTTCGCGTGCCCTGAGCCCTGCCCGGAATGTAAGCCAGTCATGTGCATGTATAAGATCAAATGTACGTTCCTTGACGATTTTTCTAACTTTATTCTGGTATTGTGATTCAATTGCGAAAATATCACTTGCGGAACTTAGGTCTTCGGCTGACAAACCGGGAAGAAATTGTGAGCTGTCATAAGCACCAAATATCCGGGAGGGCAGGTTATTGCTGCTCGCGATTACATCCATAAAATCAATTCCGTGATCAGCCTTGTAGGGAAGGACAAACTGGATTGACACACCTTTTTGCGAGAGAGTTTTGCAGAGAGCAAGGCATGCCACACCTAGCCCACCACTGTTATTGGGCGGTAATTCCCACCCAAGCATCAATATTCTCATCGCACTCACTTTTATTTAGTTGTTTCTCTTCCTTAGAATTATACGTATTCCAGAGATCAAGCACAACCGTTTTGAACATTAATATAAAGAGTAAAATATCAAAAAACTATTTTGCGAGAAATTCTAAACATTGTTGATATTTATTATCATCAATTTTGTTTTCTGAATGCATTATAGTAACTAACTCCACGGTAGTTATAAAGGCATGGACGACATAACCTTTAGATTTCATATTCTGAGGACCTCCTTTGCCATAATCAATGAGTACCACAGCATCTTTGACAACCAATCCATGCTCTTCAATAACGGGAATGACTTCTAATAACGAGGTAGCGCGTGTAACCAAATCTTCTATCATAACGACGGTCTCGCCCTTAGTGTATTCTCCTTCTAAACTTTTCTGTAAACCGTATTCTTTTTTGATTCCTTCTTTGCGTAAAAAAACCCATGGACGTTCTATCTCCAGGCTTACCGCACCTGCTATCGGTAAGGCAGCATAAGCGACTCCTGCCAAACGGTCATACGTTAAGTCTTTAAGCAACCCCGCATAAATATTTACTACTTTTTTAAGCACCTTTGGATAGCTGATAAACAAACGCAGATCTATATACATCGGGCTGACAATACCGCTTTTGAATGTAAATTCTCCGAACTTCAAGGCTCCGATATCGTATAAATCCAGTGCAAGCATGCGTTTTTGATCCTCAATGCTCATGATGTACTCATTCCTGTATTTCTGTACTGATTAATTCTTTTCCGGACTTCAATAGCTTTTGCGCGTGCGGCCACAATAAAGTCCGTACCTCCGGATGCAAAAATAATTTCACGCGAAGAATTTATGATTAAGCCCAAACCTTCGCTATTTAAACCTGCTTTCAGCATTTCTTCAATATTCCCCTGCTGAACTCCAATACCCGGCACCAGAATCTGCATATCGGGTCCCGCAATTTTTCGGACAGTTGCTAATTCGGCCGGATACGTCGCTCCCACCATAAGCATACAATTATTATGTATATTCCACTCAGTAACTACTTGATGCGCGATATATTCGTAAAGCTTCATATCAGATAGTTGCAAGTCCTGGAATTCGCCGCCGCCGGCGTTAGAAGACTTGCACATGACAATGATACCTTTATCTTTATACTCAAGAAACGGGATTAATGACTCTTTCCCAAAATAAGGATGAACGGTAGCTGCGTCGGCTGTCATGAATTCGAAAACAGCACCTGCGTATGCCGCATTTGTATTTCCGATATCACCTCTTTTGCAATCAAGAATGATAGGAATTCCCGGATATTTTTGTTTAATATAGTTGCAGGTTTTTTCAAGATTGGCTACACCCTCAGCTCCAAGCGCTTCGTAGAATGCAGGATTGGGCTTATAGGAGCAAACCAAATCGTGAGTAGCATCGATAATAGCTTTATTAAAGCTGTATTGATTATGGCCCTCTGGTAATTTACTGATATCGGGATCTAATCCCACGCACAGCAAGGAGTCATTTTTTGACACGCAGGTATCAAGTTTCTCCATGAAAGTCATCTTCTTACATGTTATCCTTAAATAACATGAGGAGCAAATAATGCCCGATCGAAAAGCAGTATTTTCAGATCCAGCTAAAACTTTCGACGATAACTTTGATAATGGTCCTTTTCCCGCAGATTTAACAGCAGCAGCATTTAAAAATACCGGAGAGCCTGCATACAGTTTCTTAGGTTTTCCTATATATTCTCCGTTTGGCATCGGCGCCGGATCATTGCCAACGAGTAAACACATCAGGCATGCTTTTGAGCGGGGTTTTGATGTAAATGTCTATAAAACGCAGCGCAGCTTGTCATTCCCTGCGAATGAATTTCCTAATGTCGTATATGTTGAGGTGGATGGGGATTTGACATTGGAGAAAGCCGCACAGCCGCTTATAGGGCGTATGACATCTGATACATCGCTCGAAAAGCTTACCATTACTAATTCATTCGGGAATCCGTCCCGTGGCCCGGATTTCTGGGTTGAAGATATGAAAAAATCTTTTTCTGCGCAAGGCAAAGGACAGCTTCTGATTGCGGGTGTTGTAGGGACTATCAAAGAAAGATTTAGTCAGCAGGATTACTTCGATGATTTTGCTTATACGGCGAAGCTGGCGGCGAGCACTGGCGTCAAAGTGATAGAAGTAAACTTCTCATGCCCGAATGTGGCCAGCGAAGGAGTTCTTTGCTATAACCATGACTCAGTGGTAACAATCGCACGCAAAGTTAAAGAAGCTGTTGGCGATATACCTCTGATCGGAAAGCTCGGCTATTTTGCCCCCGTCCAACAGGATTTGCTGGAGCAAATAATAAAGGACAGCGCTCCGTATTTGAGAGCCTATTCTGCAATAAATACTATTCCTGCGGCAATAGTAGACAAATATGGTAATCAGATGCTGCCGGGCAAGGGACGTCTTCGTAGTGGTGTTTGCGGAGCAGGCATTAAGTGGGCCGGAGTGGATATGGTCAGGCGTCTGTTCGAAATTCGCAAAAAATATAATTACGATTATGAAATTATAGGCATAGGTGGTGTTATGACGCCGGATGATTTTCATGATTACCGCAGTGCCGGTGCAGATTTAGTTCAATCCGTCACAGCCGCCATGTGGAACACCAATCTTGCTGCAGAAATCAAGCAGTCTTTAAAGTCGTAAGTATTTTCCCGACTAACTTTCCCGGATCACTTTCAAAGATAATTCTGCCCTGGCCTGCTTTGGAAATTTTGCGGGTCAGTTCTGGCAGTTCATCAGCTATTCCACCGGTATCTGTCAGTACGCCAACTATCTTTTGCTGGTCAATTAGATTTGTGAACTCATTCAGAGTGCCCCAGCGACCGGAGATAATGATTCCGGCGTCGCAATTAGCTGTTGAGATAACGTTTCTATATTTCATTCGCGCGCTTCTAGTTTGGGCTAATGGAAAGTTAGTTGGCACAAACCGGAGTTCCGAATAAATCGAGTGATCGTCATCAGGAGCACTTTTTTGCAATTCATCCATATTTATTTCGGCTGAATATCCCCGGATTTCTACATCGGAGCTGTGGGCTTTTTTGGCAACTTCATAGGGCAAACCCGCGCAACCACCTGTGATGATGATCAAATGATCGGCATATTCGCCGAAAACACGCCCTAACTCAATGGCGCCGGGCAAAGCCAGACTCATATCACCGGCACTGGATCCAAAAACACCAACCTTATATTTCATGATCCCAGTATAGCAAAGTGGGTTGACATTGCTAGCGGTAATCTATACAATTTTGAGTAATTTGGACATTTTACAAGCAAAATGACTGGATTTTATTACTAAATTAGTAAAATTTAAGGATAAAATGGCGCTAAAGGGTAAAAACCAATATGTCAAAGTAGCATCGCATGAGGGGCGCAAGGGCGAGGTCAAAAAAGTTGTCCTGTTGTATTCCGGAGGACTGGATACTTCAACGATGTTGAAGTGGATTCAGGATGAATATAAAGCAGAGGTAATAGCTCTGACGATTGATATCGGCCAGCAAGCCGATGACCTGGATGCTATCAAGGCAAAAGCTCTGAAGCTGGGTGCAAGTCAGGCCTACGTTATCGATGCCAAAGAAGAATTTGCTGAGCAGTATATTGCACCTGGAATAAAGGCCAACGGTATGTACCAGGGTCGTTATTATCTCTCCACACCACTTGGACGACCATTATTAGCCAAATGGGCTGTCAGGATAGCTGCACAGGAAGGCGCTGACGCGATCGCACACGGTGCCACAGGTAAAGGTAATGATCAGATTCGTATCGAGGGTTCCGCCTTAGCTATGAATCCGGATATCAAAATCATTGCTCCCGTACGTGAATGGGGCATGGGACGCGACGAGCAGCTGGAATACTGTAAAAAGCACGGAATACCCGTCAAGCAGACCAAAGAAAAGCCATATAGTTACGATGACAATATGTGGGGTGTCACCGGCGAAGGTGGGGAGATAGAAGATCCGGGGTTAATTCCACCGCTGGAAAAGATCCTGCAGATCTGCAAAACACCTGAAAAGGCCCGAGATACACCTGAATATATTAAACTCGAATTTGAAAAAGGTCTTCCTATAGCTATCGACGACAAACAAATGTCACTGGTCGATATTATCTTTGAGTTGAACAAGCGTGCTGCCGAACACTCTATCGGCATAGTTCACTTGCTGGAAGACCGCGTCATTGGCCTCAAAGTACGAGGGATTTACGAAGCCCCGGCTGCCGAAACAATTATTACCGCTCATAAAGCTCTGGAGCGCTATACTTCTACCCGACTCGAAAATGAATTCAAATCCATTGTTGATGAAAAATGGGCGTATCTTGTATATGGTGCGCTATGGTTTGAGCCGCTAATGGATGATCTCAATGCATATGAGGATAAGGTGAATGATAAAATCACCGGAAGTGTCACGGTTAAACTCTTTAAAGGTCATATCGAAGCTGTCGCTGTCGAAACACCGAACACGATATTTGACGAAAAACTGGCCACATTTATGGATTCTAACGAGCTTTTCAACCAGAATGCATCAGCAGGTTTTATAGAGCACTACACTCTGCAGATGAAACTGGCGCAGCGGCGCAAACGTACAGCACTGCTGGCGGTAGGCGGCCGGGCTCAGAAACTTAAACTATTGCCGCAAATCAAAGCGTTACATCGTATGGGCTATCAGCTCTATGGAACCTACAAAACCCACAAATTCCTCAGGACGAACGGCATTGAGGCTATTCTCGTCAATAAAATAAGCAGCCCTGAGCTCAAGCCGAACCTCGGCGATCTTTTAGATGCCAACCGCTTCGACATCATCATCAACATTCCATCGTCTGATGATCCAAAAGAGAGTAAAGAGAAAGAAAAGACTGATGGTCAGATAATCCGTGAAAAAGCTGTCAAAACTAATACGACGCTTATAACTACCGTATCCGTAGCACGGGAAGTAGTAGCTAAGCTGGAGAAAACGCAGGTTTAGCGGTTTAGGGCCGGAGGATTTTATCTCTAAAACAAATTTAATTACCGGTATCGTGGCCTAGTCTTGTCAGAGTAGCGATTAATTCTTCTTTGCCCAGATGCTCACAATCTATGTTGTTGTGCCTGGCTATGATGTAGCCTTGTATAATGTGCTTGAGATGGATCGCGTCATTACGCCAGAAGTTCGTTATAGTAAAATGATCTTCTGAACTCAGAACCCGACCAGCCAGGGTCACAGAGCCGAGAAAAGGGCCTACGCTTGTTGTAACATTCAGGATATCGTCGATACGCATGCTCATAACCTCGCTGGAGAAGAAAAAATTACGACGTGTAATGGTAACCTTGGTGCGATCGAGTACCACGCTGTCAGGAAACAGGCTAAAAGGAAATACGGTGTTGGCACTGGCCAGTACTTCATTGGATTCGGCCAGAATTTTTTTAAGTTTATCGTCACGCTCCGCATCTGTAGTTATTTTATCCTGTTGCTTTTGCTCAGAACCGGTATCCTGCTGAGATTTATTACCTTTGCGAAGCTCATCTTCAGAATCGGTATAAGCGCCTGTTTTCATTGTTTGAAGAGGAACAGAATCTGATATAACTTTTTTATTATCTTTTTTCTCATTGTCATTATTATGACCGGCGTCAGTCTTCTCGTTACGGGATGTACCGGGAATAATATGTTTGAGTCCGGCGACAATTTCTCTGGGCTGAGGAATATTAACTTCGTACGCCGCTATTTGCCTGATGCGTAACGAAGTTCTGGTCGCAACTGATCCCAGAACTGTGGTAGTCCTGCCGAATATTCTATGTCTTACGGCTGGTGTAGTAGGTGTTGACGTCGGAGGAGCATACTTTGGATAGTCCATTTGATCAAGGTCACTATTGTCACCATCCATCTTGTATGCCCTCCAGTCTGATTAGGCCATTACATTATATAGGATTTAACGAAAAGTGATAGTACTAATTAGTAGTGCTCTACCATAATGAAAAGTTATTAATCAGACGGTTTGCATCTCCTGCAGACGCATTTTATATGATTTTTTGCATATTATCTGCGTCTTGAGTACAAAATAACAACCACTAATACCACGAACAGAATAACTATTCCGATAGCAGTCGGAATCAACAGGCTGTCATCCGTAAATTTGCCCGGTTCGACTACCGGATTACTCGTGTTGTTCATAAATTATAATTTTGGCAGGGGCTCCTGGCCGACTTCCGAACTTTTCTGGAGGTCAATCCAGCTGAAAGTGTCAAAAGCTATGTTTTAGCTGTTTCGATCTGGGCATGTTTGCCGCTAAACTGCCTTATTCAATTTTATTTGATGAGGTTGGTTTCTACAAGTCTTTCGAACGGAGTATAAACGCTTTTAAGCATGAGTTATCCTTTGAATCCCCCCATTCCTGACTATCGCACCGAAAGCATGTTAAATAAGCTGAAAAAGGCTAATAAGCGTGGCGTAAAAAGTACTGGTCAATACCAGAAAACCGAACTCGCACGGTAATGATATGCGTCTTCAGGCATGGCAGTCTATCAATATGCTGCGCCCAGTACGGGTAAAAGTCAGCTTGTATAATGACCTGCGCCACCGCAGATTGGCAGTCATTGACAGGACTGTCGTATAAGAAGGAAGTTTGTATATCTTGTCGCAATACAGAAGTAAAGAAATAATGCGCCGGACAAGCTCGGAAACACAGGCGCAACAGATCTAAGGTTTACGGGTATGAACCGCTGGAGTTGGTGATATGATAGCAGATATGTATCAGGTTTTGGCGGTTATTGTTGGTTTGTACGCTGGGTATGGCTTATCACGCTACTTACTGAGCTATTTGATGATTTTGTTTTATCATCGTCAGTTTCAGGGTAAGGACAAATACCTGGATTTATACGATTTTATGGACGATGAATTCGGCTATGACATGTTCAAGTCTGTCTCGGACTCAGCTACATCGTACAAAGCATATTTGTTGCTCCATCAGAAGTCTCGTCCGAAAGCTTACAAAGTATTCAAATACTACATTGATGATTCAAAGTCGTATATTAAGCGAAATACTATTGTTTGGCTGATAATACCTACGGTCTTATTCCTTCCCGTATTACCTTATTTTATTATTCCAGCGCTCGGCATTTTTATCGGTGCATATTTATACGACCACTTCAAAAAAGATCGGCGCGTGGATTTTTATGCCCGGCTAATCATGATTTCGGTTTTAAAAGAAATTCTTAAAAAAGAAGAACGTACCGAGACTTAGCCCCAAGTGCTTTTAAAATCTTCTCAAGAGCTTCAACAGTCGGCCTGTATTCAGCAGGCTCAATCAGCGCATAGTGATTCGTGCTTATACCAGCCTTCTCAGCGACTTGCAGTTGAGTCATGTTTTTGTCGTTGCGAATACTACGTAAATTATTAACGATGATTTTCTAATTCTTTTCAGTAATCACAAAACCAATTTAAATGATGTACGCCAAAATTGTATATACTTTAGGAATATGTTAAAATACATATATTCTAGCTAACCTATTATGCCAAGTCCACACGACTCTATTCAACCATCATCAGGCTATGCTCACGACATTCGGAGCCTTGATGCTGAGCCATGGAAAGAGCGTGGCCCAGTTGATGAGCTTATAGAATTGCAGCAATGGGCCTTTCAGGCTGATCGTGCTGGTAATAGTGGCGAATTCGGTGCGACTGTAATGAATATGTCTAGGGTAGAGAGTGCTATTGGCAATCATTCCGAAGCGGCTGCATATGCGGGTGAAGCAGCCGAAGCATTTGAGCAAGGTGGCCATACGGAAGAAGCAGTTGGCGCTCGCTCTACACTTGCAAGAGAGCATCGTACCTTATTTACTCCCGATCTTGCGCTGGCATCACTGCATGACGTAATGAAGTTAAGAACAACAACGCCTGGAGAACGAGGTCAAACTGGGCGACAAATGGACTTCGCTATACACCCGGTGCTTAGACTCGTAGCTAGCTTTACGATGACCTACCTTTCATCGAGCTGGACATATCATACTGCTCAGGATAATGAATATCCTGTTCCTTTATTACCTCCGAAAAGTCCTCGCCCTTCGAGGGAGGCATCAGAAGAATTGCTTAGCTCTTTTGATGAGATGCTAGATATACCAGTATCTATGACAGGCAAAGAAGCTGCTATGATGTTGCTTCGTCTTAATATGCTTTATGTTCATATGAGCAAACGACGCTTAGGTCTTAGCAAAGGCGCTAGACGCACAGCTGAAACTAGAGCTAGTCAACTTGCCGCATTAGGATTCAGGGTTGGACTTGCAGATCCTCGTGCCTTAAGAGCTTTTGAAGGCAATGATTTAACTCTAAATGAGATTATGCAGCATCAGCAGGCTTTATCTTCGGGAAATAGAAGGTAATTTTATATAATTTCGAGAATGTCTTTGAGTTGGTTTGGGTTTTTGTTTAGGTCAATCATTATGAAATTGTCGGTTGCGTTGTGCTTTTCCAGGGCTGCCAGTTCTTCTGGCCATAGATCATCGTCCAGCCACAAAAATCTTTGAGAAAAGTCTATGGCATCAGTTTTCATCTCGCCCCACTCAGTTGGCTTGATTTGATCTAGTAATTCTAATGTCTCTGGTTTTAGTGCGCCGGATAGCACTTGTTTTGTCCGGTTTTCACCCTTCCAGCAGTGCTGTAGACAGCCAATAAGTCGAGTCAGGGAACTCTTCCAATAAACGCATGATAAGATCATCGGCGTAAGCGGCCGCATATTTTTCATTAGGCTTGCGTTGACTGCGTTTGCCGGGTCTTCGACTATGGATTCAAAGACTTTCCTTAGAGTTATAACATCGGGTTTTATATCTTTGGGGGCAACACTCTCCAGGGCATTAAAAGCATTCTTAAATACTTTGGCGTCTCCAGTGGACTTGCCGGGGAATACTTCAACCTTGTAGCCATCACCTTTTGAGGCAGGTAGCTGATCTAGTTGTTGCTTATATTCCTTACAAAAACTTGCTACTGAGCGCTCGGGTTTAGACAGGTTAATAGCTAGCAAAACGATCACAAGTAACGGGGATGGTGGTAGGACAGAATTAGTACTTTGTCTTGTTTGGCAGGGGCACGTGGAATACTAAGGTATATTCTTCAGTCATGCTCGAAGCAAGCTTCTGCGCGTGCTTTTGATTATCGAGCCCACGATCTATGCTCGCTTTGCTTGCAGATCGCGATTCGAAACACACGTACCGGCAGGAATAAGTATCTAACCAGTGGCAGATTCTTTATTCCTGGCAGGGGCACGTGGAATCGAACCACGATCTAAGGTTTTGGAGACCTTTATACTAACCGTTGTACTATGCCCCTATATTTGGCAGTAACGCGGTTATTGTAACAGATTTAAGCATGTTGATGAATGCTTCTTATGCTACAGACTTGACAAACGCACACAGAAGTGCTACATTATTAACGATAATCAAGGCATAATGAAAAAATGTTACTAACAAATTTCAAAGAAGTCATAGCGCTCGACGAGCAGATCAGTAAACTGCATCAGGAGCTTAGTGTGCTTTATGCTGAGCGTAGTTCAATTGCCAACTCCACTGATCAAAGCAAAACCTTCATTCAATCCACTAAATCCGACACTACGGTTCATGCCACGACTACACGGGAACGCGAACAATACGAAATCCTGCGAGCTGCATGGATGAAATATGCTGTAACTGTTCCTGCCTTTAAATCATTGCAAGCTAAACTAACTTCCGCCAATGCTATTCTTTCAAATTTGGAGAGCAACGGAACAGACATTAATGATTACGAGTTTTTCCTGAGTCCTCCGACCGCTAAAATAGCATTTCCGCTAAAAAATAACGGAACAGAAAAACATCAGGGTTTTGATAGCCCGGACATGCCTGCTTTATCAGCTCAAAAGCAATGGAAACTACTGATGGTTTATAAAAAACGCGATGGCCTGCCTGTCAGCAACTACAAAAATTTTATAGATAAAAAACAATATATGATCAGTGGCTACAATATGCGCGGCCTGAATATACGCGATTACGGTCTCTATACACTTATGCAAAATACTCCTGTTGACGTAGATCAATGGAGTTTACTGCCGGCAAGTAATACCATTGATAAAAATCAGGTTGTGTGTGCAGGTTTTATCGATAATCAGTATCGTTATGTGCTTGATGACACCACAAGTTTGCTGGGTGATAACAGCTTCCGCCCTGCTATGGAGATCAAATAATATGCGCGACGACCATTTGCAGGGAATACTTTTCAGCTCAAATAACAAAGTTATATTACCCGCGCGTCAGTCTTCACTAAAGAAAGTTACGATATTTATCTTTCCGTTTCTGGATAAAATATCAATAAAAAAGCACAAAAAAACTTATCAACCTATCTTCAGTACTAATTTATTACCTCGCAAAACAGTAACCCATACTACGGATGCAGGTCCGAATACGAGTAACAAAACACATATCGTTCTGCGCTGATAATAATATATAACCTGATTTTCAAAACCTGAATTATAGCCGGGGTCACGATCAAACGGTCCGCCCCGTTTTTGTGCTCGTCTGCTGACTGCGCGCTTAAGCGGGTGCTGCCCCGCCATTTGCCACCCCATTTTGAAGGATTTTGAGGCCAGGTTATATAGTCCGATCCTTTCAACTTATGGCGTAATCTGCTATATACAGGACTATCACACTTTTGAACCGCCCCAGATCAAAAATACTGAACTGCAAGCTTCCATGGATCACAAATAGTAGCTTTGGCTACAATTTATAATCAATAAAATCTTTCGAAACCAGTATTTATACTCTGACATCGATGCAAAAGTGCGAAAGTCCTATATAATTAGACTAAGATGAGTAAAATTATACCGAGCAAGCCAGTGTTGCTGATACTTTACGGGTTCCCCGGCTCGGGTAAGTCCACGTTTGCGCGTGGTTTCACAGAGCTTGTAAGTAGCGTACATTTGCAGACAGACAAAGTATCTGCAGAGGTATTCGATAATCAGGAAAGTCCTGAGTATGACAAACTGCTCAAATACATGACGGCGACATTCCTGCAGTCCGGATTAAGTGTAATCTATGACGGCAGCACCGCAACTGCCGGCGAGAGGCGGGCCCTGAATGAACTGGCAAAAGCCAACAAAATAACCAGTTTAATCGTATGGCTTCAGATTGATCCGGACACTGCATACTTCCGTACGCAGAACCGGGACAGACGCAAAAATGAAGACAAATTTGCCAGAAGCTATACTGAAGATTCATTCGCTGATGCTCTGGCTTATCAACAGAACCCGGACCGTGAGCAATACGTAGTTATAAGTGGCAAGCATACCTTTAACACTCAAAGCGCGGCTGTTCTGAAAAAGCTGGATGAGCTGGGAATTGTCAGCTCATTTCAGGCCGGACAAGCCAATGTAGTCAAACCAGGACTTGTTAATCTGGTTCCACAAAAAATCGGCGGAAGAGTTGACATGTCACGCCGGAACATTTCAATCCGATAATTCTATGCCCGTAAAGATAGTAAATGTAGAGGGTGTAGGTCCGGTTAATATCATCAGAAAACGCGGCCTTCGCTCTATACGGCTGAATGTTGATAACCAGGGTGCTATTCGTCTGACTCTGCCGTGGTGGGTGAGCGCAGGTACCGGAATTGATTTTGTTCAAAGCAAGAAGGAATGGCTCAGTAGTCAGATGAGCAGTCGCAGATTTATTCCGCGAAACCACATGATATTCGGTAAGGGTCTGCATCTCAATATAGAATTTGTTAAGTCTGCGAGATCCGGCAAGCGTCTGGACGAATCGGTATTGACAGTTCGTCTGTCGGAAACTACAGAAATTACCGATGAAACCTCACAAAAATTTATCACTAAGGCTATGGCCTGGGCACTTCGTGTTCAGTCTGAGGAGCTGTTATTACCAAGACTCAGACAGCTGGCTGACCAGCATAACTTCGCCTATAAATCGTGCTCTGTAAAGCAGCTCAAAGCTCGCTGGGGAAGCTGTAATCACAGTCATGATATTGTCCTGAACCTCTACCTTATACAAATGCCCTGGGAAATAATAGATTACGTTCTGCTCCACGAGCTCAATCATACGAAGCATCTGTATCATGGTCCGGTGTTCTGGCAGGGACTTGAAGCTGTATGTCCTGACTACAAAGAACTCAGGAAAAAGCTTCGCCCGTATCAACCGCGACTCTACGATACACAGTAACCATAAGAGGTGTGGCATAATATAAAACTATGACAATTAAAAAGAACGCTCCGCCCAAACAGACATCAAAACGGGCTGGTCTGAAACAAACCAAAAAATCCGATAGTATTAAACCAACCGCAAATAATGCGGACTTAAGTCATGAACAACTGACAAGTCTTATCAATAGCATGGCTGACGGAGTACTGGCCACTGATAAAACCGGTCGGATCGCTATATATAATGGTGCCGCGCTGAATATTCTGGACATCAATTCCTCCTTGGAGGGCAAAAACATAAACAGCATCTGCAGGATTATAGACAAAAATAATCAGGCCATTGACTTAAAAAGCTATGTACTGGAAGCCCGTTCTCAAAAAACCAGCCGTGACTTGCGATTAGTCTATCCGGATGAGAGCACTATCAATCTGTACATCAGTATCGCTCCGGTAAGTCTTGGCTACGGCAAAGGCGGTCAGCAGGGATTTGTCATGCTTTTGCGCGACATAACACATGAAAAATCATTGGAAGAAGAACGTGATGAATTCATAAGTGTCGTCAGCCATGAACTGCGAACCCCAATTGCGATTGCCGAGGGAAATGTAGGCAATGCCGAATTTATAGTAGAAAAAAGTGGCGGCAGTGTTCAGGTTCAGAAAGCATTGAAGCAGGCACGCACTCAGATTATGTTCCTTAGCAGTATTATTAATGATCTTTCTACTTTGTCGCGAGCCGAACGAGGAGCACTTACTTTGGAGATAGAGCCAATAAATGCGCATGATTTAGTTCAGGATCTGGCTGATGCGTATAAAGATGAATCCGGCGCCAAAGGCCTCGTAATAAAAACCGATCTTGATCCGGAGCTTGAATTGCTACGCTCAAGCAAGTTGTACGTACGCGAAATTCTACAGAATTTTGTTACGAACGCTATCAAATATACCAAAGAAGGTTCTGTCACTATTGGAGCCGAACCTGCCAAAGGGGGGGTATTATTTCAGGTTCATGACAGCGGTATCGGTATCAGTAAAACCGATCAGGAAAAAGTGTTCGATAAGTTCTTTCGAAGTGAAGATTATCGTACACGTGAGGTAGGCGGAACCGGCTTAGGGCTATACGTCACTATGAAGCTTGCGCGTTTGATACATGCCGATATCTCATTGATAAGTGAAATAAATAAAGGTTCAACTTTCTCAATATTTATACCGGATCTGGACTAAAAATGAAGTACTCTTGACGCAGCGAGCGAAGCGCGGTACTATTGACACCAGCAGACCTACTCTATGATATCAAGGGTAGGTTTATTTAATTTGTGAGGTGCTACAGCAATAATCATGGCCGGTAAAAAATCTTCAGAAAATAAGTCGGACAGTAAGTCGCTGCGAAATAAACAAACGGTTCGTGAACGAACGCAGACCTCAGCAAATGCCAAACCAAGACGATTGAGAGGTGGCGCCGGTAAAATACGGGGTGGAGCACAAAAAGCCGCATCATTTGGCAGGCGTGAGTATCATCTGCCATTGCCGGATAACAAAGCCGGCAGGCTGCTCAAAAAGAGAGTAAAGATAAGATTTGTACCCAAATTTATCCGGGATGCGTGGGCAGAAATTCGTCTGGTCATATGGCCCGGTCGACGAGAAACCACACGCCTTACATTCGCTGTACTTGTATTTTCTATAATATTTGGTGCTAGTGTGGCGCTACTGGATGTCGGATTAGACAGACTATTTAAAGAGGTAATTATAAAAAAATGAGTCCCGTTAGAAACAGCGTAAAGAGTACTATGAGACGACAACAAGACATTAATTTATTTAAGGGAGATTTCTAACGGGATGAGTAAGAGATACGATACAACTAAGCAATGGTACGCCATTCACACATATAGCGGCTACGAGGAAAAGGTAGCTGCCAGCATACGCCAGCGAACACAAGGTCTGGAAATGGCTGACAAGATCTTTGCTGTCCTGGTGCCCAAAGAAAAAATGATCGAGATCAAGAACGGCAAGCGCAAAGTCGTTGAAAAACGCATTTTTCAAGGCTATGTACTGGTACAAATGAAACTATCTGAAGATGCGTGGTATATTGTCCGCAATACGCCAAATGTAACCGGTTTTGTCGGCACCGGCATTGATCCGACGCCTATATCAGATGATGAAATGGAAAAGATCAACAAACGTGTAGGCCTGGAACAGCCAAAGCACAAGATCGATCTAAAGATTGGCGAAGTTGTAAATATCACCGATGGTCCGTTCAAAGGCTTTGACGGCGCTATAAATGAGATCGATCAGACAAAAGGTAAACTCAAAGTTCTTGTCAATATGTTCGGTCGCGACACCCCAGTCGAACTTGACAGCTTACAAGTAAAGAAGGTATAAGAAAGCGGCTGCTTCCATTTGTTTAGATACTACTAAATTGGTTTTTTAAATGAAGCGAATAAGTTCGCTGTTATGAGATCAACTCGGGCACTCTCCCCGGGTTTAGAGTTTCCATGCGCATTTTTAAGCTCTGCGAGGCATACCTCTTTAATCGTGTCGACCTCCCTAAAACCAAACTCTGCGGCACTAACAGTCTGAATACCCCCCCGGGCATAATCCCTCCGAAGAGTAGCTTTTCTTCTGCTTCCTCCCCCAGCTCTTCCTTTAACCTGCAGTTTTCTAGTAGGGGTATCAAAATTAGTTACTGGTAAATCTATAAATACCCCACAATCCCAGTTAAGGTTAGCATTAGCTCTGGTTTCTGGATCTACGCGTCGGTTTTCCTCCCTTACAAGTCCAAGTCTGGCAACATACCCAAAACTTTTGCCCGTCTCTAAAGCTCGTGCGCCCAGCAACAGTGGTATAAGTTCTAATTGTAACCCTTGCGAATATAAATCGCCCTTAAACTGTTGCGAAAAAATCAGACTCTTAAAAAAGCTTAAATACGAAACTTCAATCTTCTCACCAAGAGATGCTTGTCGCCAACTGGCAAGCTCACCTCGTCTCATATGGGCTCTTGTAGCTCCTCCGCCTAAACTGAGATATTTGTCAGGTTCTTGCTTCTTTACCTGCATAGCTCGACCAATACTGATCTCTAAATATTTACGAGATGCTGCCAGATGTTCATCGCAACGATCGGGGTCCAGCATCGCTAAATCAATACACATATCAGCAGCAATAAGTAGCTTATTTGTTGAAAAACTGAAGTCTATAGCTTGTATTCCAGTTTCAAGATCGGCTAAAGACGGCCTCTCATCTCCGTGAGATTCATAACGCTCACACGCTTTGTACACATCTAAAAGATTAGACATAGAAAATTACTATACTACACTATTGACTATAAAGCAACCTTTCGTATTTACATTAAGTAGCCATCATGCTATGCTAGATATGTTACGCACTTCTGTCTTAATGCTTCAAATATAATTAAGAAAGGGAAGGAGAGCCTTGAGCACATACGCTCGGCTCGAAAATACTTATGGCAGACAAGAAAATCAAAGCAAACCTGAAGATGAAGATACCGGCCGGTAAGGCTACGGCAGCGCCTCCGGTAGGGAGTACTTTGGGTCAGTATGGGGTCAATATGATGGATTTTATCCAGCCATTCAACGATGCTACGCGGGAAATGCGCGGCATAGTTACTGCCCATATTACTATCTACGACGACCGTTCTATGGCTTTCCGCGTGGTTAGCCAGCCTGTTGACGATCTGATACGGGACAAACTGGGTGTCAAAAAAGGATCGGGCAAGCCGAATACCGAGAAACTCACTCAGAAACTGTCTGATGCCGACCTGACCAGCATCGCCGAAACCAAGGCTCATGACATGAATACCAATGATATCCCAGCTGTCAAAAAGATGGTAGCCGGCACCGCCCGCTCCATGGGAGTCGAGCTGGAATAATGCCAAGCCATGCTTTCCCAGAAGGCAACTCATCAACAGAGTTGGCCCCCGATGTTCCGAGTGCCCAACAGCATCACAGAGGTAAACTAAAGCTCGTTTCTAGTCCTCCGGATAGTGGTCCTGGTGAGGACTCGGTAGATCAAAAAACCAGGTTTACTGATCTACCACCGGCCCAAGATCGTTTTGCAGGACTTGCAGGGCTCGCTATGGGTATAAACACCATTGAATTTGAATCGTATAGAGCGACTCAAAATCTTCCTCATCCTATTTCCTTGCTGGCAGCTACTATGGCGTCAGGTAGAGAGACTTGAAAGTATAATAATTAATTTGTGGGAGGCCTGAATGGCCATTAGTACCACGAAAGGACTCATTATGGCGGACGCCAAAGAATCAAAAACTAAAAAAGTAAAAGCTGAGAGCAAGACTGCAAAGGTCAAAAAATCTGTTTCAGGCGTGGTTTCAGAAGACATCGTCACTGAAGCTATTGTGGATGCTCCGGAACAGACAGAAGCCATAGCAGCGGAAAACCAGCCTGATGAACCGATAGCCGTTGCCAAGGCCGGTAAAAGAAGTCCTAAAGCCATTAAAGAAGTTGAGGAGAAAGAAGCTAAAGAAGAGCGCAAAGCAGCAGTTAAAACTGAGGGGTCAACCGTAAAGCCTAAAATAGCTGTCAGGCCGGCACGTTCGCGCCTTGAACGCCGCGGGAAGAAATACCGTGAGAGCGCCAGGCTTATAGACCGCCAGAAGTTTTATACACTCAAAGAAGCTCTTGATCTGGCCTGCAAAACTCACAGTGCCAAATTTGACGGCACTGTTGAAGCACATATACGCCTGGGTGTAGATCCCCGGCAGGCAGATCAGAATGTACGCGACATCATCATATTGCCTGCCGGAACCGGTAAAACAGTCCGTATTGCTGTATTTGCAGAAGAAGACAATGCAAAAAAAGCAATGACTGCAGGTGCAGACTTTGCCGGTAATGAAGATTTCCTGGCAAAGCTGGACAAGGGTCAGATTGATTTTGATGTATTAATTGCCACTCCTAACCTGATGGTAAAGCTTGCTAAGTACGCCCGGATTTTGGGACCAAAAGGCCTTATGCCCAATCCGAAGAGCGGTACCGTAACGGCAGATGTTATCAAAGCTGTGGGACAAGCCAAAGCCGGCCGTATCGAATACCGCGTCGACAGCACCGGTATCGTCCATACGGGGATTGGCAAAGTAAGCTTCGGGCCGGACAAGCTGGAAGAAAACGCATCGGCCTTATTGAGTAGCATCAAACAAAACAAGCCAGCCAGTCTCAAAGGCGTCTATGTGCGTTCAATCAGCATTACCACCACTATGGGTCCGGGCATCAAAGTCGTCACCAGCGAAGTTGCCTAGAACCCACTGACATAAATTCACATTCAACTATGACGGACATTTTGGGCGCAGGCTAAGAGTAGCAACAGGTACATTAGCCTGATTGTCAGGAGCTCCAACCGTCGTAAGGGTTCCGCACCCTTCAACCTGGCAGACAAAAGTCGCATATCTACCTAAACTAACATCTTGTGCCGGTCCTGTATGACCCGCTTTGTTTAATATACCGATTGCCTCGCTTGCCGGAATGCGCGGAGTATCGTCAGAAAAACCAATCTGTTTACTACAAACCGGATTGTTTACAGTTTCTTTTCCTGTACGTTTCAAACATTTACTCCATGGTTTTACGATTTGTTATAAGTTTAATCGTTGTAGATATTTTAAAGATATTAGCACACAAATTAAGATTTGTCAATATAACTTTGTTGTGGTATTCGCCTAAGTGTTGTCTAAATCATGTCCGAAAGGCTACACTATACTGACGTTATGGGAGTTTATAGCAACAAACAAATCCGGGCAGCGCTTGAGAACGGGCATATTGTCTGCACGCCATTCGATGAACGCCATGTGGCCCATGCCAGCCTGGATGTGACTCTGGGCTATTACTATTACCGGACAGAGCGCATGAGCGGAAAGCTGATCTACAATCCCTTTGATCCTGATGATGTGAACCGTTATTTCGACGGTGCCCTGAAAGCCGTTCCTCATGCTGAATGGTGCCGGAAAAACGGCTTTGCCTTGCAAAAGGGTATACCACGTAATCATCCTGTCATCCCGCTTCGTCCCGGCGAGCGCGTTCTGGCTCATACTCATGAATTTTTTGGTATCAAGCCACCGGGGGCGTATGAGATCAAATCACGTTCGAGCTGGGGCCGAAATGGCATAGCAGTTTGTTTTGACGCAGGCTGGGTTGATCCCGGTTACATAAACCGGTTGACCCTCGAGATATTTAATCTGAATCAAACAGAACTTGTCCTGCTGCCGGTTGGTGAACGTATCGGACAGGCAATCTTCCATGAAACGGGTGAGGTAGAAGGTAATTATGGCGAAGGCCGTAATAAAGGTTTTAGCGGCAAGTATCAAACAGGTACCGATCTCAAGCAGTTGATTGCCAACTGGAAACCTGAACTAATGCTACCCAGGGCATATATGGATAAACGGACACTACCGACTAGAATTAAAGGACTACGGTCCTATGAATAAGGAGTCCGGCCTATTTTTGGCTATCGAAGGTACTGACGGTGCCGGTAAGAATACTCAGGCTCAGATGCTCATTAAACGACTGAAGCAAGAGGGTTATGATGTTGCAAGCTTTGATTTCCCCCGGTATGACCAGCCGTCAGGCTATTTTGTAAAGCAATATCTGAACGGACAATACGGAACCGCAGAAGATGTAGGTCCTTATACCGCTTCGCTGTTTTATGCTTTGGATCGTTTTGAGGCTGCTCCTCAAATACGCAAGGCTCTGGACGAGGGCAGGATCGTCATTGCAAATCGCTACACAGGCTCTAACATGGCGCATCAGGGAACCAAATTTGAAAGTGTTGAGCAGCGGCGGGGCTATTTTATCTGGCTGGACCAGATTGAATTCGAAATGCTCAAAATTCCACGCCCTACTCAGTCATTAGTCCTGGAAGTACCTGCGGAAGTAGCCCAGAAACTTGTAGATCAAAAAGAAACCCGGGATTATACCGATAAAAAACGTGATCTGCATGAAGCAGATCTGCAACATCTGAAAAAATCTGTAGAAGTTTACGATAGTCTCTGCCAGTTATTTCCCAAAGATTTCAAACCTCTGAACTGCACACGAGGGGGAAAGCTGATGGACAAAGAAACAATTCATTCAATTATATGGGAGACCGTTATGCCGCTGCTGCCAGGTAAAAGTCAAAGTCCTGAGTCTAAAGCTTCGGATCTTATAAAAAACCCATATGTGACCAAAGATAAGAATGGTACTAACATTACTACTGAGGGTCGCAATTATCTTGAACAGGTGCTGACAAATGTTGATGGAAATGTTTATGCTTTCAACGAAAAACTCTCCCCGCTAACGGTTGCCGCAGCTATGGCTCGTCTTAGCCGTCGGGCGGATGATATGAGAGTCACGTTATTAGATGAATTTGCTTTGACTGCCGGCAAAGATTCCAAGCTGTTACAGAGAGTAATCACGGCGTACGGGGATGACTCTGTACAGCAATTAGTCGGCCAGCATGTCGTGGTGGAAAACGCCAGTAACATCCTGACCAAGAAGCTGGAATGGGGTCGGCTGGCGGCATATCTGGAGCAGTCTACACGATATATATATTTTGATAAAAAAGACAAAAACGGAAAATACCGCTATTACACTCCTGAGAATCTGGATGACGCAACAAAAAAATCCTATGAAATAATTATGAATCAGATTTATGATCTGTATTCGAGCCTTGTGCATAGTCTGACCGATCATGTGAGAAGTCATTCCAACGTACCGGCTGCCGAACGGGATGTTGCCTGGCAGGGTGCAACCAGAGCACAAGCCTGTGACGCGGTGCGCGTAGTATTGCCGGTGGCTGTAACCTCTACTGTGGGCATTTTTGCCTCAGGACAGGCCTTAGAAAGTCTCATAATGCATTTACTAAGCGATCCTATGGCCGAATCGCGCAAAACAGGCGAGGATATGCTGGTAGAAGCCCGTAAGACAATACCGGCATTTTTGGAACGGGCAGACAAGCCTGACAGAGGCGGCGCTTTAGTTGCTTATAGGGCCCGTACAGCCGATAACGTCCGGAAGCTCACCCAGAAACATCTTACGGGTGGTCACAGCACCGATGCTGAGGCGGTGACCCTGACTGATATCTGGCCTGGCAATGAACTGGATCTGATCCCCGACATGCTGTTTGAGCATAGCGATGCTTCTCTGGCTGAGATTACAGCAAAAATGCAAAAGCTGTCTTATGCAAAGAAACTTGAAATTTTTCAGGCATATATCGGTGAACGTCTTAACAGGAGGCACCGACCCGGACGGGCACTGGAAAAAGCTCATTACAGCTTCGACCTCGTCTGTGATTATGGTATCTTCCGGGATTTGCAGCGGCATCGCATGGTCGATGACCTCAACTGGCAGCAGCTTACCCCGCGCTACGGTTATGACACACCAAAGCTCGTCGAGGATGCAGGGCTAACCGATGATTTTGATCAGTGTTTCGAGCTGAGTCTGAAACTCTATAGTCTGCTACAGGACAAGGGCTACGCCCGGGAAGCACAGTATGCGACCCTGCTGGGTCATAAAATGCGCTGGAAGCTCACTATGAACGCACGGGAGGCATTCCACTTTATAGAGCTCCGTACTGCTCCACAGGGTCATCCTGGCTACCGCAAGCTAGCACACCAGATGTACGAAAAGATTTGTGAAGTTCACCCATTGATTGGCGCAGCAATGAAATTCGTCAATAAAGACGAAGATCCGGAGTTATCCCGCCTTGCGGCCGAACGTTACACGCAGTTCAAATTAAATCAGTTGAGCTGATAAACTAAATATTAATTACCCTGTTCACGGGGAGCAATAACTGCCGTTGGCCTGCCGCCTTGCGATAACAGAGCTAAAACTGTATCGTGTCTATCTACCGATATAGCCTCATCTGACGCCACTAATACAGTTCCGGTTGTGTCCTCGGGTAAGCCTGATTTATCTAACTGAGTCGGACTAATGATTACCGGCTTTCCGTATCCTCGTGCAATAAGCCTTTCGCTGAGTAGACGGGCAACCGCACTACTTGAAAAAAGTCCGGGATCAACTATGGCCGGAGCGTAACTCCCTCCAACTGGCTCGTGGTCTATTGTAACCTGACCATTAAATGCCGCTACAACATACTCAACAGCGTGATCTAACTCAGCTTGATTAACATCGTTAGATAATCCTGTTTTCCACTTTTCAAGAGCCATTATGTTTCTTCCTCATTAAATACTTCCGAGACAAATGATTGAGTCTTTATGTATACAATTTAATTTATAATATACTTTTATTACTACGTAATGTCAATATTTCTTGACCTTATCGATATTTAAGGTGTATAGTGGAGTAAGTTACCGAAGACAGCGACGAGCGAAAGCCCTGATAATGTCGCCGAGGAAGCAATAAGAAGTTAATTCTGAAATGCAATCTTAGTCTTTGGGAAGCCAAAGGCTTTTTTAGTGGTAACGAATGGCTTGCAGTGGTCGACTGTATGCTTTAAACAAATAATAATGATTCCGGAGCTTTGAACTTTGACGTTCAAACTTTGGAATTTCCTCTGAAAGAGGTGATGATGGCTCTAAGCAAAAAGAATAAAGAAGATGTAATTGAAGAAGTAACCAAATTACTGGGAGCTTCTAAGATGACTGTAGTAGCTAGTTACCGTGGTATAACCGTAAAACAACTGCAGACACTGCGTGGACAGGCAAAGGATAACCAGACAGTTGTCAAAGTTATCAAAAATCGTCTGGTTATTAAAGCTCTGAGCGGCAGCGAACAGTACAAAAGCGCAGATTCAAGCGCTCTGACAGATCAGCTTCTATACGCGTTCAATAGTGTTGATGAAGTTGCTCCTGCCCATGCACTGGCAGCTTTTGCAAAAACTACCCCCAGCTTGCAATTTGTGGGAGCATTTACATCCGATGGCCGGTTTATTGGCTCTGATGAGGTTAAAGCACTGGCAAGCCTGCCGGGCAAGAATGTATTAATCGCCAGCCTGATTAATACGCTTAACTCACCGTTGAACGATGTGATGAGCGGGCTTTCAGGAGGATTGGGCGGTATTATGTCCGGAATTGAGGCGAATGCCAAACCGGCATAAGTTTTATATTTTAAGTAACTGATTTTAACTAAGGAGAAAATGAAATGGCAGATTTAAAGAAACTCGCAGACCAGTTAGTGGCCTTAAGCGTGCTGGAAGTAAATGAACTTAAGAATATTCTGAAAGACGAACATGGCATCGAGCCTGCAGCAGCCGTAGCAGTTGCTGCTGGTCCTGCAGCCGGAGACTCTGGTCCTGAAGAAGAAGCAAAGAGCGAATATGATGTTGTGCTCAAAGACGCCGGCGCGCAAAAAGTTGCCGTCATCAAGGCAGTCAAAGACATCACAGGTCTGGGGCTTGGTGAAGCAAAAGCACTGGTTGATGGCGCTCCGGGCACTATCAGGGAAAAAGCCTCTAAAGAAGAAGCTGAAGCTGCCAAAAAGACATTGGAAGAAGCCGGCGCAACCGTTGAACTCAGCTAGTAAGTTATACCGAAAATATCAGGAGTGAGTGACAGCTTCTGATACTTTTTTCTAAATTATCCACAGTTTATCCAAATATAGTTTTGACTATTGCGGTTGTTCGTGATAATTTACGGCTTAGGTCTACCCAACAAAAAGTGAGACTGAGGCGTTCGGAGAATATAAAAATATGGCAGATGTACCAGACAAGCAAATAAAAAGACTGCGTTCTCTTATAACAGAAGCAGAAACAAGCCTGGCAGCAGCAAAAGAGCTGATGTTCAGTTTGCTTGGCGATGATAAAGAAATAGCCAGCGTGTCTGTCGATGACAATATCGGCAAGGTGATTGAGGGTGTCTTTGACGGTCAGAATATGATTGGCAGTGATGCAAAGACATATCCGGTGCCCGCAAACTATGCCAGTAAGTCTAAGCTGGTTCAGGGTGATATTCTGAAGTTAACAATTGCCGAAGACGGGACATTCCTTTATAAACAGATCGGTCCGATTGCCCGTAAGCAAGTTGTAGGAGCTCTGGAGCTTCAGGAGGGACATTACTTTGTAAAAGTAGGCGACCACCAATATCGCGTACTGTTGGCCAGTGTTACATACTTCAAGGCTAAGCCAGGCGATCAGGTAAGCGTCAATATCCCTCAGGATGATCCTGAAGCTGAATGGGCAGCTCTCGAAGCCGCCCTTTAGTACACAATAAAGTTCAAATACAAAATTCAGAGAAGTAAAACATCAACCGGATTTATTCATTTTTTTGATTTTTGAAATATTGATGTTTATTTGAACTTTGGTGTTTGAGGCTTGAGCTTTATACTGAATATACTATGGGTAAAGCACTATATCGTACATACCGTTCGACGTCATTTGATGAGGTACTGGGACAGGATCATATTACTACGACGCTCAAAAATGCTTTAAAAAGTGGTCACATAAGCCATGCTTATCTGCTGACGGGTCCTCGGGGGGTAGGCAAAACAAGTGTTGCACGTATTCTGGCACACGCGGTGAATAAACTTGAATATTCTCTCAGCGGAGAACATATAGATATTATTGAGATTGATGCTGCTTCCAACCGGCGCATAGATGAAATACGCGAGCTACGTGAACGGGTTATGGTAGCACCAACAGCTGCTAAGTATAAAGTTTACATCATTGACGAAGTACATATGCTTACACGGGAAGCATTTAATGCGCTACTGAAAACTCTGGAAGAACCGCCTGCTCACGTAATCTTCATACTGGCAACTACTGAGTTCCACAAATTGCCCGATACAATTGTCAGTCGTTGTCTGCGATTTAATTTTAAGTCAATTGAATCTGCTACTGCGCTGGCACACTTGCGTGATATTGCCGACAAGGAAAATCTGAAGGTAGATCACGATGCACTGGAGCTTATTGCGCACCACGGTGACGGTAGTTTCCGTGATAGCATATCCCGGCTTGACCAGATTCGCGGGGCCGGAAAACATATTCGTCTGGAGGAAGTGCAACGCATGCTTGGTGTGGCTCCGGAAAGTCAGATAATTTTATTGCTGGAAAGTATAACTTCCGGAAATGCCGGCCAAATGACTGATGTATTAGCAAATCTTTATAATTACGGAGCCGAACCAAACGAAATTGCTAAACAATTATCATCAGTGCTCAGAACGAATCTGTTAAATGATGGTCTCAGCCTTGATCACAATTCTACATTATCCTTGTTAAAAGAACTGCTCGAAATTCAGTCTTCATCTCAGGCAAAAGCTCTGCTGGAGCTTACGTTACTCGATACTTTACTTGATCAACAGCCAGTAGGGAACAGCGTACAAAACATGGTAACAAGAAATGAAAAAGCTAAGAAAGAAGTCATTACTGACTCAACACCTACAATGGAAGTAGTAACTAATGAAGAAAAGAACCACGGGACAAGACTTATTATGCCCGTCAGCAATAAACAACCGGTCGCAAAATCCAGTCAGTTACCAGACACCGATTCACAATCTGAAGAAACCTGGATGACAATACTGGCTGCTCTCAAATCCAAAAACAATACTTTGTATAGTATTGCCCGGATGGCTACAACCGAATTTACAGATAACAAACTTATTCTGACTTTTAGGTTTGCCTTCCACCACAAAAAAATTAGTGACCCTAAAAACAAAACCATAATTAGTGATATCGTCAGAAGTAATTATCAGTACATAACAGAGCTTGATGTTAAATTGGCAGAAAAAAACCCAAATCCTGATAAATCACAGATCAAAAAAACTACTCCTGCAGATCCTTCATTTTCAAGCATAACCAATATTTTTGGTGGCGGCGAAGTGCTAGAATCGTAACCATGACTGCGTCAGGGCAAACTTTAAACTTCAAATTTCAAACTTCATTCACCGGCAGTCAGTATTGTGGTAATTTTCTGAATTTTGATCCCGGGTTTTTGAATTTAGTCGTCAAAAGGGAGGTTGTTAGTGACTGATGCTGCCAGAATACCACCACAAAACCCGGAAGCTGAAGCCAGCTTATTAGGCGCAATTCTGATCGATGGCGATGCGATTGTCAAAATAGCTGATATTGTGAACTCTGATGATTTTTATGAAGAAAGACATCGTCACATATATGGTGCGGCCAAACATCTTTACGATACGCACAGCCCTATTGATGTTCTGACACTATCCGATGAACTCAGGAATAATGGCTTACTGGACATTGTGGGTGGTGGATCGTATCTGAGCGAGCTTACCAACTTTGTACCTACGGCAGCCAATGTAGAAAGTTATGCTCAAATAGTATCAAATAAGGCCTTACGACGCCGTCTGATAAAAGCCAGTCAGGACATCGTCGGTTTGAGTTATAACGAAGATGAAAGTTTGCAATCATTGCTCGAAGAAGCTGAAACCCGGTTATTCTCCGTTAGCCAGAAGAATGTGAAGCAGGACATTGTAAGTCTGGAGCAAATACTTGGTGAAAGTTTTGAGCGACTTGATGAATTGCACAAGGACAAAGGGACTATCCGTGGAATTCCAACCGGCTATAAGGACCTGGATAATGTGCTTGCCGGACTGCAGCGCAGTGATTTGTTTGTTCTTGCTTCGCGCCCATCTATGGGTAAGACAGCATTTGCGCTGAACCTCGCGCACAATGTAGCGGTGCAATCAGGAGAACCGGTATTGATATTCAGTCTGGAAATGAGCAAAGAACAGCTTGTAGATCGTCTGCTGGCCGCAGAAGCGGGTGTTAACGCCTGGAACCTGCGTACGGGCAATCTGACCGATTCGGATTTTGAGAAAATCGGCCAGGCTATGGGTACTCTTAGCGAGGCGCCTATATTTATTGATGATAGCCCTGGCATTACAGTGAGTGATCTACGTACTAAAGCCCGCCGGGAAGCTCATACTCGGCCTTTGGGCCTTATCATCGTAGATTATTTGCAGTTAATGAGCGGTGGTACGCGCTTTAGCGGCGATGGCGGTAACCGTGTGCAGGAAATATCAGAAATATCACGGGGACTCAAAATTATAGCCCGCGAGCTGAACGTACCATTAATCGCCCTCAGTCAGCTTAGTCGTTCAGTCGAAAGCAGGCATCCGCAGATACCACAACTGGCGGACCTTCGTGAGTCCGGATCTATCGAGCAGGATGCCGATATTGTAGCCTTCCTTTACAGGGAAGACTATTATAATCCGGATACAGAGCGACGTAATATCGCCGATGTACTAATCAAAAAACATCGCAATGGCCCAATTGACAATGTTGAGCTGTACTTTGACCGGGAAAAGCAGCGATTTCGAAGCCTTGAGTCCAAACACAGTTCGCCATTTGATAACTAAATCCATCTAACTTTATAACTTATAAACTGATAAAATTGTTAAGTGATAGTGTGAGGAAGTTATTGTATTAGTATTTATAGTAAATTATTAAATGGGAATTGATAAAAAATATTGTGGATAATCTAAAACACCCTGTCGGCGGTTCATCCGTATCGAATCAATCCGGCACGTTGAACAAAGCCATTAATCCGGTCAGTCGCGTCAGTCCTGTAGCACAACAGGAAGTATTGAAAGAGCCCGGACCATCTGTCAGACCTCTCAAACCATCCTTATCGCGAAATTTTATGGCAGATAAATGGCGTTTTATTCTAAGCCTGCTATTCGTAGTGGTTGCGGCAAGCCTTATATTATTGCCGAAGCTCGGCAGCCTGATACCAGCTACAACGCAAGCCGAACAGCCATACACGCTTAATATATCTGTCAAAGAAAACCTGATAGAATATCCTTTTTTCCTGCCGGAACGTGCTATTCAGGCAGCACTTTTGTACACATCCAATGGATCAGGAACATATTTGCGGCTGGTATCCGTCATATTTGCCGTTATTTCGTTAGTCCTTATGTATTGGTTACTCAGCATATGGTATACACGTCGGGTAGCGTTGTTGAGCATACTTATGTTAGGTACATCCGGCTTATTTCTGCATCAGGCCAGATGGGCTGAACCGGAAGTTATGTACCTGACTGTTATACCTACCATACTTGTAGGCACGATATTACTCAAAAAAAAGCGCTATGACCATTTGTGGCCTCTGACAATTTTTGCATTGACTATGCTTCTTTATTTGCCGGGAGCATGGGTATTAGTAACATTTTTCCTGCTGCTCAATTATAAAAAAATCCATAAAACCTTCAAATATTTATCAAATTCGTTACGTTTTACATCTTTACTGGCGCTTATTATTCCGCTCTTACCTTTGTCATATTCATTTTGGAAATCCCCTTGGCTTCTTACGACATGGGTTGGTCTGCCTGAACAAGGTCTGAATGCACAAGCAGTGTTACGCAACTTATACGAAATACCAAAGCAGTTATTTGTTACGGGTCCCGATGATCCGCTGCGGTGGCTGAGCGGCACACCCGTGTTAGATGCAATCACAATTGCTCTGACAGTAATAGGTATATACTCTTTCCGAAGTGGTTTATATCCGCTACGTTGGCGGGTACTTGGTATGCTTAGTCTTGTGTCGATAGTTCTTATAAGTCTTGGCGGCCCGGTAAGTCTCAGTTTGCTGTTACCGTTGGTTTATATATTTGCCGGAAATGGTTTAGCTCTGTTACTACAGCAATGGTTTACTATTTTTCCGCGCAATCCATTTGCCAGGGGTGTAGGTATTTCTGCTGTGGTTATCTTAGTTTTGGTGGCATGCAGTTATCAGCTCACAAGGTACTATATTGCCTGGCCTCATGCTCCCGCTACTTACCAGGCTATAAAGGCGGCATCTGAATAAACATCGCCGGAGCTTTTTTGCTATAATTAAGGAGATAAACGAAAGGGATGTGTAATGAGTAAATTTGATCAGGCCAAAATGGTACTGAAAATGAAAAAAATGCAGAAAGAGCTGCAGAAACAGATTATTATAGTATCGGCCGGCGATGATGCTGTCAGAGTAGAGATAACGGGCGAACAAAAAATCAAAAAAATACATATTGATCCTGAACGTGTAGATACTGAGGATATCGGCCAGCTGGAAAAATGGGTGGAAGAAGCTGTTAAAAATGCTATTTCACAGAGCCAGAAAGTAGCTGCGGAAAAAATGCAGCCAATGATGGGCATGCTCGGAAATCTCGGGCTGTAGTACTCAGCCTATATGAGCTTATTGCCAAAAGCTTTGCAGAATCTTATTGAAGCGCTGGGAGTATTACCAGGTGTAGGACCCCGTAGTGCAGAGCGGTATGCGTATTATCTTCTCAGGAATGATTCTGCGAAAAGCCATCAGATTGCCGCCGCCATGGAGAAGTTGCACAGCGGTACGAGGTATTGTCCGAAAACTTTTGCACTGATAAACGCGGATCAAAAAATATCTCCTTTATATAGTGACTCTGGTCGTGATAAGAAACTTGTAGCTGTTGTGGCTGATCCGTTTGATATTATTGCTCTGGAGCGAATAGGACAGTTCAGTGGTACATATCATGTGTTGGGTGGTCTGATCTCTCCCATTGATGGTATAGGGCCGGAAAAGCTGCGTATTGATGAACTTGTGAACCGCATAGACGAGGATGCTGTAGAAGAAATAATACTTGCCACCAATGCCAGTGTAGAAGGGGAATCAACGGCTTTACTGATCGCGAATAAAATAGGTGATCGTAAAGTCAAAATCTCCCGCCTGGCCAGAGGACTGCCTATTGGTCTTGACCTTGAATATGCCGATCAGATAACTTTGGGCAGAGCACTCGAGGGTCGCCAGGCTCTATAACTGCTAAACTATATTTACCATGCAACCTGACATAACAAAAATTAAGAATTTCGTTGACAGCGCAAAACGGATTGTAATTATACAGGCCGATAATCCGGATGGAGATAGCCTGTCCAGTGCTCTGGCACTGGAACACATCTTTGGTGATATGGGCAAGGAACCAATACTATACTGCGGTGTGGATATACCAGGCTACTTACGTTATATGGAAGGCTGGGATCGCGTGAGCAACGAACTACCAGCCGGGTTTGATGCAAGTATTATAGTTGATACGGGCTCATTACTATTACTGGAAACCCTGCAAAAGTCCGGAAAGCTTTCGTGGCTGGCAGGTAAACCCTGCATGGTTCTGGATCACCATAAGACTGAATCAACAATTAGTTTTGCCACCATTGCTCATTGTCCTGAAGCAGCTGCTACCGGAGAAGCAATTTATGAACTGGCATGTGAGCTTGAATGGCCACTCAATCTGCAAGCCAGACAGTTTATTGCTACTGCTATTATGGCCGATAGTCTGGGACTTATAAGTGAAGGGGCATCAGCACGCACCATCCATATTATTGCTGAACTTGTAGAGGACGGTGTGAGCCTGGCTAGTCTGGAAAAAGCACGCCGCAGCATGCAAAAGAAGAGTCCGGAGCTACTTACCTACAAAGGTCATCTGCTCGAACGGGTTGAGTACCACGAAGATCAGCGCATTGCCATGATTATCATCCCATGGCCGGAAATAGAAAAGTACAGCCATCAGTATAACCCGTCTATGCTGGTTATAGATGAAATGCGCATGGTTGAGAAAGTTGCCATTGCTATTGCAATCAAACTCTATCCGGGCGGACGAATAACCGGTAAAATTCGTGCTAATCACGGCTTTGGCGTAGCGGATAAACTGGCCGAACATTTCGGCGGAGGCGGCCACATTTATGCAAGCGGTTTCCGGGTGACTGACGGCCGTAACATCGACGATGTCAAAGTATCTTTGCTTTCTAAAGGCAGAGAACTACTGGATAACATTTACAACGAGAAGCTATCAGAATGAGACTATATAATACCCTTACGCGTAAAATTGAGGACTTCAACCCCGGAAATGATGGTTATGTAAAACTTTATACCTGCGGGCCGACGGTGTACCACTATGCACATATAGGTAATCTGCGGAATGTTATTTTCAACGACACTCTTAAGAGGTCACTGACGGTAAGTGGTTATGAAGTAAATCATGTGATGAATATTACTGATGTTGGCCATCTTGCGTCCGATGCGGATGAGGGTGAAGACAAACTCGAAAAAGGTGCTGCCAGAGAAGGGAAGACTGTTTGGGAAGTTGCAGAATTTTACACGGAAGCTTACAGCAGGCATACAAAAGCACTGAATGTTTTGGCTCCGTCTAAGATTATCCGGGCTACTGATGCTATCCCGGCTCAGGTAAGCTTGATTCAGACATTAATGGATAAAAGTTTTGTCTACCAGACCCGACAGGCGATTTATTTTGATACGACAAAGCTGGAAGACTATGGCAAACTATCCGGCCAGAAGTTATCAGATAAAGAAATCGGGGTACGCAGCGAAGTTGTAACCGATAGCGACAAGTATCATCCACAGGATTTTGCTTTGTGGTTCTTTACTGTGGACCATTTCGCGGATCATCAGATGCGCTGGGAGTCCCCCTGGGGCGAAGGTTTTCCGGGCTGGCATCTTGAATGTTCAGCAATTATCCATGAATCGTTAGGTGAGCCGATTGATATCCATACGGGGGGCATTGATCATATCGGAACGCATCACACAAATGAGATAGCCCAGTCAGAAGTAGCTTACAGTAAATCTCTGGCTAACTTCTGGATGCATAATGAGTTCCTGCTACTCGATGGCAACAAAATGTCCAAATCCGGCGATCAGACTATTACGCTTAATGAGGTTATAGAACACGGATTTGATCCAATGACACTCAGATTATTATACCTTCAGTCGCATTATCGAACTCAGGCAAATTTCAGCTGGGACAACCTCGAAGCTGCTCAAAGCCGTCTGAAAAAGATGCGCAGGACCGCTGAACTAAGACATCAGATAACCCGTCAGACCGAGTATGCTCAGACTACGTCTATAGACAGAAGTATCGCGGATATTAAATACGAAATCATCAATGACCTTAACACGCCAAAAGTTTTAGAAACTATAGCTTCAGAAATGGATGAGTTCGATCATCGTGGTGTTATGCCAGAATCCAAAACACATTTTATAAAGTGGCTGGAAATCATAGACAGCCTGTTAGGGTTAAATCTGATTCTTTCAACCCCCGACATTACGAAAGAGCAGAAAGATTTAATTTCAAAAAGAGAAGATGCGCGAAAAGAAAAAAACTGGCCAAAATCCGATGAGCTAAGAGATCAGCTGATTAAACATGGAATCGGAATAAAAGATGCTGAGTATGGCGCTATCTGGTATCGGGTTTAGGTGCTTTTATTTTGCGATTTTCATAGTAATCTTCGGCAAGAATCTTAATACAGCCTACCACAGGTATCGCCAGCAGAGCTCCCAGTATGCCGCCGAATCCAACTCCTATTAGCGCGGCAAGTAATACTGTCAGAGGTGTGAGGTTATTGCTGCGTGACTGAACATAAGGTTGAATGCTAACGTTTTCGATCTGCTGATAGACGATAAAATAGACAGCAGCTGCAATGGCAAGAGGCGTGGAGACTAGCAGGCAGGCCAGTATTACGATTACTGAACCGATTATTGTGCCGATCAAAGGCAACAGTGCGAACAACGCTATTATGCCTCCCAGGGCTATTGCGTTCACCGACGCATCAAATATCTGACTGAAAATAAACAGAGCAACCGCTGCAAATGTTCCTCCCAGCGCGGCAATTATGGCCTGACCGTTAACAAAGCCAATAACCACTTTATACATTCTGCCCGCCAGCTCCTGTCTGTGTTTGCGCTTAGCGGGGGCCATTGCTCCGAATATTCGTTGCAGCCACATAGGGCCTTCTACCAGCATCATAAAAGTCAGAACAAGTATTGTTACCAATCCGACCACAGCGGAACCAATCGCACCTGCTGTCGCCAGAGCCGGCTTGCCCAGATCTTTGAACTTATTACCAAAGTCGCTGGAGAATTGTTCTACTTCATCACCTAACTGGTGTCTCTGTACGAATTTATTAAAGGCAGAATCTTCCCGCGTTATATCCTGGATAGTACCTGGTACTTCTTTGATAAAATCGACGGTTTGCTTAACAAGCGGCGGAAATACAAGAGCAAAAAATCCGATCAGAAATGTTATGACAAGTACGTATGCGGCCCCTGTAGCACGGACACGGCTCTTACTCTTGAGGCGGGAAGATATCCATGATACGGCGGGATTAAGTGCGAGTGCCAGGAAAAATGAGATAAATATAAGTAAAATGATGTGCGTAATATTCCTGAGAAAGGCAATAATAGCAATCGATGCCACCACCAGTAAAATCACACGAACCACTGTTTTGGACTCGATAGTAACAATCAGTTTTTTTTCGCCATTTTTACTCATAATCTTTGAGATATTATCTGCTTTTTCGCTGGTTAATGCAATCAGTATAAGTTTCAAGTAATTTGCTGCCGGTTTTTTGCACATCATAGCCGACTACAAGCTGCTGCTGTTTAATATGAAGCGCCCGTCGTTTATCAGGATTTTCTATGTATTTTTGTAAGATTAAAGCAAATTCATTTATGTTCTCAGGATCAAATAAAGATTCCGGCATCGAACTGAGAACGCTGTTGTAGCCCGGATTGTTTCCTCCCAGTACAACACCTGCCTTTGCAGCCATTGCTTCAATAAGCACGATACCAAAGCTTTCACCGCCCAAAGATGGAAATACTGCGATGTCAGCCTGTTGTAAATGTGTGATTTTTTCTTCTTCGCTCACAAAACCGTGAAAATAAATCATTTCCGATAAATGATTTTGTTTAGTGTACTGTTCCAGCTTCCTGCGCAGTGGTCCTGATCCACAAATATGTATCTCCGGATTCTTAGAAATCAGGTTGCCACGAACTAAATGATTGAGTGCCTCGAGAAGCTGGTAACAACCTTTTCGTCCTACAAGTCTTCCCAGAAAAACAATTTGCACTGTATTTCCGGTATTTTTTGCAAGCTGTGCTGGTTCAAACCGGGTAATATTAACGGGGTTAGGCAGTACAGACGAATTAATATGGAAAGTTTTGCGGGCAAAATCTGCTGCCGGGGACGAAACACTAAAAAATTTATCAAATCGCCTGAGTGAATGTTGAAGCCAAAGGCCCAGAAACCATGTCAGACTATGCTGTGTCCAGCCTACGGGCAGAATATGAAACGTACCTATCGCCGCGGTTCGGGTATCAGCACGCCTCAGTATGCGAGCCGCCATGAACGGGCTGTAAGGTATCTGAATATGCAACACATCAAACTTATTGTCGCTCAATACCTGACGAATGCGGGAAGTTTTGGCGGGAAACGGGCTGGACAGAACATTTCCGTTGAATCGCACCTTCAAATTCCTGCTCATAACATGAATGTTCGCTATGTCAGTACGTTCCGTTTCGCCCACAAGATAGTGGACTTTATGTCCCCGTGATACAAACCATTCACCGAGAGTCAGAATGTGCTGCTGTACACCGTCCGGCTTATCCAGCCCGTCATCCAGCACGAAGCCGATAGTCAGCGGAGCCTCATGACTCATAGCTCACATCCCGCTTTTCATAGGCAGATTTATAGATGGCCAGATAATGATCTACGATATTACTGTAACTATATTTTTTGACTTCTGATTCTGCCCAGTCCAGCCATGCTTTGCGCATAGTTTCGTCATCTAAAAGTAAGCTCAGCCGGCGGCTGAATTCTGTGATATCCTTGGGGTTTACCAGGGAAATCCGACCACTGCCTGTTAATACGCTCTCATAGCCTGCGTTGTTGCCGGCTACTACTACACGACCGCTTGCCATAGCCTCCAGTAGTACAATTCCGAAGCTCTCGCCGTAAAGCGCAGGTGAACAGAACAGATCAGCACGGGCAAAAAGATCTAATTTTGTTTCTTCATCAATAAGCCCTAAAAAGGAAACATTATGTAGTCTGTCTTCTTTGGCTTGTTCTTTGAGGTTCTGGCGTTCAGGACCGTCTCCGGCAATAATCAGTCTGGTATGAGGGTTGGTTTTTTGGAGAAGTTTAAAAGCTGATAAAAGATATCTGACACCTTTTCTCTTCTCCAGGCGGCCTACGTAGAGTAAAGTTTTTGTACTATTTTTTATAGTTACGCTTTTATTATATGAGTATTTTTCCAGATCGATTCCGTTAGCAACAATTTGTATTGGTTTTTTGGTGAGCGACTTGACATAGTTTGCTGCGGCAGGAGAAACAGCCGTCATAACATCAAGATATTTCAGAATTGATTTTGTATATGGTGTGATTACTTTTTCGACACTTCTTGAGGTACGCCGTTCAGACATCGCAGCATGGAATGTACCGATATTGATAGCCTTTGACCGCGAAAGCAGCTGAAAAGACAGCATTGGATTCCATGGCTCATGAAAGTGCAACACATCGAACTTTTCGCGGGCCAGCATTGCTTCGAGGCTCGACATATCGACACTAGCCGAAATATGTCCTTCCGTACGGGCAGCGCGAAAAGGTATAGAGCCCCCAAGCAGTATTACCCCTGCCGGCGGGTCTCCTTTGTAATCACGCGGTTGAGGCGTTATGATCCATGTATCATGGTCACGCTCAACCAACTCCTGCTGCAAGGCCAGCACACATTCTTTCACGCCACCGCCGAGAAATAAACTATACGGGAAAACGAGTCCTATTTTCATTTCTAGATATTATACCCTAAGAAAATTTTACTTTGATAGTAATTTGCGCAGACGGGGAGGTATAAACGGGGCGGCGTCTTTTGCTGTAGCTATAATTGTCGGAGCATGCGCGGAAACTTTGGCAGGTATATTTTCAAAATCGCTGTAAACAATACGCATGTGCTGTTCAACAACGTTATTATTGAAATAGAAATCTCCGGCCACAGATACATGATAAACCGGCATTTTAACGGATTGCTTGCATAAATCTGCTGTAATCATGGCCTTGAGAGTTTTCATCCGTGTGCGCATATCATTTATATGCCAGAGTTTTATTTCGAAGTCTACTCGTTTTTTTTGCTCTAATTTATTAGCCCCCATGAGTTTAGGGTGGCGTCCGGATACTAATGCATAAGCCGACCTGATAACCCAGGGTTGAAGTAATATATATCGCGCAAAGGTTGAGCCGATACGACTACCGAATAAAAACGCAACAGACCGCCATGTCCAGTATATGGATTTTCTCACATGGAAGTCATCGCGGTGCAAAAACCCGACGAAACTAACCAGCATATCAACTCTTTTTGTAAGTTCCGGATAAAGTTGCAGCATGCGGGTTACAATCAGGAACGAAAACGACATTGCTACAATAGTAACTTTGCGTTTGCTGTAACGGAGTTTGATAATTGATGCCAGATAATCAGCATAATTATCGAGTGTAGGTTTGGAACCTATTTTATAAAAACTATCCATACCGCCAAACCCCGGCAAATCAGGAATTGTAATCGCACCATATCCGTTCAATACCTCGGCAATGCCGGCCATGCGTTCCAGACTGGCATGCTGACCGTATAAAACCAAAATCTCTCGTTTTCTGTTATCTTTTTTGGGGGGCAGACACAACATACGGCCATTCAGGTTGTTCACGTGGAGGGGCATTATATATTTATTATTTTTGGTATTGCTCATATAGTTACAAAATGTACGTTAAACCCTGATAAAAGGCAATCATAAGCAGTTATGATCTGCTCTACTTTCGTTTATTTTTATTCCAGATCGGGTTATCGCGATCATCGGGGTGCAGCATATCACGGTGTTTTTTGCGCAGATGCCAGAATGATCCGTCGATAGTTGCATCCGAATATTCATGTTTGCGTGAATGCTCAAACGGGCACCACCAATTCTCAACAATTTTTACCAGATATGTGTAATAGCGTAGTCCGGCAACTGACATTGGGCAGTACATCCGGCAGTTAAAGAGCCAGAACCATTTGTAATGAACAATAGCGAAAGGATTATTGTTATACCTCGGCTGGGTTGTGCTGGTATAACGATGGGATGCTTTCTCCGGTACAAAATCCCAATAACTTTTCATATTATGAGCACCTAAAGCTCGCAGGTGCATGCGAACTACCAATATGCCCAGAACGACAAATGGCATTGAGACTAATATCGGGATATATATCAATGGTACTCCGACCAGCACCCGGAACCAGCGTGGCCTTTTGAGGTACGACTGACCAATTATTGCCCCGTCATTTACTTCATCTAATAATACTGTCGATGCGAGTGCCATTTCGAATTCTCCTGATCTGTTTGCGGCGTATGATGTGCCGCTATTATTGCTTGTTCAGACTATTATACCCCGAATATCGTATGACAAAGCACTACTCGGTTACTGTGTCAGTTCCAACCCAGACGTATTCCCATGCTTCAGGCTCAGGCCCCTGCATTCCGGTGCCCTCCGGATAGCTGGGTATCCAGCCATATTTTTTGGCATTTTTGTAATTATCTCTGCTGAGCCATTCAAAGCAATTTGTAGCCAAAAACGACAGTGCTGGTGTTTTGACGCATGTTATATCAATTGTATAGCCTGTATGATGTCTGGAATAGCCCGGTACGGCTGTCGATTGCAGAACCGTCGATATCTGTTTGTCGTACGCCCCGGATGGAATTCGGCTGGCATTGATGCCGGCAACCGATAAGCGGGAAGTAAATATTTCTGTCTGGTCTGCCGCTGAGCGGTAAGCAGCTGAAAGATCTATCTCAATATTTTCTTTTTTTGCCGCGGCCTGCATGTCAAGCCATGGCTGAGCGGCCTTTTGCTGAAGGGTCATGCCTGGTGCAACCTCTTGAAATACGTTTGCTACCGGAGCACTGCGCAGTGTGTAACCTCTTTCCTGAGCCATTGCGCGTATATAATTATCAGCTTCGGTATTGCCGGTTATCGGAGTCTTGTCGCTGATACGTTCGGTATTGGGATATGCAAAATTATTATAAAGATCGCGGAACTGCTGGGGTGTAAATATTCTCAGCGTTCCTTTTTTGGGTGACTCAGCCAGTACCTGCGCTGAGTTATTGCTCCCTGAACCATTCTTTGCCCGCTCAGCAGGGGATGATTTGTTAGAAAGAAAATACCACCCACCAACCACAGCTCCGACAACCAACAAACTCAAAAGAATAAGTTTAGAATAATTACGTCCAGAATCCTGCACTGCCTTAGTAGATAGCTTTTGCGGCTCAATAACTCTCATGCTAAAGGTTATTATAACTTCTTTAGGCCCTGTTTAGAACATCAAATTTTTATTATCGTTATATGCTACAATTCCATCTGTTATTTACAATTCGTTGGGGAGTGGCCAAGTAGTAAGGCACCAGCCAGTTGCGATTCATCGCAACCAAATCAATTAATCGGTACTGGCACGCCGACCGCAGGTCAGTTTTTAAATACATATTAATAATTCGAACACCTTTAAGGTAAAATAAACGTGCAGTGGGGAGTGGCCAAGTGGTAAGGCACCAGTTTTTGGTACTGGCATTCGGGGGTTCGAATCCCTCCTCCCCAGCCAAAGGTTTGACCGTGAGTCTTGTACTCATGTGCAAACCTTTTTCTTTGGCGGGGGATTCGAACGACAATGCCCTGTGGACATTGGCCGCCTGCCACCCGAAGAGTTGCCATGACAAATTTAATTTTAATTTGTCATGGCAAGGTCGAATCCCTCCTCCGTGGCATTATTATTGATGGCCGAAGTTGAAATATGGCATAATAATTAGCATGTTAAAGAAAGGAGATGATGCATGGGTGCGTTAGAAGAATTTAAGCAAGATTATGGTAGCGATAAACTAGATCCTGCCCAAAAAAAGATGGCACGGAACGCTCTGAATGATGACAGGAAGGCATTCCTTACCGGAGTTGGCAGTACGATTGCAGGATATATATCCGTTAAACATGCCGTTGAGGGAGACCCCCCATTGCTTACCGGAGCAGTAAGCCTGGGATTGGGAATCGCAAGCGGAGTTTTTCGACACGCAGCAAGAATTGCTAGAGGCAGAGTAGACTACACGGCCGGATATCAGGACGCACTATGCGGAGAATCGCCAAAAGTTGTACTCAATCAAGGTCATTTCGCTATTGATATTCCGCTTATTTACGCGGAACCTGTCCTGACAGGGCCTTTAAGGCCAGCTCCCGCTGCTGCAGGAACACCCGAACATCTGTCCGCATGATCGCCAGCATATAAGTTTTAATTTAGAACTACCCCCCCGGTCAGATTACATGAAATCGACTATTTAGCTGTGTTTCTTTTTCATTTCCAAATAAGACTGCCTGATCAACTTTTCCAGAACACTCTTATCTACATCAGCCAGCTTCTTAATATACAAACATCCGACACTCGTCTTATGCTTGCCGAGCTTTGTAAGCGTTTCTGCATAACCATCAAACCCCGGCATAAAATATAGAGTCAGGTTTTGCTTACGCGGCGAAAATCCGGTGAGAAGCCAGTCGCCCTCCTGCCTGCTGCGTTCTGACTTGTAATGATATTGTCCGAAGCCGATAATACTCGAACCCCACATTTTGGGCTCTTCACCGGTGATTCTGGAATACATTTCCAGAAGCGTAAAGCTATCTTCTTTCTTAGCCTCATCGCTCACGGCATTAATAAAATCATTGACACTGGAATCATTAACATGTGTTTTTATAGTACTGCTCATACCAGGTATTATATCCTCACAACCACCGGATTCAAGCCTGCATTTTATGTATATTATTTCTTTACTAAGTAAAATCATGTTCTTGGAAAATATGTCTCGGGATATAGATGATTGCGTTCATGTGACACACGATTTCAGTATTTTCATTTATGCAATGTGGTACAAATGTAGGCTCCTCGTTTGCCGGGTTAAGCACGTAACATGAAATTATTTTGAATGCAGTGTATTTTGCTATTACTAAGTTCGTCTATGATAGAGGACTATTTATCTGGTGACATCTATTAAAGAATAAGATTTATTATCGCGGATTTATCTCTCTTTTGTGGGTAAAGTAGTCAGCTACAACGCCCTCGATAATACTTTCTGCAACCGGACGTCGGGGCTGGCCTTTACCCAGTAGCTCTCTTTTGGTAGTAAACATTTTCATTATGATCATATCTGGAGCAGTAATTTTTACGTCTCCCCAGCGTGGACGAGGAATACCTGATAGCTGTCTCATGTGGCCTGCATTGTAAAGTTTTGTCAGAGTTTCTTCAGTAGCAAAGCTACGGCTCCGACTTTTGTGCCGGGCAACCTTAATTAACTCGCCCTCTTCTGATGTCAGCATATCGGACATTTCAAGTTCTTCTAGTATATCCATAACCTCTTTCTCAAACTCTTTAACCCACCTCGGCAACTCTTCTTCGGGCTTTGCCGGAGTCCTCAATCGGGTGCCATCTCTGTGCGCAGGCAGTCGGATTGCTGAATCTGGGTTGGAGGCTATGACTGCTTCTGGGGGTTTTGCTGCCCGTTCCTGCTTAAAATCGGTGAACAGACCTACAATTTCCGGTGTTACTTCGAAATCATCCTTATAATCCTCTTGTGAGGATGTATCTGTTTCCAGAACACTAAGATCATTAAGTGGCACTGCACGGTATATACGATGTCTGGAAACAATTTTTACGTCATCGCTTCCATTTTTTTCCAATTTACGGCGCCATCCGTACTGAAGGATATATCCCTCAGATAATAAAATTTTATGCAAACACTCTCCGGCTATTGGTCCCAAAAGAGTAGTCACGCGAGCCCGCAGGTTGTTATTACTAATGCCGGCAATTGTTTCGGGTGTGTACAGAAAACCTGCAATTTCATCTACTGTAACTGTTTCGCTATCATGTTCTGATAAATACAGAGCAGCATAAATCGATGCATCAGGTTGGTCTATGTGCCTTCCACGAAGCTCTGCGTATCGTTCATGGCCGCTCCGGCTTAAGGTAGGATCGACGGGTAATTCATCTATCAAAACCCACTGACTTGTGTCATTTCCAAGCACCTTCATAAGTGCCTGTGGTAGTGCCCAGGTATCATCAGCCTGCCTATCCAGTTCAGTTAATGAAATTTTTTGACGAGCTATAGAATCTATATGTTCCTTATGCTCATCTACCTCAGTGAATAAATCCAGAATCGTTTCCTCTAAATCGAGAATTTCCTGGCTGGACACAGTACCAACTATTCGTTCGTCCAGTAATGCCTTGACTCGTTCCAGGGCTTTAGGTGCCAGCCGTTCAACGTGGCCGAGTATATCCTCAAGTTTACTTCTTTCATCTTGCTCGCGTTGTTGTTTAATTATTTCAAACTGATCAGATTTTGCATCGCCTTCTGCTTGCGCCGCATCAGCTTTTGCCTGTGTTTCTTCTAACTCACTGTCATAGTACAGGCTCAGCACGCCTAATGATGTATAGACTTGCGCTTCACTATGTCCGATGGTTGATAAATTTGTAAATGTTTCCTGTTGTTCTTCTGCTATTCCTTGTTCGGCTAATCTAAGTACCTCGGGTTCATCAACAAATATCTCGTGTGCAGTAGCAAATCGTTCATTCTGTTCAGAAATCTGCAAATTTAATTCATGAGCAGTCTCGAATACAGATTGAGTGCGCTCAATATCTATACTAATTTCCGGTCCGTAAAGAAGTTCTCCCATAATATGTGTATTATAGAAGATATTTAATTATAAATCAATAGTATTTTATGATTGCATTATTTTTAAAAAAATGTTTACTTTACTGAAAAAGATGATCACGAGCTAGCCGTAAACGCTCGACGTCGTCAGATACAAAATAGGGAACTCTACTGCCTCTTTGCGTTGGAAAAACTGAAGGCGCGATTTTTAAAGAAGCAGCTAATGCCAATAAGGCCGGTTTCGACATGCCTAATTCTTTCGCAAGACCTGAAGCGCGCAACGATTCTGCGGGCACAGCCTGATCAGCCCTATATACTCTGCCGTTTATTGCGCGTAATATTTGCAGGGCACTACGCGAGGATTCGTCAAAATGTATTTTGCTGATGTTGATATCAAAGATTTCTTTGTCAGCAGGATCATCTCCCCCGGCAATAATAGCGGCATCCCGCCACATACGATCAACAAGCAATAACCGCTCAGCATTATTTACAAAGTCCAATACTTGTACCCGCTTTTTGGTCTTGGTCCTTCGCAGGCCTCTGCCTAATTCCTGCAAATACTTCCTCTTTGATCCTGTAGCACTCAGGAATAGCACCTGATTAGCCTCAGGTATATCGATTCCTTCATCAAGCATATTTACTGTAAACAAAGCTTTTAGATCTCCACTCCTGAATCGATCCAATAACTCACGTTGCTTAGGACGCTTTAAATCACAATGCAGGGCAGCCGCATTTTCAAATAGTCCGGAGAACTTTTCCGCATGTTCGATCGATTTGCAAAAACCCATTGTTGTGGGATTTTTAAGTCTAAGCGCGTAGCGTTTTGCGATGTCAGCAATTTCTTCATCCCGACGGGGAGCAAATATTGTTCGGTTAAACTCATTTGCATCGTAACGATGACCGTCATCGTCCAGAACAACACCCGTTTCCGTAATTTCATCACTTATAACATGATAGTCAACAGCGGCAAGCAAACGACGTGCTATAGCCACTTCCAGTGTCATACTGTAAATCTCTGGTCCGAAAATATCTCTGATATCTTTGATGTCTAACCGATCCGGTGTTGCCGTCGCCCCCAGTAAATGTTCGAAGTCAAAATAATCCAGCGTGGGTTTATATGTCGGAGCCATACCATGATGGCTCTCATCAACAACTCCGAATTTAAACTCATCCTTCAGGAATGCATATCGCCACTCGCGCATAACCTGAAAAGAACCGAACAATACGGATAGTTCATCATAATCACGACCATCACCGCTGAACAAGCCATAAGTAAACTCCTCCCCAACGATTTTTTCGAAGCGATCACGGGACTGATTCAGAATATCATTTTTATCATTCAGAAATGCCCCCCTTGCTGCAGGGTCTCGCAATAAGCGACGACGAGTGTCAGCAGCCATAATAACGGTTTTACCCAAGCCCGGAGGCAAAACAATCAAACTTGACGGATTTCCTGCCTGTTCATTCTCCTCAATAGCATCAAGTGCATCTATTTGTTCATCACGAATCTCAACATCAGGAAGACGATGGTGAATTTCCTGCATTAACTCAAGGCTAGATGTAATTGCTGCAGCTGCGCGTTTATTGCCATTCCCTGGTCCGGGATACGGTGTGTCCATAACTATATATTATACAACTCATTTCCATATAACGCAATAATTTAATTTATTCTTGGGTGAAGAATCGCATCATGTTATTTGATAAACTGATTATGTGATATACGTAGCATTACTTCGCGGTATAAATGTTGGCGGCAAGAACAAAGTTGATATGAAAGAGCTCAAAGCAACTTTCGAGCAGGCTGGTATGAGCTCAGTTACTACATATATAAATAGCGGAAATGTTATATTCGCAAATAAATCTCTTGATACAAAAAGTCTTACTGCAAAATTAGAGAACGCTATCAAGAAAAAGATTGGATTTGCCATAAAGCTGGTTATCAAAGACATCAGAAATATTCATGAAATTGCTGAAAAGCTACCTGATACATGGAAAAACGATGATACGATGAAATGCGATGTACTGTTCCTGTGGGATAAAGTAAACACCCCCGATATAGTCAAAAATCTTATTATCAAACCGGATATAGATGACGTAGTTTATACGCCAGGCGCCATTTTATGGCGCGTTGATCGTAAGAACGTTACACGAAGTGGCTTAATGAAAATCATCGGGACTGATTTATACGGGCAGGTAACTATACGTAATTGCAATACTGTCCGAAAGTTATCGGATCGTATGAAAAATGTAACTGAATAAGATTATCAGTTTTGAATTAGTTTTTGAAATTTTGCTCAAGTTCAGAGAAATCCTTATGCAGCGTGGTGCTGTCTTTGGCCACAGACCGGACAAAAGTTCTTTCACCTGGGCGGATAATATCGCGTACTACACGAAAGACAATGATGAACATAGGAGTCTGAATATTTTCGGCGACGCGCTCCAGCTTATCAACGAAGTTTCCTACATCGGTTTTTTGAGATCGCGTTAGCTCGGGACGTAACGTTTTAATGACCACTCTTGCCGCCAGACCTGCCAGAAAGCCAAGCATCGTAAAAATAAGGAAGGGAAGTAACAGAAGCAGCCACCATGCGCTTATTGTTGCCAGCCATACTGTCAGGATCAGGCTGATCAGTGCGATGACCCCAAAAACTATTACGATTGACTTCAGCTTACGGTTTACAAATTCACTGCCAATTGCGCGGACAAGCTCAATCTTTATTTTCATGTTATCCAGTATATAGAACTTTCGCACTTTGACATGGATTCCGGAGGTCAGCCTGGGTTTAGCGAAAATTGTTCAGCTTCCGGAGGGGTAGCCGTAGCTACATTGAGAGAAGATGGGCAATTTGCAGCAGCTCAGATGAGTTCCGGGGCTGTGGGAAAGTGCGAAAGTTCTATATAGCCTTATTTGTAATCGCTATTACCTATAAATAAGCGTATACTGAGGAGTAAGAAGTTTATGTATAAATTTGTTATTACACGGTCAGCACATGGATATGAAGTTTATGTTAACTTTATAGAGTCTCCGGCCGGTCAGTGCCTTAGTCGCCAGCCATACATGATCAATCTCGTAAAAGAAGCACTGGCAACACAAGATCTGCGTAAGTCAGAATTATTCATAGAATACGATATGGGCCGCGTAATCGGCAATACAGACATTGTAGAGACCAGCGAAAAAGACATTATTTTCTACGCGCAACCCCCCAAGAAAAAAGTGTATTCGCGTTATGCCAAAAACCGATACCCTCTACCAAGCAGCAAACTTACTATTGCTTTGGAGCAGGACAAAGACGGGAATTATGAAATACTCGATACATGGATCGGGCCTGGCAGTCCGCCTTTCCCGGGCGACGAAAAGCAGACAACAGCCAGTAAAGTATATTGGGAAACTCATGCATTGGTGCAGGATTCTCAACCCGTACAATCTAAAACAATTACGAAAGTCTGTCCTTACTAATCCTTGTTTTTAGTTAATCCCTCGATCAGGAAATTATCATCAAATCGTTTGATCCGTGGTCGCGCGACTTGAAGAGCTTCTGAAATATTGGCTATGCCTTTGCCACCAATTGACACAGAGTTTTTACCGCCAATGAGTATCGGTGCATAAAATCCGTACACCTTATCAATCAATTTTTGGTCTGTAAATTCTCCTATGGTTTCTCCGCCTCCCTCGATCAGCACACTGATGATATTCAGCTCATATAGTTTAGTCATAAGTTTATTTATAGGTACACGGGGGCCGTCGAAATTCACAACATTATAACCTTTAGCTATAAGTTGCTTTTTCTTTGCCGCCGGCGCGGAAGACGAGGTAGCAATCAGAACATTCTTATCACGCAAAACCTGAGCGTTTATGGGAATGCGCAGTTCTGAATCAGGAATAATCCGTATGGGATCAGATTTGTATACTTGTCGGGTGCCAAGATGCGGATCATCTGCAATCACAGTATTGATCCCGACCAGAATTGCCTGATACTTACTTCGCAGTTTGCGCCCATATGCACGTGCAGCATCATTTGTAATCCATTTGGAGTTGCCGTTATTTGTCGAGAGCTTCCCGTCGAGACTTGCTGCGTATTTGACAGCAATGAAAGGGCGTTTATTTTTATGAAATGTAAAAAACTGTTCATTAAGCAAGCATGCTTCTGCCTCAAGAATGCCGGTCAGTACTTCAATACCTGCATTCCGGAGCTGATTAATGCCATCACCCTGAACTTTTGGATTGGGATCCATGGTCGCACAAACTACTCTTGTGATACCAGTGGCAATAATTGCTTTTGTACACGGCAACGTTTTGCCAGTATAGCTATGCGGCTCGAGATTTACATACATAGTTGAGCCCTGCAGTTTCTTTGTTGCTGAATTAATAGCATATATTTCGGCATGCGGGCCTCCGGCTTTTTTGTGATAACCGTAACCAATAATATGGTCATTTTTTACTATAACAGCGCCAACAAGGGGATTGGGGTATGTCTTACCCATACCTTTTCGCGCCAGCTTCAGGGCTTGTTTCATGAAATTAATATCAGAATTTTGCATACTAAATTTTCGTTAGGTGATGGCCCATTTTAAGTTTCTTGGTCTGAAGGTAGGTTTTGTTGACAGTGTTCGGGGCAATCTCCAGCGGGATGCGCTTTGCAATCTTTATACCATTTGCTGATAGTTGTCTTTCTTTCTCCGGATTGTTCGTCAGTAATTCAATATTGGTTACACCAACATTTTTTAGTATGTCAGCAGCAGCCTTATAGTCACGCAGGTCAGGCAAAAACCCGAGAGCTTCGTTAGACTGCGCGGTATCCATACCTTGATCCTGCAGTACATAGGCTCTGAGTTTATTAATCAGACCGATTCCCCGGCCTTCCTGATCCAGATAAACTATGACTCCGTGACCTATTTCCTGTATTAGCTTCATACTCCGGTCAAGCTGGTCATAACAATCGCATTTCAGAGACAGTAACGTATCGCCGGTAAAACATTTGGAATGGACGCGGGTGAGCACAGGTCCCCGGCTTATATCACCGCAGGTTAATAGCACATGCTCACGGTCATCAAGAAACGAGGTATAGGCAGAAATTTGAAATGTCCCGTAAGCAGTTGGCAGGGTCGCTTCTGCTGCTTTAGTCATAGCTGTCGTCTCTGTTTCCTCATTTTTGACGTGCGCCTTCTGATACTCAACGAGATCGGCAATTGTAATAATCGGAAGGTTGTATTTGCGGGCAAATCTACACAGAGAAGACAAACGCGACGGCCGGCCATCTGCATCCAGAATCTCACAGATAACGCCCGCAGGACTGAATCCCGCAAGAACAGACATCTCCACAGCTGCTTCAGTATGCCCCTGACGGGCCTGGATGCCGCCTTCATTTGCAATCAGCGGAAAGATATGACCTGGACGAACCAGATCAGATGAAAGAGACTGATTATCACCCAGTGAACGTAACGTTAATGCACGGTCAGATGCTGATATGCCGAAGTCCGTGACATCTGTGGCATCGACGCTGACAGTGAAATTGACACATGTACTCTCAGAGTTGTCGGCCGGCGGTATCATCAATTGCAAATCAAGCCTTTTGGCATACTCGTATGACAAGGGAGCACAGACCAGTCCCCGGCATTCGCTGATCAGAAAATTGACGTTTTCGGTTGTTGCCGCCTGAGCAGGGAAGAATATGTCCCCCTGATTCTCGCGCCCCGGGTCGTCGATAATAATGATCATACTGCCGCCCCGCACCGCTCTGATAGCCTCTTTGATAGTTGAAAATTCTGTCGTCATAAAAAAATCCCCTCAATTCGGGGAATATGCATACACAATTAAAAGCGTCTGCACTCTTTCTTTCATCCCGACTATACGGTCGGCTTTGGAATTTCACCAAATCGTGTTGCCAGGCAACTCGTGGGCTGTAACCACCGATTGGGACTTGCACCCAACCCCGAAAGAGTACTTATAGTATATATCTTTAAAGCAACATACTCAAACGAATAGAGCCCCGCATACATGTTATGATTAGTCAATGAATAACTCTTCTGACCAGACTCAACTCATACTGTCCGGATCAATTGCTATTGATCGTATTATGAATTTTGATGGCCGGTACAAAGATCTGATTCAGGCAGATAAACTGCACGTACTATCGCTAAGCGTATTACTGGATAAGCTCGAGCAGACAAGAGGTGGTGTGGCTGCTAATATTGCTCACAATCTGGCCCGGCTGGGTGAACATCCGATACTACTCGGTGCAGTCGGCAGAGATGCCGAACTCTACATCTCTGAGCTGACCGAAATAGGTGTAGATACGGAGTTTGTTCATTATAGCGAGCTGGCAACCGCCTCATTCAATGTGATGACAGATATGGATGGCAACCAGGTAGGCGGGTTCTATCCGGGAGCAATGAGTGATTCATCTTCACTTGGTCTGGATAAGTGGGCAGGACAAGATGTGCTGGCGTGTATATCAGCCCATGATCCGGTTGCTATGCGTTCGCAATCGGAGCAGTGCAAAGATCTGAAAATCCGTATGCTATACGATCCGGGTCAGCAGGTCAGCAATGTATCCGGTGATGATCTGGCCATCGGAGTTAACGCGGCTGAGATCCTGACTGTTAATGATTACGAGCTAGGCGTTTTATCCGAAAAAACCGGATTAAGTCCCGAAAATATTAAATCGAATGTTCCGATAGTTATTACTACCTTTGGCAGCAAGGGATCCGTAATCGAGGGCAGAGATGTGACCGTACCTATCACTATTGGTATCGCTCAGCCAACTCAGGTAGTCGATCCGACCGGGGCAGGGGATGCTTTCCGGGCTGGATTCTTATACGGATATTTGAGACAATGGAATCTGCAAACATGTGGGCAGTTGGGAGCTGTGCTTGCGTCATTTGTGATCGAACGGCATGGCACACAACAACCATTAAATATCCGGCAAATAGAAGACAGGTACAAAGGAAACTTTAACGAAAGCGTGGAACTATAAATGTCAGATCAACCAGATTATAAGGTCAAAGATATTGAACTGGCAAACTGGGGACGAACCGAAATCACACTGGCAGAGAAGGAAATGCCAGGACTTATGGCCCTGCGGGAAGAATTCAAGCAGTCTCAGCCACTCAATGGCGCCAGGATTGCGGGCTGTATCCATATGACCATTCAAACCGCTGTCCTTATCGAAACATTGCAGGCTCTGGGCGCTGAAGTCCGCTGGTCCTCATGTAATATATTTTCGACGCAGGATCACGCTGCAGCTGCGATCGCAGAAGCCGGTACGCCTGTTTTTGCCTGGAAAAGCATGAGCGAGGAAGAGTACTGGTGGTGCATTGAGCAGACACTGGTATTTGCGGATGGAAAAGGCCCGAATATGTTGCTGGATGATGGCGGCGACCTGACAGCTTTGGTACATGATAAACATCCTGATTTGCTGACAGAAGTCAAAGGCGTCAGCGAAGAGACCACCACAGGTGTCAAACAGCTTAATCAATATGTCAAAGAGAACAAACTCAAAATTCCGGCTATAAATGTCAACGATTCTGTAACGAAGTCCAAGTTCGACAACCTGTATGGCTGTCGCGAGTCACTGGTAGATGGCATCAAGCGGGCAACAGATGTAATGCTGGCCGGCAAAGTAGCCGTTGTAGCCGGATATGGTGATGTCGGCAAGGGAAGTGCCCAGTCACTGCGGTCATTTGGCTGCAGAGTGCTGATTACCGAGATTGACCCTATATGTGCCTTGCAGGCCCTCATGGAAGGCTACGAGGTGGTTACAATGGAAGAAGCTGCATCCTACGCGGATATTTTTGTTACTACTACAGGATGCAAAGACATTGTGAGGCTGGAACATATGCAGCAAATGAAAGATACCGCTATTGTTTGTAACATCGGACACTTTGACCATGAGATACAAATTAAACAACTGAATGAACTCACCGGTATTAAAAAAGAAGAGATTAAGCCTCAGGTCGACCTGTATACAATGCCTGGCTCGTCCCGCCGGCTGATTGTCCTGTCCGAAGGCCGCCTCGTTAACCTCGGTAATGCTACCGGTCACCCGTCATTTGTCATGTCTAACTCTTTCTCCAATCAGGTTCTGGCTCAAATCGAGCTATTCACCAAACCATACGAAGTTGGCGTATATCGTCTGCCAAAGGAGCTGGATGAAAAAGTGGCATTAGTACACGTTGAAGCGCTTAATGGTCATATGACGAAGCTCAGCCCCGAACAGGCAGAATATATGGATGTTCCGGTAGCCGGCCCTTACAAGCCAGACCACTACCGTTATTAATATGCCTGCTAATAAAGCCTTTATTTTTGATCTGGACGGTGTATTAATTGACAGCGAAAATCTTTGGTATGAGTGGAATCAGCTCAACTACTCCAGAATTTTTGGCGAGAAAATTGCAAGAAATATTGGAGTAACTACCGGAAAAAATATAGATCTTATCTTTGAAACAGCCATGAAACTTGGGTCAAAAGCGAATAAAGCTAACTTCATGATGGAGGTTAAGAACAAGGCAGACCAGATTTATAAGCAAGCACCGCTCTCTACAGGTTTAGATGAACTTGGCCGCGTGCTGCATAAACTTAATTACCATATGGCGATAGTTTCGGCTTCTCCGAAAGAGTGGGTAAATGAAGTTGTAGAGCGTTTGCCTTTCAAGAATAATATTCAAATCATACTTTCTTTGCATGATCGTCCTGATCTGGCGCATAAGCCCGCTCCCGATGGCTACAATGAGGTTATTCAGGCTCTGAACGCCACTCCCGAGAGTACTATCATACTGGAAGATACGAATATAGGTATTGCCTCCGCGAAAGCCTCTCGAGCCACAGTTATCGGCCTGAAACAGAATCTGCGAAAAGGCTACGAGCAAGAGGGGGCAGATATATACGCTGATACTATCAAAGATGTCGTTGACATAGCTAAAGCTTTCATTCCCACATAGATCTTATTGATAAACAAAGACAAGTAGCGTATATTCAAATGCGAAACAGGTTTCCTGAGCGGCGATACGAGCAAATAAGTTCCTGCAACGACATAAAATAACATTGCATCTTAGAACGACATTTTACTATGACAACAAAAACAGATGAGCATCTTTTCCATATAGATAATCTTTCGAGGCTGCAATACCGCCACTCGCCACGCAACATAGAGGTTCGCAAAACCCTATACACAAAATTCTCATCCCCACGCTGCAACCTCTATGAGAAAATTATTCAGGCGATGAAACTGGGAGGTCATGAAACAGTTATTGATATAGGTTGCGGTGCCGGTAAAGAGATTCTGGAAATAGTAAAATCCAGTCATTTCGGTAAAATCATTGGCGTGAACGACACCGAAATATACACTGAAACTCAAAATACTTTAGAAGAAAAGGGCGTAGAGAATGTAAAATTCGTAAAAATGGATGCCCGCAGCCTGGCATTCCCAACAAACTCCGCTGATGTTGTTGTGGCCTTATATATTCTTTACCACATAGCTGACCCCGAAAAGGCACTTGATGAAATGAAGCGAGTACTCAAAGGGGGGGTCGATTATTAATCGCTACCCGTAGCCCAAAAAACCTGGCAAAAATGTGGGATTTAGCAAGAATTGTAGCTGACAAGCTTGATGCAAAAATGCCACCTTCCTACTATTTCCATTGCGACATTGAAAAAACTCAAAGACTCTTAGGGCAACGGTTTGAAATACTCGATGGCCCTGTGTTTCAGGATTCGCCGCTTCATATTACTACTGATGGATGGCCTGATTACAGCAATGCACTGGATAGCCTCAAAGATAGTATGTTTGATAGGTCGACGGGTAAGCTCGCGAATCCGGCGACTGTCAAAGAAATTATAGAAACGGAAATAAAAGCAATCTTCGATCAGGAAGTGTCCATGACGATTACCGATGAGCACGAAGGTTATTTTACCGATAGAGTTTGCCAGGCTTATTTTGTTTGCGCAAACACCAAAAAATAATACCTTACTGACTTTATTATTTTCAAAGGTCTAAAAACTGTTTTTCGTAAGGTAATACACTTCTGTCTTATTTGATAATATTATAATTATTATATATAATAGGTATTATGTCAAAAATAGGTGAATTTATTAGCTCTACTTGTCCTGATGTAGCCAGAAGTAGTTACGAGCGCTTTGGTCGTGTGGGAATGTATGATTTATGGACTCCTGAAATAGCTGAATTAGCACTTGTAGAGGCAGCCATAGATCCCGGACAGTGGGAAGATCGTAATAGGCGTAGAACTGAGGAGATAGCCCTTGTAAGTTTACCGGCAGTTGCCCGGCAAGGAAGTGCATTATTTGCGGTTGTCCGGGGAATTCAGCAAGGAGCCACACTGATTGGCGAGGAATTGACCGATGATGATGTTAGCGAACTTATTTTCATCCGAATGGACGCAGGTACACAGGGGCAAAAACACCGTGATGACCCCGCCGGAGCGGTCGCAGTCACCAATCTTAAAAATCGATCAGAGTTTGAGTTTTTTGAAGATGGATGCGTATATGATTTACGGCCAGGGCGAGTGATTTATCACAATACCCAAAGACTTCTTGAGCACGAGGGAAGAGCCACTGAAGGAGGGGAACGTATTGGCCTGGCTATATCAAAAGCTGCCTAGAATTACAGGCATAGATTATTCACGCATCAGTACCTGCTTTTTTATAGTAATCTATGTTGATTGCCAACGTTATAGCAACAACAATTGTCGCTCTGATTGGCTTTTCTAACCCAAGAAAATAATCTGCATAAGCAATTTTACTCGTCAGATCCGTTTGGTATCATCTTAGATACATGGGACTTATTGCGAGGGTATTTATTACTTTACTGTTTACAGCTCCGTCTTTATACACGCTGGATACTCTGCTGATGCCTGCCCTTACATCTCTCGCACGATCATATTCGTCTTTCGATCAAACCGCAGAGGATATTGTGACTGATAAGGAGTCAGATCAGGATCAATAGGAATAGGTTCGTGACCGAGACTATAGCAATGGGCTGTATTCAAACTGTTTTGTAACTCTCTGCCAATCCTTTTCTTTGTTTTTCCTTTGTGAGCAAATGATCCTCTAAGAAATGCGCCGAGATGGATATGGGATCTGCGGGCATTTATTTCTGTGCTGTGCTTTTCTTTGGTAGTTCCGTATGACCTGGCCATGACCAACACAGCGACATTGAGAGGCGTGAAATTAAGATCATCCAGGTGCTCTTTATTCTCTAATTCTATCCGCTGGAGAAGTCGCGGAACAAGATCGGTTAGATTACCAATAGCAGCCCAGTCACCCCGCATTCGTTCTCCCTCCATGTATACTTCCAGAATTCCACCTTTGCTGTCATCTTCATTTCTCAGGATGTTTATACACCCTTTCATGGTTTCATCGTTACAAATAAGTGTTCCGTCTATAATTTTATTTCTGCGTTCTTTTTCTCCTGATGCCGGTTTTTTGTTTTTTTCACTCTCACTCATATTTCCAAAATCATCAGGCAGTTCTATTTGAATTTTTCGTTCTAAATCTTTGGGACGGGTGATCGGAATCGCATTGAGAACACGATAGCCATAATTAAGAATTTTCTGTATAGATGTAGGGGGTTTATCATTACCAAACTTGTCTTTTTGAGCATTGATATCAAAGTATTCATCTTTTGCAAGTATACGACCTCTCTCCGGTATTTCTGAAAGCTCCGGAACCGTGCTGAGGCCTGCCGCATCATTGATATGATCCCAAAGCCACAGATGATTACCTACAACTATCAGCGAATTACCGTCAGCAAGCCATTTTTCTACATCTGCAAATATATCCTCATTGTCTGACTCTATTTCTTCACCAGTAAAACCATCTATGTACGAGCTATATCTACCACCGGATATTTCCGGTTTGAATATAGCTTTCATTGCACCGTGTAAAACGCGTCTTGTTATCGAATCTATCGAATATGCCGCAAAATCCGCATTCATAGCACGCTGATTAGCACGATCTAAGGGATCGAAGTTATTATGTGTGGGTACATTGACCCCGATATGCCAAAGCTCTTGTGTTAAACTCATAGATCAGAATAATTTCGTCATATATATTAGTTTATTATATTGTATCTTCTGAGATCAACCAACTTGATCGTATACTGTTAGAATGCCAACTAAAGACTTTATACGACATCGTTTGCTGAGACGGCCTTACAAACTTATGCTTCGTTATGACACGGGCAGGGGAAGACCTGTCGTTTTACTGCATGGTCTGGCTAGCAATAGTAACGCATGGAAGCATCTTGCCAGGCAGGCTGACTATGATAAATGGCGCATTATTGCTTTTGACTTGCTGGGGTTCGGTGAGTCTCCTAAGCCCGGTTGGCTTGATTATAATATCGATCATCATGCCAGAGCCGTCGCAACAACAATTAAATCTATCAAACTCAATCACCCTGTGATACTTGTAGGGCATTCTATGGGATGTCTGGTTGCAATACATCTGGCGGAAAAATATCCGAAGCTTATAGAAAAAATTATCCTTTATGAGCCGCCGTTATTTGCTGATCTGCCGGAGTTTCGTAAGCACTCGCGTAACAGAAAACGCTATTTTGCTCTATACGGTCGGATTGCCGGTAATCCGAAAGCTGTCATACGTTACACCCGGTCGCTCGGCCGAATTGCCGCCCGGCTGCCCGGCCATAATCTGAACGCAGAAACATGGCTGCCATTTGAGCGAAGCTTACGTAACACAATCATGGAGCAGACAGCATATTCTGAGCTTCTGCATTTGAAAAAACCGGTTGATATAGTCTATGGCAGGCTGGATTTGATTATAAGTCGCAGCGAGATCCGTCAGATTCTGAAAAATAATTCCAATATCACAATTCATATGGTTAATGATTCTCATTCTATATCGTCTCGTTCTGCCCGATTCATCCTTAAGCTACTTGAAAGGTGATTGACATAAGCGAAATGATTATGGTTGAATGATTTTAACGATGAAAGCAAAAACCAGCGCAACAACAGGTAAGCTCCGTACTGATTTAATACGTTTGTCGTGGATTCATTTTGCTTACGCAACTTTACTGGCCGTGCAGATTATAGCGTTTCACGGTTCGAAGCTAATTACACCGGAACTTGTGCTACAACGATGGCAAATGACTGCGGGGCTTTTTGCTGTATCGGTATTCGTCTGGTATATGGCGCGCACCAAATCAAATGTACACATTCACCGCTGGCTGGTTTTGTCATTAATCGCAATCGATATTGCTATGGCCTCATTCAGCGTCTATACGGAGCGGGGAATGAGCAGTGTAGCAGTATTGCTGTTTGTCATACCGATTATTGTTTCTGCCGTCCTCCGCAGCCGCGCAGCCATATTTGCAACTGCAGCTGCATGTATAGCTGCGTATACTCTGTCGGCAGTGAAGTACTTTATAGATTTCTTCAACGAAGGCTACAACGTCCAACTCTACGGCACCATCGGGTTCTACACAGGAATGTTTCTCGTTGTAGCAGCCCTATTAGTCTCGGTATTACATACCAAAGACAATTCCTGAGCCTGAATTACTGCTTTCGGCTACTGATAATCATTTTTGTTTTTTGAGTGGCACGGCCGGTATAGTATTTTTCCGGCTGTTGGATGATTTGTTTCTCAGTGTCAGAAAATTTATCCCAGTACGATTTGGCTTCGTCGTCGTGAGCTATGATTTCTGCAAGAGATATACCGGCTTCCAGTGTCTTATGGGCGAGTGCTTTTGACTTTTCGTGGGCTTCAGTGTGGCCATATTTTTCAAACAGCAAATACAAAGGCTCAGCGGCTATTGCTCCGGCGCTCATGATCAGATTGCGTTGCATGTTGGCTTCGTCAACTTCGAGCTTGCTCATGATACGATCCAGGCGGGATAGCATATTGCAGACAATCGCTACGGGCAGAACATAAAAGCGGGAATTGGCCGAATCGGTCAGATCGCGCTGATGTTCGCTGGACAGATTTTGTGACGCATTAAGAGACTGGGCCAGCACCTGCTTGTGCAAACTGACAACATTCTCAAAGTTCCAGGGATTGCGCTTGTGCGCCATGGTCGAAGATCCGGTTTGACCTTCCTCGAATCGTTCGCGAACTTCAGCTATCTCGCTGCGCTGCAGATTACGCATGTCGTGACCAATATTTGCCATGATACCTGACATATTCTTAAGTTCATCAATGATCCGGATCAGATTCTCGGGAGGAATAATTTGCGTGGAATAGGGAGCAGGCTGCAGGTTCAGTTTGTCAAGCAGAGCTTTTTCGAATGCTATGGGATCATCAACAAAAACACTTAAAGCATTGTAGGAGCCGGTTGCACCTGAGAATTTACCACGTAGCTCGTCTTTGAGCCATTTTAAAGCCCCGATACTATAGCCCAGGCGCTCAACATATTCTGCAATGGCGAAGCCGAATGTGATCGGTACCGCATGCTGACCATGCGTACGCCCGACTTGCGGTGTATCAGCATATTTCTCAGCTAACGCTACTAACGTGTCCTGCAAAGCCAGCGCGCGGGGTAAAACCACATTACTAATAACATCGCGCATCTGTAAAGCATTGGCAGTAGCAATAATGTCATATGAAGTGGCGCCGAAGTGAACATACGGCTTGGCTTCATCACTGATTCCAGCCTTAATACAGTTGACCAGTGCCTTGATGTCATGTTTTGTTGTCTTTTCCTGCTCGTATACTTCCTCCACTGTAATTTTGCTGGCAGCATCTTCGATCTGATTTGCAATTTCCGGAGTACAGATACTAACATCTGCCAAAGTATGTGCCAGGGCGGTTTCAACATATGCCTGATAGGCAATTCGGCTGCGTTCTGACAGGTAACGGGCAAGTTCCTGTTCGTAATAACGTCCGTCCAGCGGATCAATACTGTTGTAGTTGGGTGTGCCAGAAGGATCAGGCAGAATAACGGGCTTCACGCAGTACTCTTTTTTAGGTATTCGTTAACGCTATTTTCAATACGCTTCAGGATGTTATCCGTTGGTGCTTTGACAAATTTCTGACCTGTCATTTCTTCGTAGAGCTCCATATATCGGTCGGATACACTTTGTACGAACTCGTCAGTCAGTTCAGGCATTGTCTGTCCATCCCGGCCGCTGAATCCCTGATCCATCAGCCATTCCCGCACAAATTCTTTGGATAACTGCCTGGGTTTTACGCTTTTATCGCCGCCAGTATATGTATCATATCCATCAGCATAAAAGTATCGTGACGAATCAGGAGTATGCACTTCATCAATCAGAATAAGCTTGCCGTCAAGCCGGCCGAACTCGTACTTAGTATCAGCCAGTACCAGGCCCCGGACACGGGCCATTTCCTGACCGCGGGCAAATAATTTCTTCATATAGTCTTTGAGCTGTTGCCATTCCTCTGGTGTCGCCAGACCCTGTTCAAAAATCTCTGCTTCAGTAATATCTTCATCATGACCCTCGTCGGCCTTGGTTGTCGGTGTTATAAGTGGTTCTGGAAAGAGATCATACTCTGACATTCCATCGGGCATAACAGCACCTGATAATTCCCGTTTGCCATCCTGATACTCACGCCATGCATGGCCGACCAGACAGCTACGTATAATCAACTCGATCATAACGGGTTCAGCCCGTAGTCCGGCGCTAACATTGGGGTCCGGCATTGCCTGCAGCCAGTTCGGAACAATATCTTTGGTGGCATCCAGAAAGTATGCTGAGAGCTGATTAAGCATCTGACCCTTATGCGGTATACCCCGGGACAAAATCACATCAAAAGCCGAAATCCGATCACTCGCAACTATAACAACCTGGTCGTTACCAATAGTGTAGACGTCGCGGACTTTACCATGATACGCCGCTGTTTGCCCGGGAAATGTAAAATCTGTGCGTGTGATTGTGTCTCCCATGTTATTTCTATTGTAACTTTTTGAAGCACGCGGGTAAAGCTTCTGCTATTATGAATACTATAAAGGAGAAAAATACTATGGCACAGGCAGGCATTGTAATGGGATCGATTTCTGATCTGGATATTTTTAGCGCTTCGGCAAAAGTACTGGAAGAGTTTGGCATTGAATACGAAATCCGTGTGTTATCAGCTCACCGCACTCCGGATGAAGCAGTAGAATGGGTTCGTACAGCATCTGACCGTGGTCTCAAAATTATTATCGCGGGTGCGGGCATGTCTTCACATCTGGCAGGCGTAATGGCAGCCAACACAATCCTTCCTGTGCTGGCTATTCCTGTAAAGCGTGACGGACATGATCACGAAGCTTTGTTTTCGAATGTAGCCATGCCTCCCGGCATACCACTTGCAACAATGCCCGAAAATGGTGGTAAAAACGCTGGTCTTTTCGCTATAGAAGTCCTTGCGCTTAATAATCCTGAACTGGCAATTCGCTACGCTGCGTTTCGAAAAGAACAACACGACAAGGTATTAGAATCAGACCAGAAGCTTCAGTCCGAAGGCTGGCAAAAAATAATCGGATAAGTTATTAATATGAATCAACAAACTTTAGAAGACTGGTTGAGCGAGTTGGCAGCAAGAACACCTACTCCGGGGGGCGGGGCAGTAGCTGCTATAGCAGCGGCTACATCTGCAGGACTGATCGGTATGGTTACGATTTATACTACAGGACCGAAATGGGCGGACCGTGAAGTAAGAATGAGCGACTTAGCTGCTCAGGCGCAAACCCTGCGTTTGCAGGCACTGGCACTTGCTTCGGAGGATGCAAATGCCTATGCAGGAGTGGGTGACGCCTACAAACTTCCGGGTGAATCTACAGAAGAAAAAGTAGCTAAAGCAGAAGCTATCCAGGCAGCACTTTCCGGAGCAGCTGAGCCTCCGGTAAAAATTGCCCAGTTAACACGACGCCTCGTAGAAATCTGTGTAGAGTTGGTAGAAGCCGGCAACCCGAATGTCATATCCGATGTAGCTGTGGCAGCGAGTATGGCCAGCTCGGCACTTGAGTCTTCGATAGTTAATATAGAAATTAACCGGCAGGCAATTACAGATGAGGAAGTCAAAAGAACGCTTAGCGGGGCAATTCACGACGCTGCAAATGCCATGAGTATTGCCAACATGGTGGTAGAACAGGTTCGCGGCAAGATCGGAAAAAATATCTGATGAATCTGCTGGATGGCCGTAGCCTGGCAAAATCCATCCTGGAAGAAACCGCTGTGCTGGCCGCACAAAAATCTGTGACGCTGGCCATAATTGTTGCAACGGATGACGAATCAGCACAATGGTATGTTCGTTCTATAGCCAAAAAAGCTGAACAGGTTGGTATAGAATGTAAAATTATTGACCTGGGTTCTGATGCTACGCAGGTCGGGATTGCCGGTGAGCTTGTTCGTATAGCCAATGATAAAAACATTCACGGTATAATACTTCAAACTCCGCTACCTGAGAATGTAGATATCGATAGTTTACTGGAACTTATACCTGTCGCCAAAGATATTGATGGTGCTAATCCTGTAAGTCTGGGCAGATTAGTCAGCGGACTTGAAGCCTTTGCTCCGGCTACAGCTCTGGCCATAATGGAATTGCTCAGGTCTCACCAAGTTGATCTGAAAGGCAAACAAGCCGTTGTAATAGGGCGCAGCCGTGTTGTCGGCAAGCCTGTGGCGCATTTACTGCTGGATCAGAATGCCACAGTCACCATCTGTCACTCACGTACAAAAGATCTGGCCGATGTCGCCCGTCAGGCAGATGTATTGGTAGTAGCTATAGGCAAAGCAAAATTTGTAACCAGTGACTTCGTAGGCAAAGACTCAGTTGTGATTGATGTCGGAACAAATGTTGACGTAGCAGGCAATCTGGTTGGCGATGTAGACGAACAAGCTTTTCAGGATAAAGATATAACGTTATCCCCTGTGCCGGGCGGAGTAGGGCCGGTTACTACCGCAATCCTGCTGAGGCAAACCACTCTTGCAGCTACAAAAGCGTAAATGTTATAATTGAAGTAATTGTTGGTGCACGAGGGTTAAATGAAAAAGGGGATAAATGTCGGCGACAGGATTTAATATTTCCAAAGATTTAGGACTTCAGGAAAAATGCGCTGTTTTCGGAGTTTATGGTGCGCCCGAGGCTGCCAGATTATCATTTTACGGCCTTTGGGCTTTGCAGCATCGTGGACAGGAAAGCTCAGGTATAGCAAGTTCTGACGGTAAAAAGCTGCATCGCCATACCGGCTTTGGTTTGGTATCAAATGTGTACAAAGATGAAGATCTGGATAATTTGCCCGGACTTCTGGCAATCGGACACAATCGTTACTCAACATCCGGAGGTACTGACACCTTCTTTAACCAGCCGGTGATAAGTGTCGACGAAAACACTCAGTTTGCATATGCCCACAACGGTAATCTGCCCGACTGGACCAGACTTGAAGAGTTTTTGAAAGACAGGGGGATTGACACAGATTTATTAAATGATTCCCTGATGATGAGCAAGGCTATTGAATGTTATATGATTGACGGAGAGAGTCTGGAACAAGCTATTATCAAAGCTTACCCGCTATTTACAGGAGTATTCTCTTCACTGGCTCTTGATGCCGATAAACTGATTGCATTTCGTGATGTATGCGGTATCCGGCCGCTGTCTATCGGAACATTGCCAAAAGGAGGGTACGTTATTGCTTCTGAGACCTGTGCACTGGATACGGTGGGAGCAACCTTCTTGCGGGATGTAGCACCCGGCGAGCTGGTTGTTATAGATAAAAATGGTCTGACATCACATCAGGTCGCAAAACCAAATCCAAAGCTGGATATATTTGAATTCGTTTATTTTGCCCGACCTGACAGTGTACTCATGGGGCGTAACGTGCATCACGTACGTGAAAATTTCGGACGTCAGATGGCCAGGGAATTCCCGATTGATGCCGATATTGTTGTGCCGGTGCCGGACTCCGGTATACCGGCGGCTCTGGGCTATTCACAGGGAACAGGTATGCGCTTCGAGATGGGACTTATCAAAAACCGGTACATCAACCGTACCTTTATCAGACCGACAGAGGAGCTTCGCAAGCGCGATCTTAAAATTAAACTTAATCCTGTGGTAGGTAGTATCAAGGGACGACGGGTTGTTATGGTAGATGATTCGATCGTCCGTGGCACAACCGTACGACAGGTTGTGCAGATGCTAAAAGATGCCGGTGCCAAAGAGTTGCACCTGTTGATCACCTGTCCGCCCATCAGATACCCTGATTTTTATGGTATTAACACACCCGATCAATCAGAGCTTATAGGTGCCGGGATGAGCGTAGCTGAAATGTGTGAATATCTGGGAGCTGACTCATTGCACTTTTTGTCATATGATGGCATGATTGAGGCTACAGGTTTGCCGGGCGATACTTTTTCTACATCATGTTTCGACGGCATTTATCCGATAAGTATCGGCAAACGTGCAAAGGGAATAAAGATGATCAAAACCGGGGCCGCAACACATAATCCTGTACATAATGATACAGCGGTAAAATTCCAGCCTGTCGACTCTGTAAAAAAAATTAACATATGAAAAATCCGTCTGTTGCTGTTCTGGCGTCAGGCGAAGGCACAACAACGGAGACAATTATTCGTGCCTGGGCAGGGCATAGCGATGCCCCGCGCGTCAGGATGGTTATTTCTAATAATAAATCAGCCGGGGTATTCAAAAAAATTGCTGACCTGAATCATGAACTAAAGCTATCTGTTGAATCATGCTACATCAGCAGGCTTACTCATCCGGCTAAACCGGACGAGATAGTCACACCTGGCTGTCAAACAGTGAGCGAAGAATTAGCTCTGCTAAATTTACTTGGCAAAGGAAACTTCGATCTGATCGTGCTTCTGGGTTATATGAAAAAAATTGGTCCTAATCTGGTACATAAATTCGGCTGGCGTCCGGAATATACCAAAGCATACCAAAGTCGCATGCTTAATACACACCCGGGGCTTTTGCCTGAGACAAAAGGGCTCCACGGAATGCTGGTCGCAGACTATGTAATTGCTGAGCGACTTTCTTATGCCGGACAAACGCTACATGTCGTGGCGAATGATTACGACGAAGGACCGGCTGTTGTCGAACATAAAACCGTGGTTACGCCAGATGATACGCCGCAAAGTTTGCAGAAACGCGTGCAGGCGGTAGAAAAGCAATATATTGCCGGAGATCTGGCTGATTTTATAAAAAATCGGCAGGAATTTCTTAGCAGAAAGGAGCTATAATCTATGGCCGCTATACTTATAATTGGCGGCGGAGGACGGGAACATGCTTTGGCGTGGAAGCTGAAACAATCAAAACATGTGAACAAAATATACGTAGCTCCCGGAAACGCAGGCACTGCTCTGGTTGCAGAGAATGTGCCAATCGGATTTACTGATGTCGGAAAACTTCTGGAGTTTGCACAGCAGAACAATATTGATTTCACGGTTGTTGGCCAGGAGGTTGCCTCTGAAGCCGGAGTAGTCGACGCTTTTCAGGCTGCTGGTATGCAGATCTTCGGATCAACGAAGGCGGCCACACTAATTGAATCATCCAAGACTTTTTCTAAAGATCTGATGGAAAAACAGAATATTCCAACTGCAGAATATAAAAACTTTAATGATCCTGTTGCAACCTTAGAATATGCAAAAAGCCGGCCATTGCCGGTGGTGATTAAGGCCGATGGTCTGGCCGCCGGTAAGGGCGTAGTAATATGCGAGACATTCAATCAGGTGCAGGAAGTAATCGACCAGATAATGATTCAGAAAATTTTTGGCGAAGCCGGATCCAAAGTTGTTATCGAAGACTTTCTGAAGGGACAGGAAGTTTCTACACATGCACTATCGGATGGACAGAATTTTGTGTTATTTCCGAGCTCACAGGATCATAAACAGATTTATGACGGCGACAAAGGACCGAATACCGGCGGCATGGGCGTAATTGCGCCGGTCCCATGGGTCACGGAATCACACATGAAGCAGGTAAGGAATGCAGTTGTAGCGCCGGCCTTAAACGGCTTAGCATCTATGGGAACGCCGTTTATCGGCTGTTTGTATCCGGGGTTAATGATTGACGGTGACAATCCGAAAGTAATAGAGTTTAACGCCCGCTTCGGCGATCCGGAAGCCGAAGTCTATATGAGGTTGCTCGACTGCGATCTGTACGAAATCTTAACTGCTTGCGTCAACGGTACGCTCGATCCAAGTCAAATTTTCTGGCGCTCAGGATTTGCCGTCTGCGTAGTTATGGCTTCCGACGGTTATCCTGGGGATTGTACAAAGGGATTACCTATCAGTGGTTTAGACGAGGTGGGGGAAATGGATGATATAGTCGTATTTCACGCTGGCACCACAAAGGATGAGGATGGCTTCAAAACCGCCGGCGGCCGCGTGCTGGCCATTACAGCCACAGGTGATACGCTGGATCTAGCGCTTTCCAGAGCATACAAGGCTATAGATGTTGTAAAATTCGAAGGCATGCAATATCGTACAGACATCGGTCGACGGTTAGCTTAGCTCACCCTTACAATTCGTTAAAAATTCTCCGGTCATTTTCATTAATTCACGAAGTTCGGGTGAACTATTTGTAAAAATATTACCGTCTATCGATTTTACAGGCATTATTTTGGATGAAGTGCTGGTAAGGAATGCACTATCATAGTTTTCCAGATCAGTTGGTTTAATACTGAACTGTCTGATCTTAAAGTTATTTTCCTGAGCTACTTTCAGCACTATTTTGCGCATAACACCCATTAATATTTTATCTTCCGGCGGGCTGATTAGTGTTCTGCCGATAACAACAAAGAAATTGGTACGTGTTCCTTCCGTAATATGCCCGTTTCGATCAATCAGCAGGGCATCATATGCATCATTCTCTTTTGCCTGACGATAAGCAAGATAGCTTTGTAACATATTCAGACTTTTTGCATGTGCGAATGGTCGTTCTGCTTCGTATGTTATAAGTTTGGCGCCATCACGATAAAGTTTGCGGTCCGGAAACAGCGGATTTAGGCACATAATATACAGGTTTGCCTGATCTTTTGAGGCACCACCGACTAGCAAAATTTTAATATTGCAGGTATCCGTCTTATTTTTCTGAATAAGCTCGCTAATAGAATCATTAATGCCGGCAATATTAAATCGATGTTCAAGACCGATTATTTGAGCCGATTGCAATAACCGACCCAGGTGTTCATTGGGAAAATAAATAGTTCCTTTATCTACACGAATCGTCTCGTAAACGCCGAAGCCATAGGCAAATGCAATATTATCTATCGGGACTACTGCCTGACGGGCAGGCAAAACCTGCCCGTTTTTAGAAAAAAATTTATACGGCATTCCGGATCAGCCTTAAAATTTAGTGGTGGTGCTCGCCGTCAAATATGGCAGAAACGGAGCCTTTTTCAAAAATTGCCTGTATGGCATCAGCGATCAGATCAACAACAGATACTACCTCGACATTTGAGAGCGGGTTGCCATGATTAGGCAATGGAAGCGTGTCTGTGACTATAATATTTATTATAGGCGAGACCTTGAGACGTTCGATAGCCGGCTCAGAAAACAAACCATGGGTCGCAACAGCGGACACTGATTTGGCACCATTTTCCATAAGTGCTGCCGCTGCAGCGCAAAGTGTGCCCCCTGTATCGATCATGTCATCTACAATAATACAGTGTTGGTCCCGTACGTCGCCGATGATGCCAAGAACTTTAGATTGATTGTTGCCCGGTCTTTTTTTATGTACTATTGCCAGATCAACGCCGAGACGTGATGCGTAGCGTTCGGTCAGCTTCACGCGGCCGGCGTCAGGAGACACAACCATGCAGTCTTTGCCGAATCGTTCTTTCAGATGAGCAGCCAAAGCGGGTAAGGCAACTAAGTGATCAAAAGGACCGTTAAAGAAGCCCTGAATCTGTCCGGAGTGCAGATCAACCCCCACGATCCGATGTGCACCGGCAACAGCCAGCATATCAACAACCAGACGTGCTGTAATGGGCTCGCGTCCTGCTGACTTGCGATCCTGACGGGCATAACCAAAGAACGGACAGACAGCAGTAATATGTTTGGCCGAAGCGCGCTTCGCGGCATCTATCAGCATAGCCTGCTCAAAAATTGCTTCCCCAACGGGCTTATCATGTGTCTGAAAGATAAACACATCGGAGCCGCGGACTGACTCATCCAAACGACATTTTATTTCACCGTTAGCAAAATGCTGAAGATTTGTACCGCTGAGCTTCATGCCCAGTCTTGTAGCAACATTAGTGGCAAGTTCCGGATGGTGACTGCCTGCCAGAATCTGTATACGTCGGTTTACAGTCGTCTTCACTAAAGCGCTTTCCTCATTACTTAACAGTGTAGCATAACCATCCGTGTCATGTAATTGTAGTATATACTTAATATTAGATGGGGATGCTTTGAATGAGTAAAAAACTTGATTATCATGCAATGGTCGACTATGACGTTGCGGATCCGGCTAAGATTCTGGCCCAGAAAGAGGGATTGGCAACCGCTTCAAACATGCCATTTGGCTTCAAAGAAGTCGACGGAACACGAGGGGAGTCGGCTTATGTATTCGATATGGGCGATATGTACGGTGCTTTGGTTCAGGAAGGATTAGGTACCAAAAGCCTTATTACCCAATCTATTTATGAAGCAACCGGTAAATCATTTTTTGCGCAGATTGCACAGGACACAGTAGCTACATTTGTGAATGATCTGGTGAGTGTCGGTGCTACTCCGGTTGTCAGTAATGCTTACTGGTCTTCGAGTTCTTACGCATGGCTGGCTGATAATAAAATAACCGAAGATTTCATAAAAGGCTGGAGAGGGGCCTGTGATCAGGCCAAAATTACATGGGGCGGTGGCGAGACACAGTCACTACCAGGAATCGTAAAAGATGGCAGACTGGAACTGGCCGGCTCTGCCTTTGGCGTGATCAGAGACAAAAAACGGCTTGTCAGCGAGAAGAACCTGAAAGCCGGTGATGTAATTTTACTGATAGAATCCAGCGGCGTACATGCCAATGGCATCAGCATGACGAGAGAAATCGCCCATAAGCTACCCGAAGGTTATGCTACCAGATTTTCAGGGGATTTAAGCTACGGTGAAGCATTATCAACACCCACACATTTGTACGCAGGTCTGGTGGAGGCTTTGTTTAACGCCGGCATAGACATTCATTATTTATCGAATATTACGGGACACGGCTGGCGCAAATTAATGCGCGCCACAGCGGAATATAGCTATATTATGCATGTGGTGCCACCTGCACAGGAAGTATTTGATTTTATAGCAGGGCAGAGCGGAAACAACGCGGAAGAAATGTACGCAAACTACAATATGGGCGCCGGCTACGCTATATATCTACCGGAAGCTGACGCACAGAAAGCTCAGGAAGTCAGTGCTAAAGTTGGTTTTAAATCCTGGATAGCCGGACGAGTAGAAGTCGGTCCGAAGCAAGTCGTCATTCTGCCAAAAAACATCACGTTTGATTCAAAGACTTTAACTGTTCGATAGTACCCTGTTATACTAGTATCAGAAACAAAGGGGACAATCAGTTAATGACAGAGCGATTTGCAGGTATCGCGGCACTTAGCCCATTTCAACAGAAAAAACTACTGACAGAGTGCGCAGAACTGCAAAGCGGCATTAAGGGAATTACAGCGGAGTACATACATTTTGTCGACATTTCCGGAAAACTGAACCTCAGTGACAGAAAAAAATTACAGGCTCTGTTAACTTACGGTACGCCTTTTACCGATAAACCAACCGGAGAATTATTCCTTGTCGTGCCACGATTGGGCACTATTTCTCCGTGGTCATCCAAAGCTACTGATATCGCCAAAAACAGCGGCCTGGAAGTTGTACAACGCATTGAGCGCGGTATCGCATACTACGTCGAAGCCGGTTCACCTTTCGACCGGACAAAGGTCAGCAAGCTGTTGCACGATCGTATGACGGAATCTGTATTTGATTCTATTGATCATGCGGCAATCTTTTTCGAATCGCATGTGCCTAAGCCATACCGTGAAATTCCGTTATTAAAAGAAGGTGAAGAAGCACTCTATTCAGCTAATAAGAACCTGGGACTTGCGCTATCTGATGATGAAATAACATATCTCGCTGGATCATATATAGCTATCAAACGTAATCCGACCGATGTTGAGCTGATGATGTTCGCCGTGGTAAACAGTGAGCACTGCCGTCACAAGATCTTCAATGCGGGATGGGTCGTAGATGGAAAAGAGCAACCCAACAGTCTGTTCAAGATGATCAGGAATACATATGACAAGTCTCCGGAAGGTGTACTATCGGCCTATAAAGATAATGCGGCGGTGCTGAAGGGTCCGGAAGTTAAGCAGTTTTATCCGAATGCCAAAGGTGAATACTCCCAACACGATGAACCAGCACATCTTGTCATTAAAGCGGAAACACATAATCATCCGACTGCTATTTCACCCTATGCAGGGGCAGCTACAGGCATAGGCGGTGAAATACGTGATGAAGGAGCTACCGGTCGGGGAGCAGAATCTAAAATGGGTTTTACAGGTTTCAGCGTTTCTAACCTCAATCTGAAAACTTTACCCCAGCCATGGGAATCAAATTACGGTAAGCCGAAGCTTTTCAGCTCACCACTGGAAATCATGATTGAAGCGCCTTTGGGGGGAGCGGCTTTTGCGAATGAATTTGGCCGCGTAAACCTGGGTGGTTACTTCCGGACCTATGAGCAGGATGTGGATGGCAGCAGATGGGGATATCACAAACCGCTTATGATAGCAGGCGGGCTTGGTAATATCAGAGATAAATATGTTCATAAAAATAAAATAACTGCCGGCGATAAATTGATTGTGCTGGGCGGGCCTGCAATGCTTATCGGCCTCGGCGGGGGTGCTGCTTCCAGCATGCAGAGCGGAGAAAGCAAAGACGAGCTGGACTTTGCATCAGTCCAACGTGGCAACGGCGAAATGCAGCGTCGGGCACAAGAAGTCATAAGCGCCTGCCGGAGCGATGATGATAATCCGATTATTTCTATTCATGATGTTGGTGCCGGGGGCTTATCAAATGCTTTGCCCGAGCTTGTGCATGATAATAATTTAGGAGCAATGATTGAACTACGAAAAGTACCTTGCACCGAACCTGGTATGACACCGTTGGAAATCTGGTGCAACGAAGCTCAGGAGCGCTACGTCCTGGCTATTAATGGGAAAGACCTGCTTCGTTTTGAAAATCTGTGCAAAAAAGAGCGCTGTCCGTTTGCAGTAGTCGGCACCGCTACTGATGAACAAAACCTGGTGGTTCATGATGAGCTTTTCGGAAATACTCCTGTGAACATTCCTCTCAATCTCATATTTGGTAACCCGCCCAAAATGATTCGCTCATTTAAGCATGTCGAACAGCAATTCGCAGATATCAGTCTCAGCAAAACAGACTTGAATGACGCCGTAAAACGCGTGCTGCATATGCCGGCTGTTGGCAGCAAAAAATTTCTGATCACTATCGGTGATCGTACGGTTGGCGGCCTCAGTGTGCGCGATCAGATGACAGGACCTTGGCAGGTGCCTGTCAGCGATGTTGCCGTAACCGCCGCCTCCTATGAGGGAAATGCTGGCGAGGCCATGGCGGTTGGAGAACGAACACCTTTGGGTCTTATAAATGCTCCGGCATCGGTTCGCATTGCAGTTGGCGAAGCGCTCACTAATATTGTTGCGGCACCGATTGCTGGATTATCTGATATCAAACTTTCAGCCAATTGGATGGCCGCAGCAGGATATGGTTCCGAGGATGAAAAGCTATTCGAAAGTGTCAAGGCTCTTGGTGAGGATTTCTGTCCCGAACTCGGAATTTGTGTACCTGTCGGTAAAGATTCACTCAGTATGCGGGCCACCTGGGAAGAAGATGGCAAAGCGAAGTCAGTCTCATCGCCATTATCACTCATTGTCAGCGCATTTAGTCCTGTAACCGACACCTCAAAAGTATTGACGCCGGAGCTCAAAAAAGAAATAAGCAGTCTGATATATGTTGATCTGGGGCTGGGAAAGAATCGTTTAGGCGGTTCGTCATTTGCACAGGCATACAATCAAACCGGAAATGACTCTCCTGATATTGATCCTGATTCGCTCCGACAATTTTTTGAAATTATTCAGGCATTAAGTAAAGCTGATAAAATACTGGCTTACCACGATCGTTCGGATGGCGGATTATTTACCACGCTTGTCGAGATGGCATTTGCGGGTCGTTGTGGTCTGGACATTAACATCAATACTTCGGGATCAGAAATAGAAAAATTGTTTAGCGAGGAGCTTGGAGCTGTTATCCAGGTAGCGATGGCTGACGAAGCATTTGTTTTAGAAAAAATCACCGCCGCACTGGGAAATCATGTTCACGCAATAGGGCGACCGACAAAAAAACAAGATGTTATTATCCGAAGTAATGATAAAGAAATATATCGCTCTTCTCGCGCTAAGCTGGAATCGTGGTGGGCCGAAACGAGTTATCATGTTCAGAAATTACGGGACAACCCGGCATCTGCCAGGCAGGAATTTGAAGCAATCCGTGATAATGGAGACCCGGGACTTTCTACTCACGTTTCATTTAAATTATCTGAGAATACCTACAAAACCCGCCCAAAAGCGGCTATCTTGCGTGAGCAGGGAATCAACGGACAGGTTGAGATGGCCGCAGCGTTTGAAAAAGCCGGATTCGTTGCAATTGATGTTCATATGTCAGATCTGATCTCGGGCAAACATTCTTTGGATGGCTTCTCACTTCTGGCAGCTTGCGGTGGCTTTAGCTATGGAGACGTTCTGGGAGCAGGTGAAGGCTGGGCTAAGTCTATTTTGTTTAATACAAAATTGCGACAGGAATTCCGACAATTTTTTGAACGCCCTGATACATTGTCACTAGGCGTCTGTAATGGTTGTCAGATGCTCTCAGCCCTAAAAGAGCTTATCCCGGGCACTGATCACTGGCCTGAATTTTTGCAAAACATTTCAGGGCGTTATGAAGCCCGTCTGGTTAGCGTCAAGATCAGCGACAGTCCGTCAATATTTTTCAAAGATATGGCTGGTTCAGTTTTACCGATTCCGGTCGCGCATGGCGAAGGACAGGCAGTATTTGATGCTAACTTTTCGTCAGACAGAGTGCTGAATGATAAATTAGTGCCTCTGCAGTATGTCAATAACTACGGTAAAGTTACTGAAGAGTATCCCCTTAATCCAAATGGCTCCGGGAAGGGTATTACCGCATTGACTACCCGCGATGGACGAGCCACCATTCTGATGCCTCATCCTGAGCGGGCTTTCCTGTCCAAACAGCTTTCCTGGCACCCAAATGATTGGGGCGAAGAAAGCCCGTGGTTCAAAATCTTTCAAAACGCAAGGGAATGGCTGGGCTAAGCTATGGGCGCCCAAGGTTCTTGCATAATGTGTGAAATGGGCCGTCTATGTTTAAAGCGAAGCACTTCAAGTTTCAGGCCGTCCGAACCTCTATTATCTTGTCCGACGGCTATACCGACAAGGCCAGCCACATGTAGATGAAAAAGATATTCGCTTTGTCCTACTGACACTTCAATACTGCCTTCATCGGCATTAATTTCTTGTATTGTTCCGACAATTCGCGGCAGTTTAGTAACTTTATGGGTATTTGGGGAGTCGGTTTTAACTTCTGTTATACTTCCTGTGACGTTTAGCACAGTAGCTCGAAGTACCGCTCCGTACCAACGTCTCGTAATATCCACACTACTATGAACTAATTTTTCAAACTCCGGACTATCTTCTGGGTAACTTGCCGAGGTTCCGTTACCAACTTCAATGCCTTGGGCCTCTAATATTAAAGCAGTTTGCTTAATATCTTCGGACAAACGCCCCCCCAATTGCTCTGCTGGACTGCTAGTCTGAATTCCCATGCTAAAACTCCTTAGGCCCTTTTTTCTGTCTCAAACTCAAAAATATCACAAACTAAGTTTACTAGCAAGCGATAGCATAATAATGCTTATTTTGCCAGTTGCGGTTACCCTTATTAATCTTTATAGTGTTAGGATGTCTGATAAGCACAAACAACCTGTGTCAACCGAGGTTTTCGACAAAGCTAATGTTCGGAGTGCTTTGGATTATATTGAGCACAAATGGCGCGAGCTTCGCCGTTTTGAGCCGGAAAACAAGGGAACTCTCATTGGTCTGCCATATCCGTATATTGTACCCAGTGCCCGCGCCAGCTCCGGTTTCACATTTGATGAAATGTACTACTGGGACAGTTATCTTATAGCTCAGGGATTACTGCGTGGCAAACACAAAAAACTAGCTTCCGGCATGCTCGAGAACCTTATGTACATGGGTCGAAAGTTCGATATTATACCCAATGGCAGCCGATTGTATTATACCAGCCGGTCGCAACCTCCGATTCTTACCAGTTATATTATGGATATCTATGAGTACAAAAAAGATCTGGTATGGCTACAGCAAAGCATAGCTACAGCGGAGTATGAATACAACACGGTTTGGATGGCGGACAAACAGCCCAACTGGAGAAATGTGTTCCATGGATTGAGCCGCTACTATGATATAAACGTTATCGATGGGTTAGCTGAGGCAGAAGCCGGATGGGACACAACTACACGGTTTTCCGACGCCTGCTTATCTTATATACCTATTGATCTGAATTCTTTGCTTTATAAGTACGAGTCTGATTTTGCACGCGCCTCATCATTGCTGGGCGATATGTCGAGTTCCGAAAGATGGGAACGCAAGGCAACCGAGCGCAAAGAAACTGTTAATAATTATCTATGGAACGAAGAAAAAGGTTTTTATTTTGATTATAATTTTCATAAGGAGAAGCAGGGTGAAATATGGTCATTAGCCGGTTTTTATCCGCTGTGGACCGGCATGGCATCAGAAGAGCAAGCTGCAAGACTGGTTCATAATCTGGATAAATTTATGCAAGTCGGAGGATTATCTACCACTACTAAACCAACCGAAATACCGGTTGAGGGAACTCCAAATCACCAGTGGTCCTACCCGAACGGGTGGGCACCACTGCATTGGCTGGTGGTCCGGGGACTGGAACGCTATGGTTATCATGAGCAAGCGGGTGAAATAGCCCGCAAGTGGCTGGAAACAAACATGGCGTACTTCCTCGAGCATGGCGTATTCCGCGAAGCTTACAATGTTACTAATATTGACAGAACTCCTGAGCCTGGTCTTTATCCTCCTCAGCTGGGCTTTGGCTGGACGAATGGTGTATTCGTAGATCTGGCTGTTTCGTATCTTGAGGAAGCATCCCACTGGCAACAGGACAGAAATAACCCCAATTTTAAAAATAAACTAATTAATAAGCTCAAAGAAGTCAAAACAGTTATCAGGAATCTTCAACCCAGAATCTGATGGTTGAAAGGTTTGCTATACAATATAAAGATAATATATGGCAGATTTTGAGAATGAGTATAAACAGCTAAACGCTGCGCAAAAGCAGGCAGTTGACCATCTCGACGGCCCTCTGCTCGTATTGGCCGGACCCGGAACAGGCAAAACAACGCTGCTTACTACAAGAGCAGTAAACATTCTGCGCGAAACAGATGCAATGCCGGCCAATATACTTTGTCTTACCTTTACGGAATCCGGCCAGCGTGTAATGCAGGAACGCATTGTTGAACTGACCGGTGAAGATGCCTATAAAATGCATATCCATACATTCCATGGCTTCGGGGCGTGGGCCATGCGTACCTATCCCGAATATTTCAGACATTTTTTTGATTATGTTCAGGTTGATGATGTCATGCGGTATCAGATATACAGTTCTGTTTTTGAGCGTCTGGCACACAAAAGCCCCCTGGCGAGTACAAATGACGGCGATTACGTATATTTGAAAGACTCCATGAGTCGTATCAGTCAGCTCAAGCAGGCGGGAATAAAGCCGGAGCGTTTACGTGAGATTTGCAAACTTGATAATGAGTGGATCAGGGAATGCAATCATGCATTAGGTTCACATTTGACTGAACTCAAAACAATCAATGCCAAAAGCATTTCTTTATTCGAATCATTGCTGGAATCATTGCCTGTCACACCCAAAAGCGAACTTGGTGTGCGTTGCCGGCTGGAGCTTAGTGAAGCGCTCAGCCATGCAATCGAAGACGGAAAACTATCTACCAAACCAATTACCGCGTGGAAAAATAGCTGGCTTACTAAATCAGGTGAAGGTGTATTTATTGCGCGAAGCACAAAAGATTATGAGAAGCTATTGGCTCTCGCAGAAGTATATGAGCAATATCAGGACGCAATGAATAAATCCGGATTTGTTGACTATGACGACCTGTTGATGACCACGTTGCATGTACTTCGCACCAGCAAAGACCTGCTGGCAGATCTTCAGGAGCAATTTTTGTACATAATGGTTGACGAATACCAGGACACCAGTGGCGTGCAACAGCAGATTCTGGACATAATAGCTGACAATCCGGTACATGAAGGCAAACCGAATTTAATGGTGGTAGGGGACGATGATCAGGCAATCTATGGCTTTCAGGGAGCTTATATTTCAAATGTTTTGGATTTTTTGAATCGCTGGCGGGAAACAGAGACCGTAATACTTACACAAAATTATCGGTCCACTCCCGAAATTGTGGCATTTTCACGATCCGTTATAGTACAGGGAGCCGACAGACTCGAAACAAATTATGAATCCATAAATAAAGAACTTCATACTGACAACGAAGCCGGTCCGGATGTTCGCTTAGTTCAGGCAGCCACTGAATCCGGTAGTCTCTCAGAAGTTGCACGAGAGATAAAGCAACGCATTGTGAATGGCCAGGATCCCGCAACAATCGCAGTTCTCGGGCCACGTCATGCGCATCTTGAAGCTTTGGTGCCTCATCTCGATGCGCTACAGATAGCTACTCGTTACGAACGAAGGCAGGATGTATTGGAAGAGAAACATATCCGCGAGCTTTGCCTGCTGGGTGAAATCATAGAGCGGCTTATGAGCCAGGATATGTACAGAGTGAATGCGCAGCTGCCTGAACTATTAAGTCTGCCCTGGTGGGGAATTGATCCACAGGAACTATGGCAGATCAGCCTGGAAGCTCATAAAAACCGAACCAGTTGGCTGGAAGTTATTCAATCCGGCAGCAATAAGAAACTTCAGGCTATTGCCGTCTGGCTTATTGAGCAGTCGGTAATGGCCCGCCATACACCGCTGGAATCAATGCTGGATTATCTTATAGGGAGCGAAGAGCAGCCAAAGTCATCTTTTGACTCCCCTTATAGACGATACTACTTTAATGACAGCAAAAATTCGGGTGCATATCTGTATCTGCTCACAGGGCTTGTGGCCCTGCGAAGGCACATCCGGGAATATGCAGGCACACGGACACTGCTGCTCAAAGATTTTACTGATTATGTAACGCTATCAAAATCCGCAGGACTCCGCATCGTCAATGATCATCCGGTTACAACAGGCGAGGCTGCCGTGCAGCTAATGACTGCTCATAAAGCTAAAGGCCTGGAATTCAATACTGTTTATTTACTCAAAGCCGTGCAAAGTGGCTGGGCAAATAATCGCACGCGACCCAATCTGATTAATTTACCGCCGCACATTGCAGCAGTGCCGAAAGGCAGCAATGATGACGAACGTCTGCGATTGTTCTATGTTGCGCTTACCAGGGCCGGTGATGAATTAATATTAGCGACTTATCAGACAGGCGATGATGGTAAGCCCGCATTACCGCTTGGCTGGCTTGCTGATGAGCAGGCGAAAAAATTGCTGTTGGCGGAAAAAAGTCATATAAAAACACCCGAAGCCGTACTGCGAACATTGCAGTTCGAGTGGTATGACCACCATATTAACTCTTCGTTACAAGCATCATGGCGCGAAACGCTGGGCGAATCTATGCAATCTTATCGGTTAAGTCCGACTCACCTGAATGCTTTCCTCGATGTATCCCGTGGCGGTCCCCGGACATTCCTGCTGAATCAATTGCTGCGATTTCCGCATGCACTCGGACCGAATGCGTCTTTCGGAAACGCCATGCACCATACGATGGAGTATCTGCACAATCACTATAGCAAGCACGGCAAACTACCGGCATTTGCAGAAACAAATGATTATTTTACTGCAGATCTGGCTGGTTACCATCTGGGAGACATAGAAACGCCCAAACAGACAGGTCGGGGAGAACAGGCAATTAAGCACTTGTATAGAAACGACTCTCATATTTTCCAATCGGGGCAGGCGGCAGAAAAAGACTTTGCCTATGAAGATGTTATGCTGGGTGATATACGACTTAAAGGAAAAATCGATTTGCTTGATATCGATAAAGAGGCAAAAACCGTCGCAATTACCGATTACAAAACCGGCAAAGCGTCAGGTTCATGGCCAAAAGCCGGATCAAATACATATGAGGCACTTAAACTGCACCGTTACAGACAGCAATTATTGTTCTATAAGCTGCTTGTTGATGGATCCAGAGAATATGGGGGGAAAATTGCGCCCGTGCAGGGTAAACTTGTTTTTCTGGAAAAAGGGGACAGCGAAAAGTTACTCAGTCTTTCACTTGATTATGGCACTGAAGAAATGGACCGGTTGAAATCACTTATTCGGACCGTCTGGGGCAGAATTATAAGTCTGGACTTACCCGACACGGCCGGGTATTCAAAGGACATACTAGGTATCCTTAAATTCGAAGAAGATTTAATGGCCGGAGTTATTTAATAGTTACCAGTTTAAGCGAACCGTCAGTCAGCACCATGGCAGTGGCAATGCCCAGTAAAATACGGGATGTAAGATGCTTCATACGTTTAATAACAGCATCTTTCTGTTCCGGGTACGGAATATACATCGAATAAGGATAAAGTCGTACGGCTTCTTCGTACATTTCCCATAAATCCCAGCCAAATACCTGCAACTCGCCGTCATGATCATAATAAAGCTGATCTGTATCGATTGTTGTACCGCTGACTGAATTGAGCACAATTGCTACTTCACCGTGGTTACCAGCCAGCTGTGGAACCGTTTCGGCGTTGCTGGCGGCCTCGCCCCTTAGTACTTCGACGACTGTTTTTTTATACAAAAACTGACCCCCGATTACGCCACCTTCTTTTGGCATATAGGACGGCTTCAGGGCATCGAGATACAACATTCGTCCGATAACTTCACTCATTACATGCAAGCCTTCATAAGAGCGTCCCATAATCAGTCTGGTTAATAGTCTGATCTGTTCCTGTGGCTCAGGGCGCTGCATTCTCTCAAGTATCAGGTTAATATTATCTACAGCTCCGCAACCTGTATTCCAGCCATGCTGATGCGTATCCACATGCCCCCCGAATCCTACACCAACTTCCTTGTACCTTTTGACAACTTCTGCGATATCCTTCTCAAAACGCAGATCTTTGCGCATATTACTGACATTCACGACACGGTGTGTTAGCGCTGCGTGCGCAGTACCGCCAGGCACTTTTGGTCCGAGAGATTTCTTTTTATCAGCGTCAAATTTTTCCCAGCCCAGAGTTCCCCGGCCGTCAATACAACGTGTGGGCGCCGTTGGATCAACCGGCACGATATATTTTTTGAAATTTTCCGGATCTAATACTTTATCAATCTTTTGTAATAATTCAGGAGTAGTGTTTATACGCTTCTGCAGCGAGATGCCATTCGGATTCCAGATTTTTTCTATAGGGTATTCAAAAACAACCTTACTGGTCAGCAGAGAAGCAATCGGTAAATCAAGTACAGTAATTTTCATAAGACAAATTATATGATACCACTTTTAAGCGGCTTATTTAAATCCGGCGGAGTCTGTTTATCGAGGATACTAACCGATAACTACAACCGGAAGAGCTTCTCCGTTGCCTTGCTCTTCAGCTGTTAATACTTTTGGTACGGCAAGATTATAAATAACAACTCCCATAATACCTAAAGCCGTCTGGCGCATGTTAAGTCTCTGATTACGTGCCACTTCTAATTTCCAGCGGGTATAGGCACCGAGTGAGGCAACAAAAGCTTCACGGCTCGTACCATCCGGTCCCGGATGATCACGCATAAAACTTTCTTCATCAAAGGCCGTTTCCGAGACACCGGGTACTACCACTACTTCACTATGTTCGTCAATAACTTCCTCATACTCCGCTCCGGCAGTTAAAGAAATTTCTATATTTTCTGATGCTGTTGTATCCCACAGGCTGTCATCGTTCGCATTGCGATCAGCATTTCGAAGTTGCTCGTGAATGTCGTCTTTTACGACTCCGAGTCGATATAACTTTAACCCGCGTGCCAATGTCCATGCTTTATCGGCCAGAATGTCATGATTGCCTACTTCAGCAGCAAGTCCGATTGCATCGTGCATTTTTGCATTTCCTCCGCAGCCCTCCAAGCCGTGAACATCATCACCATGAACCACTACAATCACGCCATTAATTATTGCCAGCCTTGTGTTCGCTGCAAGTAGTTCACTGATCGGTTTTACCTGTTTTTCAACCACAAGCATTCCGCTTGCTGTCTCGCTCATTCCCAATCCTGCAGCTAGCTGAGGATCAGCATGTCCGGGCAAAGTAATCAATCCACCTTCAACTGTTCGTCCATCAACGCACCGAAAGCGATTTGTGGGAGGTAAGTGATATTTAGCTTTCCCGACATCCTGAATTAGCTGTTCTCTTTCTTGTCCCACCAAACCAGCAGCACTAATTGCACCTATATTACCAGCTCCGAGATCTGTAACGGCTAAAATTTCCGGCGATGGTGAGTGAACTCCGGGAAATAAAGGGCCATATTCAGGTATTTGCATATATAGTCGCTTTTTATTAAAATTAACCTTAACTATTATACTCTTATCATGTGCTTATGTCAATAGTGAGATCTGTCAAGGTCTTTAAACTTCCGGAAAATCTTTATTTTATGCAACCAGCTATACTAGCGCACGATTAATACCTGCGTTTTGAGTGCTTTTTGAGGCCGGCGACTTGCAGGCGGACTCCTTGACGGTCTACGAGGCTTTGAGCGTGTTCCAGACTCATCTGGTCTTTGGCCTCGTCTTTCATTTTGAGCGCCCGTTCGAGAGCTTTCTGAATTTCGGCTTCATTCAGCTCGTCGGCATGGTCAGCTTCATCCACCAGTACACGCATGACATTATCGTCGATTTCGATTACGCCACTACTACTGGCAAAATACTCACGCGCCGTATCGGGATCATTCGGATGTTTACGAACGGCAATAGTACCGGTGGTAGCTACGCTGACCAATGGCATGTGCTGTTCCAGCACTCCAATTTCGCCGTCCAGCGTCGGCAGGACGACTTCGTACACGTCATCGTCATATTTCTTACCGCTCAGAGCGACCAGCTGGAAACGAAACATTTATTTGGCTCCGGCCCTGGGCTTGTCCGCTTTGGATCCGGCTTTGACAACATCACTGATCCCGCCCTTCAGGTAGAAAGCGCTTTCCGGCAGGTTGTCGTGCTTGCCGTCCAGAATTTCTTTGAAACCCTGGATGGTATCTGTCAGTTTGACGTACTGGCCGGGGTTATTGGTGAATTGCTCTGCCACGAAGAATGGCTGGCTGAGGAAGCGCTGTATGCGTCTTGCGCGGCCAACAAGCTGTTTGTCATCCTCGGAGAGTTCTTCCATGCCCAGGATTGCAATGATGTCCTGCAGGTCCTTATAGCGTTGCAACACGCGCTGAACTTCGCGGGCAACCGCATAGTGGTCCTCACCCACAATTTCCGGATCCAGAATGGTTGAGCTTGAGTCCAGAGGATCAACCGCCGGATAGATACCAATCTCGGTCAGTGCACGGTTGAGTACGATCGTGGAGTCGAGGTGGGCAAAAGTTGTTGCCGGAGCAGGGTCAGTAAGGTCATCAGCCGGCACATAAACAGCCTGCACCGAAGTAATAGAGCCTTCGCGGGTCGAGGTAATACGCTCCTGCAACTGACCCATTTCCTGCGCCAGGTTAGGCTGGTAGCCCACAGCAGAGGGGAGGCGACCAAGCAGAGCTGAAACCTCGGCACCTGCCTGTGTGTAGCGAAATATATTGTCGATAAACAACAATACATCGCTGCCTTTGTCACGAAAGCCCTCGGCAATAGTCAGACCACTCAGGCCTACACGCAAGCGGGCACCGGGAGGCTCATTCATCTGGCCGAATACCAGAGACGTATTCTTGAGCACACCGGATTCCTGCATCTCATTATATAAGTCGTTACCTTCGCGGGTACGCTCACCGACACCGGCAAAGACAGAGTAGCCGGAGTGAAATTTGGCAATATTGTTGATCAGCTCCTGAATCAAAACAGTTTTGCCCACTCCTGCGCCACCGAACAGGCCGGCTTTGCCACCTTTGGTCATGGGACAGATCAGATCAATGACTTTGATGCCTGTTTCCAGAATTTCTATACTGCCGGACTGATCTACAAGCGGAGGGGGAAGGCGATGAATCGGTGCCCGCTCTCTGAATTTGTCGGCTTTGCCGTCAATGGGCTGGCCGGTAACATTGAACATTCGTCCCAGCGTATTATCACCGATTGGTACGGTTATAGCAGAGCCTGTATCTTTGACCGATGTACCGCGAGCCAGACCATCTGTAGAGCCCAGAGAAATAGCTCGTACGCCTGATTCGCTGAGATGCTGGGCTACTTCGAGTGTCAGTACATTGCCTTCATGCTCCAGCTCCAGCGCGTTATAAATTGCCGGTAGATTGCCGGAGGAAAATTCAATATCCACCACCACGCCCACTACCTGCGTTATTTTCCCGTTTGTAGTCTTTTCCTTAGTTGCTGTAGTCATTATATTTCTCCTTCTATAATTATCCGTTTAGTGCCTCTGCGCCGCCTGAAATTTCGGCTAGTTCCTGGGTAATGTCAGCTTGACGGGCGTTGTTGAGAGCCAAAGTATAATCATCAATAAGGTCATTGGCGTTATCGGTGGCGTTTTTGGTAGCAATCATGCGCATAGCATGCTCGCTGGCCAGACTTTCCAGAACATCCTGCCATATCTGAGCTTCGACCAGTCGCGTAACAGTCTGATCGACGACTGTTTCGACATCCGGTTCAAAGTTGCTTATCGTGGTCGAATCGCCGGATGCCTCCGGAGCAGGGGCGGGCAAAAGCTGCTGGCTGACTGCTTCCTGTACAATTGTCGATTTGAATTTGGTATAAAGAATATTAATCTCATCAACCGCTTCATCCCGGTATTGCTCCATAACGGTATTTAAAAGCGGGCGAATGGCATTAGCAGACGGTTGATCACCAAAGGGCGGATATACAGCCGCCAGTTCAACGTCGCTAAGACGACGGACGAACTGCGCTCCTTTGCTGCCGATGGTTATAACATGGCTACTGACCTTTGAGTCGTCATCAGCCTGTAGCTGCCCAGTCAGCAGTTTCAATACATTGGCATTGTAGGCCCCGGCAAGTCCCGTGTTGCTTGTAACAACTATATAGAGGCGGGTTTTGACCGGTCGCTTTTGAAACAAAGGCTGGCTCTCAACTTCCCCCATAGCATTGAGCTTTTGCAGTAGTTCATAAGCCAGATCGCGGTACTCTCGGCTCCGGGCAGCATAGTCCTGGGCACGGCGTAACTTGCTGGCACTCACCAGTTCCATAGCTTTGGTGATCTGTCTGGTGCCTTTGATAGAACTGATCCGGCGTTTAAGGGTGATTGTGCTGGCCACGTTTCGTACCTATTCCTTGCCGGATTTCTTTGCAGGGGCGGTAATATAGGTGCCGGCAACTGTTTTGGCAACTTTCAAAACAGATGCGTTCTGGTCGTCACTGACTTTGTCTCCGGTATTTAGCGTTTCTGTAAGCCTGGCATGCTTTGACTTGAGCTCACGAAGCAGAGCATCCTCAGCTTGTTTGATCTTATCTACGGGAACTTCATCAAAAGTACCCTGAGTCGCGGCATAAAGGACAGCGTACATTTCCCATATTGATTTAGGGCTGTATTGCAGCTGTTTGAGCAATTCGGTCAGGCGCTGGCCGCGTTCAATTGTGTGGCGGGTCTCAGGATCAAGATCTGTCGAAAACTGCGAGAAGGCCGCAAGCTCCCGGAACTGAGCCAATGCCAGCTTCAGTCCGCCGCCAACGGCTTTGATAGCTTTGGTTTGAGCGCTGCCTCCGACACGTGAGACTGAAAGACCGACAGAAATAGCCGGACGGATCCCCTGATAGAACAAGTTTGTTTCAAGAAAAATCTGGCCATCGGTAATGGAAATAACATTAGTCGGGATGTAAGCACTGATGTCGCCGGCCTGAGTTTCTATGATTGGCAGGGCAGTTAGTGAACCGGCCCCGAGGTTGTCAGAAAGCTTAGCAGCACGCTCCAGAAGCCGGGAATGTATATAAAAAACGTCGCCGGGATAGGCTTCGCGACCCGGCGGACGCCGTAATAGCAGCGACATCTGACGATAAGCCTGAGCATGCTTGGTCAGATCATCATATATGATCAATGCGTGCTGTTTATTATCACGGAAATATTCGCCCATAGCTGCACCGGTGTAAGGGGCAAGATAAAGCATGGCAGCAGGATCAGAAGGACCGGTGGCTACGATAATTGTCTGATCCATTACGCCCTCACGGGTTAAACGGTCTTTCAGCGCAGCAACTTTGGATAATTTCTGGCCGATAGCAACATAGACATTAATCACGCCTGTCTTTTGACGGGCCTGATTGACCATGGTATCGACGGCAATGGCTGTTTTACCTGTCTGCCTGTCGCCGATTATCAGTTCACGCTGGCCGCGGCCGATAGGAATCATCGAGTCAATAGCTACAAGGCCGGTCATTAATGGCTCGTGAACGCTTTTGCGGTCCAGTACGCCCGGCGCGGTACGTTCAACCCGGCTGGTCCGGGAGGTTTTGATCGCTCCGGCGCCATCCAGAGGATTGCCCAGCGGATCCACCACACGTCCTACCATCTCAGGTCCGACCGGCACTTCCAAAACTTTTCCGCTCAGACGAACTTTGGCTCCGGCCTTAATGTTAGTATCTTCGCCCAGCAGTACAGCACCGATTTCATCCTCTCCGAGATTGAAAGCAAAAGCTGTAACTTTGCGGCCATTCTCTCCATCAATCTCGAGCATCTCATTGTAGCCGGCAGCACTCAGACCATAGATCCATGCAATACCATCGCCAACCCGTGTCACGACACCGACAGCTTCTATTTCAGGACGCTGTTTTAACTGCGAGATCGCAGATCTGATATCGTCTGATAATTCCTTGATTGATAAGTCAGTAGAGCCCATTAATTGTTTCCTGTCAGCGTTAATTGTTTTAACTTGTTCAGCCTGGCTCGCAGAGTCAGATCCAGCTGTATATCGGCCAGATTCAACCGGACACCGCCAATGATTGCCGGGTCATGAACCTCTGTAACCAGTATTTCTATTGCATCCGGATACAGATTTTTTATTGTGGCGGTAATTTGATCTTTGACCTCGGCGGTCAGGCTGTGCGCACTTGACACCAGGACCTCCACATATCCGGCTTCAGCACGCATGCCCTGTATATCTCGGGCAAGGGAACTCAGGTCACTGACTCTTCGTTCGGCCAGCAAATAGGCAGCGATTTCTTCAGCCAGATTCTTACTGACTCCGCTTTGCAAAGTTTTGTCAGCTATGACCTGAGAAATTTTTATCCGTGACTGTCTCACGCCCGCTGGCTCCCCTGAAGTGCTTTTTTGATCAGATCTGCATCTTTCTTACTATCAACTTTTTCGTCAATTATAACTTCGGTAGCATCGGAGATCAACCCCACGATTTCCTGTTTCATCTGCTCCCGTGCTATGGCAGTATCGGCAGCAATTCGGGACTTAGCTTCAGTAGCAATCGAAGCAGCTTTTTCACGGGCTTTATCTTCGGCTTCGCGCACAACCTGACGGGAGGATTCTTGTGCGCCGGCTATCATTTCGTCGGCTTGGGCGCGTGCTTCATGCAGAGTCTTCTCGACTGTAGATTCGAGTTTATCTTTTTCTTTCTGCAAATCTTCTGTCAGTTTCACACTGCTTTCTATTGTCTCGCGGCGGCGGCGAAGTACTTCCAGTATCGGACCAAAGGCATACTTACGTAATACTATGTATGCCAGCAAAAAGGTAACCATCTGGATCAAAAAAGCTTTACCATCGAACCCGAGAGCTCCGATACCGGAAACTTCCTCAGCCCCAAAATTCATAATAAAACCATCCATCATTTGCTCAACTCTACTTGCTCAGGGGCAGTCTTATTATTAATATAGCCAGTGCTCAGGGATTCTTGAAAAATAGTGCGGTTTGAAAACGAGTACCGCAAATGAACCGTACTTTTAGGTACGGTGAGTGCGAAGCGCAGTTTTTCGTTCAAAATGTGCATTTTCTCAAGTATCCTAAGTTATTTAACAATAAAGATTGACGCAAAGGCCAACAACCCGAATAACTCAACAATTGCTACGAAGATCAGTGCCTGGCCTAACAGGAACTTCGATGCGCCGGGGTTGCGGCCGACCGCTGTCAGGTAGTTACCGCCTATCAGGCCTATTCCGATTCCTGGTCCTATGAACCCGCCTCCGATCATCAGGCCTTTGGCGATAATCGCGGTATTGATTGTTTCTGCTGCTAATATATCCATGTTGATAAACTCCTGTTAATTATTTACTTCTCAAAATCTAACGCAAGAATAACCTACCCACTGGATGCCTCCCCGTGTGCTGCTTTCATTGTGCCGGAAACTTTATCTTCGGTCAAGTCGCTATGCTCGCCGTGCTCACCGGCACTATTTGCTGCAATGGCCAGGAACATGACGCCTAAGATCGTGAATATGTACGCCTGAAGACCCGCTACAAGAATTTCAAGCAGATAGAAAGGCAGGGCAGTCAGTGGAGCCGCAGCACTTCCCAGATATGCGAAAACAGCTATGACTATTTCGCCGATAGCAATATTCAGAAAAAGTCGCAGAGACAGGCTTAGAACGCGTGTCATATCAGTGATCATCTCCAATATTCCTATAAAAAAGAACAATGGATTCCATGGACTGCCCACAAAAAAATGCCGGATATAATGTCCGAAGCCACCAGCCTCACGGACAGAGGCAACATATACCAGAACCATAGTTATGACTCCGAGGGCCAGCGTACCACTCAAATCACCTGTAAAAGGACGAAACAACGGGTTATCACCTGACTTAAATCCTTCACCGACCAGTGGCAGAAGTCCTAACAAATTACTGAGTAGTATAAAGAAAAATAATGTTACAAAGAATGGTACATATTTGCGGCCGACTTTGGGATTATCGAAAGCTCCCTCGACAAGATTGGTTATGAAGTCCACGCCAAGCTCTATAAACTGCACCAAACCACCCTTTGGCCTGAGCGTTACGCGCCGTGCCACCCAGATCAAGAGGAATACTATGAATAATGTCGTAAACCAACCATAGAGCATAGAGTTGGTGATAGTAAAATCACCAATACGTCCCACTTCGCCGGGAGCTATATGTATATTCGGACCGCTTTCGTTGGCAGCAAAAAAATTAATCATGTATTACTGTCTTTTGGTGGCGGACCAAACGTTTTTAGTTGTCGCCGGAGTACTATGGCCATACACACCATTGCCGTGATAAACCCAATGATTGTCAGTGCCGGCAGTGTCCCGAATTTCTGGTCCAGCTTGAATCCACCGATTATAGGTACCAACACAACAATAGCCAGCTGCCAGCTCATATTGAGGACACTCACAAAAAACAAACGACGCATAGCATCATTGTTACCATTACCGGCAACGGGCGTCTGATTCTCCAAATTGGTCGTCTTGTTGGCGGCCATAAGCATGTCATATTAATATACCACCTCTGATACACTCAGGTCAATGACGGTATAATCTGATTCTATAAAGCCATACCACCGTTCCGATGAACACAAATAATTCTGATGCTATCGTTACACACCGACAAATTTATCTGGATCGGCGAAACGCCTGAACTACCGGATCATAAGCACTATATTGCCCCAGTCGCGACGAAGAGACCGGTGACGGCAAATCAGGCAAAAATATTGCAGTACTCTCTAAAGGCTCTGCAACAGAAGTATCATCAGTTTGCGCAGGTAAATCAACTGTGGATGAGCTATCCTCTCTTGAGCGACCTAAGAGCTGCCTTGCTGTTAAAATTGCTGCTGCTAAATTACCAAAGACCCTTCGTGGTCGCATATCATCAACTTCTCCTGCCACTCCGGGCGGAGATCCGATTAATGATCCTTCAATTGCATCCGGACGCATAATAAAAATCTCCTGTTTAACCCTTTTATTCTAACACTTCCTACAGCTATAAGAGATAGTGGGTAAGCTTAACCGACGTGAATGGGTAAAATATTTATATTGACAATAATTAACATAAGGAGAATATATTTGACTTTACGTATCTTTGTTGTTATTGTAAAAATATATGGAGCTACCTTCGCATTCGGTAACTAAAAAACAGGCTGAAGTTTTTGGAAAAAATTTAGTATTCAGGGATGAACCAACCGGATTTTATTTACTTGCTCAAAAAATAGCTTCTGCAGCCACACGAGCAATGAAACGTGAAGATGAAAACGCATCGTTAATACTCATATCAGATGCGCAAAATTCTGACCCGGAGGCAGGATTTCTTAGATATGTCCGAACAACCCTGAGTATGGGCAGACTTTATGCGCCACTTTTTAACAAAGAAATTAACAGTAGCTACGATAATCCCGGGGATCCCCACCACAGTACTGTTCCGCGCATACGCCTGGCTCACCAGATCGATCCGAAGGATTATAGAGACCTGTTTCCGGATATGGTTGAATCATGGAACCAGTTAGGCTGTTTTGTTGTCATGTCTTCGCGCGAACCGCTTGCCGCATTTGTGTGTGCTCCTGGTGAACACCGGCAAACTTCTCATCCCGTGGAAATACTCAGAAATGCCGGAAGAGTGCTGGAACTGACGATGCCTGAAGTTCCCCGATAAGCATTTATTTCTTTCCTCGATTTGCTTTTCGATTTAAACTTAGACGAGTATGTTTGATGATTATAAGCAGAAAGAATCGGTTCTCATCGTTTATACGGGCGAGGGAAAGGGCAAAACGAGTGCAGCCCTGGGACTGATGGGACGTGCTCTGGGTAATCGCTGGAATGTGGCGTTTATTCAGTTCATCAAGTACTGGGGTGTTGGCGAGCATGTATTTATCCACGACATCATGCCCATGTACAAAGACCAGTTGCATTTTTATAAGGGCGGTAAGGGTTTTTACGAAGCCGGTGAATTAAGTGCGAAGAGCATTACCAGCGATCAGCACAAAGAAGCGGCCGAAGAAACCTATCAGGAAGCACTGGAGGCAACAACCGGCGGTAAATACGATCTGGTTATCTGCGACGAGATCAATAATGCCGTCCATGACGGACTGTTGGATAAATCCTATCTTGAGCGATTGATCGAAGAACGCTCGCAGGGAACCAGTCTGTGCTTTACAGGCCGCAATTTCCCCGCGGAGCTTGTTGATAAAGTGGATATCGCTACAGATATGACCAAACTAAAACATCATTTTGACGACAAATTCCTGGCCAACCCCGGCATTGACTTCTAGTTGACTTCTGTGGTATAATATATTGATGTATAGTGGAGAATCCGGTACCGGATATGAACCGGGTCTGTCAGAACCTTCTGATCAGGAATTAGGACGACGAACCGTCATTGAGTTATTCGGACCGGATAGCCGTTATCCGGGACATAACGACCGTCTGCTGGCCACGCTTGCGAAGCATAATCTGGACACTCCTGGGATGGAACTTGCAATAGAAATGCATGATGTTGTCGACCGTTTGGTAGATCCTCCGGACGAACCAACCCGACGAAAGGCTGTAGAATTACTGACAGATCTGCACAACAATCAGGTTAGCGATAGGTACACACTCCAGTACGCTATCGGCTGTGGCATCAGCGCCAGCCTGTGGGAAGAAGAAGTGGGCGAAGCCTGGAGATCGGAGGTTGCAACTTTATTTAACGACCGGCCGGAACATGAGAGAAAGATGTTGATAGCCGCATCAGACCCGAAAGAAGCAAGAAAGATTAATATTGATATCCGTGTTCTGAAATCTGCCGGCATCCGGAGGTTCGATACAACAGCTTTGCGCCGCTCTATGCTCAAACGCGATGTCGAAGCACCTGCTATTAATCTGATTGAATTTATAGATAATTTTGATAATCCTCCCCCGAATAATCCGGCATCAACTCACCGGGACTGCATAGAAACGCTTACAGCTCTCGGACCTGCCACAAGCTTATACGGCATGACCAGCCTGTCTAGCGAGGGGCGGGGTAAAGCTCTGGAATTTTTTTATGACGATCCGGAAATCGTAGCAAAGGGAAGAATACAACACGAACTATCTGTCACATATATCGACCTGCTGGAAGATACGGTCATTACACCGGCAATCGATGGAGCTATCGCTGACATACTTGAGAGTGAGGCATTAGAGGAATTAGTAAGAACCGAAATAGTGAGCGATTATCGAACAGATTATCTTGAAGCAGAAATTCAGCAACATGGAAGCCGCAGAGTAAAGAGCGTGGGATCAATCAGCAAAAAACATGCTGTTAAATTCAAAGATAAAGCCAATAGTCAGGTATCCGATGGTATAGGGTATAAGAGATTATTGCCTGATTACTTTGACGAAGAAACAGTGCATGCTTTTGCAGAAGCTGTGGCAGCCAGGATCACAGCCAGCGGGCACAACGGATCAATAGAGCTAAGACATCCGGTAGAAGGAGAACCGGCATTTGAGGATCTGATCAACAATCCCCGCAGCTCCGGATACAGAAGCATACACCTTGCATTTATGGCTCATATTGACGGCGAAACCGTTCCATTTGAGCTCCATATTCTGCGGCACAAAGACGAAAAGGGCAATACATACGACTGGGCAGCCCATGATTTGTTCAAAACCGGCGTAGAAGGAACTAAACAAATTGTTGATGATCTGCGCACTATTGGTCCCCGGGCGAAGCATGTACGCGACAAATCAGCCAATCAGGTCCTGAATCCAAACGGATGGTTCGAAATGATAAAGCGCCTGCCCGAACTGGACACACCCATGCATGAGATTTATTCACTGGTTGAAATCGGTAACGCCCGTATTCTGTTGCCTAACGGACTGGCAGACTTTGCAAGGGAGACTCTTCAGGATGCAGGACTCGAGGGAGATATATTTTTACCGCCCGAAAATCTTACCAAAACACAGTTCATTGATCTGGTATGCTCAATAGACCCTGACTTGCGGGATGATCCTCAAATTACCAGAGCTCTGGAGTTGTTGGAAAGTCTCGAGTTGCCGTTTCGGCATAACGGGGTCAGCCAGCTCGAAGGTCACCTGATGCCTGCGGCATTTCACGGCGCTTTAATGGCAGCACAAACCGCGATGCACTGGGGAAGTGACGGTAATCCAACTGAATATTTATCCGACAATATAACGGCGTTGCTTCTCCATGATTCGGTAGAAGATTTAGCGGCTGTCAGCCAGGCTCTCATAACAGAAAAATATAGTGCTGCTGTCAGTGGTTTAGTGCTTCCGATGACCAGCCTGAGTCATATTACCGATGAAGATACCCGTCGCGCAGCTAATGCACAGCAATTAGCCGATAACCCCTTGGCTCTGATCATGAAAATATCGGACAGAATGCAGAATCATATTACCGATATATCTTACTTAGTAAAAACTAAGGAACCTTCAAAATCAGCTTTGAGTTTCATATTTAGCTATTTCAAAAAGACAGACAAGCAGCTTACTAAAAAGTTTGACGCGCAACCTATGCCTGATGAATATCACCAGGTCCATCAAATGATTATGGCAATGGGCAGAACCCTGATGATAAAGTATAAGCAATGAGCAAACCGACTTTATATATGATGCTGGGATATCCGGGTGCCGGTAAAACAACTACTGCCGAGCATATATCTCAAATAACGGGCGCTATACATCTGAATTCAGACCGGTTTCGTCAACATTTATTCAAAGAACCAAAATTTACCGAGGAAGAACATGAGTTGATCTATAATGCCCTCGATTATCTGACGGAGCTTCTGCTGGCCGGCGGAGTCAGCACAATTTACGACGCCAACCTGAACAATTACCAGCACCGGAAGGATAAATATGACATTGCCGTGCGAACAGGCGCAGAAACCAGGCTTATTTATATAAAGACTGATGCGGGACTGGCTAAAAAAAGGGCAACTGAAGAATCGGGAAATAAGCCTCCGCACCGGCCTTTCGGCAATATGGATCCACGGACATTCGACCGGTTAATAAATCAGATAGATCTGCCCCGGGCCCACGAACCCGTCATCAGGATTTCCGGCGACAAACAGATTTCGGACCAGCTGAAGCAAATTCTATGAAAGATTCAAAACCCGACGTTTCGGTTGTCATTCCTGCTTATAACGAGGCGAGCTACATTGACCGCCTGCTGGATGCACTCTCCGGACAATCTCACAGTTCTTTCGAGGTGATTGTCTCTGATGCCGAGTCAAAGGACAGCACACCTGATGTCGTCAAACGGTACACGGATAAACTTGAACTGACATTTATTCAATCACCGCCCAAAGGTCCGTCCAACGGGAGGAATATCGGCGCTGCCAAAGCCCGCGGAGAATGGTTATTATTTCTGGACGCCGATAATGATATAGATGACCCGGATTTTATAAAAATTCTGGTCGATAATGCAGCGCAAATAGGATGGCAAACTGCTTCCACACCTATGAAGGTGCGAAACGCATCGGTATTAGAGCGTTTTGGCACATGGTTCAATTACAGGTATGTCAGAGTACTGGCAAATACACGGCACCCCGTAGCTGCGGGATGGTGTATCCTGACCCGACGTGATTTATTCGAAAGTCTGGGAGGCTTTAATGAAAAAATTCGTTTCGGCGAAGATTACGATTATGTATCACGGGCAGGAAAGCAGGGCTTCGGCTTCGTGACCAGCACTTATTACTATCTTGACCTGCGGCGTTTCCGCGAAGAGGGAATGGGTTTTGTGCTCAAGGGTTTTCTTAATGAAGTTTATCGTCATACGCACAGCTACAATCTCGAAAACAATCCCTACAAGTATGAATTCGGTAAGCACAAGACCAGGGACTGATCATTTATGACCTGGCGGGAATTCCTGAAACACAAGCGCCTGATCCAGTTTATCGAATACATGATTGGTGGCGGCGTATATTTCTGGAGTGGACTTGGGGTCTTTGCTGTTTGCTACTCGATCTTACACTGGGACTGGCTGATCGCCAAGATGATAGCCGATGTTGTTGGCTTCAGCCTGAGTTTTTTTGTCCAGAGATATTGGGCATTTAATGACCGTCGGCTTAAGCGCAAAACTCTGCAAACAGGCAAGCGGTATTTCTTGATCAGCGCTATCACGCTGCTTGTTGATTATGGCATCGTCGCTACGCTTAAATCATTCGGCGTAACACCATACATTGGATTGTTTGTTTCCTCGTTGTTTCTTACGATCTGGAACTACCTGTGGTATCGGTTTTGGGTGTTTGACCCCACGCAGAAATAGCTCTGAAGACATATTTGTCCAGTAGCAGCAGAACATACATAGCAAAAAGCGATGACCAGCAAAGCATAAATGCCGTAGCACGCAGCCTGCCTTTGCGGATGGCGAAAGTCCGGACAGCCCGGAACTGATACCGTGTCTGAGTGATCAATGGCTTGTGTGCGGCCCGGAATGATACTAAGACTTCGTTGCGGGGAAGGAACTCGATCCTGCCGAGGGACGCAAGGCAAAAGGACAAATCGTAATCTTCCCATATATCCGCCCGTAGCAGAACTTTATCCCGCACTTTAAGCCAGGCGCTTCGCCGTAAAGCACAGTTGGCACCCCACAGCATTGTGTGACCGGAGAATGTGTCAGCCAGATGATAATATTTATCGAACAGGAATTTTACTGTTTTTTGAGCAAATGTGTCGTAGGGCAGGCCGCTGCCGGTTACCGCTACAGTCTTCTGTTTCGCCTCAAAGCTTTTTATAACCGTTTCTGTCCACGTAGGCGGCAATATCGTGTCTGCGTCTATCCTGCCCAGAAGGTCGCCTCTGGCACTGTCGAAGCCGGTTGCCTGAGCATAAGACTGATGACGGCGGGTTTCACTGATTATCCTGACAAAAGGAAAGCTGGAGGCGATCTCCATAGAGCCATCACCGGAGTTATTATCTATAACTATTACTTCCAGAGGACGAACTGTCTGGACTGCAATGGATTGTAAACAGGCAGCAAGGTAGTTCTCTTCGTTATAAACTGGTATTATGATAGAAAGCGTAAGCGAATTGGATAATTTAGACACGTAGTTAATAGTAACAAAATGCCCAAAGTAACCAAAGCCGTAAAACATAAGCAGGTCAGGAAAACCAAGGTTGTCGCAACAAAAAAGACTTCATTTTTTTTCGTGCGCATGTGGCGCAAAAACTGGTGGAATAAAATATGGTTATCAGTTGTTGCAATTATAATTCTCTGCGTTGGCGGCATGTACGGAATGGCGCAGTATTATATAGCGAAACACGCTGATGAACCGCTGAAAATCGGTGCAACATTCGTACCAAATTATGCACGTTATTTCGGCTTAGATCCTCAGACGACTATGAGGGCAATGATCGATGAACTCGGTCTTAAACGTCTAAGGGTTGTCAGCTATTGGGACAGCCACGAAGCAATAAGAGGCTTTTATAATTTCGATGAGTTAGATTGGCAGTTCAAGATGGCCGAAGAAAAAGACGTCAAGCTTAGCCTTGCTATTGGTCTGCGCCAGCCACGCTGGCCCGAGTGTCATATGCCTCCGTGGGCAATGGAATTGCCAAAAGAGCAGTGGTACAAAGAGCTCAGCAAATATATAGAAACTGTAGTCAACCGCTATAAGTTCAGTCCGGCACTGGATAGTTATCAGCTCGAGAATGAATACTTCCTGACTGTGTTCGGCGAATGCCCTGACTTTTCACGTGATCGTCTGATCAGCGAGTATAATCTGGTCAAAGCATTGGATCCGACTCACCCGGTCGTAGTAAGCATGAGCAATAATGCGATAGGAACTCCTGTCAATGAGCCGACACCGGACATGTGGGCCATATCCGTTTATAAACGGGTGTGGGACAAAACGATTACCAGGCGTTATTTTGAATATCCGCTGCCGGCATGGTATTACGCTTTTCGTGCCGGCTGGGTAGAGACTACCCGTGGCCATGACTCGTTCATACATGAACTTCAGGCGGAGGCATGGCTACCGGATGATGGACACAGCAATTTTAAAATGAATCAAATATCGTCTATTCCGGAGCAAAACAAGTCTCTCACTCCCGAACGCCTGAAAGATCGTATCGAGTATGGCCGTGCCACTGGTATGCGCACTATAGATCTATGGGGTGCAGAGTGGTGGTACTGGCGCAAAGAAAGAGCAGGTGACCCGGCTCTCTGGAACACCGCCCGCGAAGAAATTACCCGCCTGAACAATCTCGACTAATAAACTGCAATACTCTAAAAAAAGTTTTTGTATGGATCAAAATACTACCCAATGTACCTGCCGACTGCCCCGTGTCCGATTATCGGCACTTACAATAGCTTCCTGCATAATTTCACCACTGCGAACTGCTTCATCCCAAGCAGCTGCAGGTCCAGCACCCCATTTTACATTAGGCATATAGTCATCAACTATAACTACATGGTTCCTAGCAGCCAATCCACGCATATTTTGAATATCTTCTCTTGCATTTTTAAATTGATGACCACCGTCAATAAATAATAGGTCGAAGCGATCGCCAGGATTTCTTAGCGAGTAGTCGGGAACAGTTTGTTGAGAATCTCCTAATATCAGTGAGTGCCTGCCAGGAAATTCATTTTTTATGAATGCCGCTGCTTTAGGAACATAACTGTGATCTCCTAAATCAAATGACAATACTGAGATATCAGGGCGGGTATGCAAAAATGTAAAACTTGAGTGACCTTCGTTAAACCCGATCTCTGCAATTCTAGTAATACTTGTCTCTTCTAGCAGTAGTGCTTGCATCCATTTAGCTTGGCCGGGTCTCATATAACCTTCCATACCCAATAGTGACCGGGGCCCGTGATGAAGATTAAGCTTCCCGTGCGGATCAACCGGTGCTCTCGCATATACAAGGGCCGTATTTCTAGCCCGATAAGCGGCGCTTCTAATCACACGATTTATGTAAGACGCTGTGAGCTTCTTCTGTTTTGCTCTGTCATCTGTTAAGTTCTGTATTTCAAGCTTGCCGCCTCGGGTAGATGGACTAATACTCATATTCTTCTTTATTATATCATACATTGTCAAATAACACAATATACTCCATACTTGTAAGCGCTATGGTTAATAAACCGAAGTCACAGACTAAAAAAATCACCAATAAGCGGGCCCGGTTCGACTACGATCTGGGCAGTGAATTCGTGGCAGGCCTTAGTCTGACAGGGGCTGAGACCAAATCACTCCGAATGGGGCATGGGCATTTGAAAGGCTCGTATGTGACTGCCAAAGACAATGAACTCTGGTTGTTTAATGCCACCATTAATGGCACGAATGGGATACCGCTCGATGAATCCCAACAGACACGTACACGAAAACTACTCATGAAACGTCGTGAAATTGACCAGTTGCTGGCGCTCAGGCAACAAGGTCAATCTATTATTCCACTGGAACTGCTGATAGGCGGGCGTTATATCAAGCTACGCCTCGGTACAGGCCGTGGACGCAAAAAGCACGACAAAAGGGAAGTACTCAAAAAACGCGACCAGGAAAGAGCTAACCGGATAGAACTAAAAAATCGTTAAACATACTGCATCGTTCAGAACAGTTTACAAAAGAAGAGGTAAACAGGTATAATCACACTCTGTAATCCCGGGTAGCTCAATGGTGGAGCAAGAAGCTGTTAACTTCGAGGTTGTCGGTTCGAATCCGACCCCGGGAGCCAATTTTGACTTTTTGAGTCAGCACTAAGTGCCAAGAAAGGCTGTAACAGATTGAGTTGCAGCCTTTTTTGATTGATTTTGCAGTTCGCAAGTAATGTTCGTAGAATCTTGGTTCTTTTGACCTGGTTGCGAACTTTCAAATATACTGACTTGCATTCTGAGCAAGCTTTAACAGATACTCAGCACGTTACAACAAACGATTTGTCGTTATTGGTGTAGTTCAACAAGCTTTTCTTCTGCTTCTATGCTTGTCTGCTTCATAGGTTGCTTTCATATTTGTCATAGTCGTTCGGGTAGTAATACGACCATCAAGACGGTCGCTCGTATAGAATACCTAGTTTCCTATTCAAGGTCTGTTGATCTTGTCTCGTGATTCACAAATGGCAGTTCTGGTAGTACAGCTGTACTTTGTCATGTCTTTCTTTCATGGTGCCTAGTAGCTTGCTGACAACCTGTTCACTAATAGCAAGCTTTCAAGTAATTCTATAACCTGTGGGGTTATATGAGCCTCAGAGGTGGGTGGTTGGTTGCACTCGACACCCTCCTTGACTTCGTACATCGCATATAGACATTGCCCTTTTTCGTATATGACGAATACGAACAGCCACATGTAGCACATTTGAAGTACACCCTGAAAAGTGTATGTTTGTTTAGTTAGTGTTTTGTTTCGGTCATTATTGCGTGTTTCGTTTATTGATTGAACACTATCAAACAATCTTTTTAGTTATGATTGGTTCGTACTTATGGGGATGTAGGCCACCGTCATACTTCATTACTCCGTGATAAAAGGGGTTCTTGAGCATTGTTTCAATCTGGGCTCTGACGAAACAACACCTTGTTTTGATAGTGTTCGACCTAAAGCCCATCCTCTTTGAGAATTTTGGCAATTGTACGAAACGAATTACCCTCAAGCCGTAGTTCAAATGCTTTTACGATGTATGGCTTACGTGTTGGATCAGGCACGATATTTTTAGATAGAACTCTTACCTAAATCATCTTGTTACCGCTACGTTCATATAGCCAACAGGTGCTTTACCTGGAAATTCGCCATCATGTAGTTTTTGCTCAATCTTGCGTTTCACATTATCGCTAATAGCTGCAGAGTAGTATTCGCCGAAAACCATTCCCATACCTAGTCGTGTTTTGTCGGACGCAGGTGAGTCCTTATGAATAAACAAATTATCCGATGGAAAATGCAATTCAATCTTTCCTTCTTTAACCAGACGTTTCATAATCTGTACAACTTCTGACGAAGAATCTCTTGTAAAGCGGTCAATCTTGTCAAAGACAACTATACAAAAGTCCGGACATCCATAGACTTTATCTACAATCTCTTTGAATTTTTGGCGGTCGTCCTTGTAGGCTGTTTCATCAAAAGCAAAGTATTCGCCGTTAAGCTTGAGTCTTTCGGCATGTGCTTTTAGTCTTAGTTCTTGAGCGGGTAAAGCGTCTGTTTGTCGGGTGTCAGATACCCGTGCAATTAGAAATGCTTTTACGTTTTCATAGTTAGTGTTTGTAGTAGTTTTCATTGTCGTAATTCCTTCTTTTCTTATGGTTATATTATAGTGGGAATTGCTAACAATAGCTAACAATGTCCCACAATTTATTTAATAAAATCCTCTTTCTTTACAGGAGTCATTGCACTTATGGTCTTGGAGATTTGCAGCAGACTCTTTAGCTGTGTTTTAGTTGGTGGGGATCGGCCGTTATTCTTGAGCCGTGAGTACTGTGACTCACTGAAAAGACTCTCTATTAAATTGCGTATAGTCCTCTCATCTCGTGCTTCATTTCGTAGTAATGTCATGAGTGTCAATGAGCTGGCTTCTGCAAACTTCATGCTCGGGTTTGCTTGCTTGAGTGATACGAGTAGCTGTGTAGGTGTATCGGCTACCATTTGCGCTTTAGGTATTTGGTCAAATATTTTGTTCCAATGACGTAACAATATAGCCCGAGAAAAATCGGCATTGAACACGTAACAAAATCGTAAGTCTTCGTTAGCATTTATGGCTTTGAGTTCACTTCGTATTTTCCGTTTGTCGTTTAATCGGATTTCAAAGCGTGGGATTGTTACGTTTGGATATTTCTCCAGTTCCTCTACTAGTTTTATCTGAGAATGGTTATATCTTTCGACAGTACGTTTTTCGGAAACCTTAGACTGCTTTAGGTCTGCTACTTTGTCATAAATCACAATGTCTACGGTGTTGGCGTGTATATGATAAATTTGTCCGCCGTTCCTAAAGTCAGTTTTCTGTACGTCATAAGTCTTTGATATGCCTGCCAATGAAACAGCGTTTATGATGGTTGAAACAGGAGTTCGGTCGGTAAAGATAATGTTCTTTGAGTAGTCTATTTTGGCTACTTCTGACTGTGCTAGTTTGTATTCAGATATTCGTAGTCCATATACATTGCGTAATCGCTTATGTAGTTCATGTACTACATCTGAAAATTGACTATCGGTTAGTTCGTCAAAGTTATTGCCGAAAAATAGTTTAGGTAAAGATACCTCAATGTTTAGAGTGTATGTTCGCTTACGGTCTTTAGTGGCTGGCTGTCTCGACATATAGTAGTTGGGACAGGTAAACACCTATTCGCCTGTATGACTTGTCAGCGTTTATGAAAGATATGTAATCACGCCACTTGTTACGTTGCGGCTACTGTTGGCCTGTACTCTAGTGAGCCAGTTAGGACGTTTGCCATAGGATACAGCTAGTTTGACGGTATCAATCATGGCTGCTGATCCCATCGCTCTTATTGACGAAATCAGCTTCCATTAAAGCGTCAAGAAATCTAGCGAGCTGTTCTAGCTCTTCAGTACTTCAAGCGTCAATTCAGGCACGTCATTTACGGCTTGGATTGGCTGTTGATTCTAATGGCTTGCTGTTCATCACAAGCCGAGTATCGCAAGTAAGCCGCCTTAAATCGTCGGTTGCGTCTTATGTCGTACTAAGTCGTATGCGATACGTAATTATACGTATTATTACGTATCGTTTTCGTTGTTTTTTCGTAACTCTTCACGCATTTCTTTAAGTGCTAGTTGGACCACTTCTTCATCTTCTTTTCTTCCTAGGCTCATCTGAAACATTGTATTCAAATGGGCTACGAGTAGCAGCTCCGAGAGCCATGAGCTGTTTATCTAGTTCATCAAGCATTTTTATCTGTTCGTTTTCTGCTCTTGAATGGTCTACTATTGGCCGAAATAATACTTCGTCTTTGTTTGCGACTGGAAAAAATATCTTCCTGATTGTTCCGGTAATTCCCATATCATTTAGTACGCTACTAAAGCTACGACTTAGCTGACCTAATTCGGGCTTAAAAGACTCGTAGGGATGCTTTAGAGCCTGTTCCATAAGCTTGCGAGGTGCAGAACCACTCTGAGTCTTTTTTAGAGATAAAACGCCGTTTACAACGATACTGCCATCATCTTTGTACTCTAGTTTGTAGCTGGATATATATCTTTGAAGATTCTTTTGTCCGTGTTGAGTAGCTTTAACGCCTGTTATTTCAGCTTCTTCGATTAGCTTCTCAAGTTCAGATGTAAGAATAGCTTCTTCTTGTCCAGCAATTATTGCTAAACGCTCTACCTGTATAGAGTGATTTTGTGTGTCTAATAGATTCCTGAATTTCTGAGCAAATTTATGTATAGCAAGTTCATTGCCCTCTATAACATCAAAACGTTTCCAGGCAGCAAGAGTATTCGGATCTTCGTTTAGTTTTGCAAGGGGTTCATTACGAGAATAGATTGCATCAAGCTCATGTACTAATAGTATGTAAGCACGGTTTGCGTCCTTGATAGTGCGATAGTATTCTTCATCATAATTTAAGAACTTGAGGTGTCTTAACATATCACATACACCATGGAGCAAGCGAGCCGCAGTAAAGTCTAGCTTTTTAGCGAGAGCATAATCATTGCTGTTTACTGATTCGTTTTTCATGCCTTATCTACTTTCATATGATTGGTATTTATTATAAGATATTGGTAGATGATACAAAAGAACGACTTACCGGAATATCTAACGCTTAAAGAGGTTTCTGAGCTTCTTAAAGTCCATGAAAATACCCTCAGGAACTGGGATAAAGACGGCACATTAAAGGCGAAACGTATTGGTGCCAGGAAGCTGTATCGATACAAAAAGAAGACATACTAAAGTTTATGGAATCAAATGGCCAGTAAGGAAAACAAATAGCATGAGTAAAAAGTTGGACGAGTATACAAAAGAGGAGCTATTGGCCTACGTTCGACAGCTACAAAAAGATACAAAGTTCGGTTTGGTGTGGAATCCAAAGCAAGAAAATATAGTTGCAGAGTGCGAAACCAAAGTACCTGTACTGCAAGAAGTAGAAGATAAGGCTATCGCTAAAGCTGGCGATGATGAGCCAACTCACTTACTACTAGAGGGGGATAATTACCACTCATTGTCTGTTTTGAACTATACCCATGCTGGCAAAGTAGATGTTATTTATATTGATCCGCCATACAATACTGGCAATAAAGATTTTATATATAATGACCGCTACGTAGATAAAGAAGATCCTTATAGACATAGCCAGTGGTTCAGTTTCATGGATAACCGGTTGCGTCTAGCTGAAGAGTCTTTTGTCTGACAATGGAATTGTATTTATGAGTATTGATGATAATGAGCAAGCTCATTTGAAGTTGCTTTGCGATGTAGTTTTTGGAGAAGATAATTTTGTAGCTACCATTCCAAGGGTAGCTAAAAAGTCGGGTAAGCAGCACAGCGAAAAGATAGCAAGTAACCATGACTATGTTTTGGTTTACACGAATAAGTACCAACACGCTAAGTTTTAGGGCATATCCATAGGGGACGACAAATACCCTTTCAAAGATGAATATTACGAAGAGCGTGGTGGCTATCAGTTGAATCAGACTCTTGACTATGATTCTCTATTTTGGAATCCAGCAATGGACTTTGAGATTGAGCATGACGGACAAGTGTTCGTACCGGGTGGTGACGTGGAGAAGTGGAAGAGCGTCATCAAGGCGAGCATAAAAGTATAGATTGGGTGTGGAGGTGGAGCCTAGATAGGTTTAAGTTTGGTGTTGATAATGGATTTGTAGTTGTGAAGAAGGGCAAGAACGGTAGCCGTATTTACACAAAAACCTATGCTAAAGCGAAGATAGCTAAGACTGGTGGAACATACAGTATCGAGTATGTAGCTAGAGAAAATAAGCTGAGTTCACTTGCACTGACCGATAACGTCTTCTCTAATGATAATGCCAAAAAAGAAATAGTTGCCATTATGGGTGGATCTGCTTTTGATTTTCCAAAGCCTACTAGCTTGATAAAACAACTACTAGAGCTTGTACCTAATAAACATGCGATTGTTCTAGACTTCTTTGCGGGTAGTGGCACGGCTGGACACGCTGTACTACAGCTAAACGCTGAAGACGGTGGTAAGCGACAATTTATATTAGGCACGAATAATGAAAACGGAATCGCCGAAAATGTAACATATGAGCGGATCAGTAAGGTTGTAGCTGGATTCAAGAAGACCGCTGGTATTCCTGCCAATTTACGCTATTACAAAACAAACTTTGTTGAGGTTCAAGGTCTAAGCAGGCTTACGGATGACGACAAGCTAGAAATCACTAAAGAGATGGGTGCGATGATTGCACTAAAAGAAAACTCTTTTGAGCTAGTAGAACAAACAAGCCACTGGCAAACATATGAAAATACAGCTCAATTTACGGCAATTTACTACCGTGAAGACAAGACAAAGATTGATGAATATATAGACAAGCTAAACGCTCAAGACAAGCCTGTAAAGCTGTATGTATTTGGATGGGGCAAGAATGCTGGTACAGAATACGCCAGTGAGAGAATTAGTGTGGAGGATATTCCTGAGCCGCTGATTGAAGTGTATAAGGAGATTGCCAAATGATTATTCTGAAACCTTTTCAAGAAAGTGCCGTATCAAAGCTAAAAGATAACTTCTTGATGTTATGGAAAAGTGAAACACGTGGGGCAAACCTGATTCTAAAAGCTCCTACTGGTAGTGGTAAGACTACTATGATTGCTCAATTCCTGCGTGATATGACAGGTGAACCACGCTTCACTAATGCTGATGTGGCGTATGTGTGGATCACTAAAGGCCAGTTAGCTCAACAGAGTAAAGACAAGCTGTTTAGCTACTATGATGGTGCGAGCGAAAACAAGTTACTAGACATGAATGACTTGCGTGATGGTTTACTACCACGTAATGCAGTATTCTTTATCAACTGGGAAAAGCTAGTAAGCAGTTCGGCCGAAAACCGTAAGTTACGTACTGACGGTGATACGACTATAAGTTTCGATACGTACATGAGTGCCACTCACGCCAAAGGCCGTGAGATAGTGCTGATTATCGATGAAGAACATTTGTCGGCTAATACGGTGCTGGCAAGCGACCTGATCCAAAACGTCATTAAGCCACGTATCATCATGGGTGTTTCTGCTACGCCTCAGAATACAGGTGCTATGACTGGTTGAGGTACCACGTGAAGACGTGATTGATAGCGGTCTACTAAAAGAGAAGATTATATTCCAGACTGAAGAAGACTTAGTACGGTTTGCTGGCACAGAAACAAATCAAGATGAAATACTGCTAGAACTAGCATGGCGAAAGCGTTCAGAGCTACTACGGCACTATAAAGATATTGGCGAGAACATAAATCCACTAGTGCTAATACAGCTGCCTAACGACGACAAAGCAACCAAAGAAACCAACACTACTAAGCGTGATATTGTGGTGGCGTTTTTGAAGTCAAAAGGCGTTACAGACGATGAGATAGCGGTATGGCTAGATAAAGACAAAATCAATCTGACTACCATAGTGCAAGATGATTCACCTGTATCATTCCTGCTGTTTAAGCAAGCCGCTGCGACTGGTTGGGATTGTCCACGTGCTGGCGTTCTTGTAATGTTCGTGAGATTAAAAATGCTACGTTTGCTATACAGACAGTTGGCCGTATCTTGCGTATGCCACATGCAAAGCACTTTACGATTCCAGCTTTGAACATAGGCTACCTGTATACCAACTATAAGCGTAATGAAGTGATTGCGACTTATGACAAGAATGGTATCGGCGAAAACCGTCCTACTATATATGAATCCGTACGTAAGCCAGAGATTGTGCCGCTAACACTTGAAACCGTTACATCTGTACGTACTGACTACAATGACTTAGGTGATTCATTCCAACGTGCCTTTGGCAAAGTAGCTAATGAATACTTTGATATACAAGATTCGTTTGATATTCGTGAGCGTGTAGCAAAGATTGAAGCCAAAGGCTTAAACCTAAAGCCGGAAATTACAAGCGACATCATCACTGGTGTTGAGATTGATGATTATGACAACTTTGTAACCGAACTAAAGGCAGAAGGAAGCAGTCAATCTCAAAAAGTATCTCTACACGATATTGAGCGTCTGTATAACCTCTATTGCTTTAAGATAGTTAGTGAACAAACAGATGAACGAACAAAGTATGCTCCTGCACGTTCGTGGGGGCCGCTAAAGTCTGCTTTGAACGTGTGGTTTGGCAATAATACTGGCTTGGATCGAGCTGGTTATTACAGAGTGATAATGCAAGATTTCTTGAACGCCGAGAATGGCACAAACAACACCCTTATTGAAGTTATTCGTAAAGCACTTTTGGCATATCGTCCAATACGAACCAAAGAGATTGCCAAAAAAGCTGAAGCTTACCATGAGCGTACAGTTGCAACAATTGAAGTCCCTGCGGCTATCGACAAGTTTACAGATTTGACTGAAGAGTTAGATGTTAAGCGTAATGTATATGACCATTTCTATATCGGTAAAGACTACAAGGGTAAAAAGAATGAAGAGAAGTTTTTGCGATTCATTGATGATAATGAAAACGTAGAGTGGTGGCATAAAAACGGCGACCACGGCAGTTTGTATTTTGCTGTTCCATATATGAATGGCAATATTGAAAAGCTATTTTATCCAGACTGGTTTATTAAGACTAAAGACAAAGTATGGATAATTGATACTAAGAGTGGTGAAACGGCTGATAGTGCTGGTGGTCGTGCTGAGGGGCTTAAGAAGTGGTTGGCGGAAAACAATGGCTACGATGGTGGCATAGTAATTCCTGGCGAACTTGGTACGTGGAAAATCTTTGTTGGCGATGAATATGACGCAAATGATTCAAGTAAGTGGCAAACACTCAAGATATAAAGGATATACAGATGGCAAAAGGGATTATCTACATAATGACAACCGCCGTATCGGGTTTAGTGAAGATTGGAAAAACCGGAACTAATAACTACCCAGAGCGTATGCGGTTTCTTGAGGCAAATGGATATTTTAATGTAGCTGGCCTAAAACGATTCTTTGCGATTGAGCTTGAAGACTATGATGATAAAGAAAACTTGCTACATGAAATTTTTGGCAAACATCAAGTAGGTAGCAGTGAGCTATTTGCACTGGATCAAGATTTAGTACGTCAGCTTTTATTGTCATTTGATGGCAAAGTTATTTATCCAGATAAAATTGATAAAGAAAAAGAGTTTGATAAAGTTGCAACTACTAGAAAGCAAAGTGCTTTGTTTAGCTTTTACAAGAAAGGTTTAAGCAAGGGAGATGAGATTAGTTTTATATCGGATGACTCAATTAAAGCCACTGTGAGCGATGAAAGAGAAGTTGAATATGGTGGCCAGACTTGGAAGCTATCACCACTGACATATAAAATATTCGATGATAAGGGACAGCTAAATACTAGTGGGGCTTATCAAGGGGCGAATTATTGGCAATATAATGGCAAACGGCTTAAAGAGCTTCCTGACATAACGCAGTAAATGGCGTTGAGTAGTTAAAATCTGAGAAAAAAATTTGTATAAAGTCGCTTAATCTCCTAAGCAATAATTTAATGAACAGGTGTTATGCTATACGTCAATTAAGTGCTTTTGTGTTTTTTTAGTTGTTCTACGGTACAGTATAATAAATGTATATGGCAAAGAAGCGAACACCAAAACAAGAACAAGCTGATGAAGAGCTAATTACTGTTGTGCTGCCAATAATCAACGGTTAGCTAGTATATAGGGTGTTTACGCTAGAATCTCTTTAATGATCCGTAATTTATTCTCGTCATAGTTCATACTTTCGGTTCGCAGTGTGTCTGTTACTGCGAGCCAGGTTGAAGCACTATACAGAAGCATAATAACTTTGTTTTGATATGATTACTATATGAAGACAAAAATCCTCGCCAAGGGGACAGCGCATAAAATGCCATCGGATTTACGGAAAGCTCTTGCTTCTGCGCCTGAAGCACTAAAAGCCTGGGAAGACATTACGCCGCTGGCGCGCAACGAGTGGATTTGCTGGACAGTCACAACCAAAAAACCGGAAACGAGAAAAAACCACATTGAGCGTACAGTAAAGGAGCTGCAGGAAGGTAAGCGCCGCCCATGCTGCTGGGCCGGCTGCATCCACCGTTAAATAACATCAGAGGCATGTCCTGCTGTATAATTAAAAAAGAAACCCAAATAACACAGGAGAATAGTATGGCAAAAGATCTTACCCCTAATTTATGGTTTGACGGCAATGCGAAGGAGGCGGTTGATTTTTATGTTTCTGTATTTCCCGATAGTAAGATTATATCAACGGTTAACTATCCGAATAGTACCGAAGAAGGGCTGGCTGATTTTCAGAAAGAGCTGGCTGGCAAAGTACTGACTGTAGACTTTGAACTTAGCGGCAACCGCTTCGTAGCTATTAACGCCGGGCCGGAATTCAAGTTCAACGAAGCCGTATCTTTTTCGGTTCCATGCAAAGACCAGGAAGAAATTGATTATTATTGGGAAAAACTTGTCGGCTGTACCGCAGTCCGAACAATGCGGTTGGTGCAAGGACAAATACGGCTTGAGCTGGCAGATCGTGCCTGAAAACATGGAAGAACTCATGAAGCGTCCTAATGCCTTTGCCAACATGATGAAGATGCACAAGCTCGTTATCGCGGATTTTTAAGCAGATAGACTTGTTAGTCTTTCAGGTTACAAGCCTGGTTTATTAAATATTGACTGATACTATATTATGGATTTATGACAGCTGACGGTAATCCGGAATCGGCAGGTGGTTTTCCGTTTGAAAACGGGGATCCTGTTGACTCTCTTCCAAATCCTACTGTTGAACTTGAAGCATTTCATGCAGGGGTTTGTGGTTGGGGGTCATCAAAGCAGATTCTTGGAAATACCGTATATTTATGCCGTTAAGCTGGCAGCAGATATAATTCCTACTCACCCGGGCACTAGGCAGTCTACGGATGACGCCACTAGCCAGTTTGTAACAGATCTTGCGGAACGATTTGCTGCATACGATGCTCATCCAAATGATTTCACAACAAAACTTCGGGAACTAAACCCTGTGGAATTTAAGCTATATCAGACGCTATATGTACTTCGCCGTAACTTATCTATATTTCTTTTAGATAAAGATGCAGTCATCGAAGCTGTATCAGGCAATAGTGACGCTATAAATGCATTTTGGTCTGGCATTTTTTCTGGAAGCGGCATGGACAGAAGCGGAATCAGCACTCTTGTATCCGATAGGTCACCTGAAGCTATCAAAACCGCTAGAGAATTTTTGATGCTCGCAGGCTTTGATCCTTTCAAGCAAAACCTATTTCTTTCTTATCCGCTAAAAGAGGATAGAGACATGCGTCTTATAGATCTGAGACGTTTGGTGCTGGCAGTTGCCGGAAAGGTACAGCAGGATCAATCATCAAGACCTTAAGATAATCAATTCATCAAGTCCGCCTGATGCCGCATATGTTAACTTTCAACAAATAAATTGCTGTTATTTGTTATTGACAAATTGAAAAAAGAAGAATATAACAATATTTGTAACCGTTTCGGTAGGTAAATTATTAAAGGAGTTGAACGTTGAAAACTATTTTCTTAAATACCCGCAAAATGTTACTTATTTCGGCTGCTATGATGTTTGCTACGACAAGCTCCGTTATGCCTGTTGTATTCAGCTCGAAGGTTTACGCAGCTCTATCCGCCCCTCAAATTACACGCAGTCCTGGTGGAGCAGATAAGGTAACGGCTGTTCCTCGCGCCTCATTTGAGTTTACTTCTACTCAATCGGGGGCTCAATTTGACTGCAGACTTGATAATTTTGCATGGGAGATATGTCAAACGGGCAAAGGTTATTCGAACATTCCAAACGGCACACATACATTTCAAGTTAGAGCATTCGCTGTAGAATATGATGAAAACTGCGAACAATTCGGAACATGCCCAAATGGCAATCCTTACTACACTGTATACAGCCCTGTAACTTCATATACGTGGCGCTCTGCGGGAGAAGTCAAAGATGACATCATTCCTGGAGATGTTAACTACGGTGGAACGGTAATGGCCGTCCATTCATCGGCGTCAACTCTCGTGCACAACGATCATAATGGAATGACCGACGTGTTCGTGGGGCTTACAGATAGAGGCTACATGAAAGCTTCTTCCACTTTGACTGGTGGAGGGGCAAACGGTATAAGCTTTAACCCCAAATTAGACAGATCGGGTCTGCTGGTGGCATTTGAAACAAGGTCTACAAATTTAGTCAGCAATGACACAAATGGGGTGGATGATATATTAGTTCGTAATCTTTATAAAAACACCCTTGATCGAATAACTAACAGTGCTGGTCAGCAAATAGGACCTGTTGGCGGTATAAACCTCAAGGCAGCTGCAACTCAACCATCAGTTTCAGCAAACGGGGCGAAAGTTGCCTATACAACGTACTACGGCATTAGTAGTTCAAACGGAACAGCAAATTCGAAAAGTGATGTCTATATATATGACGTTCAGCAAAAAAAGACCGTGACCCATGTTGGCGAGGGATACGGCGCTTCGATAAGTCGTAACGGCCGTTATGTAGCTTTTACTTCGCCCGCAAAGTTATTGCCGTGCTGATACTAACGGCCAAGCAAGCGTGTATGTCAGGGATACAACGAATAATGCCCTATATCCTTGTATCTGTAGGTAATAATGGCGCTCAGCTGGGTGGCTCTAATCAGGCTCCGGATATTTCCGAAAATGGCCGCTATATTACTTTTGAATCTTGGGGTAATAATCCAGCATTTGGCGATAATAATAACTTTCCGGATGTCTATGTGCGCGACTTTTCAAGCGGTATAACCACATGGGTTAGCAAAGGGGGCAATAAAGGCAGTTATGCTCCGTCGATCAGTGGGCTACAAAGAACCGATGGATCGTTTAGTATTGCCTATGAGTCTGATGCATCCACCTTGTGCGGTAATGACGGTTGTACGGATCTAAATAATAAGCGTGATGTCATGCAATGGATAGGAACAAACATGTACTATCCCTCAAAAACAATTATACAGTCGCGTAAAGAGTATTCATTGACAGCTACATCAGGAACAAGTTCGCGCGCTATTATGTCGCCCGACGGCAGTTTTGTGATGTTTCAATCGAATGCTTTAGATAGCTACCAAGGTAATGAAATTGCCAATATTGACACGCATATGCGAGGTTGGAGTCCATATAATATACCAACTCAAAATACTACAACATCCAAATTTTCGACTCCCGAGCCCACTCTGCCAGGAACAATGCCTGCTCAAGAGTCTGGACTACCCGGACCACTCCCAACAAGTACCGGTAGTGCATTGTCTAGAGGAGTTGGAAGCTTAATGGGCTACGAGGATGCGGCGCCTGCAACGGGCCAGCCGAACTACGGGGCTGATGACTTAGATGGTGATATCGGTGGGTACTATGCTATGGCATTTCTAGGGGGTATTGGCCAGCCAGATAATGATCCTGATTCGTGGAGAAACCAGTTTTGGGGTGCGCATGAAGCGGCCATGGGCGAAGCACTAGATGAATATAATGCATGTATATACGGGGGTGATTCTTTTGCATTCTGCGAGCTCTATGCTCGAATTGTCTATGCCCGCCAATTTGCAAAATATTCTGACGAAGACTGGTTAGCTCTTCATGGAATTGACCCCAATGCCGGCCCGGTGGAATCAACCGCTGCAGCTCGTGCCACAGTTTCTTCAACCAGCCCAACACGTATATATTGCCCCTAATCCTTTCCCGTCTTTTCGATTAGAAATAAAGCTTGTACGAGTTGGACTGTCAAGTTGTTTTAAAAAATATGGACGAACTCATGAAGCGTCCTAATGCCTTTGCCAACATGATGAAGATGCACAAACTCGTTATCGCGGATTTCTAGCAGATAGACATGTTAGTCTTTCAGGTTACAAGCCTGGTTTATTAAATATTGACTGATACTATATTATGGATTTATGACAGCTGACGGTAATCCGGAATCGGCAGGTGGTTTTCCGTTTGAAAACGGAAAGCCAAAAGACTACATTCGGGCGATAAAACGCAAGACGCATCTCCGGCTTCTAACATCAGGCAGACTGTCTATTTTTCGTATCGGGCGGTGGAATGATCGAGATGATCCTGCTCGTGCTTTTTGGCATATTTCTTTGAACCGAACAGATAATGCTGAGTCATGTCAGGCGAATATTTGCTTGCAGGAACGCTGCGACCCAGAGCTTCGGCCATTGCACGAACATGGTGAGGTCCTGCTCCGCAACAAATACCTATGAAATTAACTCCGGCATCTCTGGCCTGTACAGCAAATTCAGCCATATCCATACGATTACACAGGTATGATTCCAGCCCCAGTGTATAAGCACTTGAACCGTCACGATTTTTCAGGGATTGAAAGGACGGATGATTAACAGTCGTACGGTATGGCACAGGTATTCCGGCAATAGGAATTGATACAGCGTCCCGAAGTTTTACGAGTAAAGGAAGCATGCTCTCCGGACCACGGCTGCAGTTGAATCCGACAACATCAGCACCAGCGGACTCCAGTTCTTTGGCGGCTTTCATCCAGTCATAACCGTCGTTGCTTTTTTCCTGATGGGCACCAAAATTAATCACAGCAGGCAGATTGTGTTCTTTGATAACTTCCAGCGCGATCATTGCTTCCCCCAGATAGCCGATAGTTTCTGCCAGAACGAAGTCAACACCTTCATCGACAGCCCATTGTACCTGCTCGGTATATTGACGTCTGACTTCGGCTGAACTGAATTCTTTATTATGCTGGTCATATGCTCCGGTATTACATATATTGCCGGCTACAAGCGCATCTGTTTCTTTAGCTGCTGATTTGGCTATCTTAAGAGCGGCACGGTTGATGGCTTCCATATCATTTTCGCGCCCAACGGCTTTCAGTTTTTCACGGTGCGCATAATAGGTAAGAGCCACCTGTACGTCGGTGCCAGCTCTGCCGAATTCACGGTGAAGCTGCTCAACAGCTTCGGGATACTCCAGAGAAACTTCCGGCACATAAGCGCCGGCTTTGAGATAGCCGCGGCGTTCCAGTTCGAAAATATAGCCTTCCGCACACAAAATAACATCATCTTCCATCCTGTCCGTCAGGCTCATTTTACTTGTACTCATGTGCCACCTCCTCTGCAGGTAATGCGAATTAGCTTAATGACATTTCAATCATAATCGAAAACACGCTTAATGCAAGTCGATTAAGCCATACTGAAAATTTATCAGATCATTCAGCAAAATATTAGTTTATAAATACTGTATATCTTCTTTTCTGTTAATATATGCTTATGCAAAAAAAGCTCGTACTTTTATTTTTGATACTCACCGGGGCAGTCATAACATATATTCTGCTAGGTTATTTCAAAGAAAACAGAGAAGAAAATTATGCCAGGGCAGAGTGCTTCAAACAAGCAAGTTTAATAAATAAAACTGATACCCCTGCTTATGAACTTCCTGAAAACATTGACTGCACGCCTTATGAAACGGAGTTGAACGCAGCATTTCCGGTCGGGCCCTAAGATAATGTGTATATAATATCTGTTACGATGCCGCCAGATACCAAAGTTTCCGGCCGATTGGGAGTAAGTTTTTCGCTACACCGCTGCAGCGAGTTAGGAATTGATAAAAAAGCAACTTTAAAGGCGGCGTTGTCAGATCTTGGATTGAAACGTTTCAGATTGATGAGTTACTGGAATGTGCATGAACCGGAGCAGGAAAGGTATAACTTCGGGGAACTCGACTGGCAATTTGAGCTGCTGTCAGAGTACGAAGCGACGGCGACCCTGTGTATCGGTAAACGGCAGCCACGGTGGCCGGAATGCCATATGCCTCAGTGGGCACTGGCGCTTCCGAAAGAGCAGTGGTATAAAGCATTATACAAATACATCGAAGTCGTCGTCAGTCGTTACAGGAACCACCCTGCGCTAATCAGCTGGCAACTGGAAAATGAAGCCTTGCTCAAAAATTTTGGGTATTGTCAGGATAATGATTACAGTCATAGCCGACTGGAAACAGAATATCGACTGGTTAAATCTCTTGATCCCCAGCACCCGGTAGTTATGACTTTGTCGGATAGCTGGGGCCTGCCGTGGAGACGCCCGCACCCGGATGCATACGCAATGAGTCTGTACAGAGCGACTCTGAATAAGAGAGGAAAGCATGTTCTTTCCGGACGTCCGCCAGTTTTCTATAAGTTACGGGCTGATATGATATATTTATTACATCGCAAAAATGTTTTTATACATGAGTTACAGGCTGAACCATGGCTTTCAAATGCAATAACCGAAACTTCTGTTGATGAACAAATCCGCATTATGACGCCGGCAAATATAACGGAGAATATAGCTTTTGCCAAAAAAACCGATCAGTATCCGATTGATCTGTGGGGACTTGAGTGGTGGTACTGGATAAAAGAACACCATGGACACCCCGAATACTGGCAGACAATCAAGGAAACGATTAAACAGACCAAAAGCTGAGATTTTACTGAGTCCCGAATGGATGCCGTGCATATTGTGATATAACCCGTGGAATGGAGAGCACAGGCCTGATCCGGTTAGAATCAAAAGTTGAAGCCCATTTATTGTGATCGTCGCATATTAAATCGTGCAGGATCATAGCGGCAACTGTACCGTAGGTGAGGCCCCATTTCATAAAGGCGGTGCCAACATACAGATTCTTCGACCAGGGATATAACTTTCCGACTAACGGAATACTGTCGTATGACAAATAATCCCTGTCTGACCAGTGATATTTGACAGAGGTTATGCCAAATTGCTTTTCGGCATAATCGAGGAGTTTTTTATATCTGAATTTTTTATTCCCCCTAAGGCCTGATATATGGCCGTTACCGCCAATCAGTAGTAACCGGTTATCATTTATATTTATCGGGAGTATTGAGTAATGTTCATAGTCCGGCGATATATACATACCCGTCAGCTCGTCCTCAAACTTACTTGCAACAATATAAGATTCTAACGGGTATTCAAGCGCGCAGTATCCGCCACGAGCCATAAGCGGGAGCGTCGGAACATTCGTAGCAACAATAATATGCTTAGCGATAATTGTAGCCTTTTTTGTCTTTACCCGACCCGGGGAACCGTCCTGAATACCTGTCGCATTGCTGTTCTCAAATACATGGCTGCCGGACCCGTTTATAATGGCTGCCAGAGCCAGTAAATATTTTTGCGAATGCAGTGTACCCTGTCCTGCAAATTTCACAGCTGCTACAACCTCAAAAGGCAGGGGAGTATTGATTTCATAAGTTGATGGGAGGCCCAGTGCCGATGCGACCTCTGCCTCTTGCCTGAACTGTCTGACTTTTGATGGATCAGAAGTATAAACATAGTTATCCTGCATTTTCCAATCGCAGTTAATACTTTCCAGATTAATTATTTTATCGATCAATCTGACAGCCGACTGATTAGCTTCACCATAAAGTCGCGCTGTCCGAATACCCATCCTTTTTTGCATATCAGCGTATACGAGATTATGCTGAGAGGTGACTTTGCCTGTCGTACGTCCCGTAGTTCCGCTACCAATAGTATTTTTCTCCAGTACGGCGACCTTGAAGCCCGACTGCTTCAATAGATATGCAACCGTTAATCCCGTAATTCCTGCACCGACCACAGCAACATCAGTCTCAAAATTGTTCTGTAAGGATGGGTAAAGAGACCGGGAATATATTTCCTGCCAATAAGATTTTTCTGTATCCGGTAATTTTAACATTCTAATAAGAATAATTTTAAATACAAAAAAGCATAATTATTGTAAGATAATTCACATTATAACGCTATTGCCTTTGTTACAATTATGCTTGTTGGTAAAGTTCAGGAGTAATAAAAGGGGGTTTATTATGACACACGCAAATATAACACGTAAAGTAGCCATTGGAATCGCGACGATTACGACGGCGTTTTTTGGGCTAGCTGGAGTAACATCGGCACACGTCGCCAGTATTACTACCACGGGGCCGGGTTCTAACAATCAGATATTTTTAACAAATAATACTACATGTACAGTAACAAATAATAATAAGGCATACGTGTTTAATTTAAGTTCTCAAACAGCAACTACGGGCAACGCAAATGTAAGTGGTAACACTATCGGGGGCAACGCTACCAGCGGTAATGCCACAAATACTAATACTACAAGCAGTTCAGTGGTATTTAGTAATAGTGGCGTAGGATGCCCCGGCTGGCTGCTGGCAGGACTGGGTACTGCAACTATAAGCACAACGGGGCCGGGTTCTAATAACCAGATATTCAGCACTGATACCCACACCACCACTCATCACAACAGTAATAAGGTGGGAGTAACCAATTATTCCGGGCAGGGAGCCTCAACCGGTACTGCGAATGTTAGTGGTAATACTTCAGCTGGCGGAGCAACAAGTGGAGGTGCCGGTAATACTAATATTACGCACACAGCTGCCAGTATTACTAATAGCACACCTGCAGGCGGATCCGGTGGCGGTGGAGGCGTAAGCACAGCTTCTATCAATCTGACAGGTCCGAATTCTAACAACCAGATCTTTAATACGAACACAAGCACAAAGACAGTAACCAATACGAACAAAGTCGGAGTTACAAACGTTAGCGGTCAGTCTGCAACAACCGGAAGCGCTAACGTAAGTGGCAACACCATTGGCGGCAGTGCGATGACGGGTTCAGCTGCAAATCATAACAGCTCAAGCACCAGCGTTAGCGTTAGTAATTAGTAGCACATACGCGGAGCCCTGGCTCAAAGCGACGCTTTAAGTGTCAAAAAGGCTTCTTTTACAGAAGCCTTTTTGATTATTCTATTAATAACTATGTCTCAGTATCTAAGAAGCGATCTTAATTATTTTGATTATGCGTTTGGTCCACTTTCTTTTACCCATACTATCCATTATACAGGAATCCGGCATGTTTTTTGATTCAGCTGTTTATATCGGTGGGCCACTGAGCGGGGTGTCCGCTACAGATTTTTCTGAGGGCAAAGCTAACGGTAAGCTGAAATAAAATGTCGTGCCTTGTCCGTGAGTTGACTCGAACCATACATCACCGTCCATCGCTATAATATACTGGCGGGTGATATACATACCGAGACCTGTGCCAATAACGTCCTTACGATCCTTATCATCAACTCGGAAAAATTTTTCGAACATATGTTTTTTTTGTGTTTCAGGAATACCCAGACCGGTATCCGCTATAGCCGTTACCAGTTTATTGTCTTTTTGGGTATGCGAGATTGTAACTGAACCGCCAGGACGATTGTATTTGATAGCATTTGAGACAAAATTGTTCAGTATAATCCCCAGCCGTGCTTTATCGACCATTACTTTATCTGCATGGCTGTTATCGTAAATCAAGTTAATCCCGCTCTCCTTTGCCGTGATTTGAAGTGTATGTACAGTACTGCCGGCAACCTCCCTGATATCAACTACTTCTACTTTAAACTCAGCCCGTCCACCCTCCATACGAGCTACATCTAGCATGTCATTGATCAGGTCTCTCAGGCGATTGGTACTTGTGTATACCTGCTCTATCAGTGGCCTTACAGCAGGATCCAGTTTATCGCCCATATCATCGTAAACCATCGATAAATTGCCTATAATTGCGGTAAGAGGGGTCCGGAGTTCATGAGTTGCTACTGATATAAACTCTTTGTTTTTTTCATCAATCTCTTTCTCGGCGGCAGCTATACGACCGGCCATAGTGTTCATAGTTTCGGCCAGTGACACAAATTCACGATCGCCATGAGTGAGCCGGATCTTATAATCCAGCTTGCCGCCGGCGAATACCAACGCTCCGCTTACTAATCTCAGAATACTGTGCACCGTACGCTGTATAAATATAGCTCCCACCCACAAAAACCCGATTAATAACAAACCGATAGTTATAACCGCTGCCAGCCTGGCATCATGTAGAGGCCCCAGAACAGCAGCCTTGGGCGAAGCTACGACTACCAGCCATTTTGATTTTCCTGACTCGCCGCTTACCGCGATATGCCGGACCTTTTTTAAATCCAGTTCTGTATACGAATTTTTACGTAAATTAGCGTTTAATTCTCCGAAGACATCACCAATATCAACATTCGGATACACCAGCCGGCCATAGGAATCCAAAATCACAGCCAGCGATGTAGTCCGGTCAATTGGTGTACTCTGCCACGTCTGCCGTATGAAACTGTTACTTGTCAGATCGTATGCAGCCAGAACGCTACCATTTTCTATCGGATAAGCAAAAATGCCTAAGCGCTTATCCTGACCCGTAAAAAATTTACCGTTTATCGCCTGAGATCCGGCAGCAATGGTGTCCTGCATAAATATTTTTGTCGTCTCATCTGATAATCCCGACAGTGCAGAGCTGACCAGCTGCTGATTCTTATCAACCACCATTATGGCCATTGTTTCAGGAAAGAACTGTTTATAGGCCGACAGGCGTTCGTTTATCTTGCGGTTCTGATCAGCAATTAGCTCCTGACCGTTTTTGATATAACTGGATTCCAGTGCAATCAAAGTTGAACCGTTTTCAGCAAAAGCCGCAAGGAAAGGGCTGCAGCTATTGTTCGGAGCACCGGTGAACGTTTTCTTTTGCTTCATATAAGCACTGCATTCAATACGATTGGCATCCAGTTTTGTGCGGTCAGACAGATAATCACTTTTTATATTGAATAATTCTTCACCTGTGCGTTTGAGTATTATTTCACGCAGAGCAAACTCCCGTTCCAGCTTGGCTGCCGTTGTCGAAGCTGATCGGGAAAGCTCATTGACAGCTTGGTCGCGTACATACCTGTCAAGCTGGAACAAAATGATGACGCCCAGAATAAGCAGTATAAAAAATGGCGGTGCAAGGACCCTGACAATAAACCGCCGCTGGAGATTGCTCTCACGCTTCACCCTGCGAAATTTAAGCATTACTAGTATTGTAGTAAAGACATGGCTAAGTTACCAGAAGTCATTACGAAACCTTTTGAAATAACTACTAACATCTGTGCTGAACGGTTAGCACCCCTGAGCTTGTTTCTGTTGGTGAGGTTAACTGCAGTTTGAGATTGAACGAAGTGTTTTGATCGCAAGTTATTACGATCTCCTTACTGAGAGCTGTGAAAGCCGTTCCCGGACCAACGGCAAAGCTGCTTTGGGTATTTGCTGAAGCGAGACTGCTTTGCCATTTATAGTTGACGACTCCGGGCCCGTTCAAAGTATCTATGCCGGCGCCAAAAAAATATTTTTTGTAACAATTCGCAGGATTAAGCCCGCCGCCAAAAATGGGTCCCAAAACTCCGTTGCAGGTTACCGCAGAAGTGCTTTCATGCCTGAGGTATTTGATTGAAGCGCTGAAAGGAGTCAGAATTATGACCGGAATAGTACCTGTTGGTGGTGACGGTGTCGGGGTCGGAGTTGATCCGCCGGGGCTGATAGTAAAAGGTGCCTGAGTTTCTGCGACTGACGTAACAACAGGAGTAGCCTCTTCCTGATTAGACTTGACGGATGCCTGCGATGGCTGGTCTTCCTGACCTATATCATTCTTTTTGAGATCATCTGTCAGATCATTATTTACCAGAGTGGCGTAGTTGTTATCGCTATTGCCCGGATCACCCATAATATCTGCCAGAGCCATCCGGTCAACTACGCGGGCAAACAACATTACGCCCACAATTATAAGGAACAGCAAGGTAGCCCCCAGGGGCAAACGATAATTTTTTATGAAATGTTCCGGCAACAGCACTTTGCGCATTGAGTGTCTTTATTTTAGATATGTACAGCTTTAATCTATAATACCTGCGTAAAATTGTCCAGTCTGAGCCGAATCTATTGTTATAATATAAACCATGAAAGCAGATGTCAGGCTGGTCAGAGCATTTACCAATGATCCGGCTCAGGGTAATCCGGCCGGTGTGGTACTAAATGCCGATAATCTGAGTGACGATCAGATGTTATCAGTTGCTCAGGCTTTGGATTATTCTGAGTCTGCGTTCGTGCAGTCTTCAGACAAAGCTGATTTCCGCATACGGTTCTTTGCTTCGAAAGGTGAAGTTGAGCTTTGTGGACATGCTACACTGGCAACATTTCACAGTCTGTTAGAAAAGGGAGCTCTTACCCTTAACGCAACCGGAGTTACTCAGTTTACACAAGAGACAAAAGCCGGAGTGTTTGTAGTTGAGTGCTATCCTGACGGAAAAATTATGATGACACAAAATGATCCGTTTTTCGGCAACACTGAGCCGGGACGCCAGAAAATAGCTACACTTCTGGGACTCGAAGAGAATGATATTGCACAGTGGCCTGTTCAAACCGTCTCTACGGCCGTGGCAAAACTGATGGTCCCGGTTGTTTCACCAGACAGGCTGGTTGCTGCCAAACCCGATCTTAAAGCGATCATCCAGTATAGCGAGGTTAATCATGTAAAAGGAATGTATTTGTTTGCCCGGGATACAAGTGAGAACGGGGTGGATTTCTGCGCACGTTTCTTTAACCCGTTGGTCGGTATCAGTCAGGATGCCGCTACAGGTGTCGCTGCCGGGCCGCTGGGTTGTTATGCAGACAAATACATATACAAGGATGGCCGGAAGCAGTTCGTTATCAGGCAGGGTTTTGATATTGGTAAAGACAGCACATTGTATGTGGATATTGCCGGCAAAGTAAAGGTCGGGGGCTACGCCGCGACTTTCGGTCAGACAGAAATCGAAATTTAAGGTTTAGATACCCCGGGTGTGCGAAATATTCAGATCGGCTCCATGTCGTGCCCGTCGTAATGGTGGCCTGACGGATTTCAATGGTTTATAATCAAAATTAATGATCGCTCCGACCACATTGCAGCAATATCTTCTGGAGCAGCTGACTGACCATCCTGAACGTCTGGAACTGACGATTGTTATGTCCAATATTGCGACTATTGGCAAGCTGATAAGCTCTCATACTAATCGTACCGGACTGACTGAAAGCATCGGCATGACTAATACTTCCAATATTCATGCTGAAAAACAGGCCAAACTGGATGTGCTGACCAATGATTTATGCAAAAGTTACCTCCAAAGTACAGGTATGTTCGCGGCTCTCGCAAGTGAAGAGGAAGAAAATGTGGTGGATCTGGAACAGCCGGATGCAAAATATATTATCGCATTCGACCCGTTGGACGGTAGCAGTAATATTGATGTAAATGTCTCTGTCGGAACTATTTTCTCAGTTCATAACAAACTTGATTACATAGCTCCCGGAGATCCGAAGCAATTTCTGCAAAAAGGGCGCGATCAGGTTCTGGCCGGTTACGTTTTATATGGTTCCAGCACGATTCTCGTATTTACCTGGGGCGATGGGGTTCATGAATTTACTCTGGACAGCGATATTGGCTCATTCATTCTTAGTAATGAGCAGGTTACAATTCCGGCGGAGTGCCCGTATTACAGCTTTAACGAGTCATACGCATATAGTATTTCCGAAAGTGATCAGGCATATCTCGCTATCATGAGGCAGAAGACGTCAAAATTGCGTTGGATAGGCTCATTTGTAGCTGATTTTCATCGGAATCTGATCAAAGGCGGGATACTATTCTTTCCGGCAATAGACACTTCCGGAGTAAAAAAGTATAAACCCAAGCTTCGTCTGAACTATGAAGCGAAGCCGCTGGCATTTCTGGCTGAGCAGGCAGGAGGCGCAGCCTCGAATGGACATATATCGGTGATGGATGTTATGCCGGTTGAGCTTCATGAACGCACTGTTGTAATCATCGGCAATAAAGAAATAGTAGATTTAAAAAAGGAGATATAAGTGCAATTTGAAGATCAGCTCAAAACAACAGCAAAATCAATGATGGCCTCCGGCAAAGGATTACTCGCTGCCGACGAAAGCGCACCAACGGTAGCCAAACGTTTCGATTCTGTAAATCTGGAAAATACGGAAGAAAACAGACGCTTATGGCGGCAACTATTTATCGCAGCTGAGGGCAACGAAAAATTTCTGAGTGGGATTATCTTATTCGATGAAACCATACGCCAGAATGACGACAATGGCACGCCATTTACAGAGGTTTTGAAGCATAAAGGGATTATTCCGGGGATCAAAGTAGATATGGGTGCCAAAGATCTGGCCTTGCATCCCGGCGAAAAGGTGACTGAGGGACTGGATGGTCTTCGTGAACGCTTTGCCGAATATGCAACCATGGGCACCGGCTTCGCCAAATGGCGGGCAGTTATTACCATCGACGAGTCCGGCAATCCGTCAGACGCTTGTCTTCATGCCAATAGCCACGCTTTAGCTCGTTATGCGGCGTTGGCCCAGGAAGCGGGCATTGTGCCGGTAGTTGAGCCGGAAGTACTGTTGGATGGTAATCATTCTATCGAAACCAGTTATGAAGCTACCACCAGAACGCTGAAAGCTTTGTTTCATTCTTTGGAAGACCAGGGAGTGCTGCCTGAAGGCACAATTCTTAAAGCCAGCATGGTTATCTCCGGCAAAAATGCTTCTGATAGGGCAAATACAGAAACTGTCGCTTTGCAGACCGTAAAAGTTCTTAAAGAACATGTACCGGCAAACCTGGCCGGCATTGTTTTTCTTTCCGGAGGGCAAGGAGAAGAAGAGGCAACCGCTCATCTGGACGCTATGAATAAAATCGGTGGTATGCCATGGCCATTATCCTTTAGCTACAGCCGGGCTATCCAAAACCCCGTGCTCAGATTGTGGGCAGCCGGCGATAAAAATAAAGCCCGGGCTGCATTCCTGCACCGTGCACAAGCTAATTCTTTAGCCTCAAAAGGTGAATGGTCCGATGCTTTCGAAAAATCCCGTCCGTACTAAAGTATTGTTAATTCCCAGTTTATGATATAATTGCAAGAATGTCTCTCGATATCAGTAAAATATACGGTTCTGGTGTAATTCCACATACTATAGATTCTGAGGTTGCTGCCCGATGCGCAGCACAATTATCCGTTACCCATCAACAAATAGGCGGAATTACGATGTGGAATAATGAAACCATTGAGCAAATGTTACGTGCGGATCGACATAACGATCCATTCGGTTCGAAAGAAGATGCAATTGTCGGACCGTGCATTGATTCTCAAAAGCAAACGGTATTTTCGGGCCAGTTTATCGGTCTCTGGAAACCAATTAAAACAGAATAAATCAGAATCTTATTTACTTCTAAAAACTTTAAACTCTTAGCAGATGCCTCGCGTCCTGAACCATTGCTGCTGCTGTAGGCCCGGGACCTGCGCCGGGTCCCTCAATCTTATATACACCGTCCGATTCGTTTGGCCCTGCAGTAATCACTGCACCATTTGACGGGCCGGGCAATCTTAATGCTTTAAACAAGGGATTGTCTGTAATTCTTCGGAATCCGCCTATTATCAGCATACCGCCATCAACCTCTTTCCTGAAGCCGGCTATTATATCCCTTTCAGGAATTTCTTCACTTTCATGGACAAATGATACAATGTATCTTCTTGCGCTTGCTTCGGCAATGAGCTGGTTCAAACTATCCTGATTCAAAGATGGCTGTTCAATCTGTGCATGATGCAACACTTCATCTTCTGCGAATGCTTTCCGCAAAACAGTGTTCCAAACTATTGTTGTTTTTTTTGGTATATCACCGACTAATTCTCCGTTTAAAACCTCCAGATGGTCTGTTGCTCCGGGTTCGGCATATCCCAAAATTACAGCTTCGTCGATAGTAGTACCGGCAGTTCTGCCACTTCCAATGCCATCCATAATAAAGTTAAGTGTGCCATTCAAAACAGCGTGAACTTGTCTTGTTCTCGGGTTAATTCTTTCTGAGAGCCAAGGCAGCATGCGGGTTCCACCGCCAACTGTTGCACTTATCCCTATATTATTCAGGCATGGTTCAAGATTTGCGTAGTGATTAGCAAGTGCGGCTTTTTCGGCTGTTACTACAAATATCCCCTGATCCGTAAGATCCTCAATAATATCAAGCGCATGAGTACCGTCACCAGAGGATGGTGTAGCAAGGAAAGCCACGTTTACGCCATCTACTACTCTTTCATCGTTCCAGAAATCAGGATTATCACTTACTAAAAGGCTAGGTTCTTGATCATTATTACGTAAATATGTGCCCCCTGATCGTATTACATAAGAAGCATGAGCTAAGCCCAAATCCTCACATCTCTCAGGAACAGCTTGTCCTACATTTCCGTATCCAACTGATAAAAATAGACCCTGTTCCGGCGCTGACATATAAATTCCTATATTTTATTCTGTGAATAATATATGGTCATAGACTCTATTGCAAGCAATAGCTTTATGGGGAAAGAACGATATTCAGAGCCCGGCGGAGTGGTTCAGCGGCTCCCCACAGTAACTGATCACCGGTTACAAAAGCGTTCAGATATTCCGGACCATTGTTTAGTTTGCGCACCCGGCCCACGGCGATTTTGAGTGTACCACTAACCGCAACAGGTGTTAGCCTGCTTAGAGTTGCTTCTTTAATATTCGGCACAAAGTCTATCCACTCGTGAGCACTCGTAATAATCTGCTCTATTTCCGACAACGGTATATCCCGTTTGAGCTTCATGATTACAGCCTGAGAGTGGGAGCGCATGGAGCCGACGCGAACGCAAGTTCCGTCAACAATAATCCCCGGATTCAATCCCAGAATTTTATTTGCTTCTACCTGCACTTTCCACTCTTCGCGCGATTGGCCGGTATCCATTTCGGAATCAATCCACGGCAGCACATTTCCGGCAATCGGGTAACCGAAATGAGTCACAGGCAAATCACCCGACCGCAGGTGAGTTGTTACTGTCCGGTCTATATCGAGTATTGTGCTGGCAGGATCATCAGTAGTGAGCCGGACTGCATTGCCCAGTGACTGCATTTGTTCTAACAGCTCAGTCATATGTTTCGCTCCGGCACCGCTAACTGCTTGGTATGACGCAATATTTATTGATTCTACTTCTCCGGCGTTCAATAATCCGGCCAGACCCATAATTGCCAGAGATGTCGTACAATTGGCTCCGATTAAATCTTTTTTGTCGGCATTTACTGCACTTTCTATAACATGGCGATTGACCGGATCAAGTACCAGGACTGATGAATCCTCATTACGAAGGTAGCTGGCCGCGTCAATCCAATAGCCATTCCAGCCACTGCTTCTCAGTTCCGGATGAACACGCCTGGTGTAGTCGCTGCCCTGACAACTGACAATCACATCCAGGCCGCTAAGAGCAATCTGGTCATACGCATCAAGGAGCGTAGTTTTTTGTTCGTTTATCTCAGGACCATTGGCTCCTGCCTGTGAAGTAGAAAAAAACATCGGTTCAATACCGGCAAAATCATTCTCCTCCCGCATCCGCTCCATCAATACGGAGCCAACCATACCGCGATATCCGACAAATCCGACTTTATTCATACTCGTATCATATCATCGGTATATACCCCCGGAAAATTACTTTCCGGATTCTTATCTCGTCCTTTTCGGCTGGAATCTTTCAAAATTTTCTGACCGTATCAAAAGATATGTTTATAAAATTTTGAAAGATTCTATCTCAAAAATTATCAAAACAATAAAGCCCTAAAGTAATTCTTCAGGGTTATTCATCTGTTACAATTAAAACATAAGGCACGGGAAAGGATATGTTTTGGGCAAAATAATTGTAGCAAAATTCGGCGGGACTTCACTGGCAGACGCGAAGGCTATAAATCAGGCTGCCAAAGTTACTATTCAAAATAAAGTCTCTTTGGTGGTAGTTTCTGCTACTCACAGTACGACCAACTCGCTTGTTGATCTGGCCAAAGCTGTTTTTGCAAAAAACCAACTCGACGCAGAAAGAATAGTTCTCGAAATAATTACGAATCACACTAAAATTGCAGAAGAGCTGGGCGGAAAAAAGGAGTTGTTGGCAATCCTCAACGAAATCTTTACCGAATTACGTACTATTGCTACGAATACCGAATTGGTTGCTATGCATAAGAAGAAGCTTACTGATCGTATCCTGGGGTATGGAGAACAGTTATCCTCTGAGCTGATAGTCGTCGCCTTGCGAAATCATAAATGCGAAGCAGAAATTATCGATGCAAGGCAAGTGATCAAAACAGATAGTCATTTCGGATATGCCACCCCCCTTGTTGGTGAAATATCAGCAGCATCTAAGCAGATAATAAGGCCCCGGTTGCGGCCCGGTTGCATACTCGTAACACAAGGTTTTATAGGGTCATCGCCGGCGAACGAAGTTACCACGCTGGGCCGTGGAGGCAGCGACTATAGTGCCGCACTGTTAGCCGAAGCTATCAATGCCCAACAGCTACAGATATGGACAGATACCAGTGGCATATCATCGGCTGATCCCCGTATTATCAAAGGCGCTAAAAAAATTGATCATTTATCTTTTCAGGAAGCTGCTGAGCTGGCTACTGCAGGAGCCAGAGTTCTGTATCCCAAGACGATAACTCCAACCCGCAGAGCCAAAATTCCGGTATTTGTTGGTAGTACTTTTGCGCCGGAGGAGGGTGGTACTACAATATCCGATCAGTCGGATGAACATCCGTTAGTTCGCGCAGTAGCGATCAAAACAAATCAGTTTATAGTGAGACTGGCTACTCCTGAAATGGCGCATCAATTCGGTTACCTTGCAAAGGTATTTGATTTGTTCGCAAAATTCAAAATTAGTGTCGATCAGATAAGTACCAGCGAAATATCTGTAGCCGTAGTCCTTGAGAATCAGATGCTTATAAACAAAAAGCTATTCGGGGAGCTGGAAAAACTCGGTGAGGTTAGTATAGAAAAGGGTTTGAGCGTAATTTCATTGATAGGCAATAACGTCAATAAGGCACCTGGCCTGGCACAGGAAATATTTGCTAATCTGGAAGACGAGGGCGAGAAAATATCTGTTAGAATGATCTGTCAGGGTGCCAGTTACCACAATTTTTGTTTTGTAATAACAGATAAGCATGGTCTCAACATGGTCAATAAACTACATAAAGTCTTTATAGAAAGAAGTGATAAGAAATGAATCCCGTTAGAACTCTCACAATCCCTGCCTTACACAGGAGGTTCCGATGCAGCACATTATAACCGTCTACAATCAACTTAAATTTATAGGAGCTCTTACGGGATGAAAATTGCACTTCTGGGCACAGGCAGAACGGGTGGTAAGGTCCTTGAGTTATTAAAAAGCGGAGAAGTAACAGGATTCGATGAATCTAACCCGCCAACGCTGGAAAAATTTGCTGGTCATGACGTTGTGATAGCATTTTTACCAGGCCCGATATTTGTGCCTTACATTGATATGCTGATAGAAAGCGGATTGCCGGTAGCCAATGGCAGTACCGGCTTTGACTGGCCGGATGAAATTGACGCGCGGCTCAAAAAGCGGGGCACAGCCTGGATAACTGCGGGCAACTTCAGCCTCGGGATGAATCTGGTATATGGCATGATCAAAGTGCTGGCCAAAGCACCGCAACTACTCGATACTTACGAATACAAACTACACGAGACTCACCATATTCACAAAAAAGACCAGCCTAGCGGCACTGCCTTGTCCTGGGTAAGGTGGATCGGGCAGGAAGTAAAGATTACGAGCGCCCGCGACGGAGATAATCCCGGTAATCACCGAATAACACTTGTAACTCCCGGCGAAGACATAAGCATTGAACACCAGGCCAAAGACCGCCGCATCTTCGCTGAAGGTGCCATCTGGACCGCCAAAAAACTAGCCACCGGCGTAGTCCCCCCCGGCCTCCACAATTTACAAGATATAATGGGGAAAGAACTGAATATATGAAAGATATTGATGCCTACCTTGTCTGGACAGCTATTGTTACGCCGATGCTTGCTAACGGCAGCATAGATTATGAGAGTTTTGGTGCGCTGCTGAAAAAACAGGAGGCGGCCGGAAACGCACTTACGATTCTGGGCAGCACAGGGGAGGCATTGACCATCGATGAATCTGAAAAAAGAGAAATCCTGGACTTTGTCTTAGGATTAAATTTGAAAGTACCGATCATGGTTGGAATAGGAGGCATCAATCTCAAGCTTCAGAAGAAATGGGTAGAATATCTGAATACACTCGTTGTCGACTGTTACCTGATGGTTGTGCCTTTGTATTCCAAGCCCGGAGTCCACGGCCAGTACGGCTGGTTCAGGGAACTTCTTGATATATCCGATAAGCCCTGTATGCTCTATAACGTTCCGGGGCGTACCGCCAAAGAGCTGGAGCTGGAAGCAGCACAGATGCTAGCCGATCATCCCAGATTCTGGGCTGTCAAAGAAGCCAGCGGCTCAGAAGAATCATTCAGCAAATACGCAAAAGGCCTCCCGAATGTTCGCATGATGAGCGGAGACGACCCTATGCTGCCGGCTTTTGCCAAACTCGGAGCAAAAGGCGTGGTGTCGGTAGCAGCCAATGTCTGGCCGGAAGCCACGCACGAGTTTGCGCGGCAGTGCACTAACGGCACTTTTATGGATAATGATATCTGGCAGAAATCTACCAAAGCACTTTTTTGCGCCAGTAACCCGATTCCCGCCAAAGCTTTACTATACGACCTGGGCCGCATCAAATCACCTGAACTGCGTCTGCCTCTGAGTAGCAAAGATATGCCTGATCCTGAAGTCGTACGCCAGGCCAACTCAGACATCAATTCCTGGTTTAATAATCAAAGTAATTCTTAAATAATACGAAGACGCAGAAGCTCCGGAATACGTTCAAGTTTATCAGTCAGACTTTTTGATACTTCTTTGGCTTCTATATCTATTAATGTGTAGGCGAGGGAGCCGCGGCTTTTGTTGAGCAGGTCGGCAATATTAATGCGCTCATCACGCAGGATATCACTTATCTGGGCCATTACGCCGGGCTCATTGGTATGAATCATACATAAACGAAGACCGCCGTTCTTTGGCAGCACAGTTTCCGGCAGATTAACAGAATATTTTACATTGCCGTTTTCCAGATAATCCTGCAGCTGATCAGCGACCATTACAGCACAGTTATCTTCTGCTTCCTCTGTCGAAGCACCAAGATGGGGCAGAGCAACCACACCTTTGTGGCCATTTGTGACACTATTTGGAAAATCGGTAACGTATTTTGCCAGCTTTCCCTTGCTAAGTCTTTCCGTTACCGCCGCTTCATCTACCAGTTCATCACGTGAGAAATTAAGCAACACGGCTCCGGGCTTCATACCATATACTCTTTTTTTGTTAAGCATTCCTCTCGTTACGTCAAGCAGGGGTACATGAATTGTTACGAAGTCACATTGTTTGAGCAGGTCTTCAATTTTATCAATCTGCCTGACTCCCGAACGCAACTGCCAGGCATTCTGCACCGTCATAGCCGGATCATATCCGAGTACCCGCATGCCAAGGTCAATACCACTGTTTGCCACACGATAACCGATCGCGCCCAGTCCGATAACACCGAGGGTTTTGCCGGATAGCTCACTGCCTGCAAACTTTTTTTTACCTGCTTCCACTTTATCTTTCATATTCTCTGATGACAGCCCGGAAGTGTAGGCAATTGCATCGGCAATATTCCGGCTGGCCAGCAGCATTCCGGCTATTACCAGCTCCTTGACGGCATTTGCGTTAGCGCCCGGGGCATTAAAAATGACGATGCCCCGTTTGCTTAATTCTTCAACAGGAATATTATTAACGCCGGCTCCGGCACGACCTATTGCCAGCACGCTCTCTGTAATTGATTCTTTATGAAGGTCGTGTGACCGCAGCATAATTGCATCTGGTTTATCCGTATGATCAGATATTTTATAATCAGAGCTAAATCTGTTCAGACCGATGCGGGCTATCTGGTTGTATGTTTTGATTTGAAATTTTTTATCTTTACCCATGTTTTGCCTCAAATTCTTTCATGAATTTTATCAGCACATCTACGCCTTCTTCCGGCATGGCATTATAGATACTGGCGCGCATACCACCGAGATTCCGATGTCCCTCCAAATTCCTTAGCCCGTGGGCATATGCTTCTTCAGCAAACAATTTATCCAGCTCGGGGTTGGGAAGCGTAAAAATTACATTCATCCTGGATCTGTATGCAGGTTTGATTGGATTTGCATAGAACGATGACTCATCAATCGCTTTATATAGTTTCGTGGCCTTTCTCTGATTGACCCTGGCAATTGCCTCTACACCGCCCAGCTCTTTGAGCCATTTGCAGACCAGACCAGCCATATACCAGCTGTAGGTGGGGGGAGTATTAACCATCGATCCGGCAACAGATTTTTCGGACCAGTTCCATATTTGCGGTGTATCAGTACGGGCTTGTCCAAGTAAGTCTTCGCGTACAATTACAATCGTCAAACCGGCCGGTCCGATATTTTTTTGGGCTCCGGCGTACAGGACACTATATTTGCTGACATCCATCGGTTCACTCAGGATCATGGAGCTGATATCGGCTACTAATGGTTTGGTACCTGTATCCGGCGTAGCTTCGAAAGTTACTCCGTTAACGGTTTCATTCTGAGTGATATGGATATAGGCAGCATTTTTGGATAACTTCCAGTCATCCTGATCCGGTATGCTTGTGAACGGCTCAGTGCTGGCCGCTATATTAACATTCAGATATTTCTTGGCTTCTGCTGCGGCTTTCTGTCCCCAATGACCTGTAATAATATAATCTGCTGTATCTGCAGACTTTGATAAATTCATTGGCAATGCCGCAAACTGACCGGTTGCACCACCTTGAAGAAACAGGACTTTGTAGTTATCGGGGATGGCCATAAGCTCGCGCAAATCAGCTTCTGTCTGTTCGGCAATGCTCAGAAATTCTGTGCTGCGATGGCTCATTTCCATCACGCCGATGCCATGGCCATGCCAGTCCAGCATTTCATCCCGCGCAGCCACGAGCACCGGTTCCGGTAACATAGCCGGACCAGCACTAAAATTATAAATTTTCAAATTAATCCCTTAAAATCGTTACAACCAATTATACCAAAAACCGGAACTTAGACCAAACCCGGATAATCGAGGGTTGCGAAGTAGTCTTTGAGATTTTCGGAACGGCGGATTTGTTGGATTGTATCGTCTTCTTTTAGTAATAATTCTGCGTGGCGGAGTTTACCGTTGTAATTGAATCCCATGGACTGACCATGAGCTCCCGTATCGTGAATTACAAGGACATCATTGGGCTCAAGCTCTGGCAGCATGCGATCTTTTGAGCCGGTAAATACATCGTTATTTTCGCACAGACTACCGGTTACACGCTGAGGAAGAGGAGCCGTATTTTCTTTATCAATAACAGTAATATGATGGTATGAGTCGTACATACCGGGACGCATCAGATCAGCCATGGTAGCATCGACACCCACATAGCGATGATACGTATCTTTGATGCTACGAACTGTAGTTATCAGATAACCGTTCGGCGCTAATACGTAGCGGCCGTTTTCCGTGACAATCCGGATAGGATCAAGGCCGCTTCCCTTGACGATTCTGTCATAGACACTCTTAACTTCAGCTTCCAGTGTCTTCAAATTCAGAATTTCGTCATCAGGCTTATAAGCCACACCCAAGCCACCGCCCAGATTAATGAAATCAAATTTAATATTCAGCTCTTCCGAAAGTCGTACAGCCATGTTGAATAAAATTTCCGCAGTCTGCGCGTGAGCCGCTACGCTGCATTCGTTCGAGACCACCATGGTATGAAGCCCGAATCGTTTCGCGCCTTTAGCCCGCGCAAGCTTGTAAGCTTCAGGCAGCTGGGCAGTTGTCACGCCGAATTTGGCGTCACTCGGATTACCAATTACATTGCTTTTGTCTGTTACGAGATCCGGACCGGGGTTGTAGCGAAAGCATATCAACTCAGGAAATTTGCCATCCAGGGCCCGAATCAGAACTTCAATCTGGTTAATATCATCCAGATTTATGATTGCTCCAAGCTCATATGCTTTTTTATATTCTTCCGGAGCAGTGTTGTTGGAGGTAAACATGATTTGTTCGCCGCGCAGACCCGTTTTTTCGGCCAGGATAAGCTCTGGTAGTGAACTCGCATCTGCCCCCATCCCCTCACTTTTAACAATCTCCATAATATATGGATTGGGCGTTGCCTTGACAGCAAAATAATTCATGTAGTCAGGAGACCAGTCGTAAGCTTCATTTAAAGCCCGGGAAGTAGCCCTGATACCTTGCTCGTCATATATATGGAATGGTGTGGGATATTTTTGAATTATTTTTTCAAGCATTTTTTTATCGAAAGGGAGTGTTTTCATGAGATGTGGAGGTTTTCTTTAATATTTTTGACAGCTTTTTTGACATTTGCGCGCTCACCGAATGCACTGAGACGGAAGTATCCCTCACCACCGGCGCCGAAGCCGGCACCCGGGGTACCGACTACATGAGCCTGATTCATCAGCTTGTCAAAAAATTCCCAACTGTCCAGACCATCAGGCGTTTTGGCCCAAATATACGGCGCATTGACGCCGCCGAAGGTGACAATACCGATATCATTGAGACCGCGGCGTATAATAGCGGCGTTTTCCATATAATAGTCTACTAATTTTTGCGATTCTTTCTGACCTTCGGGAGATAATACGGCTAAACCACCATTTTGGACAATATTGGAAGCGCCATTGAACATCGTAGATTGGCGCCGGTTCCAGAGAGCCTGGACTTCACCCGGCTGTGTCCCCTCAACACGCAGCTTATGCGGGACAATTGTCCAGCCCAACCGCACACCCGTGAACCCGGCTATTTTGGAGAAACTATTAATCTCGATTGCATGTTCCTCTGCACCCTCGATCTCATATATAGAGCGGGGCAGGTTGCTGTCGGAAATAAAGGCAGCATAGGCCGCATCAAAGATTATTACCGCATCGTACTTATGTGAATAATCAACGAATTTTTTGAGCTGATCATGAGTCGCAACAGCGCCAGTCGGATTATTGGGGCTACAGATATAGATAATATCAACTTTTTCGTCCGGGACATCAGGGAAAAACTCGTTTTCTTCGGTGCAGGGCATGTATACGATGCCTTTGTACCGCCCGTTGCTGTATCCGGAAGTTTTGCCGCCAATTACCGCACTATCGACATAGACAGGGTAAACGGGATCCTGGACAGCTATGATTGAATCGTCAGAGAAAATTGACTGAATATTCGCAGAATCCGGCTTGGCACCGTCACTGACAAATACTTCATCAGACCCGATATATACGCCCAGGCTTTTGTAATGATCAGCCAGTGCCTGTCTGAGCTCAGAATTGCCTTGTTCCACACCATAGCCGGTGTAGGTTTTGGCATCAGCCAGATCATCAACTGCTTTACGCAAGGCATTGATAACTGATGGAGTTAGTGGTTCTGTAGTATCGCCGATACCAAGTTTGACCAGCTCCACGCCAGGATTGCGTTCATGGAATTCGCGGGTACGGCGGGCAATTTCGGGGAACAGATATCCGGCCTGCAATTTCCGGTAATTTTCATTGATTTTCGCCACTGCCGGGTAACTCCTTAGTTCAAAATTTAATTATATATGACTTTTTACTATTTTAAGGAATAATTAGTGAGACTTAGTCTCGTCAGCTACATATTTCTCTGATCAATTAGCAATTTCGAATTTCGAAGTCGCAACTAGCTTTTTTCTGGTTCAACTAAATCAGAAATATCACCATCTTCTACCAAGCCAAGTTTTCTGATTATATCTTCATCGGCAAGCCCAACTATCAAGGCATTAATATCATCAGGCCATGGCTCAAGTTCCAGATTCCGTTCATTTATTTGTTCTATCCGGGTGTCAATAAGATTCCTGGCAGCAGTTAATAACGTAACGCTGTCCTTATGCGCCATAATCTCAAATTCTGTAGCCAATGTTAGTGCTTCTTCTATAGCTTCGTTGCGATAGTGACCATATCGCCATGCTTCCGGGGACCGTACTTGTTGTGAAGCCCACAAAAACGCTTCGGCGACATCATGACTTATTTCTAATAAACGGGCTTGGTTTTCGGTTCTGAAAGCATGATCTGCGCACTCCAAAACATATTCGTGCTTTCTTTCCAGAAGTCTGCTTTCAGATATATCGCGGGGTTGGGTGCGCATATGTGCCCGGATACTTATCCGGTAGTCTAAATCTAATCCCGCTTCGCTTATTTCATTATTTACGCCCATACTACGCAGATCTTCTGCTTCCGCAAAATCATTTACTTCTTTTAACAGGTCCGGATTACCTTGTCGGCCAGCTATATGCGCCATAACTTTAGCCCTGGCATTTGGTATTTCTATAGCGCGAGCCACCTCTGTCATGCAATCGGGATCGACTTCAAATCCGCGTCGGACAATAGTTCCCAGTTTTACACCTAACTGATCCGGCCTTGTTCTGGCTTTGGCGGCAGTCAGTGCCTCATCAATATATGCTGTGTTGCCGGTAACTTTTCCTACTTCTACCAAAGCGTTAATTCCTATGGAAACTTGTGTTGGATCAAACCAAATCATATCCCTAGCTACCGCATGGGCTGCTTCAGGATCTATGGCTGCAATACCTCCGACAGCACGCACAATTGTTGCCTCGCGTCTCGTATAATCAGCAATCTCCTGAGCTAGTTCTACGCTTTCCGCCTCATTTTGGATCCAGTCAGCAATCTCAACTTCTTTTCCCGTGTCGGGCATAGTGATCCGGGCTCCTTAAATTTTCTTAATTATACACCATTATATTAAATGGGTACAGAATATTTTATTAAATTCTTATCCCATGTTTTTACGAAGAGTAGCGGCTTCCAGGATGAGGTCAGAAAGTTCGGCAGGTTTATTTTTGGAGGATAAAATTTTAGACGTTAAATCTTTGTGAGTTTTTTCCTCATCGGTTTGTGGACCAAATTTCAATCCCAGTACTTCTTCGGTGAATTTAATATCTTCCTGTACATCTTTCCACGAGTTATTCTGTTTCGCCAGTTTGGTCAGGTTATCCGTATTGAGATAGCGTCCGACTGCTTCAAAGTCATGGACCAGATTCGGGTATTCTCTCCGTAACAATTCCATTTCTGTTGATTTAAGGCTATTCAGGGTACGCCCCATGCCAATAAATTCCGGCGGGACACCGATAGAATAAAATCCGGCGGTGAAGGTGATAGCACGCGGCATGCTCTGTTCTCCCAGCGAGCGCGAGTAAGCCAGCAGGCCTATATGCTGACGGCGATCACGGCGTTTCGGCACCGCGTCAAAGATTGACTGCATATCTGTTAGCAAGCTGCTCAACGTCTGCCGGTAAAATTCTGCAGACAGCTGCCCTATACTGATCATTTGCTTCTGATGTTTGGCAGAGATTACACGTGGCTGAATTTTTGGCAGCTCTTTTTCCAACCGGACTGTAGCGGCTTTGACTTCTTCCAACGGATAGTCATATCGAAAAGCCGACTGCAGTGTAACTGTCCGGACTCCGGGAAATTCCTGAATGAAACGATTTATTGTGTTTGGCGCAAGTCCACCCCGAAAGCGGGTACTTCCGGCACCAGCAATCGGAAATATCGGAATACCTGACTGTTTTGAAAATTCATAGAGGCGGGTCAAGGCCAACTTATTGCCCAGCAGACCAGCCAGTAAACCTGAGGACAGGGAAGAATCAGAGCAGGCCAGAAACACTCTTATGTACTCCGGCCTGTAACCAAAATGCTGCTCGTGAAGCTCTGTATAGCTGGTCAGCAGGGTCTTAACGTCCAGCTGACTTTCTACGCTTTCAACTAACGGTATCAGTTCCAGATGATCATTATTGTCCGGCTCTTTTTTGGTAAAGTCTGTGTTCTTGAAGCGTGCTAATTTCTGAAACAACGTATGTATGCGCATAAGTTGCTCCGGCCGCTCGGTCATAGGTAATATAACTTCAAAAAGCGGCCGGTAATTTAGCTTCAGATCACGTGCCAGATCTTCGCTGCTGAGGATAACAGTCATCGCCTGCATCAGGTTATAGCCTTTTTCCTCCCAGATATTTGGTATCCGAAAAGTCAGGAACTCATCCCGTCCCATTTGGTTTCTGGAGAAATAATCGTGATAATCGCTGAATAACCGGTCAATAACGGCCGCATCGGCATGTTTGCCCTCCCAGTCCCACATATATTCACTAACGCCGAGGTCCCGGAAACATGCAACAGCCTCTTTGATTTCCTGATGTACGCTAATCAATGGCCTTTTGTATTTGTCCCAGTATGGCGCGCCGGCATTATCGGGATGTTGCGTAGCCATTGTGGCCGGAATTTTCCTCACTATTTATTTTCCTTCGTTATAAATTCCTGTATCAGTTTAGTAGCTGTTTTTAATATATGGTCGTCAGCTACAAATGTAAGTCGCGCAAAACCCGGTGCGCTAAATGCTTCGCCAGGTACCAATGCAACACCGGCTTCAACCAATAAGCGCTTACACCACGCGGCAGAATCGCCTGTAATATTGCGCAAGTCAAGAAAGATATAGAATGCGCCTTTCGGGATGTAGTATTTCAAGCCAGGAATATCCGATAGTGCATCGATCACTACTTGCCGCTGATGCCTGAGAGCGCTAAGCGTAGTGTGTGGTGGCAGATCATGGTGCTTCATAGCTTCCAGGGCAGCGTACTGGGCGGGAAGGCTGGCATTACCCGTCACATGACTCAGCAAGCTTATCGCCGCATCTGCCACCGGCTTGTCAGCAATCAGATAGCCTATGCGCCAGCCGGTTAGTGCCTGACTTTTGGATAAGCCATTTATAATCACCAGTTGCTCAAAATCACAGCTGGCAGGCAACGTGAAGCCATCCTGATATAACAGCTTGGTATAAATGTCGTCACTTATCACCGTCACACCTGAACCTTTTAAAGCATCTGCAAGTTTGTGTAATGCTTCACCGGAGTAAACTGTACCGGTAGGATTGTGCGGGGAATTAATTATAATCGCCTTCGTTCTGGTCGTTAACGCAGATACTACTGCTTCCGAATCAAGATCAAATTCACTCATTAGCGGAACTTCTACGACTTTTCCGCCCGCAAGTTCAATCAGCGGATTATAGCTAACGGTCCAGCCCGGGACAGGCACGATAACTTCATCGCCGGGGTTGATAAGTACCTGAAGTATCGCAAATAATGCCGGCTTTGCGCCGCCGGTTACGACAACATTAGCCGCAATGATCCACTCAAGACCATAAAAAGCACATGCCTCCTCTGCAATACTTTCCCGAAGCTCCGGCAGACCAGCAACGGGAGTGTACTTATTGTAATGTAGCGACTTAGCCACCGCTTTCTGAATATTTTCCGGCGTATCGGTAGCCAGCTCTCCGGCTGTCAGGTTATAGATTGTCCTGCCCCCGGCCTCCAGCTGTCTGGCTCTGGTGTTCAATGCCAGAGTAGCACTTTCCTCAATAGCGCTGATTCTTTCAGCTAATACGCTCGACCTCATATATGTTTATTATAGCGATACTTTTGAGGTTGGGCTATAGGCATCACCCTCTGTATTGTCCTAAAAGCTGGCTAATGATTGCTGAGCCGGAATTGATTTTTTAGGACTGAAGCATATCCGTAGATATACTGAGGGAATAAAAATAAATTTCCAGTCAGTAAGGGCAGTCAGGACGTGGCAAGTCAGCGGGCGCTGCCTATAATCATGTTATGAAGAAGGGTAGCCAGTGCGGGTAGTGTAGATAAACAAGCGTCATGTGCAATACCAGATCCAGCGTCAGATGGATAGTCAGGACATAGAGTAGTGAGTCTGTTTTTTTGAATATATAGCCTTGAGTTAAAGCAAACGGGAAGATTACCAAAGGACACCAGCCCTGAAAGCCCAGAGTATACAGAAATGAAGTAAAGAACACGCCCTGGGCAATATTAGCCGCCCAAAAAGGCAGATGCTTACGGTAGATTCCAAGCACAGTTGATACAAAGAACAATTCGTCCCAGATACCCACAACATTCAGCCCGACATATGATTCAAGTATGTTCCAGGTACCCGGCTGGATATCCCAGTTCTGGTACGAGCTGCCGCTGCGCAACATTAACGGTAATATTAAAAAACCTACTCCCGCAGTAAAGAGTACATAGAATACTTCTTTTTGTTTCCACTCCCGACCTTTTCCGAAGGGGAATCTCACCAGATTGTTTTTGTAAATATTCTTACTGATGTAATAAGGAATAAAAACCACCAGAAAAAGCGGTATACCCATTGTCAGACCATGTTTGAAATCAATTCCGGTGTTGATCGGAGTATTAGCCAGCAAAGCAGTGCAGCCATATACCAACGCTATATTCCGTCGGAAATCTCCTGAGCATAACCAGAGGCCCAGAAAACCTGTCCCGAGCATCACAAAGCCAATCGGCTCTGTCTGAAACGCAATCAGAACGACAATAGTCACACACAGCCATAAGATATTCAGATATTCTGTGAGTCTCGTCATATTCAGGATCAATTATACTGAAAGTATGGGTATTCCAGAGTTTTTGAGCCGGTCAGCGCCGGAGGCAGCTTCTGCTTTGATTGGCTGGCATCTGATACATAAGACCGAAGCCGGAGCTGTCGGTGGAATTATCGTTGAAACTGAAGCTTATACCCGTTTCGATCCCGCAAGTCATACTTACAGAGGGCAGACTCCGCGTAACGCTGCGATGTTTCAGGCCCCGGGGACAATTTATATTTATTTTACCTACGGCATGCATTACTGCCTCAATATTGTTGCAGGAGACCATAGTGGCGAGGCAGTTTTGATTCGGGCACTAGAGCCGGTAATTGGCGTCGATCTGATGCAGAAGAATCGAAAAACAGTGGATATCCATAAGTTATGCAACGGGCCGGCTAAACTCGTTCAGGCCCTGGGTATTGACCCCTCATTTAACGGCAGTCATCTTAATGACAGACAAATTATGTTATTGCCTGCGGAACAGCGGCGGGATATAGCTGAAAGTCCCAGAATAGGGATCAAAAAAGCTATAGACCAACCCTGGCGCTTCTTTGACAAAAACTCCGGCTTTATATCCCGTCGGTCGTTGAGCTGATATACTACTGCATAAGATGGATAAACGCCCCGAGACTCTGGTTATTTTGGATTATGGATCCCAATTTACCCAGCTTATCGCGCGACGAGCCCGCGAACTCGGCGTTTTTAGTATTATCCTGCCATTCAACACGAGAGTTGATGAGATAAAAAAACATGATGTTAAGGGCATTGTACTGTCCGGAGGCCCTAACTCAGTTTTTGATGACCGGGCCCCTGGTCTGCCGGACAAATTATTTGAACAAAGCATCCCCATCCTGGGTGTGTGCTATGGAATGCAGCTTATTTCTCAGCATTTCGGAGGCAAGGTAGAAGACTCGCCGTCCCGCGAATATGGCAAAGCAACACTGGCCCTGAAAGAACGCAGCGACATTATTGACCAGGCCTTTGAGAACAGCACAGTCTGGATGAGCCATGGCACTCATGTCAGTGCACCGCCAAAGGGATTTGTAGTCACAGCGCTATCAGCCAACACCATCGCCGTTATCGAAAATCACGACAAAAAAATGTATGGATTCCAGTTCCATCCGGAAGTAGCACATACTGAATATGGAACAGAGATATTAAGGCAATTCATGGTTGGCATTTGCGGTTTTAAACAGGACTGGACACCGGAGCATTTCATCGGCAGTGAGATCCAAAAGATCAAAGAGCTGGTAGGAGAGAAAAAAGTTGTCTGCGCTCTATCCGGCGGTGTCGATTCCTCCATTGCCGCAACTCTTGTGGACAGAGCAATCGGCGATCAGCAAACATGTATATTCGTCGATAATGGTTTGCTCCGCAAGAACGAATACGAAGAAGTACTGGAAGTCTACAAGCAGACAGGGCTGAATGTGAAGCCTATCCGTGCCGCCGACCAGTTTTTGAGCAAACTGGCCGGCGTGACTGATCCGGAGCAGAAGCGTAAGATTATCGGCGGTGAGTTTATCAAAATCTTCGACGAAGAGGCCAAACAAATTGATGGGGTCGAATTTCTGGTGCAGGGAACGCTTTATCCGGATGTTATTGAGTCAGTATCAGTCAATGGACCATCGGTAACTATAAAGTCACATCATAACGTAGGCGGACTGCCGGAAAAGATGAATCTGAAGTTGATTGAACCTCTGCGGGCCGTATTTAAGGATGAAGTGCGCCGTATTGGCAGCGAGCTGGGATTGCCTGAAGCAATTGTACAACGACAGGCATTTCCCGGTCCCGGACTAGCCGTCCGGATAGTAGGCGACATTACTCCCGAGCGTTTATATCTGCTACAGGAAGCGGATGCAATTGTCCGGGAAGAAATCGAAAAATTACCGGACATCCGAAAAGATCTGTACCAATATTTTGCAGTGCTCCTGCCGATCAAATCTGTAGGCGTAATGGGTGATGGCCGCACCTACGAAGAAGTAATCTGCATCAAAGCTTTTGAGTCACTGGATGTTATGACTGCCGACTGGGCCCGATTACCCTATGATCTGCTGGCACGCATGTCCAGCCGCATCGTTTCCGAAGTTAAAGGCATCAACCGTGTAGTTTACGAAATTACGACCAAACCCCCCGCCACCATTGAATGGGAATAAATAATTCGTGGAGTCTTATAAATTATTACTCATTACATCAGTTTTAATCCTGTCTTGTGGACTTTGGTTTTTGGTGTGGCGATGGCCACAAGGCAAGCATATGAGCTTTAGCCAGCATGCGGCTGCTTACAGACATACATATTTTTACTACATAGGCCTGTTCTTTATTGTTCTACCGATGTTATTACTGTTTTTTGACAAATGGTTTGTGCCTGCATTTAATTTATCCTCTTGGTTTAGCGTATTTATCGCGACCAGTGCGGCCGCCCAGGTTATTGTAGTGCTAATTCCGGAATCCGGTGGCCGAAAAACTCTGTATCATCAGGTATTTGCGGCTTTTTCGGCTATACTGCTCATTCCGGCGCTGATTACGGTCTTGTTGTCAGAGATGATAAGCTCTGCGACGCAAATAATTTGTGTAATAAATCTCCTGATAATGTTATCTACGATTGCCGTATTAGTACATGGCAAAGGTAGGCATGAATATCTTATGTTACTTCAAATTACTTATTTCACACTTTTCTTTATCGCTATACTGACAGCAACCTATACGAGGTAAGAGTTTAATTAAAAAATGCTATTCTGTAGCCATGCAGTATTTGGTAATCGGGCGGGATGGAACAGACGATAGAGCACCGGATCGGCGGATGGCTGTACGTCAGGATCATATTGATTTGGGTGAGAAGCTGAGACAATCGGGAAATATGTGGTATGGGGCCGCATTGTTGGATGACGATGGCCGGATGAATGGCTCAATGCTTTTCATGGACTTCCCCTCAGAAAAAGAGCTGCAGGAATGGCTGGACTCTGAACCATATGTTACCGGCAAAGTATGGGAATCAATCGAGATCCAAAAATGCAGCGTCCGTGATCCCTGGCAATTCAACCGCCCCAAAAAATTCTTTGAACCCAACTAAACTAATCAGAAGTATCCCGAGGGACTTGTGAAACAAGGCTATTGAAACTTAGTTTTATATAATTTCAGTTACAAAAAATAAGACCCGGTTTTTAGATATACTATTTGATATACTATTAGTAAACATGCCGGTAACTATTGTAGTTGGAGAACAAAGAGGAGACGAGGGTAAAGGGCGGTTTGTTGATATGCTTGCGAGCAAGCATGATATAGTAGCACGCTTCAACGGCGGTCCGAATGCCGGCCATACAGTTGTATTACCGGATGGAGGAGTACTGGAGCTGCATCTGATGCCATCCGGAGCAGCTCAACCGAACGTAGTCAATGTCATAGGTAATGGTACATTTCTTGATCCGATCAAGCTGGGAACAGAAATTGACGGGTTGAAAACCCGTGGCATCGATGTAACTCCCGATAATCTGAAGATCAGTCTGGGGGCGCATCTGATCACACCCGAACATATAAAACTTGATTCCGACAGGGAAGACGGACAAAATCGTCAAGGTACAACCAAAGCCGGTATTGCATATGTAGCGGCAGCTAAGTATAAGCGTAGTAATCTGCGGGCCGAAGATATACTGGCCGGAAAGTTAACTGATCAGCCCAGGGAATGGACTAACGCCTGCCATAAGCTGAAAGACTACATAACCGATACTGTACTACTCGTAAATAATGCTCTGAAAGATAAACATAATGTGCTGGCCGAGGGAGCGCAGGCATTTCTACTCGATATTGATCATGGTATGTATCCGTTTGTCACTTCATCGTCTACCACTACGGGAGGGGTCCTGACGGGTCTGGGCATCAGCGCTAAGTATATTGACAGGATTATAGGTGTCGCCAAAGCTACCCAGTCCCACGTGGGTGGAGGACCTTTCGTTACTGAAGTGAAGGATGAAGAACTGTTGCATAAATTGCGGGGTGAAGCGGGAAAAGTGGATACCGAACAAGGAACTACCACCGGCCGCTGGCGTCGTATGGGACATTTTGATCTGCCGGGATTGCGGCGGGCCCAGATGGTTAATGGCTCGGATGAACTGGCACTTACGAAAGTCGACTGTCTGAATCGCTACGGTAAAGAGATACCTGTATGCGTAGCTTACCAGTATAAAAATCAGGAATTAAAAATTGCTCCCGGTTCTGCCGGCGAGCTTGAACAATGCGAACCTGTTTATCGTAATCTGCCGAACTGGAAAGAAGATATACAAGGTATTCGCAAATTCGAAGACTTACCGGCAAATGCACAAAAATACATACAGTTCATAGAAGACCAAACCGGCATACCCATCACGATGATCGGGGTTGGCCCCGCCCGCGACCAGGTTATTGTCAGGTAATTATGCCTGTCTTCGTTTTAGTGAGTTACGTCTTTGGCTCATTACCTCTTGTACAGTAAGTACTTCGTCCGGACTATCATAATTGACAGTATCTTTCAAAATCCCCAGAGATTTTGGAAAAAATATATCCAGGTGCAATGCACTTTCGTACCCGGGCCCTCCGGCGTTGTTATATCCGTCGATTTCATCCAACGGCCCTGCAATCAGCCAGCCGTCGTTGCGCCTGGCTGACATGGCTTCCTGACAAAAACCATACTCATTTGAGAAACGAAACAAAGCTCTCACCGTACGATTACCAAGATCACTCAAGTCATACTCTCCCAGCATTTCTTCCAGATCAAGGCTGGCAAAAGCTCCCCGTTGGTCATATTCAAATACTTCATCGCGGTCGAAAACATCTCCGCTTGCTTCAATAACTACGAGGTCTCGTTTATTTAATTCTATACGTGGATCTGTCTCAGTAGCAAAAGCTTTTATAACTCTGCTCTCATGGGGCAGGTCTTGTGGCAGCAAATCGGTAACAAGTGGATGTGACCAGTCTTCAAAATGAATCAGCATACCTGTAACTTTTCTAGAAACGCGTGGCTATCCGGTCCACAAGGCCGGTAAAGCGATTTCGATAAGCCATTAGCAAAGAGCCCATAAAGGTCGATCCGAAGCTGAACGCAGCTATAGTACCGGGACCGGTATCCGGTAATTTGCCCGACGGTTCCTTATCTGGAACTGGCTCCGGAGTCGGGGCAGGAGCAGGCGTAGGCACAGGAGATTTCGCAGCAGGGCTTACCGTATTAGTATTTGTATTCGTATTTGTAATGCTCACTGCAGATGGTGTACTCGTAGCGGGAGTAGCCGGTGGAGGAGTTGGAGTTACAGCCGGCGTACAAGAGGTCGTTCCTCCTTGTTTAGCCAGAAGGAAACGGTGTTGAGCATGATAAGTTACACCTCCTGCGAAGCTATGCAGCGGCTGCCCGATTACCAGATCAACCTGATAATAACAGTTTGGAACTTCTACCTTGATTTCACGCCGGCCCTCAATGTTATAATTCCGTGTAACTGACTTGTATAGCACCTGCTGGTCAAAAGGCTTGCCGTCCGTGCCGTTCGGCGCTTTGTATGAGACTAGTGAAACATCAATATTCTTACAGCCCTTTGGGAGTGTAAAATTTGCGGTTGCCGTAGTGCCACTGACAGTGATAGACGGATTAGCAGATGAAGGAGTAAGACAGGTATAAGCTTCGGCATCACCAGTCTTAATAAGGGCAGCCAGGCCAGTAACCATAAGCCCCGCTATTAATATTAATTTAACTTTTTTCATAACACCTCCTCACACATTCCTGATACTACAACCGTAACACAGTCCAAAAACTGAGTAAACCACTTATACTTTGAAAACAGTCAAAGTTAGTAACTAAAAGCTGTTTAGATATAGAAATTGAATATTAAATATCAGCGTTTCATGGAAGATAGATCTTGGGGGCCAATAGGTCTGGCGTATATACTACGCCTTATGTCCGATGCAAAAAATACTGTAAAATATCTGCTATCTCTGGGTGATGTGAAAATCGACGGCGGCAGACCATTCGACATTCAGGTTCACGATGACCGCTTTTATAAAAGTGTTCTATCCAGGCGTGAGCTTGGTATCGGCGAATCTTATATGGACGGCTGGTGGGACGTAGAGCGTCTTGATGAATTCGTAGCCCGTCTTATGGAAGCAAATGTCAGAGAAAAGGCAAAAATTAGCCCGGCGATGGTCCAGTCGTTTCTTGGTGCTATGCTGTCCAATCCACAGTCCTACAGAAAATCCGCACAAAATGCCTCTCACCATTATGAAATTGGCAATGATCTGTACAAACGCATGCTTGACAAGAGTATGATGTATACTTGCGCTTACTGGAAAGACGTTGATACTTTAGAAGAAGCTCAGAAAGCAAAAATGGATTTAGTATGCCGGAAACTGTATCTCAAAAAAGGAATGAGCCTGTTAGACCTTGGTTGCGGTTGGGGTGGATTCGCAGAATATGCGGCCCGCAATTACGGTGTTAGGGTTACGGCCGTCACCCCGGCTGCCGAACAGGTTATAGTGGCCAGGGAACGCAGCAAGGGTTTACCCGTAATTATTGAGGAAAAGGATTACCGGGACGTAAGCGGCTTCTACGACCGTATCGTATCGATAGGTATCATGGAACACGTAGGACCCAAAAATTACGCCGCATTCTTTAAGCAGTGCAAAGACATGTTAAACGATGGAGGCCTAATGCTTCATCACATGATTAGCAATAATCGCTCCACAAAGTTTGTCGACCCATGGATAGATAAATATATTTTTCCCGGTGGCGTAATACCATCATTAACTCAAATTAGCCAGGCAATAGAGAAAAAATTAATTATCGAAGACATCCATAACTTCGGTCCATATTACGACAAAACACTCATGGCCTGGCATGCGAACTTCGTGGATCATTACGACGAAATTAGCGATAAGTACGACGAACGGTTCTATCGCATGTGGAATTTTTACTTGCTTTCCTGTGCCGGGGCATTTCGATCCCGGCGCATGCAGTTGCTGCAAATAGTAATGCGCAAAGTTGAAACATCAGACGTTTACGTAGCAGTCAGGTAATATCCCCTTTTTTATTTATTTCTTCATTATTCAGTTTAATAATACTTCAGTCCATGGTTTTTGCCAGGCCCGAAAAGCTTCCTGATGAGCGAGTGTCAAAAGCACAAATAGAGTCGAGGCAGTGTTTGAAGATATTTTATTCTGTAAAAATTAATAAAAGAAATATCAAGTTTGCCGGGCATTGTGCTTTTTGACAATGAGATCATAAAAAAGCTTTTCGAGTCCTGCCATTTTTTCGCTTCGTTTTTGTTGGCACAAAAAGGAAGTCGGGCTGACCTTCAGGCCGGTCTGAAGCTGATTTAAAAAAAATTATGTAATTAATAATCCGAGCTTATCTTGCTCAACAGCCCACTTGATTTCGCGGGCGACGCGACGACCGACGGACATATTTTCGCCGTGCATGTACCCGGAATAAGGGGTAAACATCGTTCCGGGACTGCCCGGGATACGCATACTGACGTCGAACACATATAACTCCTCAGTAGGCGGCCCGGCGGTAATGGCACCCTGCAGGGCGAATGGACCTATCATGCCTGGTGGATAGTGTTTTTTGACGGCTGCTACGAAGGCTTCACCGGCCTCGTAGGCTTTGCCAAGTAATGATTCCTTGATAGTCACTGACTGGTGGCCATTCTCTATATATTTGGGCCGGACATGTTTGAGTACTTCGATCTGTTCCGGTGCGGTCATACGCAGCAATCCGTCAATATTGGTTTGCCTGCGAATATCTGTACCGCACAGCTCAACCTCATCTGTCAGAGGAGAATAGAAGTAGTTCAGATTGACCTGCGGTCCGACAACAAATTCTTCAATAACCGCTGCATCCAGTGATTCTTCACTTATGTAGCCACTCGCAATCATCTTTGCAGAACTGGCTTTGTAATCAGCGTAGTTATTGACCAGGAAAAAGGCGCGCTCGTAGCTGCGTTCAGCCTCAGCTGCCTTTACTAGTACCAATCGGTCAATATCTTCCGGCTTATCAAACTGGCGGGGGAGTCTGATACCGGCTTCTCTGAGCAGGAAATACTGATTGTTTGACTCATCACGCTCTTCCTTACGCACTAATACCCGATTACCCAGGATTGGGACAAGGAATTCATTTTCGATTTGTTTATAATCACAATATACCCAGAAATAACGGCTGTGTACGAAAATGACGTTCAGATCACGAAGTCGTTGCTGAATCTCCGGTTTCACGATATCTGCGAACTTATCGACGACTATCACATGATCAACACAACCCCGATCGCCCCGGGTTTTGTAATGCCTGCTATATACTTCTTCGCGGCCTTTCTGAGCTACAACAACTGTTTCGAATCCTTCGGCTTTGGCCCCACGACATACATCAAGCGCGCTATGTCCGCCCAGACTTCCTATTCGAATCTTCGACTTGTCATATTCATCAGCAATTTTACCTATATCGTCAGAGGTAATCATTGCTGTATCACCATATCCATTTTGTCCTGATCGATCGAATGTTTGATTTCACGGGCAATCCGCCGGCCGGTACTCATCGGCTCACTGTACCGCAGATCAGTGTAGGGCGAACCGTTGATGTATGGATTGGTACCGGCTACGATACGGGCCGATATCTCAAATACATAAAACTCCAGCTCCGGGGTTACAATCATTTCCAGACAGAACGGCCCGAACAGCCCGTGAGGTTCCAGCTTTTTAGAAGTGTCTACGACGCGCTGGCCCATTTCGAAGATTTCCGGCAATAACGATTCGCGAATCACCAGAGGCATATTACCCATGATGTTGTATGAACTCTCAATATTCAGATCCAGCTGATCTTTGGCACTTATCCGGCCGATAGAGTCAACGTTTGTTTCGTAGCGTTTATCCATGCCCATGACTTCCAGTTCGTCATTAAGCGGAGAATAAAAATAGTGCACGTAGATCGGCGCACCGACTACATACTGCTGGATAATATATTTTCGTCCTTCGAATGGTTTGATCTTTTGATGGAACTCAGCAGTGCTGGTCGCCAGGAAGTAACCTTTACCTCCGCCGGCACCAAAGAATTTGATGATAACCGGACCATCGATATCTTCGGGTGTTTTATAAATTTTAGGCAGGGTCAGGCCGGATTTCTTGAGCCACTCGCGCTGTTTCGTACGGTCTTCTTCCCACGGCAGAATCGCTTTGTTGCCGAAGTACATAGCTTTCATTTTGCCCAGTGCTTCCAGGCCGTAGGCGCTAAAGAATGAACCGTGGGGGATTAGTATTACTTTTTCTTTAATCAGCCGAGGCTCTAGTTTATCAACGCTATTGAACGAATCAACTTCTATAATCGTGTCGGCTACACCAAAGGACTTGTAGGGTCTGGATTTGCCATGTTCAGTAATGACTACAGTCTCAAAACCCTCGTCGTGCGCACCTTTGAGTATCTGAAGCGCCGAATGGCTACCAAGTGTGCCAATCCGAAAGTCCGTCATTTTCATCTATTAAGTATACTGTATGTGCTCTATTGGTGCAAAAATCCCAATACCTAGATTAACTAAGAGGAGCTAACTATACCTGTTTGGCATTCAAAAGTACTACTAAGCGCATCTTCTGTGTAGCCACCTACGGGAATTAACTTATCTCTCTCTATGACACCCCTAAACACCAAAGGCTCCTCGTTGCCTTTACCAGCTGTAATGGTCAGTACATCGGGATGATTTCTATCAACATGCGGTGTTGCTACTGCAGACGGCGATCCAATTCCACCATCGATATCATAGGAGCTATCTTCCAAGCAGCCATTATTAATATCGAATCCGAATTTCTTATCGGCAGACATTAAATCCCTTATCCCAGATCCTCCTTCAGACGTCACAACTATTGTGGTTGTCATTAGATATTGTAAAGCAAATTTACCAGCGGGACTCTGCGTTCTGTAATGATCTCTATATTCTGCTAATGCTGTCTGCTTGCCGTCTTTAAGTATTAGCGGTTTATCAGCATGCCCCCACGGAGTAACATATGCCAAGCCGAGCGCCACACTTCCTCCTATAAATCTTCTGACTTTTTCTCCGGCTGTATAGGGCCTATGGCGTCCAAGTTCACTATCATATTTGCCCATAATTATGTCTCCTTTTCCAAGAACAATACTAAAACAGTTGTTCCTATGCAAGCATAGGCGGTAAGCACGAATGGTATCATAACCAGCATGGCAGCGATTAGTTTTGATATTACGTCGAAAGCCGGGCAGGCACGGACGGGGATTATACATACTCCTCACGGTGACATTGAAACTCCTGCATTTATACCTGTCGGCACTAAAGCCAATGTCAAAATGTTGGATAGTGCTGATCTGGTTAATCTGAATGCTCCGGCAGTTCTGGCCAATACTTATCATTTATATCTACGACCTGGGCCGGACCTGATAGAAAAGTTTGGTGGAATGGGGAAGTTCATGGGCTGGGACGGACCGACTTTTACCGATAGTGGCGGCTTCCAGGTATTTTCGTTAGGTTTTGGACTGGAACAGGGAGTCGGTAAGATCAATAATATGTTCCCAAACGAGCAGCTGAATCCCAAAATGGTAGTACCACGGAAGAAACTTATGAAAGTGGATGAGGAGGGGGTGAGTTTTGTATCACATCTGGACGGATCAACACATAGATTTACTCCTGAAAGCTCGATTAAAATACAGCAAAAACTCGGCGCCGACATTATATTCGCCTTCGACGAATGCACTTCGCCGCTGCACGATGAGAAGTATACAGCCGCAGCCATGCAGAGAACACACCGCTGGGCAGAGCGGTGCATGGATGCCTGGACTAAAAGAGATACGCAGGCACTTTATGGCATAGTGCAGGGGGGAGCCTACAAAAATCTACGCACTGCCAGTACAGAATTTATAGCCTCGCTTGATACGCCTGGTATCGCGATAGGTGGATCGCTGGGCAAGTCTAAAAATGATATGTACGATATTCTGGACTGGTCGTTGCCGATCTTGCCAGAGAATAAGCCGCGTCACCTGCTGGGTATCGGGGAAGTAGAAGATTTATTCGGTGGCAGTGCCCGCGGGATAGATACATTCGACTGCGTAGCTGCGACACGAATGGCACGCAACGGAGGTACTTATATTCGGCCGGAAAATGGTGGCAGTCCCGATAATAAATTCCATATCAATGTACGCTCTGCTGTATTTGCCAGTGATGACCAGCCGCCGGACCCCGGCTGCAAATGCTATACATGCCACAACCACACGCGGGCCTACATCCGCCATCTCTTCGTTACCGGCGAGCTCCTCGCCAAGCGTCTCGCCACCATTCACAACCTGCACTTCATCTTCACCCTCATGTCCGAAATCCGCAAAACTATCAAGAATGACAGTCTGATTACTTTGGCAAAAGTATGGAGTACTGAAAAGGCTTTACCTAAATATTAATATTTTATATGTTTGATAAAATAAAGTTATGGCGATATTGTGAATTTTATAATTTTGCACGGAACGGGCGGCAGTTCAGGAACAAACTGGTTTCCATGGCTTGATCAGCAGCTGAAAAGCCGGGGCCATCATGTCTGGAGACCTGATTTGCCTAATTCAGGTGAACCCGATTCTAAAGTATGGACTCCGTATATTCTGGACAACAGTCCGTTCGACTTTGACAAAGACCTGATTATAATCGGCCACTCTGCGGGAGCGGTAGAAGCCTTATATCTGATTGAAGCCTTAGATCAATCAGTTGGCGGCATGATATTGGTTGCCGCATTCAGGGACGACCTGGGATGGCCGGCGCTAAAAAATTTGTTTCATGAACTATACAGTTTTGAGAAAATTCAGGCAAAATGTTCAAAAATTGTATTCATACATAGCGATGATGATCCTCATTGCCCTATGGTGGGTGCAGAGTATTTAAGCTCGCAACTGAGCGCCAGGTTAGTGATAATGACGGGCATGAAACACTTTAGCGTCAATACTGATCCGCGATTTACGGAATTGCCGGAAATATTACCTGTTATAGAGAGTATACTTTAGGGGATGCGTGATTACCTGACATTTGCGAAGGAACTGGCCCTAAAAGCCGGCGACATCATGCTGGAGCATTTTCAGATCGGCGTGGTGACTGAAAACAAAGCTGACAATTCGCCCCTGACGATTGCCGATACAACCGTCAACAGGATGGTAATCGATGAAGTCGCTAAGCATTATCCGGATCACGGCGTGCGAGGCGAGGAAGAAAGCAGCCAGAAAGATCACCACAAATATGTTTGGATTTGCGACCCGATAGACGGCACTATTCCGTACGCGTATGGTATACCGACTAATGTATTCTCACTGGCACTGGCAATTGACGGCGTACCAATCGCGGGTGTCGTTTATGATCCCTACCTCAGGCGGATGTTCAGCGCGGAAAAGGGCAAAGGCGCCTTCATGAATAACTCTAAAATACAGGTAAATTCCGACAAACTGGACCCGCTTACCCCTCTGGGGTTCTCTAGTCATAACAGCCTTGGTTGCTATAATGCTATCAAGGAACGCAAACTAAGAATCTTTATAATGTACTCCTGTGTGTATAGCTCGATGATGGTAGCTGCGGGACAGTTTGCCGCTCATATACATAGCGGTAAACACTCTCACGATGTTGCTGCTACCAAAGTAATTATCGAAGAAGCAGGCGGCAAAGTTACAGATCTGGAAGGTAATGAGCAGAGGTATGACCAGCCGATCAACGGCGCCCTTATCAGTAATGGCAGGGTCCATAATGAATTGTTGGAGTTAATAAAGGCAAACTAATTTGAGGAATAGACATGAATAAGACCAAAAAATATGATTTCAGCGGATTGAAAGCATTATATTTCAACTGTACGCTTACTAAGTCCCCGAATCCGAGTCATACTGATCTTTTAATTGAAATCAGCTGTAAGATTATGCAAAAAAACGGAGTAGAAGTACAAACTATTCGTGCAATTGATCATCAGATCGCAACCGGAATCTATCCTGATATGCGGGAACACGGCTGGAAGGTTGACGAATGGCCGGATATATATAAGAAGGTTCAGGCAGCGGACATATTAGTGCTGGGAGGGCCGATCTGGCTGGGAGACAATAGCTCGATAATGAAGCAGGTGATCGAGCGGCTGTACGGTAACTCCAGTGAGCTCAATGAGGCTGGCCAGTATGCATACTACGGCAAAGTGGGCGGTGCGCTGATTACCGGCAATGAAGATGGCATCAAGCATTGTACGCAGAACATTCTCTACAGCCTGCAGCACATCGGCTATACCATTCCGCCGCAAGCTGATGCCGGGTGGATCGGAGAGGCTGGACCAGGACCGAGCTATGGTGACATGAGGGAAGATGGCACACCTATCGGCCTTGATAATGACTTCACCAACCGCAACACAACATTTATGACATGGAACCTGATGCATATAGCCCAAATGTTGAAAAATAATGGAGGAATTCCGGCCTACGGTAATCAGCGCTCACAGTGGGATGCCGGTGCCCGCTTCGATTTCGAAAATCCCGAATATCGATAGATCAGAGCCCGCATATTGACTTCGTTAATATTTTGTGCTATTGTTATTATATATGACAGATCCGGAACATGAGAATGGCGCTGAGTTGAAAATCTCCCCCAAATTAGGGGCTATAGGGGAACTTGCTCAAATTGCATTTGAGGCAGTAGGTGCCAGCTTGTCCATACAACTAAGAGCAAGAACAGAATCCGCGCCTGAGATCGGCGAATTCGAACCCGGCCTTGACGGCACTCAACAGGTCATGACGGGAGATCAGTTAGCTGGTGGTGTTGCTCCTCATCCTACCCTCGGATCTGTTCTCGATGGTGGAAACTACATAGAGTCTGCTCCATTACCTGACGGCCCTATTGAACATCCATGGAGAGCTTCTCGGTTAGCTGTTAAACAGATCCCTGATTATTACTCATTTTATTGCTTCCGGTAAATTTACTGTATAGTGAATAGTAAATTTTCCCGGAAGTAACGGAGCAATGACTGTATTTCGTACGAGGCGTAAAACAACCGAAAAAACAGATCTGAATAGATTGCAGAAATTAAGTCTGTTTTTCTTTAACAGGCCGCGCAGGACTGCATTTTTATGGCTTCTTATTGTTATCTTCGGAGCATTGAGCTATAGCACACTGCTCAAGCGTGAAGGCTTCCCATCCATCGAAACCCCGCTGGCTCTGGCCAAAGGCAGCTACCTGGTGAACGATCCTGCCAAAGTCGACCAGGATATCAGCAAACCGCTAAGCGAATTCCTGCTCAAAAAAGACGGAGTCAAGACAGTACAGACCCAGAGTTTCGATAATTATTATTCGGCACAGGTTATCTATAACGAAAACGTAAATGCCGAATCACGAAGCTCAGAACTTGCGCGGGAGATTACTGACAGTCATATTCTGCCGCAACAGGCAACAATAAATCTGGAAGCCTACAAATTCGGCTTTACCGAACGTGGCGATGATCTGGTTGTAGCTTTTTATGCAAAAGACAGTGCTGTCCCCAATGAGAAATTAGTTGAACAGGCTAAAAAAGCTTCCGGGTTCATAAAATCACAAAATCTCCCGCTTGTAGATGGAGTATCGGCTCTGGAGCAGTATGAGTCGGCTATCAATCCGGCAACAGGACAGTCCCAGCTAACTAAAAAGAGCTTTGATCGGTATGGAGAACGAAGTAATAACCAGAGTAATTTTTATCCTGCGGCTTTGATCGGCATAAGTGCTCCGGACAAAACTGATAACATTGAACTTGATAAACAAGTCAGGGAAGCGATAGGCAAACTCAATGCCAATCCGGAATTTAAGGATTATATAGCAGTTATAAGTGCTAGTTATGCACCGGATATCAAAAGTCAAATCAGTGAGCTGCAAAAAGCCCTGTTAGAGGGTTTGGCAGTTATTCTGGTGGTCGGATCAATTCTGATTGCTATCAGGGCATCTGTCATTACGGTTATTGCCATGGTTACGGTCATAGCCGCGGTCAATGCATTACTTTACGCCATAGGCTATACGCTAAATACTATTACACTGTTCTCGCTGGTTCTGGGACTATCGCTGATTGTTGACGATACAATTATCATGTCCGAAGCGATCGATTCGCAGCGCCGACGGCAAAGAGATGCTAAACAAGCAATTTCTGTTGCTACCCGCAAGATAGGCAAAGCTATGGTCGCAGCCACACTGACCGCAGCACTTAGTTTTGCGCCGTTTCTATTTGTTGGCGGGATCCTGGGCAGCTTTATCCGCGCTATACCGATAACAATCATTTCCGCACTCCTCATAAGTTTGCTGGTTGCTTTGGTTTTTATCCCGCTCTTTTCCCGCTTCTTCCTGCTCGGCAAAAAACAAATGGGGGCCAAAAATGTTCATGAAACTTCAGCAGGCATAGAGGCTCGCATTGCCCGATTCATTTCCGCGCCAATGTTGTGGGCCAGAAACTCTCACAAGAAATTGTTAACTGTAGTGATAACTGCAGTAGTGGTTGGCTTTGGATTCATCGGCGCGGGAGTATTTATTTTTAAACAAAATGTTAAATTTAATATCTTCCCGCCGGAAAAGGATAGCAATCAACTTCAGGTAACATTGACGTTTTCTCCTGATACCAATATTGAAAAGGCTGAGAATATTGCCGATAAGACAAACAGCTTAGTCGGCGATGACCTCAAGGATAATTTTGCCCGTGCGTCGTATTATGGTCAAGCCAACGTATCCAGCGCTACACTCACGATAAATCTGCTTAGTTATAAAGAAAGGGACATCGCATCACCCCAAATAGCCGCTGATTTACAGCAGAAGTTCAATAACTTTGATGAGGCACAGGTAAAAGTCGGGCAGCTGGGAGCCGGAGGACCCGAGGGACAGTTCAGCGCTCACGTGGATGCCGGCAAAGATCGTAGCGCCTCTCAAAAATTTGCCGAAGACCTGGCAGCTTACATACAGAAAACTGAGATAAAACGTCCGAATGGTACTATTGCCAGAATTGAGAACGTGAGCGTAGATAATACCAGTATTTTTACCAGAAATGACAATACGCAATATATCGGCGTGAATGTGAAATTCGCAGATAAAGACACCTCGGCACTGTTCACAATATTGAAGGGAAAGCTGGAAAAAGAATTTTCCGAAAGCCGGGTTGCAGCCTATGGCTTAGACAAAAGGGCTTTAACATTCGAATTAGGTCAGGAACAGGAAAACCAGGATAGCTTCAAAACCCTCGCCATTGCATTTCCGTTATTACTGTTGGTTATGTACTTATTACTCGCCACACAGTTCCGCAGCCTGCTCCAGCCGTTACTGATCTTTATGGCATTGCCATTCAGCTTCTTCGGGATTGCACTGGGATTGTATCTATCCAATAATCCCTTCAGTTTCTTTTCGGCATTAGGCTTCTTTGCCCTGATAGGACTTAGTCTTAAAAATACGATACTTCTGGTCGATTACGCCAATCAAGCCAGACGAGCAGGTAGGGGGGCTGTGGATGCTGCACACGAAGCTTTGGCAGAACGGTTCCGCCCACTGATTGCTACCAGTTTGACTGCTGTTTTCTCTCTCATACCGTTAGCTATCGCCAGTCCATTCTGGGAGGGACTGGCCGTAGTCCTGATCTGCGGCTTGCTTTCCAGCACATTCCTGGTCATTACTGTCTTTCCATATTACTATCTGGGTGCCGAGTACTTACGTTCGCGTATTTCCAGAAAGAATGGCCTGCTTTGGGTGGCACTAACGATTATTTTAGGCGTAGCCATCCTGAAGCTTCCGCCCGTTTTATTCGCACCTCTTATTTCGGCTTTGTTAATCATGATGTTTTCGAAGAAAAATATTCGTTAGACTACTGACGACCAATCGTCTACATTGAGCGGAGGGCGTCAATGGGATTTTTGCGTGAAGCTTTAATGGCAGGGGCTGTACCGAAGATCAGTCCGACCAGAACAGACACACCCATGGCAATCGCTACAACCGGCCAGGTGATGATAGGTTGAAAATCAGTGGTAATCCGAATTATCAGATTAGTGATTAAAGCGAGTAATATACCTATCGCAGAACCCCAGAAGCTCAGCAGCATGGCTTCTGTCATGAACTGGTCTCTGATCTGCCTGTTCGTAGCTCCGATCGCTTTGCGGAGGCCGATTTCACGGGTACGTTCGGATACAGACACCAGCATGACATTCATAATGCCGATACCACCTACAAAAAGTGAAATAGCAGCCAGCATTGCTATCAGCCGTGTTATCAGGTTGATGGCTGACGCGGAAACAGAGATTGTTTCGTCATGTTTGAGCACGGTAAAATCTTCCTGTCCGGAATGAGCAGCTTTCAATGAATTTGTTACGTCACGTGCCGTATCATCTACAGCCTCAGGGGTGTCAACTTTGGCGAGTATCTCATAAATCGGCTGGTTACCGCCGCTGATCACTTTGCCCGTATCGAATGGTATAAAGACTCCTGCGTTGAAGTCAATCGCCGGATTGAGGCCATTGCTCGTAAATTTTTCGAAGATGCCCCTTATTATAAATTCCTGCCCGCGAATTTGCATACTTTTACCTATAGGAACCGCCTCTCCGTATAACTGCTCAGCAATGACCTGCCCGATAACTACTGTCCGTTTGTTATGATCTTCTTCTCCGAAGAAGGTTCCGAACTCTACTTTTTGATTCAGAATTTCCGGCATATCCGGCGAGGTAGCTATAATAAAACTTTTGTCTAAGGTTTTGTCGTTATTGGAAGGTGTACCTATAACGAGACTGAGCGGGACAGCCAAACTGATGTGCGGAGTTTTCGATATAGCATCCAGATCTTTTCCGGTAAGAGTACTGACTGAAAAACCAGAGAGTAAATTTACGCTGGTTATATTGCCATTACTGTCCCGGTTGACCAGTTTGCCTGGTCTGACAGTGATTAATGTGTCACCCAGATGCTTTACTTCGCGCGAAAGCTGTCGTTTGACCCCCTCGCCCAGGGAAACTATTGTAACTACACTTACAACGCCGATGATAATACCGAGCATTGTCAGAAAACTCCGCAGACGCGCAGAACGCAGAGAAGTGCGGGCCATTCGGAAATTCTCCGCGATCATCATATCTTTCTACCTGCCTCTTTTGCCTGCCCGCCTGCAGAGCAGTATGCCCGCAAAAGTTCCTGGTCCAAAATGTTATTTTCTCCTGCGTTACTCCCATCACCGTACCAGTTGTACGTCTTGCTCCGTTTCTCAGAGAGAAATAGCATTTTGAATCCAGGCAGGTAAAAAGTCATTACTTATCGTCTGCTTTCTTTGATTTGTTGCGACGCTGTTTGCTGGGCCTGGCAGTTATGCGACGTTTAGCTCTGGCCTTTTTGGGTGCTTTGCGGGCATGAGGGTTCTGATCATCTTCTTTGGCCACCTCTTTCATAAGTGCCGACACGCCCGCCAGATCATCTTCTTCGCTTATTCCCGGCGTGAATTCGGCTTCTTTCTGAGCTCTTTTGGCAATTTCGCCAATTATATTCGATTCGTCACGTTCGACATTACCATCGCGCATATAGAGAACCCGGCTGGCATAACGGGTGAGTTCAGGATTATGAGTAACCATCAGAATTGTATTGCCCATACGGTGTATCTCCCGTAGTAGTTCCATTACGAGACGCGAGGAAGCACTGTCAAGATTGCCGGTAGGTTCGTCGGCAATAATGATAGTCGGATCATTGATCAGCGCTCTGGCGATAGCTGCCCGCTGTATCTGGCCGCCGCTAAGCTGCCTGGGCAGATAATAAGCCCTGTCCGCCAGTCCGACTCGTTCCAACATAGCATCCGCCATTTTGAGCCGCCTGGATACCATTTTGCCTTTATATGCCAGTGGCAGTGCTACATTTTCAATGACATTCATGCGCGGAAGCAGACTGAATGACTGGAATACGAATCCAATCTTATTACGACGGGCTTTTGCCCGGGTATTGTGGGTCAGCTTCTCGACCGAACGTCCGTCCAGACGATAAACTCCATGAGTGGGATGGTCCAACAGTCCGATAATATGCATTAGTGATGACTTGCCGGAACCGCTGGGACCCATAATTGCTACAAATTCACCTTTTTCAATCTGTAAATTGACATCTTCCAGCGCCACGGTCGTTGCATCGCCGAAGCCGTAGAGTTTGCTGAGGTCTTTTAGTTCTATGATCGACATGTATACCATAGTCTACGCTGATTGACGCAGGACCCGCAAGGTGTTTTTGTGGTAAAATTGTGTAAGTATTACGGAGGGGTCGCCTAGTGGCCTATGGCGCCGTCTTGGAAAGGCGGTTTGGGGGCAACCCCATCGAGGGTTCGAATCCCTCTCCCTCCGCCACGAATATATTTAAGCCGCTAGTGCTTGCATTTAAATTATACATGGGCTAATGTGAGCTTAATAAATTGAAGATAGCAATGCCCGGAAGTCTGGAAACTTTAGAAACTTTACTGGTCGAACATCATATATCAGATACTGCAAAACAGGATGCCAGGAGAAAATTTGAGTCAGCAAAGGAGCTTGAGGCGCAAAATAGAGAATCCGCGCTGCGTATTGGCCAAGCTGTAATTGCTGATGGATTTATTATAGTGGGTATTAAAGACCCAAGCCGTATTCGATACGATGCCGGAACATCGTATGCACTGGGAGGTGGTTTCGAAGCATATTCTGTCGATCTTGCGATTGACGAAGACCATGCCGCTGCTATTATGGGCGCTTACGCAAGAAATGCTGAACTCGACATAGACAGGCCAGATAATGATCCCGACGCAGATTATTGGCACGAGCTAAACTTTACCCTTGATGGCGTATATGCGAATGCTAATGAACAAGAGATCGTTCCAGATCTTGGCAAATGGCCTGGCCAACGAAAAACTGAATATACCGCTGATTTCCATACGCTACAGCTTCGTCTACCTACGCCGGATGAATTAGCTCAGTTTGCCGGACCGCAACCGGCCGCCGCCATTTAATCTAGCTGATTTTTGTGCCGACGTTTTCGCCGCTAACTACACGGGCGATATTGCCGTCCTGCATGGCGTCAAAGATAATAATAGGCACATTGAGTTCCATAGCCATACCGAGAGCAGCTTTGTCCATGACTTTGACATGTGGACTCTCGACAGCTTCCTGGAAGGTCAGTGAATCATAGCGCTTGGCGTCAGGAAACTGTGCAGGGTCTTTCTCGTACACTCCGTCGAATTTGGTAGCTTTGAGTACAACTTCACAGTCCAGCTCCAGCGCCAGTGCGACGGCTCCTGTGTCGGTCGTAACATACGGACGACCCAGGCCGCCGGCGGTTATGACCACGCGGCTTTTTTGCAAATGCTTGTTGGCCAGCCGATGGACAAATGGTTCTGCTACCTGTTGAGCGTTTATGACACTGAGGCAGCGGGTGGGAACACCGTTGTGTTCGAAAATATCCGTCAGAGCAAGAGCATTGATCATAGTTGCCAGCATACCCATATGGTCCGCTGTCACGCGCTGGATACCGTGGCCGGCAATCTGCGCACCGCGGATAAAGTTGCCGCCACCTACCATTATGACCACCTGACAGCCGGATTCGGTGACTGTTTTGATCTGTTCGGCCAGCCAGCCGCCAAATTCAGCATCAAATCCGCCATCGGTCTTACCCGCTAATTGCTCACCCGAAAACTTCAGTAAAACTCTTTTATAAGGCATTGGCTCTTAGTTTAGCAGACCAGGGGACGGTGCTACAATAAAAAGATTATGACAAAAATTTACTCGTGGAATGTTAATGGTATCCGAGCCATCGTCAAAAAAGGAACTTTTCAGGAATTTATAGCAAAGCATCAGCCGGACATTCTCTGTTTACAAGAGACTAAAGCTGAGCAGGGGCAGGCTATTGTTGATCTGAGCGGCTACGAAGAATACTGGAATTCTGCAGACAAAAAAGGATATTCCGGCACGGCTATATTCACCAGAATTAAGCCGATCGCTATTATCAATGATATTCCTGAAAAATTTATAAAATCAAGCGGTCTGGCCTCCGACGGATACGGCGACGCCAATAAAGAGGGTAGGGTGATTACGCTGGAATTTGATATTTATTATGTTGTGACTTGCTATACGCCCAATGCAAAAGACGGATTACTAAGAATAGATTTAAGGCAGGAATGGGATAAAGCCATGGTTGCTTACTGCACTGATCTGCAAACTAAAAAACCAGTAATCTACTGCGGCGACATGAACGTCGCCCATACAGAGGACGATCTGGCCAATCCGAAGCCGAATATAGGCAAAAAAGGCTTTAGCGACCAGGAAAGATCAGGTTTTGATAACTGGCTGAAGGCCGGTTTCACCGATACATTCAGAATATTTAAACAGGGAAACGGCTACTACACGTGGTGGACCCATTGGGCCAATGCCCGTGCCCGCAATGTAGGTTGGCGTATCGACTATTTTCTCGTATCAAATGCTTTGAAAGATAAGGTAAAAAAAGCCGAAATCCACGCCGATGTCCTGGGCTCCGACCATTGCCCCGTCAGTATATCTCTTGTTTAAATAAACTTTAAACAATATACTTTGTATTTTATCTATTATAAAGTATAATTACTGTATGAGCAAAGAACTCGTTGAGGCAGCCAGAGATCATCTTGAATTACTTGCTGACATGGATAGAATTCAGCAAGAAGCTGATTGGTACCTTTGTAGTAAAATTGGCGAACAAGCTATACTCGGAGCTCCAGAATTATTGCCTGACGTTGCAATGCGGAAAATGCTTCAAGACATGGTTGGTATCTTTCCACCAGCAGTATACGATAAAGCCAAAGATTCCTATAATCCGTTCGCTTTTCCGGCTATCCCCAATGCTCCCACATATAGAAAAGTTCAGCGTGATTTGCTCTGGCTGAGTCCACAATCTTCGGATTATACCAACCCGTCCACTCCATTTTATATAGTTGGAGAGATAAAGGAGCCCGGAGCTTACAGCCTATTACTTCATACTGCAGTCAATCCTACTTCACACTTAGGGGAGCCTATCCCTGAGGAACATGCACATACAGCAAACAAATTAATGAGCATCCGTATATCTGAAGCAAATTACTATTCACTGGAGGAAGAGCGAAGAAAATTGCTAGTTCCCATATCAGACGCTGAACTTAGCACGATGATAGACGGAGAAAGATTCGCTATAAACAGGGATGATGCTATGCCTGGCAGTCATATACGACTTAATCAGTACGCAGTCGCGGGACGAGACCCCGGCGCCTTGAAGCGAATAGTGGGCTTTAAACCACGTATGCTTTATGATTATTCGAACGCAATATCCGCTCAAACTTTATACGATTTTGGCGTATTCAGTCGAATAAACAGGATGGCAAAAGAGTATGGTTTAGCCGATAGATTGGACGCGGTTTATAAAGAATTTGGGGCTGAAGGTGAACAATTAGAGGCGTATATAGCTGAAGACAGCGAACAGATATAAAAAGAGTGTAATATAATAGTATGCATAAATTTGCGGTGTTTGATCTGGATGGGACTTTAATCCGGTGGCAGCTGTATCATGCAATATTCGATACTTTGGCGCGGGCGGGCAATATCGATTCCGAGTTATACAAGCGCGTAACTTCTGCGCGAGCAGACTGGAAGCGCCGATTATCTGATTTTGACACTTATCAAATGGTGATGATTGAGGTTTTTGAGCAAGTACTACAAGGTATCCCCGTCACACAGTTCACAAATGCAATAGATATAGCATTTGAGGAACACAAAGATCAATCCTACATCTACACCAGAGAGTTGGTAGCGTCTCTCAAAGACCAGGACTATCTTTTATTCGCAATTTCCGGTTCGCCGATGGAAGCGGTGGAACGCATATCACAGCATTACGGCTTTGATGATTGCATCGGGGCGATATTTCATCAGGCAAATGGTAAATTCACCGGCAAAATCACCACGCCGGCGATTAATAAGAAGCAAACTCTCAATGATCTTATCCGGAAGCACTCCCTTGATTTATCGGGGAGTATTGCGATTGGCGATACTGAAAACGACATACAGATGCTCGAAATGGTGGAACGTCCCATTGCTTTCAATCCCGCTAGGAAATTGTTCAACCACGCGCATAAACAAGGCTGGGAAATAGTAGTTGAGCGAAAAAATATGGTGTATAAATTCCTAGAAAGAAACGGACAATACTCCTTAGAAATTGACAGCAATACCTAGGATGATATATTAGAATTAATATGTTTATAACCATTGCGAAGCAATTTGGACTCCTCCTCAGCCTTAAAGGGCTGTGCTTCAACATGGTTGAAGCTTCGCGTAAATAGCGCTCAAGTACAGTCTGAACCAAGTAAGCTTCATCCCCGGGAAGTTTTTTTAATTTGAGAGGAGCCAGTAGATGAAAGAAATTGATTCAAATCAGGTGAGAATTTTTGATACAACCCTTCGGGATGGTAATCAGGCTATCGGGATCAATTTTGGCCATGATGGCAAGGTCGAAGTTGCGAAGGAGTTGGACCGGATGCGCGTTGATGTTATCGAGGCTGGTTTCCCGATTGCGAACGAAAGCGAATTTCAGGCAGTTTATGCCGTTGCCGGCGAAGTAGGCAACGCTGTAGTGGCAGCACTATGCCGTACAGTACCAAATGATATTGAAAGGGGGTGGGAAGCTATCGAACCCGCCAAAGATAAAGGCGGGGCCAGATTACATGTTTTTATGTCAACTTCTGAAATCCATATGAACCAACAAAAAACAAATCCTGATATTGTTATTTCAAAAACTTTGGATGCAGTCACGAGAGCCAAAACATTTACCGAGGATGTGGAGTTTTCGCCAATGGATGCTACCAGATCAGATTTCGATTTTATGATGAGAGTCTGCGAGGTAGCAGTTGAAAATGGAGCAAACACAATAAATATACCGGATACAACCGGCTACATGGATCACATTCAGTACGCTAAGTTAATTGCTAACGTATGCAAACGTATTCATGCCAGCCATCCGGATGTCGTTATATCGGCTCATTGCCATAATGATCGTGATTTCGCGACCGTTAATACATTGGCAGCAATCGGCGCTGGCGCACGACAGGCACAGGTATCCGCAAACGGAATAGGCGAACGACCAGGTAACGCCCGGCTGGCCACAGTTGTATCCGGTTTGTTTGAAGGCGTATCTTATATCCCCGTGGAAGTGTACAGCCGGGTCGACACTAAGGAACAAACACGTTTGAGCCAGTTAGTAGCAGCGTTAGGCGGCCGGGCAATACCTCCGAATGAACCACTGACCGGACCATATTCATTTGCCCATGGAACAGGAATTCATCAGGACGGAGTTATAGACGATCCCAATACATACGAATGCTTAAGGGCTGAGGACTACGGACAGATTGCCGGTGAGATAAGTATTGGTGATCAGTCCGGAAAAGCCGGTGTAGGCAGTCGTCTGGAAGCCTTGTCCATAAAAGCAGACACAAATCAGTTAAGAGTTATGACTGTAGCTATCAAGCAACGTGCAGCAATAGTCGGACGGGATCTGATGGATAACGAAATAGAAGTAATCGCAGCCGGGATCTTAGGTGAAAAAATTGTCGATGAAATTAAATTAGCGGATTGGAGTATAAACGGCGGCCCGAAAGGCACAACTGCCCGGGTCCGGATTATCGACAAAGACGTAGAAAAATTCGGCGAAAGCAATGGCACCGGTGGTATTGACGCTTTGATAAAAGCTACGAATCTAGCCATGGAATTCAAGGGGGACATTGGCGACTTCCATGCAGACTCGATCAGACCCGGCAGTGATGGCAGTGCTAGCGGAAAAGTCAAAGTAATACAAAATGGACATAACTTTAGCATCTATGTAGAGTCACACAGTGTCGATGCGACTGGCATTAATGGTTACATGACTGCGATTAATATGATCCGCCGTAATGATGAACGTAAGAGAACTCAGCAAGAGTAAGCTTGACAAGCGAATATAAAAAGAGGATGATGGAAAACATGTATAGAAAACTAACTCACGTGATGGCGGTGATTATTCTCCCAATCAGCGGGTAGCTTTTTATATACGTAAAATAACAAACGAACATAAATAAGCTCCCGCTCCAAAAAGCGGGAGTTTTTTAATGTTTAAAGAAAGGATAAAAAATGATAGGCGGAGAATACGTACGAGACGGAAGAAGCCCTGAGGAGCTTTACGGGGTTACCGGTCCTGATTTGGATGATCTTTTAGCTGAATTGCGATCAGATGGACCGGGACCGGACTTAGCAATCGGTCCGGTAGCTGCGACAACTGTAGATGGTATATGCGCAGTAACGAACTTACCACAGCTAAAAGCACAATAACTATAAGTGCTTACGAAAGGACTATATGTCAGATTCAAATATTCAAGCAGGTTACGCAGAGATTAGACGTCTGGCGCGGGGACCGGAAGGCGAAGCCATCACTACTCAGGATCAAAGCGGGGTACAAAGGTATCTGTATGAAAACGGATCACTTGACCCCCGAAGTCAGGTCGATCACAGAAATCCTGTCATCGAGGTTGCAGGATGCATAGCAATTGAGAGCGTAACTGCTTACGATGCATTACCGGAAGCAGAGATGGTCTCATGAGTCCTTTCGGCATACTTACACCGGTGCGTCAAGCCGGAGATTTATATTTTATGTCCGGACAAACTGGTATTGATCCGGAGACAAAGCAGGCAAAAATTTCCATCCATGACCAGACTCATCAGACTCTGAAAAATCTTGAAGCAGTGCTGAAATCGGCGAATCTGTCTCTTGGTAATATAGTCAAAACAACAGTTTTCCTCAATAATATGGACGATTATGCGGCAGTGAATGAAATCTACGTGAATTATTTCACCGGTATACCGCCAGCTCGCTCCTGCGTAGAAGTCAGCGGCTTCCCCCGGATTGGGGACAACAAAATACTTATTGAAATAGAAGCTGTAGCTTACAAAGCCGTATGAGCACAAGTCCGGAGCATGCAATGGTTTCAGAGCAACTGACAGTTCTGGTGCCCGAAAGTGTGGCAGATGAAGTTATCCAAGCTGCAACCCATCGGTATTATCAACATGAGCCCCCCGCGAAACGAGACGAGTTCCGTGATTCCCTGCACGCTTCTTTAATAACTGCCAGGGATGATCCCCAAAAACCGGCTTTGATAATTGCAGGTCTATGGAGAAAAGGGCTTATGTCACGGCAAACCCCGGAGGGACGTTATATTTTTGTTCGCTATCCGCATCACGGAGAGTCCGGATACGGCTTATCCGCTGCTAATCCCGAAGAGGCAGTAGCAGAACTTATTAGCTGCGGAGAACAAGTTCTGGAAGATGAAAATAATACAAAACTTTTTTTGGACTGGTTTGAAGCAACATTATCAATGCATGGAAACGACAGCGCTCAAACCGATAAATTAGGAGGAGTTGCTCTCGGAGGAGCAGAAAAAATTTGACAGATCTGCTCCTGCTGCTAGAATATGTAATTGTGATCGTAAGTAATACCCGATATTGGTTTACCAACCCGTTTTTTGCCCAATAGGCGGTTGGTTTATTATTTACTAAAATTTAAGAGAACAAAACCAGATCGCCTTTAGCAAGAAGGCGATTTTTTATGTGTAAAGGAAGTGTTAGTAAATTATGTCAGCAGAGGTTCAGGAAGCATTGCAACAACATTGGGGACTCGATGAACAGGCATCGCAGCATCTGGCCGGAGTCATGGATGCTTACGGGGGAGAGGAGCGCATTGGAGATATAGTCGAAAGGCTTGATCCTGATGCGGTCAGAATGCGGGATGAAAATCGTTCAAGAGTAGGTAAAATTTATACTCGCGAATCACCAGGCAAATTAATAGTAGTCGGAGGATGTTCGGCTGACTCCAAAACAGACTATGGTCCTCTGTTTGATTTTATTGAAGAAGAACAGGAAGCCCATCCTGATGATGTGATGGCTGCACGTATTAATGGCGGCAAACCACGGACAAATAAAGGTTGGACAGGTATGATACATAGCCTGGATCCTGGAGAAAGGGAGCGTCTAAGCGAAATTTTACATGAGGCATTCAACAGAGGAATACCGATCCTTAGCGAAATCACACAATGTACACAGCTGGGAGAGATCGCTCCTTATTTAACCGGACCATGGACCGGAACAAGAGATATGCAATCTACAGCTATAAGGGGACTTTTTGCCGCTTATAATGGTTTGCCTTCGGCTGTAAAGAATAGTAGTGATGGCAGTCCAAAAACCGTAAAAAATGCAATTATTGCCATACGGGCAAACAGCGCAGAAAATGAAAATTCCGGTGTTAATATTGGCACTGTTGCCAGCCGGGGTACATTTCCTGGTATAGCTACAGGCTTGCTACCGGTAGGAGAAGGAAACAAGCAAATAGCAATTATCGCCCGCGGACATTCGCTTCCGGAAGAAATGGAGCCCGAAGAACGCAGAGTAGCATCAATCAATCATTTATCGAGTATGTGTATCGTAGGAGCCTCTATGGGCAGCGCAGTACTCTTAGACGGATCGCACGACGTGCCCAAAATGCTTGCTATCGATCCTAAAGATTCAAATAGGCTTGTCGAGGTACTACGATTATTCCATGATGCAATCGAAAGCGGTGAAATTAAAAATCCTGAGCAATTAGCAGGCTTACTCGGGGAAGCAAGTCCGACTAAAGGAAGAACCGATCCTAATTATATTCTTGATAAAAGAGGCCGGGTAGAACTTAGTACAGTAATTAAAAGAACATTACAACTACTTTAAATTGAAATGAAGACTTCCACCAACTGTTATTTTTGACATAAAATCGGTACACTGGAGGATATATGCTATCCTCACAAAACACAATGCGCAGCGATTATGAAGAGATCCTGATTGATCTGCTAACTATTGAATCCGTTGCTGATAAACCGGAGAAGCTAGTAGAGGCGCTGGAATTTCTCCTTAAACTCTTACCGCCACAGTTTACTATCGAAAAGTTCGAATCAAACGGCAAACCAAGTGCTCTGATTTATTTTGGACCTGACCGACCGGACAAATTTGAAGTGCTATTCAATGCGCATCTGGACGTAGTACCAGCTAAACCTGAACAGTTCAAGCCTTACAAAAAGGGTGGCAAATTATACGCCAGGGGTGCCTGCGACATGAAATCGGCCGCCCTGGTTATGACTCTCGCTCTTATCGATATGGCTGAAAAAATAAATTCTCCTGTAGGCCTCCAGCTGGTTACTGACGAGGAATTAGGTGGAAATGACGGGACAGGCTATCAGATGCAACAGGGATTAAAGGCTGAGTTTGTAATAATCGGCGAACACACTGATATGGAGATCAATACCGAATCCAAAGGTGTCTGCATGCTGGAGTTGACCACTAATGGCAAAACAGCTCACGGTGCCTACCAGTGGCAGGGAACAAGTGCTATTGATGTGTTGCTTCACGCGCTGACTAATTTGCGCAAGGCTTACCCGATACGCGATCAGGAAACATGGGAAACAACGCTTAACATTGCTGTCCTCAGTACTCCTAACACTGCTATTAATGCTCTGGCTGATAAAGCTTCGGCCCAGGTGGATTTTCGTTTTGTATCAGGCGATCCTTTTTTCAGTCAAAATGCTGATACAATTTTGGGGTCTCTTAATGATATCGCTGATGAAACTTTGGAGGTAAATGTAATCCATCTGGAGTCTGAACACCTGGTTCCTGAGGATAATCATCATGTTCAGTTACTGGCAGATGTGCTCGCAGATACAACCAAAAAACCAGCTCGTTTCGTAAAAAAGCACGGTGCTTCAGATGTGCGCTTCTATACTCAAAAGGGTATAGATGGAATCACCTTTGGCCCGCTGTGCAAAAATCCTCATTGCGACGATGAATGCGTTGAAATGGCTGGTCTGCAAACTTACTACGGCGTACTCTGCAGATTTTTGGAACGATTGTGAAACTTTACCTGTCGTCTTATCGTATACCAACGCCGAATGATCTGATCAGGCTACTTGGTCAAATACCAAATGAGACGAAAGTAGCAATAATTCCGAATGCTCAGGATTACTACGTCGGGCGGGCACGCAACATAAAGATCAATGACGTTAGTTTATATCTGAAAAGTCTGAGATTTAATCAAATTGAGACAGTGGATTTACGGAACCATAACGATATGAACACTCTGAAGAATACTTTGCAGAGTTATGAATTAATCTGGGTAATGGGCGGCAACACCTTTTGTCTGAGCTATGAGATGCAGCGCAGCGGATTTAGTCAGATTATCAAAGAAGTGTTGGAGAGTGGGGTAGTCTACGGCGGCGAAAGTGCCGGAGCGATAATGGCCGGCAATAGCTTAAAAGGTATAGAATTCGCCGATCCGCCAGAATTTGCCGAAGAAATAGTATGGGAAACCCTCAACCTGACCCCGCACTTCATCATCCCACACGCCGACAATCAAAACTTCCAGGAAGCTATCCAAAAAACCCGCGATCTGCACAAAAGCAACCAGACTCTCATAGAACTTAAGGATAATCAGTCTTTAGTTATTGATAATTCCCATAATAAAATTACAACTCAAAAATCATGAGTAATTATTGGCAGAGACAGGATCCTGATAAACCCTTGTTTCCGGATTTGATCTGGAGCCGGCCACAGAATAAGAACGGGGCGGGAAAGTTGTTAATCATCGGCGGGCAGGCACAGGAATTCTCGCATGTTGCCGCTGCATATGCTGCAGCTGAAAAAGCCGGAGCAGGGACGGTTCGGGTCATTATGCCTGAGAGCACGCGCAAGGTAACGAAGATGTTACCAAATATCGAGTATGCTCCTGGCAATAGCAGCGGAAGCTTCGCTAAGACTGCGCTCAGCAACTTTTTTGAGGCCAGTGAATGGGCAGATCATGTACTCTTGGCCGGAGATCTGGGCAGAAGCAGCGAGACTACTACTGTTATTGACGGTTATCTGCTGCGATGTATGGCGCCCGTGACCATTGCTGAATCTGCTCTGGCCAGCACAAATGTCCCCGCTGAACAACTGCTTCAAAGACCGGTCAATATAATACTTGGCGCAAAAAGGTTGCAGAAACTAGGCACTGAACTGGAACTGACAACAGCTATAACTTCTGAAACAGGAGCGATCCGACTAAGCGAAATACTACATAAAATTACATCCGGTAAAAAAGGTTCATTAGTTACTGAGCATGGGGGCTTTACGTGGGTAAGCTCCGCCGGGCAGGTATCAGGTACATCACCTGATGAAAGCAATCAAACGATTCTGGCTGTAAAAGCAGCTGTCTGGACCATGCAAAATCCCGGGAAAATATTCGAAGCCCTGACCACCAGCCTGGTTAGATAAGCCATTTGAAATATTGTGGTGCCGCGGGAGAGACCTGAACCGGGCGCGGGTATTGCTCTCACAGGATTCTAAAGTCCGGCCGCATCTTTGCCTTTGGTGCCGCGGGAGAGACTTGAACTCTCAATCCGTTAGGAACACGATTTTGAGTCGTGCGCGTATACCAATTCCGCCACCGCGGCACAAAGGGAAATATGCATCAATAATTTAACGTGCTCCGCACTTGGTTCTACCACCGCGGCAAATGCTTCAACAGATATGATAACGCTTTGAATTGTACTATAATTGCTTATTAGACGCCAGAACGCGTCTTTGATGTAATTTGCAATGGACTCACATGCTCATCCAACACCACCTACAGTAGATAGTAAGCTGCAACAGGAATCGGCAGCTAATTTAATACGCGGAAAACTTGACGCGTTATATAAAGACGAGCCTAACGCACAAGAAGAAATTCTTGAATTACCCCATAGCGATAACCTGCATCTTTCCAAACATCAGAAATATATGCAGGATCTTAGCCTTAGTGGACGTAGCCTGGCAGAAATACAGATAGCCTGGCACGAGTACTATCAGCAGTTACCGGATAACGAGAAGCATGAGATCTGGCAGGAGTTCTATACTGCTCACGAACAAAGGACCAAACAGCCTGAGAAGAAAGTTTCTGAACCAAAAGTCATTCCGCCCCAGCAAAATGTCAAACCAGTCCATGCACCCACAACGCCTGCTCACAGAGCCCGGGCATCGAGACGCAGCAGACCGGATATCAAGCAGGAACTTTTGACCCGTGTCCAAAAGCGGGGTAAGAGAAGAAAGGTAAATCATCATGTCAGGGCATTGTTTTTCGGACTGAGCATGGGAAGTCTGGTTGTTTTTATCCTTTTATTCAGCTTTTTCAACGAAAGGTTTCTAACACCATTCATACGTCCGGGTCATGCAATCAGCGCTACACCGATAATTGTTGATCCCAACAACAGCGCTCCTGTTAGTCCTGAGCCTAAAATTATTATTCCCAAAATCAATATCGAAGCGCCCGTAGTTTATGATGTTCCGTCTATCGAAGAATCAGCCGTTCAAAAAGGTCTGGAGAGGGGAGTTGTACATTATGGCACGACACCGAATCCCGGCGAAAAGGGAAATGCGGTGCTCTTCGGTCACTCCAGCGGCAATATCCTTAATAAAGGACAGTACAAATTTGCTTTTCTTCTGCTAAAAAGTCTGGATACCGGTGACACATTTATAATTCACAAAGACAGCAAACAGTACGTATACAAAATCTACAATAAGTACGTCACCAATCCTTCCGATGTATCTGTTCTGGGACCTCCCAAAGACCGGACATCAATTGTTACACTGATAACCTGCGATCCTCCCGGTCTTTCTACCAACCGTCTGATCATCCAGGCAGAACAGATATTTCCTGACCCCAATGCAAATGCAGCAAGCACCGTTAATCCTAACGAGCAGCCCACGGTTCTCCCCAGTAATTCACCCAGCCTCTGGCAAAAAATAAAAAACTGGTTCTAAACCCATAAAGAATTATTTTTAATAAAATCCATATTCATGACGACTTAAAAGTCACCACAACCTACTTTCTTGTGTTGACCAGAAAGTAGGCAAAGAAGCAACAGGCTCGAAAAGCTTCTTTATGATCTTATTGTCAAAAAGCACAATGCTCAGCAAACTCACCAATTTTTAATTACTTTCAATGAGAGATTGGCTTAGACACTGCTTCGCTCTAATTGTACTTTTGGCACTCGCTAATCAGGAACTTTTCGGGCCTGAGGCAAACCATGGACAAACACATTATTATTTTGGAATAGCTTTGGGGAAATTACCTGTTTGTCGATGATCAGGCCCCGTCATTTTGATTTCCTGACCTCTTTTAATCATTTCTGACAAACGAGAAGCCGCACGTCCGTGTTCATCGATACTTTTAAGTCCATTTTTGACAACTTTTAATGGTTCATTAGAGTTAATAACTAATAACTGACCTCTCGGATAGTAACAGTCAACAACAGCCCGATTAAATATATAAAGTAAGGTAGGATCAAAATCATCAATTAATTGTACATGTTTAATCTGTTCAGCTACTGAAGGTCCTAGGTCTTTCTGCCATCTAGCATGCGGGATTTCATTTTCAATAAGAACTGCTGCAATTGAATGAAGTAGATGTGTCTTTCCAACGCCCGCAGGGCCCGAAAAATAAAATGCAGCAGGTTTTGTCGGCTCACTACACGCAAATTGCTCAATAGCCAAATTAGCTATATCTCTCGAAAGTCCAAGAGCCGTTCTTTGCGATGCCGTATTTGCTTCATATGTTTCAAAGGTCTGAGCCTCGAGCGGAATTACCATTTCATCACATTATCATATTAAGGTAAAATTATCAATGATATGTTTTTAAATTGATAAAAAAAATCCATGAATTACTTCAGCATTTGGCAAAACCGATGAAAATTCGGGCAAATAGAGCGAGTCATTGGCGAGGACTAGCCCCGCCTTTCTATAAAAATATAAGGTGGGGTCGACCGGAGGGAGTTCCGGAGCCACGCTCTATTTGGACTGATTTTCTATCGTGATTTTGGCAACTGTCTGCGGCGTTTTTGGATACTTTTGTTGCTGCTGACAAAAGTATTGACTTGGTTCTTCGTCGGAAGAACTATTTTTTATCAAAAAAATTAATCGAAAATATAATCCTGGCTATTTGGGCAGTACGCGGAGTTCGGTGCGACCGAAGACCTGCTTGCCGGATGCAGACAGAGAAGGGCTAAGACTGTAAAGTGCTTCATAATCACGGTCAAAAAATACGGGAATAGCAGGGTCAGAAGGAACTAATATCTGCTTATTAATACCGTCGTAATCAAATACGATTACATTACCTGCGCTGCGGATCAGTAAACGGTGACCATCCATCCAGAGAGGAATGCTTCCGATGTCAAGTGGATCCGTAATATTGTATCCGTAGCTACGCTTTGTCTCAATGTCATAAATATTAAAATGCTGACCGCTATTAGCCATGATCATGCGAGTGTTATTAGAGAATGACAAGGACTGCAAAGGACCTCCCATGCGAAAAATGGCAGTAATCGCAGGCTTCTGGTCATTACGCAGTTTCAGAATATTCTGCGGATCTTTATATATGTATACTTTTTGCTCGGCGTCGCTACCGATTACTATGTACCAGTGATTGTTGAATTGTGCTATTTCCAGAGGCATACTGGCTGACACAGGTATATCACGCAGCACGTACGTATCATTGCCGGTTTTCAGGAAGATTCTTGCTTTGGCCTGCTCTGCAGGACTAACGGTTGAGTATAGTAGCCTGTCTCCACCGTGTGATTTGTAACTTAATACACCATTTAACAGGGGTGTGACTACACGGGTTTTCAAATCAGCAGTTTTAAGAGTCAGGTCGGCCTGATTATGCAGGTATAGCTGATCAAACCTTTTATCCCGCAGAGTAATGGTAGTAGGGTTCTGAGCAAGCTGACGATTAATATTAACTGTCTGGGTTGGATCATCACGATCGACAAGAATGAACTCTTGTCCGCCCGTGAAAATATGCCTGAGCAATACATGCCGGTTATCGCTGGACCATTCAACAAATTGCCAGCTCTGTGCCCCCTCAGCCTCCGTTAATACGCCTGCAGGCAATTTGAATGATGTAGCAGCGGGCTTACGGTTCGTAAGTGCCCCGAGATTATACTGAGTAAAAGTATCCGTAGTTCCGGGTTGTCCGAGCAAAACCCACTTGCGATCAGGGCTTTCTGTAGCAATCGTCGGCACGCCGTCAAAAGTCTGCACTTCTGCAGACGCCAGCTTTTCGGGAAATAACACGGGATAAGTAAATCGCTCCACGCTACCGCCAATTACCGAAAATTCTCTTTGCCAGCCACGATAACCCGCTTTATTAAGCTCTAACTTATAGCTACCGTCCGGCAGAGCCATTCGTGTATTTGTCAGGTCTTTATATTGCTCGTTATTTATTTTAATCGTGGCCGCATCAGGAGCACTGTCAACAAAAACCAGTGCATTTTGTATAACTTCGCCACTCTTGCGATCTATATCATAGCCCTGAGCCCTCAGAACCAGAACATAGGTACCGATAACAACCAAAGCCGCCATAAGTAAGTGACCGATGTTGAGACGGATAGAGCGCTGACGTTTTTTTATCGGATCAAGAAATTCCATAGTTTTGTGAGGCTGTAGATTCTATTATATAACAGAAGTAATATTTTATTTTCCTAAATACAAATTCTTTTAGCAAAGAAAAGAACTGTTCTTCTGACACTCGCTTATCAGGAAGCTGTAAGGCCTGGTTGGGAGCCATGGACTAAAGTATTTATTTAAGATCAAAAGCTGTATAGTAATTTAAAACAACCATAATCGAAATGCAGAGTATATTATGCAAAAGCTTACTCAAAAAGGTTTCGGTGTAATCGAGGGCATATTAATAATCGTTGCCTTATCAATGATTGCCGGCACAGGATTCTATGTGATTAATGCCAGTAAAGATAAAAATGAAGATTCTTCATCGGTTTCTTCTCAGAAGAATGACCCAAAGCCAGAAACTGATACAACGAACGAAGTAGTAGCAAGTCAAAAATACTTAACGGTTAGCGAGTGGGGAATTAAAATACCACTGAATGATCAGGTAGATGGTCTTGCTTACACAAAACAAAATGGCAACATTGTCTTTGCCTTTAGGTCAAAAATTTTAGACAACATTACAAAAGACTGCACAGCCAGCACGGTTATTATTGAGAGAGGTAAAGCACTGGATAAATATATAGGTGAAATTGGTGAAGCGGGAAGCTTCAAGGAAACCTACGACGCAATGATGTCTGAAAACAGCCCACGATTCAAAAAACAACTTAACGATTACTATTATTTGGCGGGTCCTCCTGGGGGAAGTTGTACAAGCTCACAGCAAGACCCACAAGCAACGAAAGAAACGGAAGCAATTTCAGCAATAAATACTGCCCTTAACACTATGATCGCTCTTTAGCTGATTATTGATTCTGACCAGCATTTGGCAAAACCGATTGAGTCCAATCAGGGTGACTTGAATCATTGATGTCCAGCCAGTCATTTTTCTCTTATAAAATTATAAAAATGACCGACCGTAAGGAGTCCTGGACATCACAAGTCAGTCTGGTATTGGACTCAGTAGGCTTTTGGCAACTGCTGCCATTTCTTTGGCTACTTTCTTGTTGGCACAAGAAAGTAGCTCAAGTGGACTGCGAAGCAGGGCATTTGAAACTGATTTAAAAAAAGATTTGTTTTTAGTTGCTTTTCAGAATGCGTATTTTATGCTTTACCTTTTTGAACCAGAGGTTTACACTAAGATAAACATAACCAGCCAGAAACAACCAAGAGTAAAACGTGAGCAACAAAAAAACATATATAGAGCTAAACGGCGTTCGCTATGATGCCCATACAGGCAAAATACTCGGGTCTTCCGAGCCGGAGAAGAGTCCTGCAGACATTTTGGAAACATCATCCATGCCTGTTGCACCGCCCGGTCATGGCGTTATAGACGGCTTTGTCCGGCAGCATACAGAGAATTTTTCGGCAAATACTACCACTCATAAAACTAACCGTCATGCCGCTAAACGACAACCGGCTGCTCATACCTCAAAGCATTTACACTCATCGACTCAGAAATCAAAGACACTTATGAGGCCAGGTGTGACCAAACCACAGCTTACGCAGCCGCACGCAACCAAAAAGTCTGAACACATCAGGGACTACAAACCAACCGCTCTTCTGCCATTGGATCATAGAGCAAGATTGGAACGTGCCAAAAAAATAAAAAAAAGTAATATAATCAGTCGTTTTTACACAGGTACGGTTTCATCTGCATTTACCAAACACGTCGAATCTATACCTGTTGCTGCTCCACCGAAATCACATACACACGCGACACAGACAACTGCAGCCTCGGTTGCAGCTCATCCGGCCAGTCATATCAGTAAAAGCCTCGAGCATGCCATAGAGGGCGCGACATCTCATTTGAATTCGCATCATATAAAGACAAAGAAGCCGAAACGCATGACTATTGTTTCGTCAACGCTGGCAGTTGTACTACTGACCGGATTCTTTGCATATCAGAATGTTCCCGATGTTCAGATGCGCGTAGCGGCTTCCAGAGCGGGGTTTTCGGCCGGCCTTCCGGGCTATAGCCCATCAGGTTTCGGGATAGCAGGACCGATCGAAGCCGAACCGGGCAAAGTTGTGATTTCGTTTAAATCCCGCACCGACAATAAATTTTTTCAGGTTAAACAGCAGGTAAGCGAATGGTCTCCGGCCACACTACTGTCTAACTATGCACGCGACAAGAGCGAGCTTCGTACTTATCCGGATGACCGGGGCAGAACACTGTATATATATGGTGGATCCAATGTTACATGGGTTGACGCCGGTGTCTGGTATGACATTGCGGGCAACGCCAGTCTAAGCGACGACCAGTTACTTCGCATCGCCAATAGCCTGTAAATGCTGTATCTGTTAGACTTGAAGTAAATGAGCACTACAGTAAGAACACGGTTTGCACCCAGCCCTACGGGTTTTATGCATGTGGGGGGCGTACGGACGGCACTTTTTGCCTGGCTTTTGGCCCGCAAGCGCGGAGGGAAGTTTATCCTGCGTATCGAAGACACTGATCAGGACAGGGAAGTAACAGGTTCAGTTCAGCATATTATCAAAAGTCTGGGATGGCTGGGCATAGATTGGGACGAAGGGCCGGATAGAGATGGTCAATATGGCCCTTACAAACAGAGTGAACGACTGGATATTTATAAAAAATGGGCAGTGAAACTGGTAGAACAAGATAAAGCCTACCCTGACCCATATGACAAAAATGAGCTTCAGGCTTTTCGTGACCAGGCAAGGGCAGAAAAGCGCCCGTTTCTGTTCCGGGATTACCGGCCGGGAAATCCCCCTGTCTGGGACGGGACTCAGCCTCTGCGCCTGAGAAGCGAGCCCAAAGAATATCAGTGGCAGGACGCTGTAATGGGAGACCTGGCAACCGGTCCGGAAGTGATTGACGACTTTATTCTGATGAAATCTGATGGCTTCCCGACGTATAACTTCGCTCATATTATAGATGATCATGAAATGCAAATTACCCACGTTATTCGCAGCCAGGAATTTATCGCTTCGATTCCCAAATATCTCAATCTTTACGAAGCCCTGGAAATATCGCCTCCCATTATGGCAACACTGCCATTTGTCCTGAATCCCGGCGGCAACAAAAAGCTCTCCAAACGTGATGGCGCAAAGGATATACTGGATTATCAAAAGGAGGGTTATCTACCGGAGGCTATGGTGAATTTTCTGGCCACACTCGGCTGGAATGACGGCACCGAGCAGGAAATATTCACTACAGAAGAGCTGATTAAAAAATTTGATCCGGCCCGCGTTCACAAGGGCGGGGCACAATTTGATGAGCAGCGTCTTATATGGCTCAACGGTGCGCATATCCGTAACCTCAGTTCTGAAGACCTGTATATAAAAGTGGAGAAATTCTGGTCGCAAGCTGCAAAAAACTATACTGATGACTACAAAAAACAGGTTCTGAGTCTGGTACAGGAACGATTGAAGTTCTTTGCCGAACTGCCGGAACTTACACAATTTTTCTTCGAAGATTTACCGGTCAATCCGGATCTGATAGCTAACAACAAACAGCTCAAAAAGCTTGATCTGCAAGAGCAAAAAGAATTGTTGATGTCAGCCCGGGCAAAATTGATTGATACCACCTTTGATGTTGAGTCACTGCAAGAAGCACTGAATAAACTTCTGGACGAAACCGGGCAAAAACCAGGTATCTTGTTCAGCCTGATCCGTATCGCGACTACTCAGTCGTCTGCGAGCCCCGGTCTGGCTGAAACCCTTGCTGTGCTGCGCAAGGAAACAGTCATGCGAAGGATCAATGAACAACTTGAACATTTGTAAATTTGTCACATAAACGTAAGCTTTGATACAATAGACCGATATGCTTGATGACATCCGCCCTGCGAATGGGCCCGGGAACAAAAATTCGTTCAAAAATACGGATTCTGATTCTGAGGAACCGCCGTTTGTACCGCCCGATGTTGTAGCAGAGCAGGAAGAATCTGTGGTAAGTAATGATTCGGGTAGCATTAACGTCGGTGATATTTTTCCTGATAATTCGAATAGCAAACAATCTTTATGGCAACGATACAAAAGTTTTGTGCAAAAAATATGGCCTGAGAGTAAAAAAGGACGTATTATAGCCGGCCTGCTGGTCGCCGTAGTAATTCTGGGTGGAAGCGGTATAACTTATGCTCTATTGCAGAAGAAGCCGTCGCAGGTTACAAATGCGCCCGCCTTACAGCCCAAAACAGCTGATCCGCCCCCCAAGCCTACTACTGAACCCTCCCGTTTGACGGGGGCGGTCGTACCTGTAGAGCTTAATGCACGACCCGTTACATCAGTTCAGATAGAAAACAGCCCTGATGCCCGCCCGCAAGCAGGTCTCCGCGAAGCAGGAGTCGTATTTGAAGCTATTGCCGAGGGAGGGATTACCCGCTTCAACGCTATGTATCAGGAGAACCAGCCGGGAAATATCGGTCCGGTCCGCTCAATACGGCCGTATTATATCGACTTCTTCCTGCCATTTGATGCGTCCGTGGTGCATGCCGGCGGCAGCGGCGAAGGGCTGGCAAAGATTAAAAGTCTGGGAGTTAAAGATATTGACCATGGCGCCAACGCTCAGGCGTTCCGGCGGGCAAGCGACCGCTATGCGCCCCACAATCTCTATACTAATATGGCTGCACTGGATGAAGTCTCCCGGGCCCGCGGTTTTACGACCAGTACATTCACCAGCTACCTGCGCAAAGCCGAGAAACCGGGCCAGCCGGTCACAGCCAAAAGTATTGATTTCAATATTTCAAGCTTTTTATATAACCCGCACTACGATTACATTCCGGCTACAAACTCCTATCACCGAAGCTTAGGTGGCAGGCCACATACAGACCAGCACAGTGGTGCCATAATAGAACCAAAGGTTGTCGTAGCACTTGTCATGGGATTCTCGCAGAACGGTGTATATTCGGTATATCAGACAACCGGAGCCGGAATGATGTATGTTTTTCAGGACGGGCAGTTGCAAAAGGGAACATGGAAAAAAGCCGGTCCCAAAGACCAGTTTGAATTCATAGATGAAGCCGGACAAAAGCTGGCCCTTAACCCCGGCCAAACATGGTTCTCCATAGTAGCCGACCCCGGCCGCATCGCCTTCACCCCCTAACTCAACCGCCGGGCATATTCTCCTATTGACCGATCCTTTATAATAAGAACAGGTAGCATACACACTATAGCTTCACGCTAAAAGCGTCCCTGCGAATCCTTATCTGAACAACACTTAGTTTCCTGTCACGGCAACTAGCGGGCTGGACGGCCGCAAAGACCTATCAGGCAACCATACAACCAAATTCCGTTCCATTTACTGTATAACCGGGGTTGTTTAGATATGTATGAAGTTAATCAAAGAGTAGAAGTAATTACAGTTTTCCATTCTCAGGGTAATCCGACGCATCTCGTCGTACCCGCCAGGATGAAATATCGGGGCGAAGAAATAACTTTCAGCGAGCTGGGACTGCGTCATCCCACCAGAAAAGGTCAACGCATGATCCATGTGTTCGATATGAGCGACGGAACCAATGATTACCGGCTGGAGTTCGATGCCGAAATGCTTACCTGGACCCTGGTAGCCATACTGGAAGGAGTAGCAAAATGAAAAGCTATATTGCCGCGCAGGCAAGGTGGGGAGAACTCGGATTCAACCAGGAAGAGCCACTTATCATGCATATTGACCTGAACTCTGCTTTTGCCACCATTGAACAACAAGCCAGAACGAGCCTTCGTGGCCGGCCAATAGGCGTGACTAACCGCCTGTCCAGAAACTGCTGTGTAATTGCCGCGTCATACGAAGCAAAGGCCCTGGGCATAAAAGTGGGGATGGGACTGATTGAGGCACGCATGATTATCCCGAATTTTATGATGCTGGAGTCTGATCCGCCAAAGTACCACCATGTATATCAAAAATTGTGTGCGATCATGAAGAGCTATTCGCCGGATGTCAAAATGAAGAGTATAGACGAGGGCATAATCGACTTTCACAGTACCCGCTCCACTCTCAACAAGCGGCCTCTTCCGGATATCGGCATTGAGATCAAACAGCGTCTGAAAAGTGAGATAGGTAAGTGGATGCGGGTCAATATCGGTATCGGTCCCAACAGATTCCTGGCCAAAACCGCCGCCGGCCTGCATAAGCCGGACGGCCTGGACGTTATAGATCATAAGAATCTGAATGATGTTTATGCCTCAATGCAACTTACGGATATCAGCGGTATCGCCCGACACTATGAAGCTCGGCTGAACGCCGCCGGTATCTTCACCCCGCTGGAATTCCTTAGCGCTAGCTCGGATACTCTACGGCGGCAAGTATTTCATAGCGTGATCGGCGATGACTGGTACCAGCGACTGCGCGGCTGGGAAACGGACGATAATATAACCAAACTAGGTCATGTCGGCCGGCAATACGTAATGGACCAGCGAACCGATGACAGTTCGGTAATCCTGCCCCGGTTCCAATACCTGTGTGAAACTGTTGGCCGGAAGTTGCGCTACCAAGGTGTGGATGCCCGCGGCATGTTAGTCTGGCTGGTCCTGGAAGGCAATGAGTACTGGCAGGTTCGCAAAATGCACAAAACCAGTTTTTATACCGACCGCGAAGTTTATGAAAGAGCTCTGTATCTATTCAACCAGCGTCCTAAAGCTAAAGTAACTACCATAGGAGTGACCTGCTATCAGATTACGCCAACGCGCAGGGCTCAGGCCAGCCTGTTCGATACAGAAAACAAGCAGGAATGGCTGACCGAAGCAGTTGATGAGATAAATGAACGCTACGATCTGTTCATGGTCCATTCGCTCAATTCACTGGAAGGCAAGGGGATTGTGCGTCAGAAAATCCCCGCTTTCGGTGGCAGCAAATATTTTGAACTTCTTCTGAACCGTGTCTAGAATTAAAAGGAAGGCAGCTTCGCTAATTACTCCTCAAGCACTAGTGAAGCTTTCTTTAGTATACTGGGACAATGCAGGAAGTAACATTTTTGAGTGATAGCCTGACAATTCATGGCACCCTTGCTATACCGCCAGCGGTCAAAAAACCTTGTCCGGGTGTAATTATTTTTCATGGAATGACGAGTTCCGAGAACAGCTATATAACTCTAACTCAAAGTTTAGCAGAGCAGGGAATTGCAGGGCTTGCTATCAGTATGCGTGGCCATGGCGAAAGCGAAGGAGACTTTGAAAGGTCTACGGTTGCAGAAGCCATTAGCGATGCTTTAGCCGCATACGATTTTCTAGTCAGCCAACCCGAAGTAGATGCCACCAGCATAGGTCTTGTCGGGTCAAGTGTTGGAGCAATCCTCGCAGCTATGGTATCTGACAAACGACTTATACGGAGCATTGTGTTTCGTGCCCCTGCGGCTTACACTGCCGAAATGATGCGGCTTAGCATGGCAGAAACGATGGTTAATGAAAATAGACAATTTCATCAGATAGGAGATTTAGAAGCTACACCTGCCGGCAATGCTATCCGTAATTTCAACGGTAGCTTACTAGTGGTGGCCTCAGAAAATGACGCGCTCATTCCGTTATCTATCCCCAAAGCCTACATAAACGCCGCCATGCAAGCGGACAAGAAGCAGCTATATGTGATCGAGGGGGCTCCGCACACCCTGACTGAGCCCAGGTGGAAAGAAACCCTGCAAAATACTATCCTAAAGTGGTTTAACAAAACTTTGCAAAGCAAATAATTGGTGATCCGGGGGAATCGACCTTGCCGCAAAAGAAAATTACTTTTGCTAAGGCAACTCCTTTGGAGCGGCGGGCGGGGAATGTTCACCGAACATTCCCGTTCGATTCTCTATCAACAATTAACATGAAAACAGACCACAAAAAACGCGGTCCATTTTCCTGGTGAACTACGAGATAAAGAATTGGAACCTACTCAAGAAGGAACTAGTCTCCTGGCACGACGTGCTAGATACGACATCAGTGAAGAAAGTACGTGCATTAGTGCAGGTATAGAATGGAACCTATCAATCAGCCCTTTAATCTAGCCAGGAACTTAGTCATTACGTCAGCAAGTTGGTCATAGTCATACTCAATACTCCTCAAGGGCTGGAATATCTTAGTACCGTTGGCGTTCGGTACTATCATTGCGTACTCAGCAACTGTTTTGTAATCGTGCTGTATACGAACCATCTGAGCCGATTGAGCTCGTAATGCTTGGATAACTTCTCGTGTGGTGAATGTTGCCATATATGTCCAGTCGCTCTGGGCATCAACCAGTCTCTCTACCTCGTCGTTAGTTAGCAGTACATCGTTTTGCTCGACGAGGGGGCTTTGTCTCATATCACCTTCGTGGGCTATAAAGTGTCGGCGTTCTTTTAAAAAGCTTTGCCAATCTGTGAACTCTCTTTTGGTGAGTATGCGGACGAGGCCAGTTCTTTTACGCCTGTTGGCGTTAATAAAATCCTCTTTTTCAAGTGCTAGCTGGTGACGGTTTAGTTCTAGTTTCAAGACGTTATTCAACAGCCTTGCCATACTATCCAGAACTCCAGCAATCAGGAAGTAGTAGTTTCCAAGATGATAGTTCAGCTCTAGACCAAAATCTTGCTCCGAGTAACCATTACGCTTTGCCTTACGCATACGCTTGATATAGGACTGTATGATGTCTTTTGAATACTCGATTTGCCCGAGGCGGTTAGCGATGTACCTGACTTTATCTTGTTGGTCGCTAGTATAACCGTGAGTGCCCGTACATTCGCCCATAAACATAAAATAGTCCCTACACAACCCAGGGCGGTCAAAGTAACGCATAAATAGGGGCAAGTTCCACGTAATGTTTGAAAAGAGCCAAGCGATGTCATTTCCTACTAAGAAGTCTTCACAGGAAGCAACTAGCTCGGTCAGTCTATTCACAGTCTGAAAGGCATAGAAATTATCCTGGGCGTACCGTTTGCTCAATACATTGTCTTGGTCGAAGATAACGTCAATGTCGGCAGCTTGAACAAGCTCTTTTGTTGAAGTCTCGTTTATATCGGACAGCGAACGGACCGTTAAGCCAAAGTGTTGGGCAATTCTGCTATCAAAAGCACCAGTGCAGTGAACTTTTATGCCTACATTAGTTCCCAGAGTTTGATTGATGTATACGTGCATCGTGCTGAGTTGTTCCAGAAATGCTACAATCTCTCTCGTGCTTGAACCAAGTATAAGTACATTCAGCTCGTTGAAGTTGCGTAATTGCTCTCTGGCTTCTGCATACATTTGGCCACCGACAATCGGCATAGTGTTAATCCTTAGACCAGTCGTCTACGTCCAGGGTGTAGGCTTTAGCTTTATACTCATCACCGACTTGGCTAGTAAAATAGCCTTCTAATTTAATCTTGCCCGTTAGCCCGTGCCCTTTTAGAGCTTGGGCAATTGGCTTTATCTCGTGCCACGCAACCACACTGTCTCCTGGCTCGAGTACGTACGGTAATCGTTGGTACGAACCGAACTCGGTAAATAGTGAACCGCCGTCGTTGTGTTTTACATTTATATGGGGTGTATTGATAGTAACTGCTTTATTTCCAATGTTCGCAGCTTTTGATAAACAACATCGCCTCGCTCAGCTCGCCACCGTGAAATGTCAGCATTCCATTCTGAAACGTGACTTTTAATTTAACCTTTTGGCTCTTTTTCTTATCGAAATGGGTATAAACGGTAAAAGCCAGTGTTCCCGCCGCTACCAACCAGCCTAGTAATTCAAAGTTCATACTCCTTATTATATCATTTCTACCCCTGTTAATCCTTATGCTTTTTTGCTTCCTCATCACTACCGTGAATTGCATCAGCTTGTTTTTTGGTTATTGGTTGATAGACTAACTCCATTTGTCGCACGAGCATCGTTAGTTTACGGTAGGCAGTATCGTAGTCTAACTCAATGCCGAAGTGTTTTTTATATAGCTTTTGCATATCTGCAATATCAGCAGGTTTTATGTCCATATCCTACTCCTCTTAACTGGTGCTGAAACTATAACAAATAGGTATATTAACAGATGTGGTTATGGTAAAATATATCTAACGGAGACAAGACAATACCAATTAACTAAAGGGTTGTTGATGTCTCAAAACTCTCCAAAAGACAAAAGGCTCGACTGGGAAGATAACCACCGCAGGATTAGTAACGCAATCCTGACGCACTATAAGACTTCTCAAAAGTCCCCAACTCAAGACGAGATTGCCAAGCTCACTGGTATTAGCCGTGAGACAGTAAATAAACATTTCCAAGAGATGGACTTTGAAAAGCTGTTTGAGCGAGACCGTGCCAGATTGGCAGTTCACACTGACGTTATCACAATGGCGGTGGTCAATTCTGCCCTTAAAGGCTCGTTTGGTCGCTCAGAAGCTACTGTTTCAAGTTATATATGGCTGGGCTGAACCGAAAGCTTTTACTCACGTAATAGAAGACGAGACAAAGCCATTGTCAGATGAAGAACGTGAGCAACTGGATAAAGCTGTCAAGTCTATGGAGAAACTGACGATTATGCGTTATGAACGTCAGAAGCAACAAGAGCAAAGTCAGCAATCAAAAGCTCCCGAACAGCCAGTACCTTAATATTCACAAAACTTCACAAAAATAGCGGTTGTCACCCCTGTTTTTACCTGCGAAGATGAGCTTGAGCCAAAGGAGACAAGTAAATGGCAACAGCATCATCAAAACCCTATGAAATTAAACTAATTAACGACTATACGTTCGACGAAGTAGCGAGTGCCTTGCAGAAATGTATCAGACGTAATCTAGAGTACGAAGCCTGTTACTGGGCATCTTATAATTCACGAAAGCGGCTATCACAAATACGTATGGAAACGGGTGCTAATAATCGCAAGTGAGGACATAGGCAATGCAACGCCAGATGCCGCAATACTGGTTAGCTCTCTACTGAGTAACTACCAGATTGCAATCACAGGCATAAATCGAAAGAAAAACGATGCTCTGGTGTTCCTGTTTCAGGCAATCATTTACCTGTGCAGGGCGATTAAGACCCGTGAAGCCGATAGCTTAGTAAACCTGATACGCACCGAACACACTGGTGGTAAGTTGCTGCAAATCCCCGAGTTCAGCTTAGATTTTCATACAAAGCGAGGTCGTAAGATGCTTGGAAACTGGCAAGATGGCACACAGGACGAGATAGACTTTCGCCATAAGCTCTGGTTCGATGAATACAGCAAGGTTGAACCCGATAGTGGCGATGATAGGTATGTTGCCAAGCTCCGTCAGTTGAAAGGAGCAAGTGATGAGTAATTTTCTATCTGTTATTGGCACACCGACACTGTTTGATGATATGGACATAGCCGAAAGCACTAAGCAGGATTACTTGGCACGGCTGCCACAATTTGCGGGTTTTCTCCACCGTAACGGCATCAACCGTAATTCATTGCTGGAGTATAAGAAATATCTGCGTAGCCGAACAGATTTCGGTATTGCCGCCAAGAATAAATACTTAGCAGTTGCCCGTATAGCACTCAAGGAACTGTATAGGCGTGGAGCAATCTCGATTGACCTGAGCTTGGGTGTCAAGTCGTTCCAGCAAACACTTCAACACAAAGTTGAGGGTCTGACGGAGCAGGAAGCGGAGATGGTATGTCAGCACCTTCGTGAGCAATCAGACAGTTTCAAGATACTACGCTTACGGGCAGTGGTAGCATTGCTGCTGTATCAAGGGCTTCGGCAAATAGAAATAGTACGGTTGGACATCGGTGATGTTGACCTAGCTTCTGGTCGTGTTCAAGTGCTAGGAAAAGGCAGAGACAGCAAACAATACATCTGTCTCCACCCCGAGGGCGACCAAAGCCATCAGGGCGTATCTACGCAGCTCACAGGTGCGAGACGAAGCATTACCCCTATTCACATCACTTTGGGGCAAAACAAAAGGCAGTCGATTAACAACACGAGGACTGCGGTATGTCGTAAAAGAATTGTTGACAGAGCTTGAGATTGAAAAGACTATTCATGGTTTTCGGCATACTTTTGTAACTACACTGGTTAAATCATATAAGTCCGACCTATTGCGTGTCTCCAAGTTTACATAGATGGAGATATTCGCCCACCCTGTGCATATGGCAATAATGAGGTTCATCTGCACCCCTATCTTCCAAGACGGATAAGTGTTGCCGAAGCGATGTCTCTCCAGTCATTACCAAAGGAGTTTGAACTGCCGCCAACCGTTAGCTTGAGTGCAAAGTTCAAAATGATTGGCAACGGAGTACCCTTTGTGCTTTCAAAAGGCATAGCAGATACGCTATTATACTTCTTAGAAAGTAATAATAACGAATATGCAAATTACAGCGTCCGACCTAGTATCAGCGATAGCCCAGTTGCCGAAAAATCGGCAGTATAACTACATCAACCCTGCAACACGCACTAAAATCATCATTGAAAACGTAGAAGCTCCAGAAGGACCGATTAGAATTAAGCGGTTTAATCCTGCATAATGGTGAAACACCGCTTGGTGCTGTATCGCAAACAATATCTCGCGAAATGATATGGCGTATGGCCAATTCGGTGAGAGCAAATGTGCCTGTTAATTTTGACCTTGACTTCACCGTTGTTAAAGTAGACCCGATACCACGTCGTGCCCCAGATATTTTTGATTATGATGCGATGATGGAAGATGCGGTTGAGCTTAGGCTCTCAGACAAGTTTGACGTAATCTACGCTGAACTTGAACGAAAGCTCAAGCCCCCGTACCACACCTGCTGCTGCCAGTCATCAAAAGGATATTGAGGTTCGCCTGATGAAAGATGGGCTTAACTTATGGTTGGTAGTTGGTGAAAAAAAGCGTCATATTAAACGTTTGAGAGCGGGGCTACAACCTGACCTGCTGACCAGCTACATCATTAACAATCGTCCTGGTTCTCTTGTGAAGCTGGCGGAACTCAAAAGAGACGTTGACGCGGCTTGCAAGATCTAGATGACATATCAGAGACTTTGAGACAGTGTGGTTTTAGTAAACTGCTCAAAGATATATTTTTTAAGCGTATTGGCAAAGACGAAGTAGAGTTAATAAATCCCATACGAGTTAGTACTGAAATGGCTGACATTCTTTTAGGTATTGACCGAGACAAACCGTAACAAACCGTATTTGAACTATTGCTAGGCGAGGTCGTGTCGCATACGTCTCGTACTTTTTCTCGTGACTGCCTGAACGGAATGCCGTATGAGCCTATCATCGTCTTGTCATGTTAGACGAGCAACAGCAAATAATATCAACAAAGGAAGCTAGGAAACTACTTGGGAAAGAGTATGCTAGCTTATCTGATGCCGAAGTCGAGGCACTAATCTTGGAGCTTGAACTCATGGCGGAAATCACCATCAAGAGCATCAAAAAGGAGCCATCGGTTCCAAACTCTACGATGGTTGGTTGAACTTTAACAATTTAATAACGACAATAAGTGGAGGAGACAGGCATGAAAGCTGTTATTTACACACGAGTATCAACCGTAGAGCAAGCCGAGATGAACAAAAGTCTTGAGATGCAAGAGAAGGCTTGTCGTGACTTTGTCGCCAAAAGCCTTAACGCCACAGTTGAAAGGGTTTTCATAGAAGAAGGTGAAAGTGCCAAAACTGCCGACCGTACTCAGCTCAAAGAGCTTATAAGCTACTGCATGGAACATAAGGGTGAAATCAAGTACGTCGTTGTGTGGAAGCTGGATAGGCTCGCTCGTAAAACCGAGGACCACATAGCACTGGTAAATATATTCATGAAGTTGGGCATAAGACTGTGCTCTGCTACTGAGCTACTCGAGGACACACCGTCTGGCAAGCTAATGGAGCACATTTTGGCTTCGTTTGCTGAGTTTGACAATGCTGTTCGCTCTGAGCGTTCATCGAAAGGGATGCAAGCAAGGCTACAGGAAGGCGGCTGGGTACATAAAGCACCGATTGGGTACCGAAACATCAAAGATAGCTTAAAGCGTCCGACGGTTGAACCTGATGAGATGGCAAAGCACGTCCAGCGTTTTCTCAAGGATTTCGCTAAAGGCAAGATATTGAATGACAGTGCCTCTACGCTAGCAGCCAGCAAGTACAAGATACAAGCAAAAGGCTTAACCCTTGTTAATGGCAAACGCAAATACAGCAAGATGTACGATAAGCCAGTTGGTCAAAGCACAGTCTACTCAATGCTCAGAAACCCCATATATGCGGGTTTTGTAAGTGGTAAAGGGCTTGATGACATGCAAGTGGGATTACATTTTCACAATGCACTCATCACCGCCGACGAGTATTGGCAGATACAATCAAGGCTACGTGGCGATAACGACCAACCGAAACACACGTATGGTGAAAATCGAAGCAGGTGGACATTACGACGGTTTTTAACATGTGGCTACTGCGGTAATACGCTTACAGGTAGCCTTTCTAAGGGACGCTCAGGTGGTGCCTACGAGTACTATCACTGTACGCACTGCAAAGGCGTAGTACGACGTACGGGAAAGCAGAAAGGTACGTACAAGCACCTTACGCTAGCTCGTACGGAGTTACACGAGGCATTCGAGAGGCTAATTGAGGGCTTACAGCCCTCTCCAGCCTCTCTTTCTCTTTTTAGAGAGATAGTCCTTCGCAAGTGGAATGCTGACTACGCAGAAACTGTTGCCAGACGAACGATGGCACAGAAGAATATAACAGACCTCGACAAACAAAAGTCTGAATATATAGACATGTGTAGACGTGGTGCCATTAACGACATCGAACTTGCGGAGCAAAAAGACAAGATTGCCATAGAACGTACCAGTATGGAGATTGAACTCAGTGAGATTGAGCAGGAGTTCCTAGACGTGAACAAAGTAATTGATATGGCTATCGACTATATGGCCAACGCTGCCCGTATGTGGAACATTGCAGATGGTGACAACAGATTACGGTTCCAAAAGATGGTTTTGCCTAATGGCGTAAGCGTATTTGCAGACATGAAATTTGGAACCACAAAAACTGGATACGTTTTTCGTGAAGCACATCTGTTAGACAAAGAAGTATCGTCATCAAAAAAGACCTTGCACGAGGCAAAGTCTCTTGTGGTGATCCCGAGGGGAATCGAACCCCTATTGCCAGGATGAGAACCTGGTGTCCTGACCGTTAGACGACGGGACCAAAATTAAACTTTCGTGAATTTTAAAGTTTTAGCGTATCTATGATACCCAAATCACCAAACGCTTAAGATGTCCTACCCTCGTTCCGCGGGCCCGAAACTTCACTATTGCCAACAAGTTGCCATCGGAAGCTTTCCTTGGGAAGTGCCACAGGCATTTCTCACGTTAGACGACGGGACCAACTTAAGCCTCGAAATCATATCATAACAGATAAGAATCAGAAAGCACGCAGTTAATTCGTCTGTCGGTAAATGTTCCGCATCTGTTGTATACTTAAAAGTAATTATGCTAATAAATAACTGCGTGCGGTTGTGATAATCCCACTTCTTATTGTAGCGGGCGTTGTACTTCTGGCGATGTCAGGTTTTATCTGGTTCTGGTGGGCTAAGCATCGCAGGCCCAGAGGACAACAGCAGGTCAACCAACTGACCGGTGCATTGCGCAGTAAAGAAGCTCAATCTGAGATACTTATCCAATCGATTACAGATGGGATTATAGCTGTCGATACCGGCTGTGCTATCAATATTGTCAATACTGCCGCGTCAAACATGACCGAATGGCTGGCTGATGAAGCGGTGAATCTGGATGCCCGGGCAGTATTGAGGCTGAATACAGACGAGCAGACACCGGTGGCGATATCAGACGAAGATCATCCGTTTACTAAAGTCCTTGCCACCCGGGAGCGCATAAGCCAGACATCCCAGCTGATGACACGCAAAGGCAGGGCAGTATTTATATCCTTAGTAGTCTCACCCGTTATCATTCCGAAAAATAATGAACTTATAGGTGCTATCGCGGTATTCCGTGACGTCAGCCGCGAAAAAGACGAAGAAAAGCGCCGGGCAGACTTCATTAGTACTGCCAGCCACGAGATGCGTACGCCGGTGGCAGCCATTGAAGGCTATCTGGCACTCGCACTTAATGACAAAGTTAGTAGCGTTGACGCTAAAGGCCGCGAATTTCTGGAGAAGGCACATACAAGCACCCAGCACTTAGGCCAGCTATTCCAGGATCTGCTTACCAGCGCCAAGGCAGAGGATGGTCGGCTGACCAGTCATCCGGTCGTTACAGATATGGGAGCTTTCCTTGAGCAACTTGCTGAAGATCTGCGATTCAGCGCTCAGAAAAAGGGCCTGGAAATGGAATATATCATTAATTCCCATCCTGCAGGTGGCGACGGAAATATTATAGATGCCAGTGACACCGGGGGAAGCAGCATGAAAGCTGTAGCACCAATTTACTATGCCCACATAGATCCCGATCGATTCCGGGAGGTTATAACGAATCTTTCTGATAATGCAGTTAAATACACCGAGAGGGGTAAACTTTCTCTCGCTATTACCGGCAATCAGGAAGTAGTCCAGGTCCGTCTTGCTGATACCGGACCGGGTATTCCTGCTGAAGATCTGCCGCATTTGTTCCAGAAGTTTTATCGGGTCGACAACTCAGCTACCCGTTCAATTGGCGGAACCGGTCTGGGATTGTTTATCTGCCGTAAAATCGTTGAATTATACGGAGGCACTATATGGGCTGAAAGTACGCTGGGAAAAGGCAGTACATTCTACATTAATCTGCCTCGACTCAGTGCCGGCAGGGCTGCTCAAATGCAGCTAAGTGAAAAAACGACTATTTCGGTATGAATATGCTATACTTTTCGGTGTATAACCATAACCAACAAACCTTTGTGAGGAAGTACTAGAATGTCGAAGATAATGCTGGTTGAGGATGATAATAATCTCCGCGAGATTTACGGAACCCGACTGCAGGCAGAGGGTCATGAAATTGTAGCCGCCAAAGACGGCGAGGAAGCTCTGGCGCTGGCAGTTAAAGAAAAGCCCGATCTGATAATTTCAGATGTAATGATGCCGCGTATCAGCGGATTTGACATGCTGGATATCCTTCGCAACGCACCCGAAACTAAAGATACCAAAGTTATTATGATGACTGCATTGTCTCAGGCAGAAGACAAAGCCAGGGCCGATAAGCTAGGCGCGGATCGTTATCTCGTAAAATCCCAGGTAACCCTGGAAGACGTTGCCAAAGTAGTACGCGACGTGCTGGACGGCCACAGCCAGGAGGAAAGTAATAAAAAAGTCGCAGAAGTTCCGGCGCCGCCTGCTATTACTACTCCGGCAACCGTGGGCCCTGTGGTCACTCCGGCCACTCCCGCACCCACGGTTGTTACTTCTCCGGTACCGGATGTCGCTCCTGCGGTCACCGCTCCGCCCCCTTCTGCTACTGATCCGGCAGTTGCAGCTCCTGCTGCTATGCCTGTCGATACTCCGGCGGTATCAGCTGCAGATCCTCCTCCGGTTCAGGCGACGCCTCCTGTGACAGATCCCTCTACATCTCCTCCGGCTTCATCCGAAGACACCACAACAGTGGCTGCTCCGGCTGCACCAGTCGAACAAGCCGACACAACAATTGCCGGAACTCCGGAAACTTCAGAGCCGCCGATAAAGTCTCCGGAACTGGCAGCGGTAGAGTCATTGCTTAGAACACCCCCGACTACTACTGAGAGTTCCGTGCCACCTGCCTCCACAGTTACTTCGGATTCCGCTACCCCCGCCGGGGTTGTACTGCCAACTCCACCCGATGAAATAGTAGAAACACCTGAGCCGGCTGCTATTGCTACTGATCAGACATCAGTCAAAGCTGAAGAACCACGGCCATCTGCCGGTCTGACTCTGGAACAGGCTCTGATAGCAGCAGACGCAGATAACAATTCCGGTCCCGAAACAGCATTGTCATCTGAAGAACCAACCGAAAAAGAGCCCAAAACTGAAGTATCGGCTTCGGCGGCTGAAACAGACACTGCCTTACTCGATCAGGTTGTCACGCCCAGTACTGCAGAACAGGAAAACACAAACCGTAACAAAAAAGTCATCCAACCGATCAACGATCCGGCAAAAAAACCTGACTTTGACGCACTACTGGCAGCAGAAGAAAAAAAAGCCGCTGTCATCAATCCATCGGCAGGCAGCAATATTACTCCCGCACCTCAGGCCGGATCCACGCCGGCGAACGATAAACACGACGAAATTTCTCTCTAATACGAAGTTTGCAACAATTTATCAAACGATATTTGATGTTCAGGTCACGGACTTTATACTATAGTTATGCGTTTGAACCAATATATAGCCCGCTCAAGCGGCCTTAGCCGGAGGGCAGCCGATACCGCTATTGTGAAAGGAAGAGTTACAGTCAACGGGCAACTGCCATCTCAGGGACAATTTGTTTCAGACACCGATCAGGTGACTCTTGACGGTCGTGTTATTACACCCCTTATCAATACCATCACCGTTATGCTCAATAAACCGGTCGGATATGTGTGCTCCAGAGCCGGGCAGGGAAACAAAACAGTGTATGATTTGCTCCCGGAAGAATTGCATTATCTGAATCCTGTCGGACGGCTGGACAAAAACTCCAGCGGACTATTGCTGCTGACAAATGACGGAGACCTTGCCAATATGCTTACCCATCCCCGATATCAAAAAGTTAAAATGTATGAAGTAGAACTCGATAGCCCCTTAGCTCCGTTACATCAACAGATAATCAGCGATAAAGGCATAGACCTCGATGACGGACCAAGTCGCCTTATGCTCCGGGCTATTGATAATACGCGACGTAGCTGGCATGTAACGATGCGCGAAGGACGAAACCGGCAAATACGCCGCACTTTTGAATCTTTGGGCTATAAAATTATCCGACTTCACCGAACCGTATTCGGCAATTATTCCCTAAACTCAAAAAATGCTTCAGACGAACCGAAACCAGGGAATTATATACAGTTAAACTTTCCCATATATAAGCCAAAGAAGTAATGGTTGTAACCAAATAGTAATTCTTAACCGGAATCAGCGTTTGCCGACAACCATATGAACATTAAAACTTTGTGGTCCGGATAGAGAAGTATCAGTTTCTGACGGCTCAATATCAGAGTGAGCCTCCGTGGCTAAGGCATCCATTATTATAAATCCATACCCGGTTTCCCTGGTTGACTCTGAGTTAACTGCCTGAATAAAGCCAACCCGTACTTCATAACACAGCTCACGGGCCTCATCATCTGTAATATTGGAGGCGGTAATTACCTCAGTCCGGCACCCATCTCTGCCATCGGTTAATTCCGGGCTCGCACTAACCGGCCTCAGGTTATCGGACACCCGCAGATCGGCAACATACTGATTGTAGTCACTGAGAGACCATCGATGAAAAAAAAGGCTTCGGCCGCTTTCGGCAACTCTCCACAGTAAAGAGTCCAGTATGCGTTCATGCTTGCCCCGCAGCGACTGATCGGCATGTGCATCGCGCGGGATTAACTGCATTACCGGAACTATGCGCTCGAACATATCTGTTGTCATAAAACTTTCTCCTCTCGCAGGAATCATCCTCTTTGGTTCGAAGTAATATTTATATCACTATTTCTTTCACCTTGTCAACTAAGGTTAACAGAGGTATACTATAAATAATGAGTAGTAAGAAAGTGCCTATTGTGGCAATTGTGGGACGAGCAAACGTGGGTAAATCCAGTCTCTTTAATGCTGTTCTGAGTCGACGCGAAGCCATTGTGGCTGATGAACCTGGTACAACACGCGACAGTATCATTGCCAAAGCCACCATAGGGCATGGGAAAGACCTGCATAATTTCTGGCTGGTAGATACAGCTGGTATGAAAAGTCCGGAGGACGACTTTGAATTTACCATACAGGAACAGATTGCACAGGCAGCAGATAGCGCGGATGTGATCATAGTTATAGTCGAAGCACATCTGCAAATTACTGAGGAGGACCGGCGTGTTGCCAAAATGGCTCTCAAAAGCAAGAAACCAGTGATACTGATCGGCAATAAGGTTGACAAAGTCCGTGGCCAAAGCCCGGATCATCTTCAAAAACTGGGTATTAAAAAAATTTTTGCTACCTCTGTCACACAAGCACGTGGGCTCGATGATTTGCTGGATTATCTGTCCGGTATTTTGCCTAAGAGCACTATTCGCGAAGCGGATGACCGGATCAGAGTAGCTTTGCTGGGACGTCCGAATGTCGGCAAGTCCAGCCTGTTCAATGCCTTAGCTAAGAAGCAACAGGCAATTGTAGCTGACAAGGCGGGCACCACTCGCGACATCAACCGTACAGTTATCAAATACGACCAGCGTGAGATTGAATTACTCGATACGGCAGGCATACGACGCAGTGGTAAGATAGAGCGGGGAGTAGAGAAGTTCAGTGTAATCCGCGCATTGTCGGCCATCGAAGAGGCAGACGTGTGCTTACTGCTCATGGACGCCAGCGAACTGAATGTCCAGCTGGACCAGAAAATCGCAGGTATGATCAAAGAAGCAGGAAAAGGGCTCATTCTCGTGGTGAGCAAATGGGATGATGTCGAAGACAAAGACGCTTATACCAGGGACACATTAACACCCCGCATTAAGAGTAATTATGAGTTTATTCCATGGGCACCCGTAATATTTACCAGCAGCATAACGGGTCAGAATGTAACTCAGATCTATACTCTTGTCATGGATATTATGGAACAACGTACCAAACGGCTCAAAACCACCGAACTTAACCGCTGGCTGCGCCGTGTGGCAGAGAAGCATCCGCCCGCCGGACTCAGGAACCGCGCACCGAAGCTCAACTATATCGTTCAGGAAGATGATAATCCGATTCCTGCATTCAAAATATTCGGTGCGCATACCAAATTTCTTCACTGGAGCTACAAACGATACCTGGAGACAGAAATGCGCCGTGAATTCGGCTACGAGGGCACATCTGTCCAGTTATGGTTCATCGAAAAAGCCGGCCGCCACAAACACGGCGAAAGCCCTACCAAAGAAAATAAATCATGAATTTATTTTTCAGATTATCAGTTAGCAATTTACAATGTTCAATGAATTATCAGTTAGCAATTTACAATTCGGGAACAGACTTTCATAGCCAATCGTTCATCGCTGATTTATTGCTTATTGTTAATCCTCAATGGCAAATTAACTCTTGGGGAGCTTTTTAATGGCATTATTTCAGAAAAAACCCGATGTTGGCAGTAGTATACCTATCTACTCTGTTGGGCTCGAAACCAATGTATTGATTGTGGGACTGGGAAATATTGGCAAAGAATATGAAGGCACCCGGCATAATATCGGGTTTGCGGTGTTAGATCAGTTTGCTGATAAGCAGGAATTTCCGGACTGGATTATCAAAAAAGATCTGAAGTGTATGATCTCTATCCTTACTATGGGCAGTGTACGTGTCGTATTGATCAAGCCTGTCACCCTTATGAACCTGAGCGGGGAAGCGATGCAGGCGGTACAGCATTTTTACCGCATTGATGTTTCCAAAACACTAATTGTTTACGATGAACTGGATATAGATTTCGGCCAGATTCGCACACGAATTGGCGGCAGTCCTGCCGGACACAACGGTATCAAATCGATCATTCAGCATGGCGGGGAAGAATCAGGACGTATGCGGATAGGAATCGGACCCAAAAAACCAGAGCAAATCGATAGTACAGATTTTGTACTCGCTAGGTTCACAACAGAGGAAACAAAGCATCTCGATTCTCTCACACGGGAAACAAATAGTATTCTGACAGAATATATCTACGGGAACGCCCGGCTGAATGCCGAAACCCGCAGCTTCATAATCTAAAAGCTAAAAAAATATTAACGTAAGCCAATTCCTGATTCTACACATGCTACTGCCAGTATATCCGCAGCGGCTTCCATCGTAGCAACTTCGGAGGGGCTCACTATTCCTTCAGGGGAATGCGTCAGTAGCCCGTTGAATACTCTCTCGCCCACAGACCCGTCAGGATTTATCAGATCAATTTTATGGCCCAAATCAGTGATCTCTCCGCTATCTCTGGTTAAGAGCCCTAATAATATAGTGTTTAGCCCCGGGGGCGTAATTGACCTGCTAGTCAAAACGACCCCATCGGGAAAATCAAAATTATACTTTCTTGTACTAAATGCAATATTCCTGTTCAAAGGGTACCCGATCAAATCATAGAACGCAGTAACTGCCGAAGCCTGAGCCAGGTTATATAATCGTATCTGTTCAGTTGGTTCTAATTGAGCCACGATTCTTGCTCGCAATGTACGTTCCGGCATCTCAATGGATAATAGTTTCATAAACATTTCCTTACATCTGTTACTTATTATAGTATGTTATGTACTTTTCGCAAAATATATAATTAAATTATAAGTACAATGAGCTTCCGAAGGTGAAAAATGCCAGTGGCCTTATGTCAGTCCGGAAATGTGTCGACGATGAGGCAAACCCAGGCAAATTTTTAGCAAAAAATTATGGCCGGGTGGGCAATAATAACTAAAAGGAGCTTCCAGAGGGGGTGGGCACCGCTGGAAGCTCCTTACAGAGCTCGAACCTGTCAAGCTCAAAAAACACCCTTCAACCCACCCAGCGAAACATCAATGTCCAGGTAGTATATACGGACCTGTGTCTCCGTCGTAAGACGGAATCATTCAGACTCACTTTAATGGTTGTAGTTAAAGGGGTTAGCTTGTTTTAGAGTTCTCACGACAAGTCGTAAGATAATATATACTAAGCGGAGGGTACAACTTAGTATAAACTCTAAAACAATCTAACGAATGTCTCCCAGGCAAGCCTGTCGGACAAACATTGGGTGTAAGGTACGAAAATCCCGCTAAACGGGACTTACAAGTTGCAATAATAGCAAAAATATTACTTTATGTCAATACCTTAAACTTATTTTGTATAAATAACAACTTGATGAAAAAATGAAACCGACAATATTATCTTGTAACGAACTCCCTGAAAGACTAAAGCAGTTGCCTCAGATACCAAAGCAATTAACCTGCATGGGGGCTGACCTGGAAATATTACTTCAGAATCCGGTACTTGGTGTTGTCGGATCAAGAAATATCACTCCGTACGGCAGAACAATTACCACCGATCTGACATCTGCTGCGTCAAGGCAGGGAATTGTAATAGTCAGCGGACTCGCTTTGGGAGTAGACAGCATTGCTCATAAAGCAGCGCTTGATACACATGGCACGACTATTGCAGTGCTCCCGGGCGGGGTCAAAGCTATCTATCCTGCCAGTCACCACAGTCTGGCACGACAAATCACAGAATCCGGTGGTTTGCTGGTAAGCGAATACGAAAATGCAGCGCGTCCGCATCAGGGGAGCTTTATTGAGCGCAACCGGATCATTGCCGGCTTTTCCGATGCTTTGCTGGTAACAGAAGCTGCTGAAAGAAGTGGTAGTCTGCATACTGCTCGTTTTGCCATGGAGCAAGGCAAAACGGTACTGGTTGTACCCGGCAACATTACCAGTCCGACCAGTGCCGGTACGAATAACCTGATCAAAATAGGCGCTACGCCCGTGACATGTATCGGGGATATCTTTGAGGCAATGAATATTAATATCACAACACAAGAGACACAACATAAGTATTACGCCGAAAATGTAGAGGAAGAGGCTATACTGGTCCATCTTCGGGGCGGATCTCAGGACGGCCATGAACTGCTACTCAAAAGCGATCTGCCCGTAGAGCAATTCCAACAACATCTGACTATGCTGGAAATCAAAGGCGTCCTCCACCCGCTGGGAAATAATCACTGGAAACTCAAATAAAGTTATTATTTTTATAAAACCCATTTCAAGTTGACTCTTTAGAGTCACCTCAACCTACTTTCTTGTGTTGACCAGAAAGTAGGCAAAGAAACAACAGGCGACGAAAAGATTCTTTAGGATCTCATTGTCAAAACCACAATGCTCAGCAAACTCAACATTTCTTAACTATACTCAAAGAGGAAATGTCTCAAACATTGCTTCGGCTCTAATTGTGCTTTTGGCACTCGCTCCTCAGGAACTTTTCGGGCCTGAGAGAAATCCAAGGAAAAATTACTAAAGATAATTTTGGATTATTTATAAATAAAAATACTTTAGTCCATGGTTCCATCCAGCATTTGGCAAAACGGATTGACGCTCATTCAGGTTGATCTGAATCATTGGCATGGAACCAGCCCTGTTCGTTCTGCTAATAAAATAGAACAGGGCCGACCAGAGGGAGTTTTCCATGTCACAGGTTAACCTGGTTTTGAGTGACAGTCTTTGTTTTGGCAACCGCTGCGGCTCTTTTTGGATACTTTTGCAGCTGTTGGTAAAAGTATCGACTTGGTTCTTCGTCGGAAGAACATGGTTTTTGTTGGCACAAGAAAGTGACTCGGGGCGACTTTTCAAGTCGTCATAAAACTGGATTTAAATTATAAAAATGTATCTATTTTGGATTTTTCTTTGCCAGCTCCGCTTCTTCCTGTTTCAGGCGGGCTTCACCAAGCTCAAACATGTCGGGTTCGTCCTTATATTCCTGTAGCTTTGATTTCGTCGCAGCGGCACCAGCCGGAGTAGTCTGGCCTTCGGCAGTCCATGGCCAGTGCGTGCTGGGATTTGCAGAGGTAGAAGCCTTGCCGGTATACGGGATAGGCTCAGGAGTGGTCGCGGGAGGAAGTACAGGTACATTAGGAGGAGCCGGCACCGAAGACTTTTCGTGCTTATGCGCAGAAGATTGTGGCTGTGGCTCTATATTCGTGACGGATTCCGGTATCGGCGCGAATTTGCTAATTGCCGGATCAATATGCGGTAGCTGAGGTGGCGGCAAGGGCATTATTTTCGGAGGTGGCGGTGATGGAGCAGGCGAACTGATTTTTGCCGTCTGCTTTTTGTGAGAGGTAGCTACTGCGCTCAGAATTGCTGATGCTTCAGACGGTGATGGAGCTCTGGTATTCTGAAGCGCCGGAGAAAGACCGGATTTTGCATGACGACGATGATGATTTTTTCTGAACAGAAAGAATAATAATCCTAAAAGTAGTATCAGCCCCGTTAGAATCATGAAACCCCGGAAAAGATTCGAAGCCCAGAAAGGTCCGTTAACGGTTTTGAAACTGCCCTTATGTACTGCCTGTTGACTTCCATCTACAGCAGTTATCTCATAATATATTGTCTTACCGGAGGGAAGTTTATCAATTTTTATTCTCACATCAGACAGTGGATCGCCTGCCTGACGAACATTCCTGAGGTTTTTGGCATCAGTTCCATAACTTATTGCTGTACCGGTAGTCCCCTGAGCTGTCTCCCAGCTGATAATAGCCGAACTGCTGGTAACTTCAGTCACTTGTATGTTACTTACCTGAAATACGGGACCGGATTCAGGAGAATATTCATTGTTGATATCTTCAGTATCAGGAGCTGTACCTGGTGGTGGATTGGCAGGAGTTGATGTAGGGGCGCCTGGTGCGGGCCTGATACCACCAGGTGACAGAGGTGATGCTGGCGCAGGTATAGAAAGGATTGGCGGTATAACCGGATTGCCGGCGGGGGGTGGTGACGGAGACGGACCGGGCGGGGGGGGTGGTGACGGGCCTGGCGGTGGAGGGGGCGCGGGTGGAGAACTAATAGTATATGTACCGCCTGTTGTACCAGTCAGACGATTCTCGCCATTGCTCGTAAAGGTAGCCCTGGACTGACCATTAAATATCACACCCGCAGTGCCCGGACTCTTAGTCACGAAGTTGATGGTTGCGACCAGAAAGTCTCCTGCATTTGCAGAATCATCATTACCGCCTTCGTATGTAACCGTTCCGGTGCTGTTATTATAAGTTGCCCCGACGCCCTCCGGGACAATAAAGTAGCTGCCCGCAGAAGAGATCGAACTCACTGCCAGCTTATCTGCAGGAAAGTTGAGGCTGGCCCGGACGTGTTTGACAAATGTGTTGTCGTTTTTGCTCAGACGCATCTGTACAGCGAAAGCCGTACCGTTCGTAACAGTCCTTGACCCGGGATTCAGGTACAGTCTGATTGATGTGGCTGCAAAGACAGGAGTAGCGGCCTGCAACAAAGTTGCTGTCAGCAATACTGCGAGTATCAACCCGTTTATAAAGCTTTTATACATTTTGATCTCTCTTTAGATTGATAATATTATACCATAAGGATTATTCCAAACCTCTTGACTAGGCTTAGCAAGCATCGTAGGCTTGAAACTTGTCCTTTATAAGAGTAGGGTATACTAACCATTACAACTTTATTTGAATAATCCGGAGATGCATGAGTAAAAATCTGGTAATTGTTGAGAGCCCGGCCAAGGGCAAAACCATAGAGAAATATCTCGGTAGTGACTTCACGGTCATGAGCAGTTTCGGCCATATCCGTGATTTACCTAAAAAAGGTCTCTCAATTGACAAAGAAAACGGTTTCGAGCCAACTTACGAAATAGCAGACGACAAGAAAAAAGTTGTAAATGACCTCAAAAAAGCGGCCAAAAGCTCTGAAACAGTCTGGTTGGCCTCTGATGAAGACCGGGAAGGAGAAGCAATTGCCTGGCATCTGTGCCATGCTTTGGGACTTAAACCTGAGACTACTAAACGGATTGTATTCCATGAGATCACTAAACCTGCAATTGACGCGGCTGTCAAAAATCCCCGTACCGTTGATATAAATCTGGTAGACGCCCAGCAGGCACGGCGCGTGCTGGACCGTCTCGTAGGCTATGAGCTGTCTCCTGTGCTGTGGAAAAAGGTCCAGACCGGGCTCAGTGCCGGCCGCGTACAGTCTGTTGCAGTACGGCTAATTGTCGAGCGCGAACGTGAGATTGAGAAGTTCACCAGTAACTCGCAGTTTAAAGTCAGCGCTTATTTCGATGCGGGAGGTGATGAGCTCAAAGCCATACTGCCAAAGCAATTACCAGATGAACAGACTGTCGAAGATTTTCTGAATGGCGTAGCAGACAGCACCTTCACTGTTGCCGGATCTGAGAAAAAGGCCGGCGTTCGCAACCCCGCGGCCCCTTTTACGACAAGTAGTCTGCAACAGGAAGCTTCGGCCAAACTTGGCTTCAGCGTTCGGCAGACCATGACTCTGGCGCAGAGATTATACGAAAATGGCCATATCACATATATGCGTACCGACAGTACGAACCTCTCGAATACAGCTTTATCAGCAGCCGCTCAATATATTGAAAAGACTTACGGTAGTAATTATCACACTACCCGCCAATACACGACAAAGAACGCAAGCGCACAGGAAGCCCACGAAGCTATCAGACCTACGGATTTCAATATTCTTAGTGCCGGAGCAGATGAACAGCAAAATCGTTTATATCAGCTTGTCTGGCGCCGTGCTCTGGCCAGTCAGATGTCCGGTGCGCAACTGGAAAGGGCAGAGCTTACTATAAGCATCTCCGGCCGGCCGGAAGTATTACTGGCTAAAGGTGAAGTTCTGACTTTTGATGGTTATCTTCGCGTCTATGGTGGTGGCAAAGACGATACCATATTGCCGCAGGTAGCAGATGGAAGCGACCTCAAACTGAATTATATACATGCGATAGAATCGTTCGATCGTCCACCGGCAAGATACTCAGAGGCCTCACTGGTGAAAAAGCTGGAAGAGCTCGGTATCGGGCGACCCAGCACTTACGCCCCGACTATTTCTACCATTCAAAGTCGCGGTTATGTCGAGAAAGCTGACTCAGAGGGACGTAGTCGCGATCTCCGGAATCTGACACTGAAAGACAAGATTGTCACCCGCGAAACAACTACAGAGTTAACCGGCGTAGAGCGGAGCAAGTTATTACCAACCTATCTGGCCGATATGACGACAGATTTTTTGCTGCAGTATTTCGCGCCGATTATGGACTACGACTTTACGGCCAAAGCCGAAGCTGATTTTGACAAAATTGCCGAAGGTAAACAGAGTTGGAATAAGACTATTGCTACATTTTATGAATCTTTTCATCCGCTTGTTGCCAAATCTGATGCTGCTAACCGGCAGGAAACAAGCAAGTCCAGAGCTCTGGGTGTTGATCCAAAGACAAACAAGCCAATTGTTGCCCGTTACGGCCGTTACGGCCCGATGTTGCAGATGGGTGAGACAGAAGATGATGAGAAGCCGGTCTTTGCGCCTTTGCCTGATGGTGCAAACCTCAAGACAGTTACTTTCGAGCAGGCGCTGGATATGTTCAAATTGCCGCGTACAGTAGGGAAGACCGAGGACGGCAAAGAAATTAAGGCTAACATTGGCCGCTTTGGTCCCTATATTCAGGTAGACAAGTTATTTGTGTCGATTAAACCCCTTGATCCTATGCAAATTACAATAGAAGAAGCTCTTCAACTCTACAAAGAAAAACTTGAAAAAGATGCAAATAAGTATGTGGCGCAATTCAAAAACGGCGTATCAATTGTCAATGGCCCCTACGGTGCATACATTACCGACGGCAAAAAGAATGCCCGCATCCCCAAAGATATGAAAGCTGAAGATATTGACGAGGCCACAGCCAAAGAAATGCTGGCCAAAGCCCCGGCCCGCAAAAAACGCTCCTTCAAACGCAAAACTGCGAAGAAGTGAGAGTAAGTGATTAGGTTTTAGGGATTAGTGATTAGAAAAATCAGTTTCAGCCCGACCTGAAGGTCGGCTCGACCTACTTTTCTCTTCAGCTAGAAAAGTATTCAAAAGAGCCGCGGCGGTTGCCAATCAAATGTCTGCCACCCAATACCAGAATAGCCTTTGATACGAAAGACTCCCTTTGGTCGGTCCCGCTTTATTATTTATATGAGAAGCAAAACTGATTTCGTATCAGTGATTTAAGCCAATTTGATTGAGCATCAATCCGTTCCGGCAAATGCTGGTAAAATCCATGGACTTCGACATAATTGATCAAAAAAAGATGCATAAGAATCCTATGGTATAATCTCATTGTTAAGAGAAAATTATAGGAGAGAACTTTATGCCAGAGGCCAACTACGAGGGGGGGCAAGGTAGACAATTTGAGCCGGAATTACCTCCGGTTACAAGTTTAATGGGAGAAGAAGGCGCCACGGCAGGTTTACACATTGCACAGATATCCGCTGGGTTAAGAGAATTAGGAGATCCGGGCACACATCCGGCCATAGGACGTCATTTTGACAGAACACTAACACTCAGAGTCAGCCCCGGCACATTAGCAATACTTTCCGGACAACAACCCCCAAACTCTCAATAACTTCTTATAAATCAAAATTATCTTTAGTAATTTTTCCATGGATTGTCTCAGGCCCGAAAAGTTCCTGATGAGCGAGTGTCAGAACAACAATTAGTAATCATGGACACAGTCCGGACTTATTCCTTAAGGAATCAATAAAAAGCCTGGGCCGACCCAAGGGAGTCGTCCATGATATTGTTGCTTTTGACTATGAGATCATAAAGAATCATTTCGTTGCCTGCGGCGTTTTGGGATACTTTTGCAGCTGCAGGTAAAAGTATCGACTTGGTTCTTCGTCGGAAGAACACACATATTTATCCACAATTTTGCATCATTTATCTCAAAGTACTCTGGTAGTACTGCTAATGCATATATTGGACACGAGATTTAACTTCGTGTTACAATAAGTACATCAGGACACGGGAAACAGGATATTGATAGGGATTAAAATTCATTATTGACTATTAAAAATTAAAGTGATATAATTGTACTAAAGCTAACTGATATCACTGGCAGAAAAGAGGATTAAGTACCAAATGACGCAGAAGAACATCGAAGATTATACACAGAACATTCTGGCGGCCATTGAGCGCGAAAGGGAGCGTGAGATTATCTCTCGTCGGTATGGCCTGTTTGACCGCAAAGAAACCCTCGAACAAATAGGGGAATTGCTGGGCATAACCCGCGAGCGTGTTCGCCAGCTTGAGAAATCTGTAATGATTCGATTGCGTGCTTCTGCCGAAGCAGGGGAGTTACCCGTAATTACAGAGGTAGAGAATACTTTGATCGAAACCCTTACTGAAATGGGTAATATTGCCCGTATATCTAATCTTGCAAATAAGTTGACCGGCACGGCCAGCACTAAGCTTGATCAGTCACGTCTGGCATTCCTCGCGGAACTTAGTCCGGATCTAACTGTCGTATCTGATAATGATCATTTTTACCAGGCTATTGCAATCACTAAGGTGCATGATGAAAAAGCCATTATCAAACACGCTGCCTCTATTATTGACGCCATCAAAGAGTTCGGTAAACCGCACAAGATCGATAAGATCGCCACAGCTGTAGGACACACTGATCCTAAGCATACAGAGGCTTTATCAAGCACATCCAAGCATCTTGCCACATTGAATGATCACTGGGGCCTTATAAAATGGCCTACCGTTAACCCTAAGAATATTCGTGACAAAATATACGTTATTCTCAAAGAAAACGGTAAACACATGCACTTCAATGAGATTTCCGATGCGATTAAAGGTTCGGAGTTCAAGCGTAAAGATGTTACTACTCAGGCAATTCATAACGAACTTATCAAAGACAAACGCTTCGTACTGATCGGCCGCGGTATCTACGCCCTCAAGGAATGGGGCTACAAGAAGGGCACAGTAGCTGACATCATCGCCGAAGTGCTCAAAGAAGCCAAAGAGCCATTGCACCGCGACGAGATCGTCAAACGCGTCCTTAAAAGCCGCTATGTCAAAGAGACAACTATCCTGTTGAATCTTCAGGGTAAGCCCCAGTTCAACCGGGTAGCCAAAGCCACCTACGCTTTATCAGAATCCTAGGAAAATATTATGGCTTCAGACTGAAAAGTTTCCACTTGGTCTTAAAATTCCACCTCTGAATCCTAACCCTAAAGATCAAAGGTTGGTTGAAGAGCTTTTCAGCATAGCAACTGCGGATCAGGTTGCAGCATTTCGTAGATTAGCAGGTGATTTCGCAAGTCATGTTATAGCAGTCTGCGAGACACATATTACCGCTACAGACACAGCAAGTGATGGTACGTTAATGAAACTTGAGCGTTCAGTAATGGGCGGTATCGTAGTTGGTGAAAGCATTGGTGTTCATACAACAGTTAAGGCCTATAACGGCTTTCTGCAAGGTATGGGCTCTCAGGAATAAATTTTATATAATAGACAAAATACGAACAAAGTATTTATCCTAATAATCGGGTGATAATTTAGGAGTCGTAGAAATCATTTCATGATTAGCGTAAGGATTAAGGCAGGGCAGTATAAGAAAAGTTAGCGGGCTTAAAAAAAATAAACACAGTAATGACAGCAGAGAATCGGCAATCATACATAGAGAGTGCCATAGTCATAACGTCGTACAATGTATATTTTACGACATGTATGTATTATCTCAGAAGGACTTATGTTACCTCCCCGCTAGGGGAGTTATATGCGCTACGGCAATATATTTAACTGCACGTGCCTGCTGTAAAGTTATTTTTCCTGGCAGCTTAATGTATGAAGTCTGTCCTGAGTATGCTTCTGGTGTTCCGTAAGTATTCCGAACGCTATTCTGACTTTTCCACATGCCTTGGATTTGCATTTTCACGGTTTTCACAAGATTATATACTTTTTTATAACTCCCCTCTCCTTTTCAAAAGTACGCATATTTGACTTTTATATAATTCTGTATGTTTATATAGTTTTTTTATATTTAGTAATTACACATAATAAGAACAAAATACGAACTAAGAGAGAGGAGCGGGGCAGTAATGAGAGGTTGGATCAAACGGCTATCCTGTGTGCACATAGCATATTATTTGACGTAAGCCCGTTCAGGTATGCGCACATCAATATATTCCGCTACTCCTACCCTGTCGCGTTCCAGACGATCTTTGGTAGCCAGGAAGGTCCCGAAACTCTGCCTGGCTTCAGTGGCAAAACTGAATTTTACAATATAAGTTTGGTTCGGGAATCGAACATGTAACTCTTCCCCTCCCGCCTGTAAGGTCATAGACTCCGGGGTTGTTAGCTGTCTGAGACCTGCCTGAGCTATAAGTTCATTCGCATACATTACCTGCTGACTGGTTAAAGATGAGGTGCCAATCGTAATTTGATGTCCACTGGGATCTGATATAACCGGTAATTTGCTGGCATCAAAATCTGGTATCGCGTCACTTTTATCAAATAAAGTGCGTCCGTTCGAATCAAGCACATAAGTAATCATGGGTGTAGCCAGCAAAGCTGCGGGCGAACCAAGCCTGACTTCAACCACAGGCTGATGTCTGAGAAGTGGCAAGCTTATTGTAATCGTTTCAATTTCCGGAAACTGAGCACGAATAGTGTCGGATAGACGTTTGGTATTGATAGTTGCCTTAGTGCGATTCGACAGAGAGCTTCTGAGCTGATTATTGATGGCCTCCTGGTAACTTTCTCTGGGGCGTAGAACGGTTTGATTACCTGATACGATTATTTGCGCATCCGGAACCAGGGTCAGGTTGTATACCAATGCTGCTCCTACTGCTATAAGTGACAGTATAAAGGGCACATGACGGAGTTTACGCCTCAGCCTGATCGTTTCTTTGCCTGGCCGTGACATACCCCGATCAAACTGCCGGTCAGATTCTTTGCGGGCCGCTCTATAAGAAAATACGGGTTGGTTATGGTGATTGATATGTAATGGACGCCTGGGAGAATTCCGGTCTGATTTCTTGCCAAACATTACTATTGCTGTTTCCTGACCGTAATCTGTTGGATCAACAAATTTGCTAGTTTTTCAGCAGAATTCGGTGGCATTGCCTGGTGTAAATTATTACCCATACGGGAGCATAATTCCGGCTTTTCCAGCAGATTAGTCATCAGGGAGATCACAGCTGAATTGTCTTTCATATCCTGTTCCTGCAACACAGCTATAGCTCCGGTTTCTACGAGTGCAATTGCATTTTGTAGCTGGTGACCCCCGGTCAGATATGGATTCGGTACTACAACGCAGGCTTTTGCCTGGGCGGCAAATTCAGCAAGTGCTGTAGCTCCTGCCCGCGTTATTATGACGTCAGCAGCAGCACTAAAATCAGATAATGGGCTCAGAAAAGGTTCGGCTATGACGCGACCTCTTAATACAACCGGAAAATTGTCATAAACATACTCATTACCCTCACCAAACTGATGGATGAGCCAAAGATCCCTATATTGCTCAAGCAGATTTATAACAGGGCTCAGAATAGCTTCATTCAGACGCTGAGCCCCATTACTGCCACCCGTAATCATTAATACTCTTGCACTGGCCGGAATACCTATATCTTTTCTGGCCTGTGCAATCTGTGCCGGATTCAGCATATGAAAATCCTCCCCTACCGGTACTCCCACAAAGACGGTTTTGCCTGCCGGATAATTATACATATCCTCTGACATTCCTACAGCATGTTGCCGGGCACCATGAGAAATAAGTCGGTTGCTTAAACCCGGTAAAGCATCAGAATCATGAGTAATGTATGGTATTCCTAACAACCACGCACACATACCCACCGGCAGACCAACGAAACCCCCTTTTAGCAGTATAATCTTCGGGCGATGCAGTACCAGCATCCAAAAGCTTTGTATTATCCCCAGTATTACCCGTATACCATCCGCCATATTTAATATATTCCGCTTGATATCAAAAACCCGGGACAACCAGGATTCGCCATGAAAGCGACGGAACTTACCTGCTGATATGAATCTCAGATTCGTTATATTTTCGCTACTATTAAATAATATGGCAAATTTGCCGCCACGTTCAGTTACTGCAACTATTTTTATAGCAGGATTAGTCGATTTGAGGTGTTTAGCGATTGCCAGTAATGGCGTAATATGGCCGCCGCTGCCGCCGCCGACGAGCATTATAGTCATCATTTCCCTCCTTATTCATAGAGTGGCTGTCCACCGGAGCAAAATTCGTATAACGCGAAATCTGGTAAACTACACCGAGTGCCGCCATTACAAATATAAGGCTGGTACCGCCATAACTAATCAGTGGCAGGGTTATTCCCTTAAGGGGCAACAGGCCGATCATGGCTCCTATATTGACGATAGCTTGTGTAGAAATCCAGACCAGAACACCAACGACAAATAACCGCGCGAACAAATCACTACTCCGCTGAATAATCCGTCTTAGCCGTGCAAAAAGTAGTATATATATACCAATAACACTAGTGACACCGACGAAGCCAAACTTCTCGGCCAGAACCGCAAAAATCGAATCATTTGCAGCTTCAGGCAGATATCCGTACGCCTGCACACTCTTGCCGAGTCCCAGGCCGAACATACCCCCGCTGCCAACAGCAATGAGCGCCTGACAGGACTGATATCCGGCGGCCTGACAATCAGATGACGGGTTCAGGAAAGTTGTGACACGGTCGCGGCGATACTGACTGGTAGCTATAACCACCAACATTCCGATCGAAACTATACCTAAAATAATTCCAATCTGTTTGAATGGTAACCCGGCCGTAAAGGACATAATAGCCACGATTGCCAGCATAACAGCGCTGGAACCCGTATCGCTCTCCATAATTAGCACTACCGCTCCAATGAGCCCTACCAGTATCATCAAAGGTCTGAGCGTTTTTACACCGTCACTAATCTCCCCCTGTTTTATGCGTTCTGTTAAAAACATTCCCAGCCAGATTATCAAAACAAGCTTGATGAGTTCCGCCACCTGGAAAGATATACCGCCGACAACAATCCAGCGCGAAGCCCCATTGATCTCTTCTCCGAAAAACTGAGCGAAAATAACAGCTACGATAGTTGCAGCTATCAGTATGTTGCGGGCAGATTTAAGCAGACGTACCGAAACAAAGCTGCATACTAGGAACGCGAGTATACCTAAGCCTATAGCCAACAGTTGCTTGCTGATAAAATAATTTTCGTCAACACCACGGGCAACAGCCAGCCCCGGGCTAATCGAATAAACCACTATCAGACCTATGACCAGCAGCAAACTGCATGGGACCAGCAACGTATAGTCAGGGCGATGTTTTCTGCCTGACATTTCATTACCTGCGACTGCTTCAATAGTCTGGCGGTATCGTCGTCGGGAGCGGTTATTATTTCGTATACGGGGCTTAAGCATGGTACGTATCCAGCAGAAATATCATTAGTCCGATAAAACCGCATATCTGACCAAGTACCCAAAAACGCATGGTAATTTTTGTTTCGGGCCAGCCGGAGGCCTCAAAATGATGGTGTATCGGCGAGCTCATAAAGATCTTTTTGCCATTTCGGAGTTTCTTGGATATAACCTGTAGTACAACTGATCCCGCTTCGATTACGAATACAGCCCCGATAATAGGCAAAAGCAAAACCGTATCTGTAAGCATAGCTACAACTCCGAGTGCTGTGCCCAAAGCAAACGAGCCCACATCACCCATAAAAAACCGTGCCGGATAAATATTAAACCAGGTATAACTCAGCAATGCACCGACAATCGTCATACAGAAACCAGCTATTCCGAACTGTCCCTCCAAAAAAGCAATGATGGCGTATACAGAAAATGCAGTAGCCGCCAAACCACCAGCCAGGCCATCCAGGCCATCTGTTATATTGACAGCATTCGCCGTGCTTACGACTACCAGTACGAATAACGGGATTATCAGCCAGCCGATGCCTATATCACCTAAGCCGGGCACATTTACACTATTGACGTCAAGCTTGTAGTAGAAAAACAGTCCTCCTATAAGGGCGATCAGGGTCATCAACAGGAATTTAAGCTTAGACGGCAGACCGGCAACGCCCCTGCCTGCTCCTTTTAGATTAATAATATCATCTCCGAGCCCCATCAGACCGGCACCGACAAAAGCTGCCAGCGGCAGCCAGGTCTGCGTACGGGAAAAGTTAAATACCAGAGTAATCAGTGCAACTGCCAGCAGAAATATCAGGCCGGCCATTGTAGGTATATTGCGGCGGTGTTTAGCAGCGTGCAATTTGGCAAACACAGGTGCCTTTTCTCCGGTTACGGCTGTTTCGCGCTGCTTCTTCCACCACTGACCTCTGTAAGCAATGGTCGTATAAAGCGGCGTTAACAACATACCAAGTCCAAAGCCCATCAGTGCGAAGTAAAAAATCTCAAGTAATCTGCTGGTGTCTATGGCTATTTCTGTCATGGCTTTTGTATGATCATATTATACCCTGTTATTAGTCATAATTACCGGCTTTTTGGTTTAATCAAAAAATTATCCAGCAGCATGTTTGTTGTTTTGCCGAATAGCGGTGCCGCTGCCTGTGAGCCTGCAAAACCATTTATGTGCGGTTCGTTAACTCTGAGCACAATAACATATTCGGGACGATCACCCCCCACATAGCCGATAAATGTTCCGTTATAGCGGTCTTCGTAGTAGCCACCCCCCGGTTTTGTAATCTGCGCCGTGCCTGTTTTACCGCCTACGGAGTAACCATCCCTGACAGAATAACGATAGTTAGTTGTGGCGACTGTCTCCATCATGCTCCTCAGTTGCGCCGAAACTTCCGGACGCACAACGTCGGCCCGCACAATCACAGGGGCTGTACCGGCCTCAGGATCAACGAGATGCGGTTTATAGTAAATACCGCCATTAATAACCGAGCTGAAGGCACCCGCCATCTGAAGCAACGTGATATTTGTTCCCTGCCCGAAACTTGTATTGGCATATTGCAGATTCAAAGCATAGCCATCGGTTGGATTCGGAATACTTCCGGCAGCCTCGTAGCCTTGCTCAATACCGATCATTTTTCCAAGCTGATAATGATTCACCATGTAGTCATGCCATACTTTACGACCCTTTTCATTGAATTCGCCGCCACCCAGTTGCCTGAGAATAAACGATGCGCCCGTGTTAAGCGAAAACTTAAGAATATCTGTCATACTCCTGGTAGCAGGAGAACTATATCCTTCTACATTGCTTATGGTTGATCCATCGATTTTGATCGAACCGCTATCGCCATAGGTAGTATTCGGGTTGATAACATTTTCATTCAATCCTGCGGCCATAGTCAGCGTTTTCATGATTGAGCCTACTTCCATCGGGTCACTAAGCGCAGGATTAGTAAACAGGGCCTGATCGGTCACTTTATTGAACTCTGCCGGATTATATCCCGGGTAATTGGCCATAGCTTTGATAGCACCGCTATTGGGATCAATGATTATGATGCTGCCCGATTTTGATCTGACCTGCTCCAGATGAGCTTTCAGTATCTCTTCTGTCTTGCGCTGCATGCCAATATCAATTGTTAATGTCGTTTCCCTGCCATTTACAGCGTCCTGACGGACATTATCGCTACTGGAGGCCAAAGGTACGCCCCTGACATCTGTAATAGCTTTAAGCTGCCCCGGCTGTCCGGCAAGGCTGTTATCCAGATACTGTTCGACTCCGTATGCTCCCTTCCCCTCGTCATTCACAAATCCCAGAATCTGCGCCGCCAAACTCCCCTGCGGATAGGTGCGTATCGGTTCTGTACGAAGACCTACTCCGACAAGTTCCAGTTTTTCGATCTTTTCTTTCTGCTCTTTGGTTAACCTTTTGGCCAGTACTTCATAGCGGTTGCCGGCTCGCATTTTTTGCTCATAACCGGATTTGTCTCCTTCTGTCACGGCAACCAGTTTTTCGGCTATGTTCCCGGGCTCTTTTATAAACTTCGGATCAGCAAATAAGGTATACGTATCCTCGTTCAGCACAATCGGAACGAGACTATCGCCATCGTGAGCTTTAATAATACCTCTGTTGGCCGGTATTTCGTATTGTTTGAGTTGTCCGCTTAGTGCTGCCTGCTGGTAATCATCATGTTTTATAATCTGGACATAGAATAGTTTGATAATAAAAATAGCAAAAACAAGCAAAATAAGCCCGTACCATACATCAAGGCGCAAAGGATTAAATGAAAGCTGTTTTTGCTGCATAAACCCCTGTTCTGTTATTACTGCAGTGTAGCTGTCGGAGCAACGGTTACGAGCTTCTGGGCTGCTGGACTGTTCTGAACGCGATCAAGTGCCTGCAAGCGCGCTGATGCCACCACCAGATTATCGTGCTCTTTTTGTAACTCTGTGTAGTGACTTTGCAGTCCGTTAATTTTATATCCGCTGGCATTCGTTTTAGTAACCTGAGTCAGGTAAAACAAGCCCAGCAGACAGCTAAGAATAATCAGCATAATAGTGTTGCTTACCGGACCAATTGTCCGCACTTGTTCGTTGAAGCTCACAGCATTCTTATGCCTGGAAGCATAACGCTTGCGGTTCATCGACATAGAACTCGAATATGTCATATTTTGTTTTTCTTCCGTCTATTTTGTTTATTTTTGTTTTGTTTTGGTTCCCGTACCCTGAGATATACTCAAAGTACGGGAGTTTTTACTTACACCACTTTTACGTGGATTTTGTAAGCACGGGAGTTGCTTTTAACCTGTATAGGCATTGTTTTGCATCCCCCTTTCTGGTGTTTTTATTTTCACTGCGGCCCGTAGTTTTGCACTTCGGGCACGCGGATTATGAACTAATTCAGTTTGACCGGCAGCAAGGGGCCTGTTGGTCAGTATATTTAGCACCGCATCATAGCTGGTTGATCCGTGGTCACGGAAAAACTGCTTTATTATCCGGTCTTCGAGACTATGGAATGATATGACAGCTAACCTCCCCCCGGGGTTTAAAAGCTCTACCCAGACAGAGAGACCTGCTTCCAGCTGATCAAGTTCCTGATTCACGGCAATTCTGAGCGCCTGGAAGACTCTGGTTGCCGGATGAATCCTATGATAGCCGGGATATGCTTTGGCTATTACTTCAGCCAGCTCTGTTGTCGTACTAAACGGACGATTGTCTGTCAGCATACCCGCCAGACGGGTTGCCCCGCTCACTTCACCGTAATGTCTAAATATATCAACCAACTCAGCTTGAGTTGTACTATTGAGAATATCGGCAGCTGTTACGGGCTGTCGGCGGTCCATTCGCATATCCAGCGGACCTTCTTCTCTGAAGGAAAAGCCGCGGTGCGGATTGTCAAGGTGCGGTGATGACACGCCCAGATCAGCCAAAATCATATCAAATCGTTGATCTGTAGCCGCAAGTGCCTTGCTGGCACCGAGAAAATCACTGTGAATAATATTCACACGTGAATCATCATGGTACAGATTCTTCAGGTGCTGAACTGCCGCTTCGTCGCGGTCAACCAGCGTGGCAGATCCTGCGCTGCCTATACCTGCCAGTACTGCTATTGCGTGCCCTCCGTAGCCTGCCGTCAGATCCAGATAACTATCTGATTCTACGGGCTTCAATACGTCGAGTACTTCTTGTAACAGTACCGGGATGTGTTTTTGTTTTGGTTTTTGCATGGACGGTTACTTGTAAATGTCATTTTAGTTTTTGTTTTTACAAGGTCACCTAATTAGCAGTCAGTTTTTTGTTTTTTGGTAGTTTTTGTTTTTATTGTGTTTAGTTCTTTTCCGGACTGTTGTTTTAGAGATTTAAAAAATCTACTTAATGTCTGAAAAAGAGGTTTAAACTAAGTTTTTAGAGACTTATGTGTGAGGTGGAGTTTTGGGAGGTGTTTTTTGAGGTAAGGTACGAGGGTTTTTATGGTGGTTACCCTAAGGCCACCTACTGACTGCCAAATAGCTAACCTCGTCTGAATGAATAATTCATTAGATAAAACGAGCTGATTTGTGCTTCGAAACCCGGATTGTTAATGTACAAGCTTAAAGTTCGGCCTGTTCCCTGGCGATAATTCGCCAGTACCTGCCTACGCCAATAGCCACCACATCTTTATCGATGCCCGCGTGCTTCAGCTGGTGCTGCTCGAGCATAATTCGCCCTTGCTTACCGTCCAGCCTGCCTTCGATCTTCCCCATCCGGAACCGGACGTTCAGATCTGCGACGCGCTCATCAAGGATGTCGCCCATTAGTTTTGGCTCTACCTCCTCATCCCATACGTCTTTGGGATATAGATGGAGGTACTTACCGAAACCACGGGTTATTACTGCTCCGCTGGAGAACCTGCCACGAAGCTCAGCCGGTATTGTTAGCCGTCGCTTGTTGTCAAGTCTCCTCTCGAAATAGTCTATTGTGGCCATCACTCTCTTACTTAGTGGTTTTTATTTTTAGCGTTTTATCTATTCGGGCGACTATTTTGGTCTACCTACGCTTACCCACTTGCATAAATATACTACCCCCAATCACCCACAGACAAGTGTTTTTTTATAAACATAGCCCTCAAATAAGAGAAGTTATCCACAGATACTCTACGGACACAATATATGGGGTTATAGCAAACCTTTTGAACGCTAGTGGTTTATGCATCCTGTAGTTCAATAAAATTTAACGATAGTCAGGTCGCAGTTCCGGCTTTATAGAAACTTGCTATGAGCTCTCCGGCCTGTCTTAGATCATGCACAACAAGTGATACGTTGTTGCCGGATACTTTGGTTCCTTCGTGATCTATTAGCACTTCCCTGCAATTAGTCGGAAGTTCCGGATATTCTTTGTCATCAATAAGCCAGATATCTTTAGTGGGCAAAAAGCTATTAGCAATATAAGCCCCCTTAGTTTCGCCAATGATAATCGCTGGTATTTGTGCCAGCGGTAGTAAACGTTGTAGTTTAGCCGACTGATCAAAATGAACGCCAAAAGTTATTATCGATACTTCTCCCAGCTTTTCCAGCTTGTCGAAAAGTTCAACATAGTGATCGTACAGAAAAGCAGAGGCATCGGGAAACCTGCTCTGCAATTGCTGTAATATCATCCGGACGATCTTATCATCATTATTTTCCTGCCGCCGGGCTAATAAATCCTTAATGTGTGTTTCCAGCGAATATGCACTTTGTCCGTGAGCAGGATCAAGCAATATATAATACTCACCTTTGGCCCCCCGTTCTGTTTCGGCTGCAGCATCAACACCGGGAATAATTCCGGCTGCATGTTTCCAGAGTTCGGCAGTATAAGCAGAGGTATTAAGCAATGTCCGGTCAAGATCTACCAAAAATAATGGGCGGTCGTTCGGCATATCTTCTCCGCAAATCTATTTAGTTGAGCATTCTCATGAAAAGTACAATCTCATTAGCTCACGTGCTATCCTGTCAGGATCATGACGTATATAAGATCGCATGCCGGCAATAGCATCGGCGGAGCTGGGTTCCGGAGCCACACCATCCGCTATCAGGGCCGAGCCTTTGGTATTATAGTGCGCCTGCTCAAATGCCTGCTTATCAATCTCTACCGCGTATTCACCCTCGTGAGCGTATTTTTGAAGCAGTTCTTCTGATGGCGGCTGATCATTATAGAGTACGTAGTCCAGACAGGGTTTGCCTACAAAACGCTCTATCTCTGCGGCAAAGTCATGCGCTTTGAAGCCGTCCGACTGACCCGGCTTTGTGACAAGATTGCATACATAGATCTTTTTTGCTTTGGAATTGCTCAGGGCTTCACCCAGACCCGGTACAATCAGCGCAGGACCGAGACTGTTATAGATATCCCCCGGGGCTATGACGATTATATCGGCTTCTGCCAGAGCAGTTAGTGCAGCCGGATTTAGTGTCGGGTCGGGCTCGAGCCATAGTTCCGGCCTGGAACTATTAAAGTTAGCACTCTCGATCTTGTGCTCACCTTTCGTAACTGTTCCGTCCGCAGTCCGCATACATAACGTGACATTGCTGAGCGTCACAGGAACTACGGTACCGGTAATACTTAGTACTTCGCTGGCAAGTTCAATCGCTTCAGCAAAATTACCGGTCATCTTCTCGAGTGCGGTGAGAAACAGATTACCAAAGGCATGCCCTTTCAGGCTGCCCTCTTCAAACCGATAATTAAATAGGTCCCGTGCCTTTTCCGAGTCGGATAAGGCCACCAGGCACTGCCGCGCATCACCGGGTGGCAGAACCCCCAGTTCATCCCGCAGCAAGCCTGTCGAACCACCGTCATCCGACATATTGACCAGAGCTGTAATATGCTGCGTATAGCGCTTAAGTCCGGACAATAGTACAAAACTACCAGTGCCGCCGCCGATCACGACAATTCGGGCACCAGGAACAAGCGGTTTTTTATTATTTTGCATTACGTACCATTATAAGCCATTTGCCGTCCGGATCCGAAACATCCTTATCTATATGAAACCCCAGCTTTTCGGCCAAAGCGATACTGGCCGGGTTATCGCTATTCACCCCTTCCCAGAAACGGGCCCCCGGATATCGCGCTGCATACTCATCGAGCGTAAAGCCTACAAACTCTTTCATAAGTCCTTTACCGCGAAATGGCTTGTATGATCTGTAGGTTACGGTGTGCCAGTCGTCCACCTCCAGCTCCCGCTCATCCTGCAATCGTTCTGTCTCTGACAAATGTTTCAATGGTTTGCGACCGAGTGCTTTAGGGCCAAACCATGAGATTGCTGCCAGTTCTCTGGTAGCGGAATGTACGAGCGCAAAAGGTACTCTTCCTTTTTCATACCACTGTACATATGACCCGATACCGAATCGCTCGCGGTCTGACGTTACCTTGAGCTCCTCGTCTGAATCATCCAGGGAATGCTTCTGAAGCTCACCTACCATTTTCTCATCAAGACCCACGTAGATTTCAAAATATACATTATCTCTGCTAATAAGTTCTGCCACAGGTACGCTATGGTATAGGTCTAAAGGGAAATGTAAATTATATGCTGAGGCGTGTTTGCTAATACTCATATCAGTTACGAAGAAAGAGCACCGAACTGTCTGCCCACTGCGGCAAATTTCTGAACAGCCAGATTGATATCATCACTGGTATGAGCCGCTGATATCTGTACACGGATTCGTGCCGCGCCTTTGGGTACAACCGGGAAGCTGAAGCCGATGACATATATTCCCTCATCGAACAAGGCCTTTGCCATGTCGGTGGCCCGTTTCTCATCACCCAGCATGATCGGCGTAATAGGATGTGGCGCCTCTGATACTTCAAAACCCGCCTCCCGCATTTTAGTACGGAATTGAGTCGTATTTTGCCAGAGTTTTTCACGGAGTTCAGGATGGCTTTGAATATGATCGATGACAAACCCGGATACACCGGTGATGACAGTATCGAGCGCATTGGAGAAGAGATACGTCCGTGATTTATTACGCAGATATGTAGCGACATCCGATGTAGTAGCTGTAAATGCTCCGCCCGCACCACCCAGCGCTTTACCGAATGTACCGGTCAGGAAATCTACGCGACCCGGAACGCCTGCAGCTTCGTGCGTTCCCCGCCCGTTATCGCCCATAACTCCGGTGGCGTGCGCGTCGTCTACCATGACCAAAGCTTTATATTTGTCGGCCAGGTCGCAAATTTCTTTGAGCGGAGCTATATGGCCATCCATAGAGAAAACGCCGTCTGTAGCAATTACCCGGAACCGTTTGTCGGCAGTAGCTTTCAACTTCTCTTCCAGATCAGCCATATCCAGATGCTGATAAATGTGCCGCTCCGACTTGGTCAGTCGTATGGCATCTATGAGTGACGCATGATTGAGCGCATCTGAGATTATGGCGTCCTGATCGGTAAAAAACGTCTGGAACAGCCCGACATTAGCCATAAAGCACGAAGAATACAACACCGCATCCTCAGTCCCGATAAACTCTGCAACTTTGGCTTCCAGCTCCTTATGCACTTCCTGCGTACCGCAGATAAATCGTACCGAAGCCAGGCCATACCCCCACCGCCGCAGCGCCTCATCTGATGCTTTTTCCAGTGTTCCAGTTCCGGACAGACCGAGATAATTGTTCGCGCAAAAGTTCAATAATTTCTTGTCGCCAACAGTGATCTCCCGACCCTGTTTAGAGCTGAGGATCCGCTCTTCCTTGAAGCTCCCGCCCTCTTTCATAGCTGCAATGTCTTCGTTGATAAGTGCTTTCAGCTCGTCGTACATATAATCTCCTTTATTATTCCTGGACGCTAAAGATGATTTTGGGATGGTCCTTCATGGCTTGCTCAAATACGGCTGGGTCGAACTGACTGAATGGCATGATAGTTCCCTCGCCTTTTTTTAGGATTATGTCCCATATTTTGTCCTGGACGCCATTGCTGCGATCGAACAGGACCCGCTGGGAGATCTGCCACGTTTCAAATATACGCCGACCAATGATGCCATGCAGGGTCAGTCCTTTGACGACGCATCGTGAAAAGCCCGGAATAGTCAGGTCGCCGTCTTTGATCCCGAATAGCATGACATGGCCGCCGCGGCGTGTGCTGTCAATGGAGTTATTGACCGACGAAAATGGCCCGGCCATTTCCATCGAAATGTCTACCCCCTTGCCATATGTCAGCTCCATAATGCGTGATACTACCTCCGGGTCAGTTTCGTAGTCATTGGTACTTTCTTTTTGGTCAATCTGTATTGTCTCGTGGGCACCCAGCTCTTTGGCCATAGCCAGATTATCAGCACTAATGTCAACAGCTATGACTTTGGCTGCTCCGAAATGTTTAGCCAGCAAAACAGAAAATAGCCCGATGGGACCGCAGCCGAATATTGCTACACGCTGGCCGCGCATATCAACTCTCGTAGCCGTATGCACTGCGTTGCCAAACGGGTCCAGAATAGCCGCAATCTCAGGACGAATGCGATCTGGGCCGATCGCCCAGAGGTTTTTAGCCGGTAGTTTGACATATTGAGCGAAGATACCATCGATTGAAATACCCAGGATGGATTCGTTTAAACATACATGCGATTCCCCTATCCGGCATTGGTAACATTTTCCGCACGTCACATGCGAATCACCAGACACCAGACTACCCGTTTCGATTTTAGCCGGATTGCTAGGATCCTCGTCATAATAGAGTGCTTTTACGGCTGAACCGGCTTCCACAATCTCACCCATAAATTCATGGCCGTTGATACGCATGCTTTTGCCCTCTTTTTCGAGTGAGCTATGCACCATATCTTTAAATGCCGATCGATACCACAGCCCACGGTCAGATCCGCACACGCCCGCGTAAAGCACCTTCACGATTACAGAAATTGCATCTTCAGAATTTTTTTCTTCATCTAATATGGGCATAGAAACATCGCGCTTCACAAAACCAGTAGATGTATCCCACCCGTCTTCCTGTAAATCAAATGTTAACGCTTGTACAGTTTGCATAACTGCTTATTATATAGCAACTAAATACAGCCTCCTACTTTCATTAATTTATCTGAATAGTCGTCCGGATTTATAAATGGTACAATAACTCTTAATCTCATGTCGGAATATCGTCCTACAATACTATTACCTGAACCTCAGGATCCATCTGTAGCAGCTTTTGAGTCAGTTAGCAGCCAGCATGACTTAGGGGCAACTCTCAGATTTGAGCAAATGGAACTCGAGCAGGCAGCGGCACTTTTGAATAGTGGTGAGGTTGATATTATTATCGCAGGCGCAGCACACGATACGCCAACTATGTTAAGGACCGCAATACATCATGTCGGAGCACCCGATAAGTTTATATCTTCATTCTTCGTTATGGAAAAAGACGGTGAAGAACCATTATTTTTTGCTGATTGCGCAGTACATGATAAGCCTAAACCAAATGAGCTTGTAAAAATTGCTGAACAAACCTGCGAGAACGTAAAACACCTTGGCTATGAACCGGTGGTAGCTTTCTTGTCTCTTTCTTCTTTTGGGAGTGCCGAGCACCTGGGCGGCGTACAGGAAGTTCAGCAGGCTGTCGAAAAATTCAAAGCAAAAAATCCGGATATCATTGCTTACGGTGAGATTCAGGTCGATGCCGCACTTAATCCAAGAATATTTGAGAAGAAAGCAAAAGGAACCGTTGAGTTGATTGACGGTAAAATGCCGAATGTATTTATATTCCCCGATGGTCAAAGCGGAAATATTGCTTACAAATTAATGGAACAGCTGGCAGGATATGTTGCAATTGGACCCATGCTGGATGGTATAAAAAAGGATATGCACGATCTATCCAGAGGGGTTACACCTGAAGCATTGGCCCGAAGTTGTGCGATTGCGGCTCAATTATTCCGAGCCCGACATGGGGACGAACTACATACTAACTCTCTGAAAGTTGCCTGAATAACTTTTATTTTCGGGCGTTTTCCAGCCATTTGGCGAACCATCGCGCACTCGGACGGATAGTGCGTTTCATGCCGTGTTTGCGGTCTACGTTTACGAGGCCAAATTTCGGCCACCAGCCGAATGACCACTCGAAGTTATCCAGCAGACTCCACTGGAAGTAGCCACGCAGATCGACGCCCTCACTGAGCGCCCGCTCCATAGCTACTGTAGTCTCTTCTATCCACCATCTACGATGTTCGTCTTTGGCGTCCGCAAGCCCCCCCTCGGTTATAAAAATCGGTTTTTTAAAATGTGACCACGCCCTGAGAATTAACGGATATACTCCTTCGGGCTCCATGTACCATCCCAAATCGCTCAGGGGTACTGTCGGGTTCTGTTTGTGTCCAAACCCTTTGTAATAATCAGCAAAATAATAATTTATTCCAACAAAGTCCTGATAATTCCGAATCCGGTACATAAACCACCAGTTCCAAAAGTACCGCATCAGCTCAGTCGTTGCGATATCGATCAGATTGTGCGCCCGCTTAGGTTGAATATTAGCTAGCTGGTTGGCAATCCCTATCTGTAAACTCGGCTTTTTGGCCTTGAGGATCCGGTATGCTCTGCGGTGCGCCCGAGTGAGGTTCCAGTAAACTTTCAGTCCTAGCAAAGGTTTTTTAACTGCGGGCGGATGCTCGGCCAGAACATAGCCGAAGCTGGCATAGACGTTCGGCTCGTTCAGTGTCAGGACATACTCAACTTCATCCACGAATTCTTCTGAGACTTTTTGAATAAAACGGTCAAAGTAAACCAGATTCGCATGCTTCTCAAAGGCGCCTTTGGCCACAAACCAATTCGGCATGGTCCAGTGCCAGAGTGTCAAAAAGGGCTCAATTTTACGCTTTCGCAGCTCTACAATATATTGGCGATAGTGAGCAATCGCTTCCTCGTTCCACTGCCCTTCCTCCGGCTCTATTCGTGACCACTCTATCCCGAATCGAAAGGAGTTCATTCCCAGTTCATCGAGGAAGTCAAAATCTTCCATGTAGCGGTTATAGTGGTCTACTCCCCTTCCCGATACATAATTATCGGGTTCTTCGGCTTGTTCCTTGATCGATTCCCAATGAGGCAGCCAGTTGAGTCGTATATGAGCTGTTTGAGCCAGTTCCTTGGCATGCTCCAGTTCCCAGACTGTCCACTGGTTATCATTGCCTCCTTCTACCTGATGCGCAGAGGTAGAAGCTCCCCAGAAAAAATGTTTTGGGAAAATATCAGTATTTTTCTCTTCTTTCACGTTTTTTGTTGTCCCTGGCTGTTTTTGGACGGTTTTGCAAGTTTTTTGCCGTGGCGATAAGCCAGTTCGCTCCGGTATTTGTCGATTCGCTCGACATATTGCTCATAGCTGTTATAGAGTCGGGAATATTGTTGGTTTGGAGCGAGTAGCTTGAGCAATTTTCCCTGTTCATCCAGATATTCGATCAAACACAGGAAGTCGCCATCACCGGATACGATAATAGCTTTGTCGTAATTTGGCAATTCTTTCATAGCCCACAACACTAATTCGGCATCTATATTACCTTTAACTGGTTTTTTTTCTTCTGGTTCAGTTGCTTTCCCCCCTTCTTTGGGCTCCGGCTGGGCTTCTGGCAGCGGCTTGCTCATATCGTACGTAGGTTTAAGCACTACCGCGTAACCAGCCTCGTGCATTTGCTCGTACATTTTTTCGAATTCCGGTACGTACCCAATGAACATATAAGCTTTGCTCACTCCGTATTTGTCGGCCAAAAGTTGACGGAGTTTGACCCAGTTCATCTTCCAGCCAAATTTTTGTACTCCTACATTAAGGTTCTGACTGTCGATAAAGGCATAAACTACGGGTTTATTGAGGTCTGTTGGCCTTTTAGCCTGCTTCATAGCTTAATCATAACATTCTTCCAAAAACACTCGATATTAATCCATTTCAAGCTGACTCTTCGAGTCACCTCAACCTACTTTCTTGTGTTGACCAGAAAGCAGACAAAGAAGCAACAGGCTCTAAAAGTTCTTTATAATCTCATTGTCAAAGAGCACAATGCTCGGGTAACTCAACTTATCTTAATTATTTTAGATGAAAATAAGTCTCAAACATACCTCGACTTTAATTGTACTTTTGCCATTCGCTCATCAGGAACTTTTAAGGCCAGAAAAAATCCATGGAGAAATTACTTCGATAATTTTGAATTTTTTAGAAACAGATCTCTATGAAGGTGAGGGTAGGTCCCGTCCCGAAGTTCCGTATACATCGACTACTGCCTGAGCTAATTCTGCTCCGGCTACATCGTCGGCAATCATTCCATCTATAGTGGCCATAACTTCTTCGATATGGTTTATATTTACATCTCTAAGCGGCGTTATTCCGGCATCGACTGCATCTTGCTGAGAACCATACGTTATTCTTTGAGGGCCTTTATCATCTCCCTTATTGTTCGACAGTACAAATATTGGTATGCCCGATTCTACGGTATCTTTTACTAATGGGTTAATTGCACCGGGAGTAGTGCCGGTAGCATAGCCTATCAATAATATAGCTTTCGCACCTGCTCCTATCGCTGCTTTAAAAAAAGCTTGAGTTAGCTCCAAGTTTGCCCCCGTCAGTGGAGTAACGGGTAATACGGCAATACGTGATAGATCTGGAGAATCTTCGACAATGGAGGTGCGTTCTGCTCTAGTCATAATAATTAAATTGTATCACAAAATTAATAAAATTACAAATCTCTCTGTTTTACTCATTCTGATGAAGTATTATTTATGGTTTGTCAGGTCGGAGACTGCATCTTCTCCGAAGTGCTTTTTAAGGCGGGCACGAATTGACCCGGGGTGACGGCCGAACTTTACGGTCATTTCCCTGATGGTTACCGACTTTCCATCGGAAAAAAGCTTTACAAGAACTGAGTCGTCTGTTTCACTCCATGGCCGGTAAGCATTGGGATAGGTTTCGCGCATTTTGGCTACTTTGTCATTCCAGCCTGTAGCTGGTCTCTCATCTATCTTTTCTTTGGCTCGTTTTTTGGCTTTTTTGCGCAAATGTTCGAATTTTTTGCTATCAAGTATCGATTTCTTAAGTAATTGCTGATCTATTTCCAGCGCCTGCGGACTAACCCGCAGAGCCATCTGATTGATACCATTCAGTCTCAGTGTGTCGAGGCTTCGAACACGGCTGAGTGCCACATAGCCCATTCCCTCAACAAATGCCCTTCGCAGATCAACCGTTGCGGCGTCAAGAGTCATTCCCTGACTCTTGTGCACAGTAATTGCCCACGCCAGCCTGAGTGGGATTTGACTTAGTGATGCCCGCTTTTTATCACCATCCCGAAGTTCCCATGACTCAGGAGTTATAACAAGCTTCCGGCCACTTCTTAGCTCTACTTTAGGATAATTTGTTGCTTCTTCAAAGCCGGTCACAATTCCAAGTGACCCGTTGACATATTTTTTTTCCGGATTGTTTTTGATGCACATTACCAGTGCGCCTTTTTTCAGTGTCAGCTCCGGGACTGCCAGACAAGAACGGATTAAGCCTTCTACATAGCTCTCTTTGCCGGTGGTGGTCATGCTATATGTATGCTCTTCGCTGTCCAACAGGGCCAGCCTGGCGGCGTTGATCGTATCAACATCTATATTGGTTGTGTGCAGTTCCGTAGCTTCCCCTACCTCCTTGTCCTGGCGAGACAGCAAGGCTTCTGCATGATGCCGGCGTACGTCATCAGCCCTCAGGGCACTCAGTATTTCCAGAAATATATCATCGTTTTGACGGTGCTGTTCGTTCAGATAACAAATTACCGGATCAAACTCTTCCCATACGGCAGAACTGACTACAAATTTCCCATTTTCCTGATCACCACGTGTAACCGGTGGCAACTGGAAAAAGTCACCACACAGAACAACCTGCAGGCCACCGAAAGGCTTATCACTTCCCCTGACCTTGCGGGTAATCTGATCTACCATATCCAGCCGGTAATGATGTAGCATTGATATTTCGTCGATAATCAGCACATCAGCTTTGATAATGGTGTCCCGCCGGCCTTTATGCAGGTTCTCATGAAAATCAGGCGATAATTGATCATGGATGCCGATGCCACTCCAGGAATGTATGGTCGAGCCGTTCAGATGAGTGGCTGCCAGTCCGGTTGTGGCAGTTACAGCCACGTGCTTACCGTTTCTTTTTGCTTGCGTAATAAAGTCACGCAGGACATAAGTTTTGCCAGAGCCGGCCGGACCTGTCAGCAGCACATTCTCGCCGCTCAATAGTATTTCCAAAGCTAAAGCCTGATCCATTTTATTTTTATAATTCCTAAATGTTTTTTTGTGTTCGACGTTTTTTTATTATTTCGTATGCTTGCAGTGCTATGGCGCCCGCTACTATTGTAACTAAGCCGCCTATCAGATAGTTAGCGGCATCATATAAGGGGTTCTTTGTCTCAGAATAGCGTACTCTCAATGTGTCGTTAACAGCGGGTTGATCGGTTGGTTTGTGAGTAATTTTGTAATTCACTGTGGTTTTAACCGGAAAGCCTCTGACGGTTTTTTTGGCCACGCAATCCTGCAGTTCGGGAGAATTAGCCTGAGATGTCCGGCCACATTCGCCCAATACTCCGACTTCTTTGGAGCGTATAGTATTATTAAGTAACGTGCCTCCCACTGTAGTACCGATTACTACAGCAAGCACCATTAGAATGGACGGGTACTTTTTGATATACGCCAATGCCTTTTTCATGGGTATATCATATCATCATTAAGTTAGAGAACTTGCGCTGAATAGCGCAGTTTGGTATGAAAAGCGAGAACCGTAGAGGAGTGTTCAGGGTATGTTCTCTCCTTAGACACCGAAGAGGCCAATGACCAGTCCCATTACCATAATCGTTACGAATTCGTGACTAACTGTCATGATAGTCAGCTTGGTCGGGCGCTGTTCAAAAGCATCATGCGTAATGATTCTTGCCGCCGTGAAACCCAGCCATAACCAGAATGCTGTAGTCAATGCATCCTGTAGAAAGTCATTTCTGAAAAAACTATTCGCGAGGAACGTTACATGCGCCAGAACATAGGCAGTGATAAGCGATACTATAATCGTAATACCTATCGCTTTTGTGGATCCCTGTTCAGCTTTTTTGTCCGTCATTCCAACCATCTTCATCCACTGCGTACCTAAAACCCCCTTGGCATACCAAATCATGCCAACCACCATACTAGAAACCATAGCCAGCAATACTGCCAGCAGATTGACTTGCACTTCCATCAGAAATCCTCCCAGATTACCTTTATAACAATTAGTATGCTCCGGCCTTCGTAAATTGTCCAGTTGATTTTTTAGAGCTCCATGCTTCCGCCGATATCCAGTATTTTAAGTTCAAATGGCTGGTTGAATACTCGCGTAAAATTGTTGTAAAGCTCCACATTTGCCCCGAAAGTATGCCAGTGGATAGCAATGGCGGTTTTGGCACCAACCTGCCGTGCAAAAGCGTAAGCGTCTTTCATCGAAATGTCAGGCCCGGCAATTGGTAGCGCCAGAATATCTGCTTCAAGCCCGTCCTGCTCTTTGCCATCACCAGGGTGGAATAGCCTTTGATTGATCAGATAACCGGTATTTTGAGGCCCTTCATTGCCATCAGGCATCAGACAATGCGGTAATTCATGGACTTTGACATGGATATCCCTGACAGTAAGTTCCTGCCCGTCCCGGGCAATTATCGGAGGTATATCCATTTGTCGGGCCACACTTTCATTGGCATAAATCATAACCCCATGCTCCTGAAACTGTGCAGCCAGAGCTGCATCGAAGTGATCTGCATGCTCATGCGTATAAAACACTGCATCCAGAGCACCAAATTCACTGATGCGTTGCGATTCATGTCCGCTGGGATCAATCATAATCCTCGCATTCCCCTCCTCAATCATTAAACAACTCTGATAGTATTTGGTGATTTTCATTTGTATCTTAATATTATCATCTTCTTTCCCGTAGTATTTACGAAAATTACTATATACAGGACTTTCGCACTTTGCGGTAAATTCCAAAGTGCTCCGGACTGAGTGAAAACTTTCAGACCAAATAATAGGTAGCCATAGCTACACAGAGAGTGGACTGAGGGTTTGCACCCAGCCTGGTGTGCAATGGGAGTGCCGGAAAGTGCGAAAGTCCTATATAATAAGCCTCATGTTACGTACCATCCCCAAAAAGGAGTTGGTTCATGCCCAGATTGCAATACTATTTGCTATTGGTCTACAGCTGATGGTCTGGAAAATGAACCACCAGCTGGCCTTTATATTGACATGGATTATCGTGTTTGAAGTTGCAATAGCATTATTGATCGGTTTTACAGCCAACATTCATAAGGCCCGCATACGTTCTTTGCATCACACAGGAGCAATTGCACTAATTGCTTTGATGTCTGCCGCCAATATAGCCTCGCTTATATATACAGTTAATTCTTTGATATTCGGTCATGATCTGATCAGTGGCATTGAGTTGCTTAGTTCGGCTATTGCTATATTTTTAACTAATATTATTGTTTTTGCACTTTGGTATTGGGAAATTGATAGTCCGGGTCTTACTCGTACGCGTTGGTCAAAGAATGACAAGGACTTTCAGTTCATCCAGCAGGATATGAAAGGCGAATTTCCTGAATGGAAACCTGAATTTGTTGATTATCTGTTCATATCGGTAATTAATGCGTTCAATGGCGCGACTATCAGCGCAAATCCCCTGACCCATCAGGCAAAACTACTGATGGCCGGCCAGTCTCTCGTCTCAATCTTCACCTTAGCACTCCTGATTGCCCGCTCAGTCAGTATATTCGGCCAGTCTTAGAGCCGGGTTCTTTATATTAGCCGGACTTTTTCAGACGTTTGCGTTTGCGGTGACGACGCAGGGCTTCACCGCCTCCGGCTTCCAGTACATTTATTCCGGCCAGAACTGCTGCGGGTGCGGCAATAGCCGGTGGTGCGATGACTGCCGCTCCACCGAGTGCAATTGCTCCTATAATATTCAAATTCCTGTAAAATTTAGCAGCTTTTTCCGAAGTACTGACTTTTTCACCCTTATGCGACATTTTTTCTTTGCTCATTATACTATCTGCTTTCTGCGAATTAATAACATCATGACAAACAAACCATTCATTACTATCAGAGATGCAGGATACAGAGTGGTTACAAGTGTAATATTACTCAGGGCCGGTATAGCAAACATGAACTTCAGTGCTGACAATCCATACGTCAGAGCTGTTTCCTGATGCGGCTTATGGAATGACTTGCGAAAAGTAGGGATGAAACCCAGCGCATCAATCAGTGTAATGAGTATTACTGATGTTAACGGGTTGCTGGTAACAGCCCACAAACCAATTGCGATAAATGCACCGGACAGACATAGCCAATCACTATTTGTAATATCTTTTTCGCCACTTTTCAGAGCCACGAGAAATACGACGAAGCACATACCAGCAGTGAAACCCGTAGCCCAGGCCCCGGGACCACCATCATCATAGACTTGAGCCGCAAAACCTATCCCCGTTAGAATGGACCAGATCAGCCAGCTAAAAGCATGTGGTTTGGTTAATCCTCTGAAAATATTTCTGAAATAAGGTATGTAGCTACAAAAAGCTATGACCGTTGCAGTAGCTCCGAGAATTTCTTTCATGCTGCACTATTTCTTTATGGTGTGCGGTTCCTGGGGGACAATAATCCAAAGGATGATATATGGCACGATACCGGGCAGTCCTCCCGGCAGCAGCAATATTATAAAAATAATCCGGAAAATCACCGGATCAATATCAAAATACCTGCCCAAACCACCGCATACACCGGCAATCATCTTATCATCTGTTGAACGATATAATTTCTTCGCCATGTATGTATCTTAACAAATTGATTGATATATACTATATATCCGATGCAATATCAGGATAACGATATGTTCTCACTCACGAATGGCCTCTGTGCTTAATGCTGTGTTGCCTGCGCGGCCAGCGATCACTTTTACAAGTCTGTGCATGGCTTCCTGCGAGCCCAGTTTTTTATTTATTTGGCGAAAGCGCTTAGACAAACCTGATTCTGTTACTCCTGCACGCTGGCAAATTTGAACTAAACTCAAACGCTCGGCTTTGTAACTCAGTAATTTAAGTTGTGCCATAGTCAGCCCGTGGACACTCATTATTTCTGCAGCATACCTATCATAACCGTTATCGGTTAATTCCTGGCGTGTGTGCGGCAGCATCTCCGGATCATCTGAAGTTAAAGCATCTATCAGCAGTCCTGCCGACCAGACTATTTGGCGGGCAACCTCTTGGCGAGTGGAGCCGATTTCCGGCTTGCCTATACCCAGAGCCGTATAAATGCTCGTCATATAAGCAGGTATAGTTGGATGAGACAGCTTAAATTTCCTGCTTATACTAGTGAAATTTACGCCGAGCGTCGTTAAACCTAGCATGTCTTTCTGTTTTGCAGTTAGCTTATCCAGTGTCTTTTTCGATTCTATATCAATGGGTGATACCACTTCGAAAGTATCTTTTTTATTCTTAACTTCGGCCAGAGTTTTGCGTTTAGCAAGAATAGCAACCAAATCCGACATATCATCACTGGAACCGGATTGTATCTCTACCTGTTTTGCGCGCTCGTTTATAGTCCTTCTTGATAAAGACCATCTTTCGGCAATTTGCGGGTAGCCTAATCCCTGTGCGATTAATTTTGCCAGGCGGATATGATCTATGGTCAAACGATAGCGTTCCATTAGCATAACGTCGTCATCTTTTATACGGTTTGCTGCAATTGCTTTCCGGGTCGCAACTAATTTGTCATCGCCGGCAGCTTCGGCTTCTTGAGCACTCGTCAGAAGCCCTCCCGACCACGCCACTTGCATTGCGACAGCTCTTTTGCGTGCTCCGGCAGGTTCAGAAATTTCTAATTTTGCAAAAATTGCAGGCACGAAATGCTGCTTTAGAGTGAACTCAGAGTAGTGTACTTCGTCAGCAATCTCACTATTATTCATTCCGAGAGTCATGAGACCTAAAATATCTTGTTCCCTGCCGTCTAGTCTGGATATGAGTTCCTCCGCCCGATCACGCTCTGTCGATTCACAACCCGCAGATATAGAACGATCGCCAGCTGTTACAGGCATTATTTTTGGTTCTGGTGCTCCATAATTAATGGCATCACTACCGGCCGGGACGTCATTCCGCAGTTCACTCATAATCTAACTACTTTATACTTTTTTTGATGCATTTGTAAATACCTGCTTTTATTACAATTAGATAAGAGCGTATATCTTACTTTGAAACATATTTAGTTGTATTACCGGATCCCAAAGATTTTGCTGGGTGGCGGATTGCCCGATTAGGTCGTAAGAATTATCAGTTTTTTAAATCGCGCCGTGACAAAAAACGATAGTATATTTTGTGTGTTTACCGCTCGGGTATAACGGTTCCAGCTGGTATTACTACTCCACTTTGCTTTGTTCTAAAGTGTATTCAGAGCGATAATACCAGCGACAATTATGATCGCCCCCATTCTCTTTAATGCCCCGATTCTCTCCTTATCAACGACAGCACCTAGTATAGAAGCGACGAGTGGTCCGCTTGATGCTATAACAGCCGGGATGATTACACTGCCTGCGCGGTCAGAGCCAAAATAGAATGCTATAGATCCGGCAATAAATACTAATCCGGCTAAAACAGGGACCCTATTACTAAGCGATATTTTCATTGCTGTCAAAATATTTTTTTTACTGCTTAATGCCAGTAGTATCCCGGCCTCAACTGCCATAAAGACAGCTACAAGGCCTGTCATTACCTGCCAGGCCACCTCATCCACGATGGTGTCTACCAGGAAGAATGCTATACCCCACAAAGCAGCGGCAAAAGTGCCAGGACAGACTCTCTGTACAATGCTCTAGCGGGTATTTTTTTATGATTTTTTTCATACGCCAGAACTACGGCACCTGCTACAATCGTGACCATGGCGAGCATTTGATTACCCGAAAAGATGCTTCCCATGAATATTACAGACAATAACAGTGTCAGTAACGGATAGATGTTAGCAAGAGGCACTATTATGCCCACAGCCCCTTTGGCTAATGCTTTTATAAAAACCAGGTAAGCCAGAGTGATAAGAATCGACGCTACAAAAAGCGTAAGTATCTGCTCCGGGGTTGGAGCATTAATTTCCGAAAACAGCACTACTGCCAGCATTATCTATGGCGCCGGAAACTGCACTGCAAAGTTAATCATATATTTATCGATGCGTTTGCTGCTTTTGCCCGTCAGCCAGTCACCCGTACCCCAGCAGAGTGCTGTTATTATTCCGGCAATCGTAGCGATAAGAATCGGATTCATACTGGTCCGGTCATGCCATTACTCCGCTCTGTTTGCCCGGACAGGATCAAAAAATGGCTCTGTCTCCCGTAAACTATTTCATTCTGAAAATTAAAGCAGGCTTTGGTTACGCTGCTCCACAGCCAAAAAGACAGCCTCTGCAGATGGGACCACGGGGTTACCGTCAACTTCATGGACCATTCCGAGTGCGGTACTAGCAGGATCAACTGCTGTTACATCAATCATGTCTCCTCCGTTCATATCACGAGCATGAAGGGCTCTAAACCCGGGCACATATGTTTTTGCACCCGGCCGGCCATCAACTGCCAGATCATCTACTGCAGGTACACCGCTACTTATCTCCTGAGTAGGCATCCCGCTTCCCGGTGTAGTCAGGGATAATATAGTTCCTTTCAGTCTCTCCCACGCATGGTCATCTGACCGTTCATGACTGCGTCGGCCAATCATTGAAGTAAATCTTGCAGTAGCAATTAAATGAGTTCCAAGCCTTTGGCGATCATGTCTTGCGGAAGCTGCCCGGCCAAGAGATGCTTCGCGTCTTCGGGCAGTGGCAGCTTTTTTTGCAGCAGCTACATCATTATCCACCCCTTGCTCAAAGTGTACATTTGCGTCACCTGACGCGTCCTGCGTCCCTTTTCCTGACCATGTTAACCCTCCGTCAACCTGTTGACTGTATCCAATTTCTGAAAATCCTGTACTCACAATTAAACCTTTCTCAAATCTTTCGATTATCTTAAATTAATTAAACATATAATAATACACACGATAATTTATGTCAATTTTATTTTCTGATAGTTCTTCTGACATGATATTAACATAAATTATATCCAAAAAAGTCTGCTGATTGCAACCATTTATTATTCACCTATCAGGCTTTGATAAATTCAGAAAGTACGGCTATCTTTATTCGTTCCTGTTTAGTGGTGTCGCGGTTCCGGATAGTTACGGTGTCTTTGGTTTCGCCTTCCAGAGTTTCAAAATCAATGACAACGCAGTATGGGGTACCGATTTCGTCCTGGCGACGGTAGCGTTTACCTATATTGCCGTTGTCGTCCCACATTACATTGCCGAATTCTTTTTTCAGCATGGCGTAAACTTCCCTCGCCTTGTTCACAAGTTCCGGCTTATTTTTTAGCAGAGGCGATACGGCGACTTTGACAGGCGCCAGATGGTGCGGCAGCTTGAGATATATCCGCTGCTCGCCATTCACCTCGTCTTCGGTATAAGCTTCACTGATGACTGCCAGCAGGTTGCGGTCCAGACCGAACGTAGGCTCAATGACGTGTGGAATCAGTTTTTCGTTCGTACCTTTGATGTTGTACTCCATATTTACCCCTGAGTGCTTCATATGATTAGACAAATCAAAATCAGTGCGATAAGCAACGGCACCAATTTCTTTGGTGCCAAATGAAAATTTGTATTCAAAATCAATCGTCTTGGTGCTGTAATGTGCCCTGTCCGCTTCCGGCACGTCTAGTTCTTTGATTTTGCCCCTGTCCAAACCAATTGCATCTGTCCAGGCATAGAACTGCTGATGCCAGTGATCGAAGTATTTCTCCCACTTGTCTGCGGTGACAAAATATTCCAACTCCATCAGATTGAATTCACGTACGCGAAAGATGAATTCGCGTGGAGAAATTTCATTACGAAAAGTCCGTCCGATCTGAGCCAGGCCAAATGGGAGGTCAGGGTAAAATGTATCGAGAACATTTTTGTAATTCACAAACATACCCTGAGCAAGTTCCGGACGAAGATAGCTAGTAGATGTTTCGTCTTCAACAGGGCCAACACTTGTCTTGAACATCATATTGAACTGTTTTGCCTCGCCAAATGTTCCAGCCTTGCCACATGCGGGGCAAGACATAATGGTCATCGACATATCTATCCCGCTCTTGGCTTTTTGTTCTTCATGCAAATGATCTTCACGAAAACGGGCTTTACAGTTACTGCACTCGACTAAAGGATCAGCGAAAGTCTCTGTGTGGCCGCTGGCCTGCCAGACTTTTTGGTTCATCAGGATTGCTGAATCCAGACCGTACATATCCTCGCGGTCATCGACATACATCTTCCACCATAAATTTTCCATATTGCGCTTCAGCACTACCCCTAGCGGGCCGTAGTCATAGGTACCGGATAATCCGCCATAAATCTCAGAACCCTGGTATATAAATCCCCGGCGTTTACACAAACTAACTATATCTTCTAAACTCGCTGCCATCTTGATAACAGATTATAGCGCTAATCAGTACTGAGTACTAGCCGATTGCTCCATTGCGAAGTGTATCCATTTCATCCGGTCTCCGACCAGATCCCTGATTTATGCCGGCAAGACATATCAGTAATACTCCCCCGCCAACAACGGCACTATGAATTAGTTGATTCTGATTTGCAACCGCTTGTTCGGCAATGCGAGGCACTTCATATGCCAATGGCAGATCTTTGGTAGCATCTGCTTGTATTTCTTCGGCCGGACTACCCGCATAAGTAACAATATGCATCATACGAGCGTCATAAACAGCAACATCCGGAGTACGTTCTATCGCAGCTACCTTTCCGCCAATATTAGATTCGGGGTTGGGCATGACCATCTCTTCGCCCAGCCAGGCAAAAGCGCTTGCAGCTAGACCTGCGACTATAGCACCCCTAGCCCGCATGATTATCCCAGCTCATAGTAAAGTGCCTTCCGCTTCTCAATTGCCAGATTTTTTCTGCGATCACTCGTAGGACCTAAGGCCCACATAATCGTTAAGGCACTACCGAGACCCAGCGCACCACCCAATCCTATGGCTACAGTTTCTTCTCTGGCAACTTCAGTCGATGTTTTATTGTGTGCATCCACAAACTTTTCCTTAGTCGCCTGTTTATCCAGTTCACCATAGCGATCCGCAAGCGGCTGGCAGCTTGCAACAGCAATATTACCACCAGTTTTTACTACATCAGGCCAGTTTTCCGCACACAGAGCTGCCTGATCGTTATGTTCCCCTACATGCATTGTTGATAGCTCCGCAAATGCTTTACCACCAGCTAATCCGGCTCCAAGACATGCAAGTCCTACGGCAATATTTGATCTTACGCTCATAATTATACCTACTGTATCATAAATTTATTCAAACGCAATGAATGATTGCCCTTTACGCACTTTCCTGCAGTAAAGCAATAGTCAGGCGATTGAGCTTATCGGCGCTGTCCAGCTTATTTTGCAATTTCGGAGGTTTGGACGCAATAGCACACAGCCGGAGAGCTTTGAGATCATTCTGATTAAAATTGCCGTCCTCCACAGCCTGAAATTGTTGTTTGTCGTAGTCGTAGTCAAATGATTCCCCGCCCGCAGTTCTGAGGTTTGGCAAACGACCCGAAAGCCGTAATACATGAAGCGTAAACCAGACTGAAACAATAATATCATCATAGTCCGGATCTCCAAGTGAAGCCAATCCAACTGCCAGAACATCGTAGTATTCCTGTCCTGTTTCATCCTCAAGCATCTTGTAAAGCGTCTGCAGGAAGAAATAAGCCAGATTAGTACTATCCAGATCTTTAACGATTCCACTATGGTGACGCAGCAACCTGCTTGAAACCAATGTTCCCATGGACCCACGACCGTTCACAACCCCGATTTCAGTTTCGCTGAACAGTTCTATGCCGCCGGCCAGCTTGCTCTTAGACGCACGCACCCCTTTAGCAATAACTGCTATTTTGCCATGCTCCCGTGTCAGAAGAGTCAGTATGCGATCACGTTCACCGTAGTTCACGCGGGATAATACGATGGCTGCATCCTGATATGGATTCATCGCATTGGAAGTTTGTGTAAGACATCAAGGAGTGTGTTTTGCAGTGTTTTCAGTGAGGTAACGGGTTTGTACAGATGTCCCACCACACCAAGTTGCTGAAGCTGTTCATTATTAAGCCCGCACTCCTCTGCTGAGACCTGACTATAAAAAATAACCGGTATATTATTCCAATCAGTGTACGACCGGAATTCATACAAAAATTCGGCGCCGTTATGTGCGGGCATTGCCAGCTCCAATACAACTGCGTCCGGCTTGTGGTTATCAGCCAGAATGATCGCACTTTGCGCGTTTGTAGCGTGATCACAGATCATATCAATCCGTTCCAGTGAACGAGCCACTACTTTGCCCAGATCGTCGGCTGGTTCAACCAGCAAAATTCTCATACCAGTTGTAGCTGTTCGCTTCTGATCAGACGTAAACCAAACCCGGACATGCCTTGTCGGTGTACTACATCAAGCCGCGCCCCGATAGATTGAGCCAGACTTTCGGCTATTGCCAGATGAACACCAGATCCCATACTGCGTGAGCTGAGGGCCATATGCGACCTGCCCTGCATACGCCTGGCAACAGACAGATTCTTCTGACTCAGTTTTATATAAGGATCGAGCACGGCGGCAACAGGACTATTAGAATTCTGTTTGTATGCGTTAAGACGAATTATACGGGGTTTGGACTCATCACTGTCACAAAGTAGCAATTGTGAAGTCAGACAGGTCAGAGCCGACCGCAACCCCTCTGCATGCGCCATGACGGGTCCGGCATGCCCGGTTATTACTTCTAACGTGCAGTTACGGCTTCGAGCGGACTGATTCAGTATCTGAGCGACATCAAAAAGTACTGAGCCAATACCTATCGGCTCGAGTGGCAGCTGTTGCTGACCATATTCGCTGCGGGCGCTGAGTAAATAGCTGTCAATCAGTGCCAATGCATTAGCGGCGGATTGCATAATGGCAGACAGTGCGGCATCGTCACCCGAATCAACGGATAATTCTGCACGACGGGAAATGTATGTCAGAGGATGTTTGAGCTCACGGGCCAGGCTGCTAAGCATCTGTCCCGGCGTAACCAATACTCCGTTGCCATTGTTCTGGTCATGTGACATGTTGACTGAGATCCCTCTCTATACCTACAGAAAAGTATACACCAGTTTGAGTAAATTATTTTATGGAATGAAGGTCAGATTGGGCAGAATTGTATTGTTCAGATCCCCGGCAAAACTTTCTGATTCACTGGTAATCTGGATTGTTTTATCACGCAGCGGAAGGATTACTATAGTGCCCCGCTTTTTATCCTTTAGCTCACCGTCAAGACGCAGTCCGATGGCAGTGGGTACCTTAGGCAAAGCATATGGAACAGCTTTGAGCTTGCTGGATTTTACATCATTTGCGAAGCTGGTTGCCACCTGATCATAAGGCCGGACTATCACTTCTACCCTCAGGGCATAGGCTATTTTATTATTAGCCGGCACGAAATGCGGATGGAAGATCACGCTGGCCTGTCCTATCGTATCGTTGCTATATACACTCCAGGTTTTCGGATACTGGACACTAAAACTGCCCAAAGAATCATTACCCTGATATGTTCTGAACGGCTGTTTCTCTTTCTCCAGAAAATCGTTATCTTTTGCCGTATTGGCCCGCTCTACCGCTATTGTTACAGCCTTTTCGCTGAGCTGATCACTATTATTTTTGTAATTCTGGCGTTCAGAATAAGCCCAGACACCGAAGCCCAGCGCCGCCGCAAAGAATATACTCGCAAAAGTCAGTGGTATGAGCAATGGATTAATCGCCCCACGCTCATTTTGAGCAAATGACCCGTTTAGCAAGAGGTCTGCACGCGTTTTCATACTGCTCATGGTAACTCACACCAGTATGTATCCGCAAGAATGAAGTCTTTCTTCTGATATAAAAAGCCACACATGTAAACTAAAATAAGCTGTAAAAGCCTGTTTCCGTTATAGGCGGGCGATCAGCCGACTTCTTGCATACCTTACAATCCCGCGCAAAGCCGCAATGTCAGGCTCTATGGCAGTAAACCCGGTATCAGCGTATTCTTCAATATTTTCTCGCCCTGACTTCCTCTCCGGCAAATGGCACGAACCCAGGGCTTTTCGAATGGTATCTTCAAATTTAACCGGTGACGCAGTGGCCAGGCAGATTGTCTTTATGTTCTCGCGTGGGTCATTTTTCCTTCGGGCTACAGTTACGGCATCGGCAGTGTGAGGATCGATAATAATGCCTGAAGCCACATAAACATCCTGTATCGTGTGGATGCGATCTTTATTCGTTGATACGCCGCTGTCTATACCAGCACGCCGGAAAATCTGACGGGATAAACCAAACGCCTTCAGGTCTACGTGGCCATCCTTAAATCTTTTGGCATACACTGTTGTTTTTGCTGGATCGCAGCCTAGCAGCTCATATACCAGCCTTTCTATATTAGAAGGTGCTGTTATATCCATAGACGGACTGGAAGTAATCTGCCTGTCTCTATAAAAATACTCGCCCCTTTGGATGAAATTATCCAAAGTATCATTTTCATTAGTGGCAGCGACTAAATTACGGATAGGCAGGCCCATCTTGCGGGCGATATGTCCAGCCATCATGTTGCCGAAATTGCCCGACGGAACGACAAAATCTACCGGTTCGCCAATATTTTCGCCTACCGCTTGAAAATATGCAGAGAAGTAATAAGGAACCTGAGCTACAATACGGCCCCAATTAATAGAATTCACCGCGCCTAAATCTTCGAATTCTTCTTCGCCCATTATTTGCTTGACTAATTTTTGACAGTCGTCAAAGCTGCCTCGCACGGTGACATTGGTAATGTTGTTTCTGTTTTCATCCGTTTCTGACAGCATCCCCATCTGGCCTTTTTGATAAGGTGCCATCCCTTCATCCGGACTGAGCATAACCAAGCCTAACCGCGAGAGGCCAGAAAGCGCAGCTTCGGCGGAAGGACCAGTATCTCCCGTTGTTGCGCCAATTGCCATTAAAAAGTCTGCCCCGCCCTCCAGGCTCAGAATATAGTCCATCTGGCGTCCTACGAGTTGCAATGGATAGTCCTTAAAGGCTTCGGTCGGTCCTGTAGAAAGATCTGCAATATATATATCAGGCAGAATTTCGATTACTGGCGGCAGTTCCCCCATATCTGATTGGAAATTATTTTCTGCGTATGCTGCAGCGCTGAATCCCCGGAGGGTTGCGTCCGGGATAGAATTCCTGGCATAACACCCAACGATTTCTGCTGCCAGCTCCGGGTAGTCGTAATAAGAAAGCTTATTAAGACCAGGCTGCGGATACATCCCGTCCGGCACCATAAATAACCCGCCATCACCGGCTAAACCCTGCATCAGGCCGTCACTATAAGAGTGTCTTTGTGCCAAAAGATCCCTTGTACTTACTAACTCGGACATAATTAGCAAATGTTAGCACTTATTGTAATAAATAGCAAACTTTATGTTATAATCGTTATTCTATGCCTATTGTTGCCCCCGAACATGATCCCTGCCTGCGCGCGAGACTGGAATCTGCCGGCATTGACGTTATGGACGAAGCGACCGCCGCTGCTCAGGAAATCCGACCTGCCCGAATTGGCCTGCTGAATTTGATGCCCGCCGAAGCAATGGAGCGTACCGAAATCCAGTGGCTACGCTGTATCGGCAACCAGGCACTCTTACAAATAGATCCTGTACTCATAAAGTTTGACGATGACCGGCGCGAAGATCCGGGTTCCGGCAGAGCCGAGATACTCAAACGTTACAAACCTTTTTCTGAGATTGCTCCGGCAGGTCTGGACGGACTTATAGTTACCGGCGATAATCTGGAGATTCGCAGACATACCGGTTTTTCCAGTTATACTGACCGGGATTTTGAGGTATTACCACCCGACGAAATCAGATATTACAAACAGCTGCAAGAAGTCATGGACTGGGCAGATGACGAAGTACATTCCAGCTGGTATTCCTGTCTGGCCGGCCAGCTTTTGCTACACCATCGCTATGGGCTTCAGAGAGAAGTTGGAATGAAAAAAATCTTTGGCGTGTACGACCACGACGTCCTTGATCCCGATAATCCGCTTGTGCGCGGCGTGAATGACCGGATTCGTGCGCCACACTCACGCTGGGGAAATATCCCAACAGAAAAAGTAGTTGGAGTAACAGCACTCCGTCTGGTATCAGCCAATGAAAAAATTGGCTGGTTGTACGCTGAGGCTCCCAATAATAGTGGCGGTAGCGATGTTCTGACACAAGGACATCCCGAGTACGGCAGGCGAGCTCTCCACCGCGAATACGATCGCCCCGAAAGCGCAGAATTAGAGATGCCATTACCTGTAGGCTACTATAAAGACGATGTAGCGGATGAGGCTAATGCCCGACTCACATGGGCTTCTGATAATTCTGTAATCCATGCCAACTGGATAGGAATAGTTTATCGCGGATATTCATCCGGGGCAGCCTGACTACCGTGCGCTTGCAATCATAGCTTCTTCTATCCTACCCCGCAGATCTTCTCCATCTTCAATTCCAACAGATAATCTGACCAGATCAGGCACTACACCGAACTGCCGTACCGAATCAACCGGTTTGTGTGCCAGCCGTGTATACAGGCATCCCAACATATAGAAAGTGCCAAAACTCGGACCTTTAGTAACTTTCAAAGCATCAAAGAACGGATATGCCCGCTCCGGCTTATTGAACCGCAGACTCATAAGTCCGCCGTATCCCCCGTAGTCTTTTTTTACTTTGTCATAAGTAGATTTGCCACTCAGACTTGGGTGATACACAGCGCGCAACGGCTTATCCGGACCTGTAAATTCTTCGTGTAGATTTACTGCCAACTGCTCTGAGTTTAGGTTAATTACTCGCATTATTGCTGAAAATAAACTGCTGTTATCAGCTAGTTTTTCGGCATCTTCATACCATAGCGTATCCTCATACAGTTCAGTGAGAGTTTTTTTGAGATGTTCATAATACGGGCTTTTTGGGCGTAAGACGATAGAACCGCCCATGACATCACCAACACTCGAGAAATACTTAGTCAGACTTGTAACCCGCGCCACTACACTATCGGGCAGTTTGGTGTCATCCAGATTGTACATAGTGCCTACCGTATCATCTATAATTATCGGTCCGGCGTGTCCCATAATATCGTCCAGTTGCTCAAAATCAGTTGTCCGGAGCAAAGGATTTGAAGGATACTCACTCATCAGGCCTCGTATAGGTTGTCCGCTGTTAATATGGCGACGCAAGCGCTGATAATCTCCGTCTCTGAAATCTAATATATTAGTACGAACATCTCTTTTGGGCCCCAAATAGCGCTGATCATAGCTATCGGTGTATGGAAAACCAAACTGCACCCCGCTTTCGCCGCCTGACATTCTAATCAGTGCCTGGTTTATGCAGTGTATAGCCGCCATGCCGGTAGGAAACAGATATATATCTTCAGGATGAGTCCTCGTGTGAGCTTCAATCACTTTTTTTATCCTTGCCTCGGCTACTTCTCTGCGTAGCTCATCGTTTGCAGGCCGTCCCTCGAGTGTAGCCTGCGCCTGACGAGAGGATATGCCAAGTCCCGTATGCTGCCAGGCTTTGACGTTAAAGTTTGTTCCCGAAAGCCAGAATAATCCGTTTTCCTCGCTAATTACCGCATGCTCTCCATAGGTTCTTTCCATACGACCGGCCGCATAGGCAGCTTTCTGAGATGGAAATGGCAGACTATCCGGCCGGCCACGTACCTGAAGGGATAGTTTTGTGACGGCAGGCGGAACGACGAACCGCGGATAGCCGGCCGGATAATTCCCATCGCGCGATAGTACGATATCGCCATAAGCCGCGAACTGTCTGGTTATATTGGTAGTCGGTATGACTACCGAGGTAGAGTGTCTTCCGGACGGAATGGGTTTGCCGGTATCTTTTTCATCATGTAGTGGATTGGTAAGCAGGTTCCAGCCTGACAGAATGGGGGGATCTGTTTCCTGCCTATCGAACTCAAACTGTTTTTCCCGGGCATTGTTGATTCCCCATGCCATGACCGGTACCCCTTCGCTAGGAGTAGCGTATTCCATAAGTTCCTGCCACGTGGGATGTTTGACTCCGCCGTCTATCCCGCTTGGATCCATAACCACCACCCCATTACCATCTTTATCGTCAATAAAACCACTCACGACCGCGTAGTGCAGGAATGGTGTTTGGTTTTCGCGTCTTTTTGGAAAGGCCAAAAGCACGCTTTTACCTTGACGCAGCGTCCTGTCAACTTTGTCCAGGCGTTCAAGTACTTTTGGCTCTTCATCCTCACTCAGCCCGCGGGCATCATAGACCGGACTGGCATGCAGTCCAAGTTTAAACAAAGTAGCGTCAAGTTCACAGGCAGGATAAAGCCTGGTGCCGACTCCTGGTTCATACAAACCGTCAGCGATAAGTATCTGGCTCACTTCTCCTTCGGAGAGACCAACAGCTGAATCAACCTGTGAAAGCAGACAAGCACTTAAGCATGCCCTGGGGTCTTCCTGTATTACTTCCCTGGGATTAATATCCCCGATAACTTCGCCATTTGCCATATCAATAATATTATAGCGTGATATACAATAACCGCAAGCATGAGCAATCTATTTATAATGGTAAAGAAACAGGCCGCGTTTGCTCCTGAGGGGTTTTTTGCCGGGAATTCTGAATGCGTAGCTGACAAGTTTTATAGGCTTATGCTCTGATCTAACAATCTTTTCATCAAGCTTGGACATATATTTATCAAGTAAAAATACAAATATACCGTCGGTTGGAGGCCAGTTTTTTAGCCAGTAATTTCCCCATATTACAGTGACATTGTGGCGGTAACGCCATGTAACAATCACAGATACGATAACCAGCAATGGATTTAATTCATACCCGACAACTTTTATGCCACGTCTGGCAGCTTCACGCATAACCCTTCCGTCACCGGAACCCGGCTCCAACAATGTTTCTCCCGGCTTCAAATCAAGCATATCGAGAGCGGTTTGCACCTCCCGTTTTTGGGTTGGCAAATACGGAGCACCAAATAATAATACGAAGCCAAACAAGGCAACTACTGTACAAATTATGATAAATATCATTTTTTAGATTTTATTTTTTGGTTCACCTCTTGCAGGTATTCTTCCATCTGCTTCAGTATTTCCTCACCTTTTTTATGCAGAATCAGTGCTTTATCTATTTCAGTATTGTCGCTCTCCAGCTGCTGCAGAATTGTATCGAGCTTTTCCCGTAATTGTCGATAAGATTTTTTATCCGGCATGGTTCTTATTATTCTACCCTGGTTATGATTTTGCCGTCAGAAACCTGAAGTTCTAACCTTACCTTTGGTGCCACTTGTCTGACCGAGCGAATAAGTTGCCCCTGCGGTGTTCGTACCAGCGCGAAGCCACGCCTGAGCGGCATTTCAGGATTCAGCAGGCGGAGTATATCAGATTTTGCCACAACTAATTTAACCTCTTCATTAATACGCATGCTGATAGCATTCGTCAGAGTAACCTCATATTCAGATATTTCATTTTTCAAATCTTTATACTTGCTCAAAATAATTTGAGTGATCTGCTTTTCAATAATTTTCAGCCTGTGCTTTTCGGCTGTCTGTTCCGGTACTAATAATTCAGCAGCATTACCGGGAGTACTGGCTCGCATATCGGCTGCAAGTTCGGCCAGGCTAATATCACGCTCATGACCAATCGCAACAACTGTCGGGATACGACTGGCAGCTACCGCCCGCACCACCTGCTCAGTACTAAAAGCCGCCAGGTCATCTGTACTACCGCCCCCGCGAATCATAACAAGCGCATCATATAGTTCTGAGGACTGATTTGCCTCTTCTATAGCTTTCGTAAGGCTTTGCGGAGCATCACGTCCCTGGACCTGCACATCGAATAGCTCAACAATGAGACGTGGCCAGCGCTTGCCGATGACTTTGATAAAATCGCTGTACGCCGCGGCTTCCCGGGATGTAACCAGGGCAATCCGTTCCGGCGGATATGGTAACGTCCGTTTGCGTGCCTCGTCGAAAAGTCCCTCGGTCTGTAGTTTGGTCGTCAGCAGGTCCTGTGCTTTTCTGATGGTTCCCTCGCCTACCGGTCGTATACTCATGACCTGTATAGAAAACCCGAACTTCGGATGCAAATATGGCCGCCCCGTTACCTCCAGCTGCATACCATCTTCCAGTGGCCCGGGAAGCTGGCGCGTCGTACCAAAAAACCTGATGTTAGCTACTTCATCTTTTAAATCAAAATATACCCACATACCCCTGCTTACCCGGTAGTTTCCGAGTTCGCCGACGATTACTACCATTCCATACATCATCTCCAGTGACTGGTTGAACACTGCTACGAATTCAGCAGGAGTAAATGACGGATCAGAGCCAATAACAGCACTCATATGAGTCTATTCTACCTTTTTGATGCTATAGATTGCTTTGTGATAGAAGTAATAACCGACCGGGAGTTGTAGCAACATAGTTAGCATCCTGTACATAATGATTGCCGGAATACTGATAGCCGGAGAAACACCAGCCGCAACCAGTACGCCGATCATCAGACCCTCATATATACCGATTCCACCCGGCAGCACCGATATAAGACCAGCAAAATTAGCCACTGCATAAGCAATTATAATTGCTCCGGGATTCACCGGCTGATCGAATGCCAGAAACACACTGTACAGAGCAGCTACTTCGCCGAAATTTGCTATTGTAGCCCAGAGCATGGGTCGTTTGAGGCGCTTGTACTCCTTTTTGAGCGTCAGATAATTCTGATGAAGTTCGAAGAACATGCTGCGTGCACTGGCTATATTTATAGTCTCGGGATGGCCAGGCCGCACCAGCTGGATAATCCGGTTCAGAATTTTCGTAATAAATGTAAAGAAGCTGTCAATCCGCCTGCGACTGCCGATTATATAAACCAGCAACAAAGTACCCACAAGCAGCATAGTGCCCAAAAAGCTGGCCGCCAGAATCATCAGGTTGGATACGCTATCAAAGATTGCCAGAGCCATCAGCCCGAAAAATATCAGTATCTGGAACGAAACAAAAGTAGTGACAAACCGCATCATCTGTACCAGAGTCGACTTACCGGCACTGACGCTGAACTTCTGCATACGCAGGCTAAAGTACGAGAATCCGCTAAGACCACCGCTGGGAAATACATTATTTACAAAGTTCAGCTCCAGTGATACACGAAACATCGGCCAATAAGGTAATTTTTTGTTCAGTATCCGGAACAGATCCTGATACATCGCGGTATAGCCATGAAATGCCACGACCTTCCAGACAATTATCAGTAACAGGAAACTGGCGTGCACCCTGCCCAGATTAGCTACGGTTTCCGCAATAGAATCTCTGGAAAAATAAATTAACGCAGCCAAAGCCAACAGAGTAATTCCGGTAATTATCCGCTTCCACTTACCTCCCAGTTTGTCAGCCATAAGACTATTTAGTATATCTGTTCTTTAGAAAGATCCAAATATGTCTTCTTTTGATAAAGAAGCAAATCGCTACTTTTGTCAGCAGCAACAAAAGTATCCAAAAAAGCCGCAGGCTTTAAAAGCTCTTTATGGTCTCATCGTCAAAATAACAATATCATGGACGACTCCTTTCAGTCGGCCCGAACTTTTCATTAATCTTGAAGGATTAAAGTCCGGACTAAGTCCACGATCATTAATTGTCGTTTTGACACTCACCCATCAGGAACTTTTCAGGCCTGATAAACTCTATGGAAAAATTACTAAAGATAATTTTGGTTTATTGATGAAATTTTATCTTCGAACCCGGGCTAGAATTTTGAGACGTTTTTCATCATCTTGATAGGGACTATTCTTCGCATTTTCGCTAATTCTATTCTGATCCTTATCGTCGTTTAATTCAACTGCTCCGCGCAGAACGGAAACTTTTACAGTTTTTTGTCTCTTTTCAAAACGATTTGGATCCCATTCAAGGTCTTCTTTACCTCTTAATGCACCGATCCGGCTTATAAAACGATGCTGCAAACCAGCATCAACCTTATAGCCGGCTTTATCGCCCAGTATCTCAGGAACATTTCCGGATTCTGAAGCAGGGATTGGTATACCGGTAATTACACCAGCTGCCGTTTCCGCATGAATCTCTGCCGCTGAGGTGTCACCATAATTTGTTGGTGCTTCACCGCGCAACCGGGCTTTTGGTGCATCAACCAACTCCTGGTCGCCAGCATTCACAATAAATTCAGTTGTCGAACCATCAGGGTTCGGAATAGTAAATTGTTGAATCTTAACAACTCCCCGCCTTGAAGTTGAGTTATAGCTGTCCGCACCGACATTAACCCATGGATTGCGAGCCGTGAAGATGCGTCCGGGACGGTTGCTTTTTGTTTTATCGATGATCCGACTCTGCTTATTTACGTCAGTAAAGTGCCCCCCAACTTCATGTGCAATAACCCAGCGCGTTCCGTTAAATCGTTCTATATCACCTTTAGTTGGCGTATCTGGCATATGGAGCTCTACCAATCCCAAGACAGGTATTGCAACTCCCAAGACGTTTTGATGCATCTGATCGTCGATACCCAAGCCAATTTTATCCGGCCGCTGCGGCCCTGTCTGTTCGGTCGGCACAACCACGATGGTATCGAGTTTTTCTGCAACCTTTCCATTTTGCATCATGCTTATGTCGAGCAACAGTCCGGAAATCGCATCAATCACATCTTCTCCCAGTTCATCCCGGTCAGTAAAAAGAACATTCGTTTTCTGTTTTTTGCCGCTGTCGTCAACATAATCGAATTGGAGTACCTGAGTAATTCGGTTTTCGCGGTATAAATATTGATACTTTCTACTTAGCGACCACGCATCATCTACAAGCTTACCGCCCGTCTTGAGCGCCTCTTCGTACAGCTCAACCCAGACTTTATCGATTGGTTCATCGCGAATTATTGGCGGTTTGCGGAACGGATCCTTATGTTCGCGTCGCATCCTAGGGAAGAAAGGAATGAGAAATGGTATCTTCTTGATGGGATGTTTATCATCAGGACGATCAACAGATTCCTCATGCGGAGACTCAACGATAACTTTTGCAGGAACTATAGAGTTCTCGCGCACTTTAACAATTGCCGTACTGACCCGATTCTGAGCAATAGTTTCTTTAATAATAGTTGCTAGTGTCGGTGACATACTTTTATCCCCGGCATTGTAGGCAGATATAGCTTCCAGTACGCTTCCGTACTTACTTTTCTGCACTGATAAAAGCACCTCGGAAAGCTCTGAATTGTCCAGAATATGCTCCTCAGAACTGGTTCTTGCATCAGGTAAACTGACTTTTAGCTTTTGTGATTCTCTATCTACGCTTTTGCCGAATATAACAGCTCTTCTTAGTCCCAAGGTGTTATTTTCGGTATCATTTCTACCGACAGATTTAGGACCATTTGCTGCCCATTCATCAGAAGTGTTACCTACGATTGTTATTTCTTCAACCTTGCTTCCTGATTTGAGAGCTTTCAGTGACAGGACTAATTTTCTTGCAGATAATCTATCCTCTTGTGCCGTTCCGCTGCGATGTTCCCTACCTGTCAAATCAAGTGGATAGCGCAACGTATGGGTGCGCGACTGGGTTACAGTCATTTCCCCTAATACTGTTCGCTTCTCAGGACTTATCTGATGCTTAAGATCACCAAACATTTCCTTTATTTTTCCGGCCATACTACCAGCGTTCACCGCAACATTTAGTACGACCAGTCCGACCGCAGTTGCTATAAGAGCTTTTCCCGGGGTCACACCCAGTACCCATCCTTCGCGCCTCCAGTGGGTTTGACCTGGCACTTCAGCGCCTGGTCGATAATCTTGCGCAACCTTATCATCTGCGCCATACATTCTGTCAACAACATATTGTGAAAATTCCTTTTGAGAGTCATTGTCTGCGGCACCACTTGGTCCGGGATAGACATTATGAGTCAGGCTTTCCTGATCAACCCTAACAGGTTCTGTTATTTCTGGTGTGCCTGCCATGCTTAATACTCCTTTAATAAAAAACTCCGCGAACAGATTTAGGATTTAATAATACTATTTTATACTTTTATTGTCAATAAGTAAATTGTGTATCCTATTAATAAGTTATACTTAAGGGTATGCAATCGTTAATTATTTTGGGACGACAGCCGGCTTTGGGATTGGCTGAGCTGGAAAGTTTGTACGGTGCCGACAAGTTACAGCTTATTGGCAACCAAGCTGTAGCTATTGATCTGGATCCACAGCAGATCAATTTTGCACGCCTCGGAGGCATGGTAAAGTTCGCCAAAGTACTGACTGCACTGGATACTACAAACTGGGATGATATTCAGAATTTTCTGGAAAGCGTTGCAGCAGGACATGCCGCTAACCTGCCCGAAGGTAAGCTGCGGTTAGGTCTCAGTGTTTATGATTTTGACGTATCGCCGCAGCGTTTGCAGGCTACCGGTTTATCACTCAAAAAAGTTATACGATTTGCAGGACGTAGTGTACGCTATGTACCCAATGTTGACACCGCACTCAATGCCGCACAGGTCCTGCACAATAAACTCACACAGAAACTGGGCTGGGAGTTGCTATTTGTAAAACATGGCAGTCAGACTATTGTTGCTCAATCCATTGCTGTACAGGATATTGATGCCTATAGGAAGCGCGATCAGGAACGCCCCTACCGCGATGCTCGTGTTGGCATGTTGCCTCCCAAACTTGCACAAATCATTATCAATCTGGCCGTGGGTACTGTTCAGTCCCGGGGGGACAAGCTGAAAGTTATGGATCCTTTCTGTGGCACAGGTGTTATTCTGCAGGAAGCCGGCCTGATGGGTTACGGTATATACGGAACCGACATAGACACGCGAATGGCAGATTACAGCCGTAAAAATCTGCAGTGGCTTGCCATAAATACCAGATATGATGGTTCTGATTCCCGATTTGAAGTTGCCGACGCCACCTCCGTTCAATGGCCTCACGAATACGATGTGATCGCCACAGAGACCTATCTGGGCAGAGCTCTGAGTTCGCTGCCTGAGCGCGAATCATTGCAAAAGATCATGAACGATTGCGATACAATCCATAAAAAATTTCTGCAAAATGTTGCCCGCCAGACACAGGCAGGCTTCCGGATATGCATCGCCATACCCGCCTGGCGAACAAATAAGGGCTTCAAACACCTGCGTATGCTTGATTCACCAGAGAGTTTAGGCTATAATCGTATTAAGTTCGTTCACGCCACTAATCAGGACCTGATCTATCACAGAGAAGGCCAGATCGTCGCCCGTGAACTCGTAGTATTAGAAAGAAAGTAATGTATGTCTAAAGTAAAAGCTGGTGGTAGCAGTAAAAATAATCATGATAGTCCCGGACAAAGGCTCGGGGTCAAGCTATTTGGGGGCGAACAAGCCAGAGTTGGTATGGTAATCGTACGTCAGATTGGTATGACCAAGCGTCCTGGGCCGGGTACCAAAATGAGCCGTAATTTCACTATTCATGCCCACCGGGACGGCATAGTGGCTTTCAAAACCCGTCAGGTTCGCACTTTTACCGGACGCACCGTCCGCCGCACCGAAGTCTCCGTGGTCTAGAACTCATTTCAAAACCTCCCTGAAATTCGAAAATAGCAATTGGCGAGAAAAATTGTCATTTTCTTTTAACAAAAGATAGCCGTAGCTATCCTGCGACACAAAAAATGGTGAGCTTGCCGTCAATTCTGTTTGCAGAACAGAGAAGTTTTGAAATGAGTTCTAAAAAAATGTTATGGTGTTGATTCACCGGTGTTCTGTGTGTTTGGATCATCCAGGAGACCATAAGGATCTTCTCCTTCGCCCTCCGCTGCTTCGGACACAGGTCCGGTGGTGGTTGGGTCGTCTGCCATATCATCATCTGATTGAGTAACGGAATCATCGTCTCCCCCGCTTTCATCATCGGATATAGGGTTGTCGCAGTTTTCTGCAGATTCTGGTGATTCTTCTCCGTTATCGATCCCCTGGCCCGGATAGCCGTTACCATCTGAAGAACTATCGTCTATATCAGGGGCATTAGCACTCCCCGTATCGTCTGTTGCCGTATCAGCACCATAATCACTTACGTTGCCACTATCTGTGTAATTATCGTTTCCAGCAGAATCACCTTCACCCCAGTTGCCAGTGTCTGCGTCCAAATTATTATTATCCGAATTGCCAGCGTTATTTTCGCCGTCTGTGTCTGTGTCTGTGTCTGTGTCGCCAGTATTCTCATCCTCGTTGCCGTCTGTTGTCGGGGTAGCTTCCGGTTCTTCTCCGCCTGCATCAATTATCTGTGATCTGACGGCTGGAGTCTCTATAGTACTGCTACCGGATTGAATGGCAGCCGTGTCTGCTGTAACTGTGAGGCCGGAATCAGTATCTGCGCCGGTTGAATCCAGACCGGAATCAGTACTGTCATTAAGAGACTGGTACTGATCGTCAGTATTGTCATAATCAGTTGTATCTGTTGGTTCGGGCTCGCAACCAATATCATCTGTTACGGAGTTATTACTGCTTTCTATATAGGCCGAGCCTGAGCCACCATTTGCTTTTAATTCATCCTGAGTGTTCAAAGCCTTTTTTTCTGCAGGTAACTCTCCTGTCATCGCTGATAGACCACGCATTTTTGCTATCATTGATTCGGCTGCCTGCTTCGTTCCCACTGTGCCCGCCTGTGCATCCATAGGCACTACCTGAATATTGGAAGGATTACTACCCTGAGTAACCGGGTGTGAAGTATCGAAATTGCCTGCCTGATTGACCGCTCCTCCCAGCGCCAGTACAGCAGCTACCACAGCTGTGCCTTGATTGGCTCGTAATCCGGATGGATCTCCTGTTTCAATTGGCTGTGACAATGCTGCAGTTGGTTGTTCGTTAAAGTTCATATTTTTGTTTTTACTTTGTTTATTTTAGTTATACTGGTATATATGATAGCAAATATTACTTAATCTGTCAAGTTACTGGCACTATTCGATTCAGTCTTCTGATGCTCTTTCCTGATATATTTATTATTTTTGGCTGTCTCTGCGGTACGAATCAATCAATCGGGTCATCATTGTAAGATCTTCGAGCTTCCTTTGAATACCAGCTAGTAAACTATTTCTTATATACATAGCCTGGGCAGCATCATAGCTTCCTCTAATCATTGCTTCCCTAAAAGCACCAAGCTCATTATTCAGTTGTGTAAAAGGTGTGCCCAGCTCTTCATTTGAACCTGCCAATCGGGCGAAGGTTACTACTGTGGCGATATCTTCTTGATGTCGTAGCCAACTAGCGGTAGTCTCTTCCGGCACATCCTGCCTGATTCTGGCAATTACCTGTGGCAGATCCAGGCCTTGATCTATCAACGGACCGACCTGTCCGGCTAGTTTATCGTATGAGGCTTCGTCCATCTCATTATCAAATTCGCGAATCAAACTGCGTCTGACCAGATCAGCACTTTCTTCGTTATCACCACCTAATTGATACGCGGCCTGAGCTAATCCGTTATTATTTACAAGTCTCTGCGAATTCTGGCCAAACTGATCAATCAGCGATTCTAATCCTACACGCCGTGCCCCATCTTCAATAGCCATTATATCTCTGCTCTCAATTGCCTCAGCCAGTATTCTGAGGCCGCCGGACATTTGTTCTGTTACCTGATTCAGGTTATCAACCATGCCTTTGAGGTTCGGTAAAGCTTCATCCAGCCGGCTAAGTGCAGGAGAGATAACTTCATTCCAGGCTTTATCGACAACAAGAGCTGTTTGTACTTCCTGCCACGCACCGGTTACTGCACGAAGCTGGCTTTTGATATCCGGATCAACGTCCGGATCTCTTAATGTTCGTTCGAGACTACGTCCATCACTGAAAACACTATTAAGTTCAGGTCTTTTGAATTCATTTACCGGAGCTTTGCTATCTGCAGCGATTTCGTCTGGCGGTGTGTTCACAGCCTTTTCACCGGCTAGTTTTATTACAATCCCACCGGCTTCTCTTGACGCTATTAGATACTGGTCGTCATGTGCAGAAATAACTTCAGTCTGTTCACTGCTTACTGCCGGGCTTAAAGCATCTGCTGATACTTCACGCATACTATAGGAGTCAGAACCATCCTGCCCAACTCTTACACGACCTTTTGCGGTGAAGCCCTCGATAACCCATTCCGGCTCTTCCAAGGATGATCCATCTTCAGGGCGACGGATATTTACTTTTTTATTAAGACGAAGATCAGGACTCAATGCCAGGGTACGGGCCAGAGTATCTAAATTGCCTTGAAAGCTGCTTAACATCTTTGAAATGTCACTTCCATACTCTGATGATTCGGATCGGCGACTTAGCCTGTCGAAATCGATATCTATACCGTTTGTATGTAGAAAGGATTCGAAACCCGGGAGGTTCTGTGCTTCTTTCCTACTTTTAGTATCATAGTGTATAACATCGCCGATTCTCCCGCCAACAATATTTTTTATACTCAAAAGTGTTTCTTTATGACTGGTAATTTCCTGACCTTCAGGAGTTTCTTCGAGAAATGCTTTTACCTGAGGCTCTATGACATTCTTTTCGTAAAGCGCGTCTTGTTGCGACTCAGGCACATCTAAGCCTACTGGCCGAATTATCACATCCCCTGTTAAGTTCTCTGGTAGCGGAGTGCCATGATGCTGATATGCAGCACCTCCCTGGATTAATTCGGCATCATGAACCGTTCGGATTGCCAGATTGCCCAGCTGATCATTAGTTAACATTGGTTGTTCGGGAGATGTCATGTTTATGTTTTAAATTAACAATAAACATATTAGCATAAGTTTTATGCTATGTCAAGATTGTAGCTAAAAATAAACTATCAGACCTGAAGGTGTTGTTTGATGCGTTCTACAACATCGGCTATGACGACTTGTGATTTGACGAGATAATCATCTACACCGAGCGCTTTGGCACGATCACGGTCACTGTCCTGACTGAGAGCGGTCAGCATGATAATACGCATATCTGCTGTTTCGGGTGTGTTACGCAGGATATCGAGAATATCAAAGCCGCTGACCTTGGGCATCATGACATCAAGCAGGATCAGATCAGGCTTCACCTGCAAAGCCACAGCCAGCGCGTCCTCGCCGTTAGCCACGCGTTTGACCGTGAAGCCCTCGGCCTCCAGGCGCATCTGATATACGTCAGCCAGGTTGTCATCATCTTCTACCAGTAATATTGTTCTGTGTATTTCTTCCATGGGGCTAATGCTAAACTACTTCAATACAATTTGCAATAGAACGAATCTACGCAAGGCTGTTAACGAAACCTCTGAATAAAGGATGTGGGCGGTTGGGCCGCGATTTGAATTCAGGATGGAACTGACTGGCAACAAAAAAAGGATGGTCAATGGCCTCGATAATCTCAACCAGCTGGCCGTCGGGACTTAACCCGACAGCCTTTATGCCCCACGCTTCATATTGGTCACGATAAGCGTTGTTGCACTCGTATCGATGTCGGTGACGCTCTACAACCTCTTTAGAGCCATAACAGTCATAAACTTTGCTGGGTTTGGTCACAACACACGGGTAATTGCCAAGACGCATGGTACCGCCTGTATTTTCTTTACCTTTCTGATCACTCATTGTATGTATTACCTGATTAACCCCGGTTGCATCGAGCTCAGCAGATGTAGCGTCAGCTAGTCCTGCTCCCCGTGCAGCGGCTATGACTGCCATCTGAAGTCCCAGGCACAATCCCAGATATGGTAACTTGTGCTCGAGGGCGTAACCAGCCGCCCGTATTTTGCCCTCCAGCCCCCGGGTGCCGAAACCGCCCGGAACAACGATCCCATCACAACCCACCAGAGCTTTCGCTACATCAGTGCCGGATTTGCCCAGATTCTCACTATCTATCCAGCGTATGTCAATATTTGCGTCACGCTGACAGGCTGCTGCCCTTAGTGCTTCAAATACACTCATATAAGTATCCTGATTGTCCAGATATTTTGCTACAACGCCGACGGTGAGCTTACGCGGGAAATCTGTCGTACTACGCTTGACGACGTCACGCCATTCTTTGAGTGCGGGCTTGGATACTTTTAGCTTGAGACGCTCGGCTATAACATCGGCGATTCCGGTATCTTCCAGCTCCAGCGGGACGCCGTAAATACTCGGTGCGTTCGGCAACAGAGCAATCGCCTGTGCATCAACACCGGAGAACAGACTTAGTTTCTTTTTGACTGATTCCGGGGCGGGCTTCTCGCTGCGCGCTACCAGCACATCCGGCGCTATACCTGCGCCTCGCAGGTCCCGTACCGAATTCTGAGCAGGTTTGGTCTTGAATTCCTGACTTGCACCCAGATATGGCATATAGACAACATGTACATACAGACAATTTTCCCGGCCGGCGCGTATTGCAAATTCACGGATCGCTTCTACAAAGCTCAGGCTCTCGTAGTCTCCTACGGTGCCTCCAATTTCTACTATGTGTACGTCGAAACCTTCGCCTGCTTGCTGGATATAGTCCTGTATCAGTGCGGTAAGGTGCGGAATAATCTGCACATCTTCGCCGGCGTATTTGCCTGCTCTTTCGTCCTGAATAATTTTAAGCAGCACCCGACCGCTCATCAGACTGCTCATACCCGTCATTTCTTCGTCCAGAAAGCGCTCGTAATGACCCAGGTCCAGATCGGCCTCAGCGCCGTCCTTTGTGACAAAACATTCGCCATGTTCACGGGGATTTAATGTACCGGCATCAACATTAAGATACGGATCACATTTCTGGAGATTTACTTTGAGACCTCGGGCCTTGAGCAGATTGCCGATGGAGGCGGCGGTGATACCCTTGCCGAGTCCTGACAAGACACCTCCTGTAACAAATATATACTTCGTCTGCTTCTTAGCCACTACTAAAACACCTGCCCTCTCCGTTTAGCTTATATTATAGTAGCTCAAAACGGTTAATTAAGGCAAATCCGGAGCTTGTATGAACTCCGTGGAAAGTGCATAATACCAGAGCCTGGTCCTATATAATTTTCGAGGCCAAAAGATGATAATTTTTGATCGCAATGGACAAACTCTGACAAAGCATAACCATAGCTATGTTGCGAAAGAGTTTGATTTATTTTGGGCAAAAAGGGCATTTTCGGGCCCGGAAATTTTATATAAGGGTGAGCTCTGATGGACAATGATCCTAATTATAGTGATCCTGTGGAGTTGCCCGGAGCCAAAACAAGACACAAATCACCTAAATTTAAGCCTAAGCGACCATTTCTGGAAACAGCTAAGAAGCCTTTTTTGATACTGATGACATTGCTCGCACTCACAGGTATCGGGTACGGCGTATGGAAACTTATTCCCGACAAAAAAGATTCCCCGCAAGCCTCACAGCAGAATCAGCCCGCTCTACCCCAAACACCTGCTGTAACATCAGATATTCCGGATGCAAAGAATAGTGAAACATTCAGAAGTGACAACCTGAGACTTGAGTTCAGATATCCGAAAGAGTGGAAAGTCAGCGAAGCTGAAAATGGAATCCGTATCACCTCTCCTGACTTTAGTTATGTAACAGTTGGCAGCGGCGAAAAAACCGGAAATTTCCGGATATATATACGCAAAGGCGCCCGCGAAATCGATGGCAAATACATCGGCCGCGGCATAGCCGTCAAACCATCCGAAAAGCTGACTTACTCGAATCCGGGCCCTGGCCAGCGCACCGATACATTATTATCTTCGTTCGGAATCGATAATACAGATAACTTCGCTTTCTTTTTGATCGCCGGAAACTTCCAGCTGGACAAAAATGATACTCTCGGCCCGAACTATGGCCGCGAACCTGACACGATTATCGTCGCCGGTGGCTACTCGGACTCTGGTTTAACAGATGATCTGGCAACTAATCCCGTGCCTGTGGACTATTTACAAGCCAGCAAAGCTTACAGTCAGGCACTTGAGATCATAAAATCAATCAAATTATAAATCTCCTCTACAAGCTAAGGTATTAACTATATCTGTAAAACATAAGCATAATCTGATAGCCGGATTTGTTGTCAAAAATAATAACCCTTTAGGCACTAGTGGGCGCATTAATCGCAAAAGTTGACATATATTTTTGAGCCTGTAAGATTAGACTTCGTGCTCACTTTTTGGCCTTTTGGGAGGTAAAAGCGCACAACTCAGATCAGGGTTATACCTGATGTGACTTAAATAAGAAATTAAACAGGTTTTTTGAGGAGGGTTTTTGTATCATGAGGTTATCCGCTATCGCGGCGGGATTATTTTTGTTTACAATATTTTTCGTAACGAATAGTTCGCCGATTCAGGCCAAAGAGGCATCCAATACAAATATAGTAAAAAATGTGCTTAGTGGGTCGGGTATTGAGCTGCAGAAGCCTGTCAATCAGACACTTGCGATTAGCAAGCCTGAGGTAAAAACGCCGGAGCCTCCTAAGCCTGTCGAACATACAGTAGTAACCGGAGAAACTTTATCAAAAATAGCCGCAACTCATGGCAGTTCGTGGCAGAGACTCTATTCTAAAAACTTACAGATCAGTAACCCGGATGTTATAAATGCTGATAGTAAAATTATTATACCGTTAACGGAGGAAGTATTACCGGAAAGAGCTTTGCCGGTAGCCCCTGTCCCGCCTCCCGCCAGCCCTGCTACAACCGAACAGGCGACAGTATATAATTCTTCGGTTAAACCTTCGACAAAAGCTAAGACCAAGGCAACTCCTGCCTCGCCACGAAAAGTAAGCACAAGAGCCCCGGCCGGTGGTAACACCTATGCAGCGGGTTATTGTACCTTCTATGCCAAACAACGTCGGGGAGACCTGCCAAATAACCTCGGTAATGCCAATACCTGGGTTGCCAGGGCTGCAGCGCAAGGTATAGCTACCGGTTCCGTACCGCGCGTCGGAGCTATCGGACAGCAAGGTATGCATGTCGTATATGTTGAAGCTGTAAATGGTGATGGTACTATACGCGTCAGCGAGATGAACTATGCAGGATTAGGGGTTGTTAGCAGCCGTAATGCGTCGGCGGGATCATTCCAGTATATTTACTGATACCCGGATATATTTGTCGTAATAATTGTGCGTTGTTTCGGGCCATCCAGCTCTACCAGAATAATGCGCTGCCATGTACCAAGGATCAGCTTCCCGTCCTTCGCAGGTATCATAACGCCGGGACCGATTACTGAACTAGCCAGATGAGCCGGGACATGTGAGGGATCATGAGGATGGCGGTATTTTAATTTTGGTATCATTTCCCAGACCGCATCAAGCAAATCAAGGTCGGTCCCGGGATCAAGATCTGCTGTCGTAACAGCACAGGTTGTATGGGCAACAAAAACTGAACAACAAATGGACTCATTACCAATGTAACCCTGTACAATATCGGTAATATCTACCACCTGCTTGTTCAGTTTCGTGCTAATCGTGAACGAATTATTCACCGTCTGGGAGCTTTGGCACCTTTTTTGCGGGCTATGGATAAGCCTATAGCTACCGCCTGTTTGCGACTGGTTACTTTCTGCTCACTTTGACCGGACTTTAGTTTCCCGGCCTTATAATCGTGCACCGCTTTCTCAACCTCTGCACCTGCCTTCGGCCCGTATTTATTCATACTATCGCTATTCTACAAGCCGCCATTAAGCAGCTGTTTTTTTCGGGTTTCTTTCTTATTCTCTTCCCAGGCTTTACGCGCCTTTTCGCCTGCTTCACTGGCCTGATCGGTGATACTTGGTTTCTTGTCTGCCATGATTGTTACTCCTTAATTAATTGTTAACAGTATAATAATATAGCTTAGGGAATTATTTCACAGTTAGAAAATTAACACTATGTAATATTTCTGAATTACCTGTTTAAGGCCTTACGAATCTGAAGGTAGTTATCGATTCCGGCAGCAGGGATCAGAGCTGACTGGCCATTCGGTGTCTGATAGCTGCGTAGCAGGTCTGTTCCGCCTATGTCGTTGAGGCCAATCGGCTCCAGACCGGCAGCCGGAACACCATTAAATAGTCTGTAGAATGGCAAAGCTTCACCGGCCTGTAAATTAGTTTTGATATTATTGGCCGCGGCGTCAAATAATTTATCATTCCGGCGGGGATCCAGAATGAGCTCCCAGCTGATTTTGTCTTTGATGGCCGCAAGTACCTGACGCTGATGCTGGGCACGGTTGTAGTCAGAGCGCGCAAAGCCGTAGGAATTGCCTGCCGCCCCACGGGCACGTGTCAGTTTGAGAGCAGTCTCCGAATCAATTTGCTGCGGTCCGTTCGACAGCTTGAGCGGTCCGCCTTCGCGGGGCAGAAAGTTGGGATCATATAACCCTCGCACATCATCGCTCTTTATATCAATAGTAATACCATTCAGCGCACTGACCATATCCTTCACGGCACCATAGTTGATAATAGTATAATAATGGACTTTTATACCGAAGTTTTCATCTATAATTTTTTCCAGTAAACCGCTGCCGCCGGAGGAATAGCCGGCTTCACTGAAGTCATCCATTTTGCCATTCTGAAAGGCTTCATTGATTTTAGCGTAACCATAGCCAGGGATATCAACATATAAATCACGCGGAATACTGAGCATATAGCCGGTATTCGTGTTTTTATCGAGACTCAGAACCATGATTGAGTCTGTCAGCGTGCCTCCGGCGTGGCCGGGATCATCGGCAGAATAGCCGATTAGCAGCATATTTACCCGCCCCTGTTCGGTGCTTTTGAGCGGAGTGGAGTTCAAAAGCTGCAGAATATTGCCGCTGCCAAAAAGCTTTTTGCTGGCCTGCGAAAAATTACGGGCATTCCAGATACCAATTATCAGCAAAGGCGTTAGTATAAACAGAATTAAAAGTAATATTCCCTTTTTCCAGGTAAAAAACCGCTTTTTTGCCGGTTCTTCAATCTGCTCGACAGGTTGCTTTGAATACTCACGGGCCGGATATGCAATTGTACGATGCATATCGAAACGCGCCGGCTGAACTTTCTTTTTGGACTTGAATTTACTCATTAATAATATATGGCTATAACTTGCCTCTTATTATCTCACACAATGGGAGTGTTCTTAAAAGAACCAAAGCAATGTTCTTCCGACGAAGAACCAAGTCGATACTTTTGCCTGCAGCAACAAAAGTATCCAAAAACGCCGCAGGACACGAAAATCTTTTTTATGATCTCACTGTCAAAGAGAACAATGCCCGGCAAACTTGATATTTCTTTTATTGATTTTTAGAATGAAATATCTTCAAACACTGCCTTGGCTCTAATTGTACTTTTAACACTCGCCACGTCAAGGAGCTTTTCAGGCCTGAGAAAATCCATGGAAAAATTACTTCGATAATTTTGATTTCTATTCGTGCCAGCCGGGAATTTCGGGCGGGGCTGCCTGTGCCATTTGCTCATTTGCTCTGGCCGGATTTTGCGCAACTGGTGATGCCAGTTGTGCCTGATGTTCTGCTTCAGGATTTGCGTCTATCGGATCCTGCCAACCTCCTCTGGGTATTGGTGTGGAACCGGTTAAAGCGGTATTACCTAAATCGTGAGTGGCTACAGCTGAGGTTTGAGTTGTTATTTCGTTTGGGGCATTCATAATTTTTCCTTGTTTTTTGTTTTTGAAAACGATACTTACATACTACACTACTTCCTCACTTTTGTCAAGCACACCTCCCGGTTCATCTGATACGGTTTCTCTTCCACTATATGCGTCAGTCCATGAATTTTATCCGGTTTGAGAGTTTTACTTCTTGAGCTTGGAAAGTGCCGCATCTTTCTGTGGATCTTTGTTGGCCTTGATGTCTTCTGTACTCCGATCAGTTTTCTGATCAGGTTCTATACCCTCTTTATCGATGTTACGGCCGGCCGGCGTGAACCAGCGGGCTACTGTGACCTTAAGCGTACCTCCGTCATTCAGCGGCAGGACCTGCTGAACACTGCCCTTGCCATAACTTTTGGTTCCCATGATTGTCGCGGCTTTGTGATCCTTGAGTGCACCGGCTACGATTTCGCTGGCACTGGCGCTACCCTCGTCGATTAACACTACTGTCGGTATACCGAATAATATCGAATTACCGGTAGCTTTGTGGTCTTTTATTACCTTGTCGCCACGTTTTTCTTCAACGACCAGTTTGCCTTTGTCCAGCCACAGGCTGCTGATTTTGACCGATCCTTCCAGATAACCACCGGGGTTCCCGCGAAGATCCAATATGACGCCGGTTACACCTTTTGCTTTGAAATCAGTAGCGGCTTTGGAGGCTAAGTCCACCGTATCTTCACCGAAACGTGAGATTTTGATAATACCGATGTTCCCGGTTACAATCTCACTAGTAACACTCGGGATGCTGATCTGTTCACGGGTGATTTCGAAGTCCAGCTTCTGACCATCACGTATAACTGTCAGTTTAACTTTGGTGCCTTTGGGCCCGCGGATCTGTTTGACCGCCTCACTGATTGATATGTCAGCCGCTGTCTTGCCGTTTATTTCGTAGATAATATCACGCGGTTTCATCCCGGCTTTCTCTGCGGGGAAGCCTGCAATCGGCGAAATGATCACAATTGCATCTTCCTGTTTACCAAGTTCAGCGCCTATCCCTTCGAACGAGCCGCTTAACTGCTCCTGAAGCTCTTTACTCCCCTCGGCATTGAAGTACTCGGTGTATGGGTCACCGGCGGCTTTGACCAGTCCCTCTTTTAGTCCCTCTTCCAGTTTGGCATTATCCAGTTCGCCGTCAAAATTCTGGCGTAGCTGAGCTGATAATCCCTCAATAGACGAGTAATCAAATTTGCCGGCCGGTTGTTTCTGTACTGATTGGTTAGCGGGTTTGTCAGAGCTAAAGCTGATCCTGCCCTGCCCTGTCAGAACGCCTATGCCGAACATAACTATTGATACTGCCCCGACTGCTGCTAACTTTAAAGCCCCCGGGATACCCCGCTTCGGTGCCGGCTCCGTGGGAGCCGGATAATTTGCCATGTAATTCAAGTGTTGCCACCCCTCTCTGTTAATTTTCTATATATTCTATATTCTACCGTAAAAACAGTTATAAACGCTAACCAAAAGCAATATTTTAAACTTCTTTGATTTGTGCGATCACCTGACAAAGGTTATTTGTTAGAAGTGGATGAATACAAGACCAGCTGTCGGGAAGTTATAAGCTTCAGAGTACGTCCCGTTGAAGTCATAATTGTACTGACTGATATTGATGGTACCGTTGGGATTTACTGACTCGACATACATCACATGTCCGTAGTAGCCCCAGTGCGCAACAGCTATGTCGCCAGCCCTCGGGTTGCCATCTACCGGTATTCCAGCCCGACGAGCATTATCATCCCACTGGTTGGCGTTGCCGATTCCACCCCAATAAGGCATGTGCCGGCCACTATAATGCACTTTCCATGCAGTCCAGCTAACACATTCGCGGTTGTACATACCCCAGCTGTCTACAAGGCTATCCTGAGGTGAATTTCGCCATATTGCAGGATACGTATCGTTGCCGTTTGAGCCGGCCACAACCTTTACACCGCTACCACGGAAACGCTTGGCGTTCTCTGCAGCCTGTGCGGCTCGCAGCTCGGCAACCTTACCGCTATTAGCTCTTATCTGCTGATCCAGAGCACTTTGCTCGCTCTGATTTAGGGCAAGCAGACGGTCCTGTTCGGCGCGCTGGGCATTAACCTGTTCTCTTATAAGCTGTTGATCAGCTATCAGCTTTTCCAGTGTTTCTTTCTGGGTATTGAGGTCGAGTTTAAGCTGTGTGACTTTATCGACAGTAGCTTTGATTTTATTACGTACAGTTTCCTGATATTGTTGTTTGTCAAAATAATCACTAAGATCCTTGCTGGAAGCCAGCATTTCTACAGTAGTAATATCGCCTTCCAGATACATAGCTTTGATCATGTCACCCAGCATAGCCTTCTGCCTGGCCAGCTCGGCCTCCGCGGCCACTATCTGAGCACGTAAATCATCAGCTTTTTGCTGGTTCGCAACAATCTGACGCTCTAACGCCTGAATTTCTCCCTGCAGCTTGGCAATTGTGTCTGATAAACCTGCAGCCTGAGCACCTAACTGGCCCTGAGCGTCTTTTTTGAGACTGCTATCGTGATTAATCGCATCAATCTGTGCCTGAAACTGGTCAGCCTGAACAAAGGTGTGCACCAAAACACTGACTCCAAATATCGCCGTAATACCCAGTGTTGCCGCGCCGCGCAGAAGAGGTGTTGAAAGCATTTTATTTTTGATGTTTTTCATTTTTTTATGTAACGCTTCTATACTAGCATGCATAAGCAAAATAATCAACCCCTCTCCCCGCTGAAAACGGAGAATTTATCTGTTGACTCCAACAGATTTAATTTCTAATTATTTTGGCCCTGCATATACTTCTATTTTTTGCGAATAAGCAGATACTACTGTTACAGCTGGAATGTATCTGTATATAAAGTATAACACGAGCCTTGAGGCTCATTCCCTTATGAGAAGAAAAAAGTTAGATTTGAAGAAATTCATTTCAAGTTGACGCTTTGCGTCACCTCAACCTACTTTCTTGTGTTGACCAGAAAGTAGGCAAAGAAGCAACAGGCTCTAAAAGCTCTTGAGGATCTCATTGTCAAAGAGCACAATGCTCGGGTAACTCAACCTGTCTTTATTACTTAAGATAGACAGGTCTCAAACAACCCCTCGGCTCTAATTGTGCTTTTGACACTCGCTCATCAGGAGCTTTTCGGGCCTGAACGGAATCAGGAATTGAGAACTTTTACCTATCTCGCTTAAAATGACCTATACCAGCTTTTCCCAGCCATCCTAGAACATGCTGTTTAACAAAAGTTTTAAACGTAAGCTCTGCGGTCTTTTCTAAACCCAGTGCTTGCTTTACCTGCTTGATAAGCTCTGATATCTCTCGTCGGCTTACCGTGCCTAAGTCAAAATCATTTTCCAGGCTCCCGTCCTCAAATTTCTCTGCTTCTTTTCTGACATCTATATCAATTGGCTTCCCTAGAGTAGTATGCTTACGAATTTCTAATCGTGTGTCTTGATGGAAAAGATAAAATCCTGTTATAAAATGCGGTAATTCTCGTGTTTGCTCCAATGTTGTTATACTTGTTTTTTCAGCGAGCTCTCCGGTTCCAATAATTGCAATGCAGCCAGTTGTATTGAACTCTGCTAAAGGATTGACGAGATCACCTTGAATATATCCATCATAAGTATCATCGGCATAGGTTCTGGAAGCAGTAAAATAACTAAAATCCCCGCCAACTGTATCATTACGATTTACTAAACTTAATCCGGTATGAACCAGCCAGTATAGCTCGGCAACCTGATCTGAAGCCGCAGGTTCTAATTCTCTACTTCTATCAGTTTCACTCATTTAATTCCCGCACTTAATTACTTATAATAATATACTAAGTTCGCATATATAACAACTTTTGATCTTTAATAAATAACAGCAACTGCTTAAAAGTTTCTATACTCGTATTCAGTGTCGGATATATAAATACTTTAGTCCATGGATTTTAACCAGGCTTTACTGGTTCCTGATGAGCGAGTGTCAAAAGCACAATTAGAGTCGAGGCAGTGTTTGACGGCGTTTCATTCTATGGAAATTAATAATGAAACGACTAGTTTGCCGAGCATTGTGTCTTTTGACAATGAGATCATAAAGAAGCTGTAATCGCCTGCCATTTTTTCGCTTCGTTTTTGTTGGCACAAAAAGGAAGTCGGGACGGCCTTTCAGGCCGGCTTGAAACTGATTTTTACATAATAATTTTTGTCTTTTTAAATAAAGAGTGCTATTTCTTTTTGCGGCGGATGCGGCGGCGTACGGTAGAGTTCTGGTTGAATTTGAGGTAGCGCTTGGTGGCAATCAGGGATGATAACGCGCCGATCATTATTCCGGCAAACAGCAGTGCAACAAAAAATATTGAGAAATTCTTCGCAAAGTAGTCAGTAGCATAATTGATATCAAGTAAGCTCAGACTGCTGGTACCAAAAGCCCTCTCCTGCGCAATAAGCAGAAAATTACACAGGCTGATAGATACGATCGCAGCGATAACTCCATAGAGCATAGTTTCGACAATAAAGGGACCGCGGATGTACCATGTACCCGCGCCGAGTAATCTCATGATTGTCAGTTCTTCCCGGCGGTTAAAAATGGCCATTTGAATTGTATTGAAGATGATCATCATGGATATCAAAGCAAAGACCAGAGCCGAGGCAAAAATCGCTTTGCGAAAAAATGATGTGGATTTAGTGATTTCATCAATGTTTTGTTTGCGCTCACCTGCATAGGATGTTTCATCCGACTGGAGAGCGCTTATCTCCGGCTTATCAAGGACTGCTTTGATATCATCGTTCCTGGCCGGATCTATTGGTTTGATTCGAATTGTTGCAGGCAAGGGATTATCAGCCTGGGAGATAGCCAGTAACAGGCCTACGTCATCTTTGTTTTGCTCACGGTAACTCTCGAGTGCCTGTTCTTTGTTGAGATATTCTACAGCCCGGACATTCTGCAGACCCTTCAGTTCGTTGATAAGCTTGTTGCGTTGATCTTCTGTCACTGAATCTTTGAGATAAACCGATATATCTATTGTTTTATTAATTTCAGACACGGTGTGAGAAAAAGTAGCGTTGGCAATAACCGAGAACAAAACTATAGTGAGCGTAACGACCATTACTGCTGTAGCAGCGATTGATAAAGAGGCATTGCGGATGAAATTGATAAATCCGGTTTTGAATATCCGCTCCAGTGTAATCAAATCATGTTTCATATATGATGACCTGGTCCGCTACAGCTCGTACTGAGCATTGGCTTTGTCACTAACGACTCTGCCATCTTTAATTGTCACTACGCGGCGCCTGAGACGATTAACAATATCCTGGTTATGGGTGGTCAGCAGAACAGTGGTTCCGTATCTGTTAATCTTTTCCAGTACTTTGATGACGTCCCATGCATGCTTAGGATCAAGGTTGCCTGTTGGTTCGTCGGCGATTAGTATCTTGGGCTGACGTACTACGGCCCGGGCAATTGCTACACGCTGTCGTTCTCCGCCGGAAAGCTCGCGGGGGTAGCTCTTTTCCTTGCCTTTCAAACCGACGATATTCAGGACTTTGGGAACAGTGTGTTTGATTTCACGGTTGCTCATACCGACAATTTCGAGCGCGAAAGCGACATTCTCGAAAACTGTCTTATTGGGTAATAACTTGAAATCCTGGAATACCACGCCTATACGACGGCGCAGCCTTGGAATATTACGGTCTTTGAGACGTTCGTAGTCGATACCACCCACAATAATCTTGCCACTTGTGGGCCGTTCTTCGCGGGTCAGCAACTTCAGTAATGTGGATTTGCCCGCTCCGCTTTGTCCGACTACAATTACAAATTCTTTGGGTTCAACATGCAGATTGATACGATCCAGCGCCGATCCGTTGCCTTTGCCATATGTCTTAGTTACCCTGTCCAGCAAAATCATTACCAGTTATTATATAGGACTTTTACGATTTGCTATAGGATTCAATAAATGGATCCAGCGCACCATCAAGGACAGCTGACGGGTCTTTGCTTTCGTAATTAGTGCGTAAATCTTTGACCTGTTTGTATGGATGAAGAACATAGCTGCGAATCTGGTTGCCCCATTCAGCAGACTGATTGGGACCTTTGAGTTCGGATAATTTCTCTGCGTGCTGTTCTGACTGCAGATGTGCCAGTCGTGACCGCAAAATAGTCAGGGCTGTTTCTTTATTTTGCAGTTGGCTGCGTTCGTTCTGGATACTGACAGTGAGCCCTGTAGGCAAATGTGTTATCCGCACGGCTGAATCAGTAGTATTAACGCTCTGACCACCGTGACCACCCGCCCTGTAAACGTCAATTTTGAGCTCTTTTTCATCGAGAGGTACAACGTCAGGCTGGTCTGTTCTGGGCAATATTTCTACTTTGGCAAAGCTGGTCTGGCGCAGGTTATTGGCGTTGAACGGGCTGAGCCGGACCAGGCGATGTACGCCATGCTCCCCCTTAAGTTTGCCGTAGGCCAGTGGACCGCTAATTGATATCGTCACGCTTTTGATGCCCGCTTCGTCTCCGGCTGATTCGTCAATAGTAGTTACTTTATATTTACTTTGTTCGGCCCATCGCATATACATGCGAAGCAGCATCTGTGCCCAATCCTGTGCATCGGTACCTCCGGCACCGGCATGAATACTCAACAGGGCATCTGCCTGATCATGCGGTCCGCTGTAAGCCAGCTCCGTGCGCAGTTTTTCTAATTCTGCTTCGAGTTGTTTCAGCTGTTTTTCCAGATCATCCTGAAGAGTTTTATCGTCCAGTTCTGACATCTCTTTGAGTTCATACAGCTCTTTTTGGAGCTTCTGCCATGGTTCTATCCGTATTTCCAGCTTGGATAACTGCTGCATAACGCCCTGAGCACTCAGATTATCCTGCCAAAAATCCGCCGCTTGGCTCTTAGCAAATAGCTTCTCTCGTTCTGTCTTGAGTGCGTCAAAACCAATCCGTCTTAGAGCATCCCTTAGTTCTTGTTCCAAATTCTGTATTCGTGTCTTTAAATCCATAACTCTAGATAGTATAGAGCATAGCTTTACACAAAAAGCTTAAGGTTGTATAAAACTATAAAATCTGATTTAATGATATATTATGGCTCATGAGGCAGCATTTGGTCCTATAGAGACGCCACTTTCTAATGGTGCTTTTTCGTATGATTTATCGGCAACTAGAGTTACTGAGACAGAAGATTTTCAGCTTCCTTTTGTCAGAGATGCTCTAGCTAGAAATTTGCCACTAGAGGGGGGGGCGCTTTCAGACAAGGTACTAACGGAAGAAGTTATAGCCGTTGTTCCGGAAGCACTGGACAGTCGTAAGCCAAATAAGCAGAACTCACTTTTTCATGTAAAAGGCATCTCGGTAATTGCAACCAGAGATTTTTCAGTAAGCATAGCTCTAGAAGCTTTTAGGAGAGACGCCGAAACAGTTCAGAAGCCACAGGACTTACTTACCAAAAAGATGGTTACGGAAGGCGCTGTCATACTATTAGATCGTATCGGTGATCGTTCTCAGGGAAGTGCTATTTTTGACTTTGCTAACCGCATTATCGAAGAAGCTCAAGAGAGAAAAGACGAAAAAGCAGCCAAACTCGTGAACACAGAGCGAGTTTCGCTGCCAAGAATAGTGCAAACAGCAGATGTTGAGACCAAGAAGATTGCTACAAGCGAAACGAAGCGAGCAAAAAAGACGGCAATGCTTGAGGCAAAAGCAAAGTACCTTGCCGATAGAACAAACCAAAAACGCGGTCTATACGCTTACACTGATTCATTCACTGCAAAGGTTGATACAAGTGATTTTGATCAACTTATTGAAAGCATAGATGTCGAAGTTAATGTAAGAGATGGGATAACCAAGCCAAAACCTACAAGCAAATTAAAAGCTTATGCCAGACACATGGCCCTTGACATACCAACAAACCCGCAACGATTAGTTGATTTTGAAACCGTGTGCTTTGGACAAATGTCTTATGTGCATGTTGCGGAAACACCGCCGACAATACTACACGACAACTCGCTTACGGCACTCGATGCGGTTCACAATCAGCTGGCGGGAATACAAATACGCAGCGATCAGCTATCGAAGGCTACCGATTCCTGGATGGAGCTATTTGACTCTGTGCCAGCTGATTTATCCGAAACAGAATTCGCGCTACTCAATCCGGCATCTTTGTTGGAACGATATGGCCCTGAAACCGGCGCGAAGATATCAACAGCCTTTGATGGTAAGACGATTATCCTGAATTCACTGATGCGAATTGCCTATGAGAAACCCGCTTTGCTAACTACAAACTTGCATAATGTCATTTCAGCAGGTCTTTCAGCAGATCCAACGGGACGTTTAATAGTAACTAAAAGACTAGTCGCAGACTTATTCGACAAGCACGATGTACCGGCAGCAATCTTATTCACTGCTGCATCAAGTGATCCGGATTTTGAAAAGAGACAGCAAGCGGTTGATATCCTACAGGTTGCCGCCCATCTTGGTATAAGTTCTAACAGTCTCATATCTGCCACTCAGCGTTTATCGCTGGAACAAACAATATTACTCAGGGGTAGCTTTACTTACCCCAGGGCGATAGATCCTGCAACTGGAACAGTAGAAACAAGGAATTCTCATGAAAGGCTACGACATAGCTTCAAGTTATTTGAGGAAAAAATTAAATCCGGTAACGGTAAAAATACTATTTTTGGACGTTTTTATAGTGGAAAATTCCCTGCCAAACCACGCATTCAAGCAACAAATTAATACTTTCTCACCACAGGACAGAGGCTTGGGCGTGGAGCATGTCGGCTACAATGCGGTCGTTGCCACCGAGTACGCCCAGACCCCATATATCATCGGCAAATAGTACTTTAGATGTATCGACAATGCGTTTCTTAGTAATAGCTTTGATGTGCTTCGGAACATCCTGATAGTAATGGATGATGTCTTCGTAAAAATACCGGCCGGCATACATACCGGCAATACCGCCTACGGTCTGTCCGCTGCGCTGGTACCGGCCCAACGAGTACTGCTTTGCATCATCGATATCTTTGGCCGACAGGTCACCGGCCCTCACCTTCTCTATCTCTCTTATGATAATATCGAATAAGGCCGGTGCGTGGCCTACACTCACCTGAGTGCCGAACCACCAGTTGGTACTGAATTTGCCGGTATGTGCGCTGGAGCTCATACCATATACCAGACCGCGTTCCCGGGCAGTACCCAGAATCCGGGAATATAAGGTTTCTGTTAACATGCTGTTTACGAGCAACAGCGCGTCAAATTCCGGATCGCTGATATGACCTGTGTGAAACGTATCCAGATAAAAGTGAATATTATCGACAGTTTTGTTGGGAATAAACAGTACCTTTTCAAGCTTCTGCGGTATTTCCTGAGGAAGATCAAGACGACCCGTCCCTACAGGCAGCGCGATATCTTCTAACACATTCTTGATATGGATACGGCGTTTTGACGGAAAGTTGCCTGCCAGAATGAACCGCATATTATCGGCAGTGTGGGTGCGTTCGTAGTGTTTTTTGACATCTGTCAACGTAACATTCTGCATCAGTTCCAGGCGTTCTTTGTCAGTCAGAGCACACAGACCGAAAGCTTCACGTAGGGCAAGACTGAGATGTCGGAAATGGTTGTTGGCACGTCCCGTCAACTCTTCACGTACGTTACCGACTTCGGCATCAAATTCTTCATCCAGGAATAGCGGATCAGTGATCGCAACCAACATAAGATCCAGAATACGCTCCCACTCAAAGTCTGCACATTCTGCTTCATATGTGATGTCATATGCGCTGGTGCTGGCATTACAGTATGCCCCGTTCTTTTCGAATTCGGCCTGAAAGATTCGTGCTTTGGGGATACGTTTGTTTGCACCAAGAAGCAGGTGCTCCATAATGTGAGGTGTTTCCCACTTCGGTGTATCAACCAGATACTCACCGGCCCGGAAGTTGATCTCGATTGTCATCACAGTAGCTTCCGGAATATGCACCAGCAGACCTTTGGCACCATTTTTTAACTGAAGTTCTGTTACTGTATGACTCACAAGGTTACAATTTCCGATTTACTATTAGCTATGAACGATGCATTAGCTATTAGCAATTGGCATTGAGGTAGTAAATAGCTCATAGTTAATTGATAAACTATTGCAAACTGCCAATTACGCATTGCAAATTATTTTCGTCCTTTTTTGCGGGCTTTTGCCTTACGCTGACGTTCGGCTTTATGACTCTTCCTGAGTTTATTTTTCGTTTTTTTGATCTCGGCTTCTTCTGTCGCTTCACTCTTGAAATCTGTTTCCTGGAATTCTTCGGCCTCTATAATCTTATCGGCATTGCTTACGGATGATCGTGCTGCCCGTGTAAGATCGGTCTCTACTGCTTTGTCGAGATCTGCCTGAGAAATTGGACGGGCATTAAACAGATTCCGCACAACTTCATGACGCAGGGCACGCTGCATATCCTCAAAAATACGTTGAGATTGCTGACGATACTCAACGAGTGGATCACGCTGGCCAACACCCATCCAGTGAATACCCTCGCGGAGATGATCCATATTCTCCAGATGCTGCATCCAGAAATTATCCAGTATTTGCAGATAGATGTCGCGCTCGATCTTACGAAGTATCTCTGCTCCAAAGCGTTCTTCCTGTTCTTTGTACAGTTTATCAACTGCTTTTTCCAGCTCTGACGCAAACTTATCGGGTGACAGGTCAAATAAGCGATCCAGAGTTTTGTCATCAAGGGGAAATACTTCTTTCAGATGATCCTCATAATGATCGGTGGTTGCTACCTCTGAATCAGCCAGATCTTTAGCTTCGGAATGTATAAATTCGCGTACCCGCCTGCTGATATCGGCATTGCGCAGTATTTCGCCACGCATGCTGTAAGTTGCCTTACGATGTCGGTTCATCACATCATCGTACTGGACAACATTTTTGCGCGTATCGAAGTTGAAGCCTTCCACTTTTTTCTGCGCTCCCTCCAGACTCTTGCTGATAATGCGATTCTCAACCGGTGTATCTTCGTCAACTTTAAGACGGTCCATAACTTTCATGATACGTTCCCCGCCAAAAATACGCATCAGATCATCTTCGCAACTGACGAAGAATTGCGTTTCGCCCGGATCACCCTGACGTCCGGAACGACCGCGGAGCTGATTGTCGATACGGCGTGATTCATGACGTTCACTGCCTAACACGAATAGTCCTCCGGCTTTTTTGGCATCTTTGTCCAGCACGATGTCGGTACCACGACCGGCAATGTTAGTAGCCAGAGTCACAGCACCTTTGGTACCGGCTTTGGCTATAATGGCGGCTTCTTTTTCGTTATTTTTGGCATTGAGGACCTGATGTACTACACCTTCTTTTTTAAGCAGTTTACTCAGAGTCTCGTTGCGGGCAATCGATACAGTACCGAGCAGAACCGGCTGACCTTTTTTACTCAGTGCCTTAACTTCACGGGCTATAGCACGGAATTTGGCTACTTCGGTTTTGTAGATACGATCAGGCTTATCATCGCGGATAAGCTTGCGGTTCGGCGGAATCTCATAAACATCAAGTTTGTACACCTGATGAAATTCTTCTGCCTCTGTTGTAGCAGTACCGGTCATACCGGATAACTTGTCATACAACCGGAAATAATTCTGGAAACTGATAGTTGCAAGGGTCATGGATTCTTCCTGAATCTCTACGTTTTCCTTGGCCTCTATAGCCTGATGTAATCCTTCATTATAGCGCCGCCCTTTCAGCAAACGACCGGTAAATTCATCGACAATAACAACTTCCCCGTCCGTTGTGACCACATAGTCTTTGTCCCGTTTGAACAATGCCTGAGCTTTGAGGGCCTGTTCCAGATGATATATAGTGCGAATATTGCCGGTAGCATATAAATTTTCTATCCCCAGACTTTTCTCAATGCTGTCTATACCGTCATCGTTCAGGGCTACGGCCTTGCGCTTTTCATCGACCTCATAATGCTTGTCCCGCTCTATAGTTCGTACAAGCTTGGCAAATTGCTGATACGCATTACCGCTGGCGGTAGATGGCGCAGAAATAATCAGCGGCGTACGTGCTTCGTCGATCAGAATAGAGTCGACTTCGTCCACGATTGCAAAATTGAGCTCGCGCTGTCGCAGCTGCTCAACCTCACGTACCATATTGTCGCGCAGGTAATCAAAACCGAACTCATTATTTGTTCCGTATGTCACGTCGGCAGCATAAGCTTCCTGACGGGTGCAGGGTCTGAGCTGTTTTATCCGGGGGTCGTCGTGGTCTTTGTTATCGAATTTCGGATCATACAGAAATGAGTGATCTGCAATAATTACGCCGGTTTGCAGTCCCAAAAAATGAAAGATCTGCCCCATCCAGCCGGCATCACGCTGCGCCAGATAATCATTGACGGTCACGACGTGGACACCTTTTTCAGTAAGTGCGTTCAAATACACCGGCGCGGTCGAAGTCAGAGTTTTACCCTCCCCTGTCTTCATCTCGGCCACGCTGCCCATGTGAAGAGCCATGCCGCCGATCAGCTGTACGTCAAAGTGCCGTTGTCCGAGTTTGCGCCTGGCTGCCTCGCGCACTACTGCAAAGGCGTCCGGCAATATTTTGTCCAGTGATTCCTTTTTAAGGCGCTCCTTTAGCTTGTCAGTCTGTTTTGTCAGCTGAGCATCACTCATCGGCTTATATGTGGATTCAAGAGCATTTATGGCGCCTACACGGCGCTTCAGACGCTTTACTACGCGCGCGTTCGGGTCGCCTATAACTTTCTTCAGGATTTTCTTCATAAATTAAACAATTTCCTCACTCCACTAAGGGCTCTTGAAGAAATAAATTATCACTCTGGGTAGATGATTTGTGATCTGAAACTGATTCCGGATAAGGAAGCGTACCCATTGGTACGTAGGACTGAGCCGGGATTAGTTTTAGACGCAAAGGGCTAGCCAGATGGAAAATTATTTCTTCAAGAGCCCTAAGGTTCCATATAGTATACCTCAAAGAAGAAGAATATGGCCAGATAATTTGTGATTTTCAGTGTTCTTTGCTAAGAATCAAAAATATGTTCTTCCGACGAAGAACCAAGTCAATACTTTTGTCAGCAGCAACAAAAGTATTCAAAAACGCCGCAGGCGACTAAAAGCTCTTTATGATCTCACAAGTCAAAGCCAACAATATATGGGCGACTCCCTCTGGTCGGCCCGGATTTCTTTGTTAATCCTTAAGGAATAAGTCCGGACTGTGTCCATGATTACTAATTGTTGTTTTGACACTCGCTCATCAAAAACTTTTCGGGCCTGAGGCAATTCCATGGAAAAATTACTAGAGATAATTTTGATTAATATTACGAATAAGACGTTAAAATTCAGGGTATATTTTTTAGAGCTAGTATTAATAAAGTTATAAAAGTAAAAATTTCTATGTAGATTCCCCATGGGCGTTCAAATTTCTGAATGCGCCGGTGGAATTTGATGTGGAACAATTCCAGCATACCTTTGGCAGATTTGCCTTTCTTTTCATAGGCGAGGAAGTTGTACCAACCCATAACATCAGGAGAGGCAGCAATGATACCGCATAACAGAGCAAACCACTGATTATTTACTATCAGTATCAGGCTTACCGTAATTGTCAAAATTAAGGTCAGATAGCCGACAACATAACTCAATCGGTGTTTCAGAGCCTCGGAGAATCCTTTGTTACCCGGATAGCCGAAGTGAGGCAAGGCATCCATAGCAAAGTGCGAAGCAAGCGATAAAGCAATCGCTGAAGCAGGCTCTTTGACTACCAGCCCGATAACAGACCCGGCCAGAATATGATTTGTGATTGTCATTCGAATTTATAAATAACCTTAGGCTTTTCGGCGGAGGCGGCCGAGGATCCGGCGATGGATACGCGAAGCAGCGTGTTTGTCTTTGTATTTTTTGAGCTGGACTTTTAACCTATCTTCGGCCTGGTCTATGGCTGCAAACATTGTAGTCGACTTTTCATGAACGGTAATGGTAGCATGCGGCAAATGCATTATGACTTCGCAGGTACAGTTCATCTTGTTTTTGGCATGATCTTCTTTGAGTTTGACCTCTGTGTGCATGCTTTTGGTAGCTTTTCTCGGCGCGTATTTGTCCAGAGGACCAAGTTTTTTGCGGGCGTAGGCCGCTACCTCACTCGATAATTTGCTATGAACCCCGCTGATATGCAAAGCTTTCGTCATATTTATATGCGTTCCCTTCCGCCCATGTAGGGCCTTAGAACTTCCGGAACAATAACTGATCCATCAGCCTGCTGATAATTTTCGATGATCGCGATCAAAGGCCGCTGCGAAAAAGCCGTGGCATCATTGTTATGTACGAACTGGATCGCACCGTCATTTCGCTTCACGCGCGTATTAGTGCCGCGTGCCTGAAAATCAGTGATGTAGTCGGCTGTATGCGTCTCACGGTAGCGGTCCTGACCCGGGAGCCAGACTTCAATATCCATACCGCGCGCGTTCGGAAATCCAATGTCGGCTGTACATTTGTTAAGCAGTTGATATGGCAGTTTAAGCTGCTGCATAAGGTACTCCTGAATAGCAACCATCAGCAGGTGTTCCTGCATGGAATCTTCGGCAGTCGTAAAGCTTTCCATTTCGAGCTTGTTGAACTGGTGCAGGCGAAACATGCCCTCGGTGTCTTTGCCATATGTTCCGGCTTCCCGCCGAAAAGCAGTCGTATAGCCAACGTAGCGAATCGGCAGGTCATTTTCTGCCAGAACTTCTCCCATATACATCGGAGCCAGCGTATGTTCGGCACTGGCATTGAGCCATAGGTCATCATTTTCTAATTTGTAGGTTTCTTCCTCTTTTTTGAGCCGACCGGTTGCCAGGTATACTTCAGTCTTCGCCACAGCCGGTGGTAATACCGGTACAAAGGGTTTTGCGCTGGTCTGCAGGTTATTGTCATCTATTATTTTTTGCAAAGTCTCCTGACTTGTCAGGACATTAAGGCCAAGCTGCCAAAGAGCAAATTCCAGCATCACCAGATCACCTTTCAGGTAAACGAAGCGCGCACCGGCAATTTTTGCCCCACGTTCTTTATCGATCCAACCTTTGGCTTCGGCAATTTCTGCGTGGTTTTTAATCTCAAAATCAAACTGTGGCTTGTCGCCCCATGTTTTGACAACTACATTCTCTTCTTCAGTAGCACCGACAGGTACATCATCAGCGGGCATGTTAGGGACTTTTTTGAGCAGAGCATTCCATTGCTCTTCTGATTCTTTCAGATATTTTTCGCGTTCATTCAGCCCGATCTTGATTTGGCGGCCTTCTTCCATCAGGGAGTCCTCCGGTTTGCCACCTTTCATTGACTCGGCGATTTCATTGCGTCGACGTCTCAAATCCTCTACCTGACCCAGCAAATCTTTGCGTTCCCCGTCTAATTTCAGTAATTGCTCAATGTCGACAGTGATGCCTTTTTGTCCGGATTTTTCCTGAACCAACTCCGGGTTGTCCCGCACAAACTGAATATCTATCATACCTGACCTCTTTCAAAAATCTGCTTTGATAATGGGAATGATGATTTTTGAGATAGAATCACCTTACAATTTTATCAGCATATCAGAGATATGGTTAGAAAATTTTAGGTGATTCCAACCAAAAAGGGCATTTTTAGCTCAAAGAAGAGTTCTGAATGAGGTCAGACCATTGTATAACGAAAGGTTGAACGGGAGCCAGGAGCTATTTTAGCTGGAGTGAGTTGATGATCTTGTCGGTATTTTTTGAAAGTCCTTTATCGCCGTCATGGGCCAGTACACCTATGACAAACACTGCCGAGTCAGAAACACCCACCAGCACTTTCATTTTACCCGCTTGTTTGCCTTTGTCTTTGACGTTAGCTGTTACAATTCGTGCGGGACTATTCTTATAGGTAGTCTTCTCTGCCTTATAGTCCTCTAGCGTATTACCTTCTTTAACTTCAGATTCCAGTGATGACTTAATACCTTCGTCAAATGCAAGTAGTACCTGATCCTGCTCATCTTTGGTGATTTTTTCCGGGGATTTTTCTACTGTTACTACCACTGAGGATTTTGTATCTTCTGTCCCCTCTTTTTCTTCGAATGACAGTCCGCCTGCTACTTCATCTTTGCGCTCATAATCTTTTGGCACCAGTAGAGAGTAGTTGTCCGTAGAGTAAGTTTCGAGAGGAAGACCCTTGAGACCTGGTAGTACAAAAACTATAGCTGCCGCTGCGATTCCCAGAGTCGCTACACCAAGTATTGTGCCAGCCAGTAATTTGGGCTTACTCTTAAGCTTAGCTCCGAGACCGCTCTTAGGGCTGGAAAATCCTGTTTGGACCGGCGTGCTGTATGGTTGTCCCGGGGTTGGCTGGCCGGGCATCCCGGGAGCAGCCTGGCCGGATGTGGCAACGGGAGTCGGATAAATAGACTGTGGGGCTTGTGCAGGTTGCGGAACCGGTGGCTGAAGACCTTGCGGAGCAGATGGGACAACTAATTGTGGAGCCGGTGGCTGTACAACCGGTTGCGCGGGAGAGATTTGTGGCTGTCCGGGACCGAATACCTGAGGCGCCGGGGCAGCCGCTGGTTGGACGGGATTAACATACCCCTGCGGCGCAACCGGAGGTTGAGGGGGATCAGGCGCAGGATTAAATACCGGACCCGCCGGATTCGGCTGAGGTGGTATATTTGGACTTTGGGGATCCTGAGGATTCATTTTTATCTTTCATTATTACTTTACAACTCACTTAACTTTATACTTATAATACAAGCAAAAGCATTTTGCACAAATTAATTTGAATAATTTGCATATTTTTTTAGTTAGCGTTGATTATTGATATTACGAAACCAAACAACAGGACTAAGAAGAACGGGACAAAGAAACGCCAGAGAGCCCATCCTATGGAATTGGCTATTTCGGCACTGTTTTTGAAATATCGAGCGTTAATTGCAGCATGTTGACCAATATTCGGAATAATTCCATCCGGTGATGTGTACTGAATCGTTTTGGCCTTGTGGGCAATTTCATCTGACAGATCATCGACGGACTTCAGGATGCCGGGCAGTTTCTCGATTGTTCGCTGATCGGTGTGAATTATGAAGAAAATATAATTGTCGATAATTTCAATATCCTGCGCCTGATTTGAGTGTATCAGTGTCTGCATGACATCAGGCGTGATGATGCTAAGCGCATCGATATGTTCGTCTTTGTTGTAATAGAGCGAGAAATATTTGTCGAAGTTCCCTTCCAGACGGGCGCGCTCTTTGGCATTACCATGATCCTGAATCGAATAGCTCAGCTTGCTATCCAATATCAGGTGAGGAAATGGTCGCCCCAACAGAACACGAGCTACCGTATAGTAGTGAGTCTCGCTGGATTTGCCGCTGCCGGTCGTAAATTGATACAGATACAAGTCGCATTCGTGTCCCTCGAACTGAGCATGCACAATATCACCTAATTGTTGCTTCCGGCCTTTGCCCAGCAGGCCTGGCGGAATAAATCGCTGATCAACTAATGTCGGAAGAAGAGTTTGCCAGCCGTTAACTGCAGCAAAATTTTTCCAGGTCTCATTTTTGTAACGGGCCACTCTTGGTCCAACGATAGCTATTATGATAGCAAAGGCCAGCAGTGGTCCTATCAGGCTGAAGAAGAAAAGAGAGATTAGTCCCAGGACCCCCAGAATTATGTGAAAAGTCGTAGTCGGAACCTTGAATGTATCCCGTATAGCTCTGGCCTGCACTCCTTTCATGGCCCGGAGCGGTGCGTAATTGATCTGGTCGAGTTTCATAGAGTTATTTCTTTTTACGTGAGTTCAGGTGATTCAGAGTTAATTCGGTGCGTGAGCGGGCATAGGTGCAGAAGTCGCAGTCTCCACCCATGGCGGCACTGCCGACTGCAGGCATATCGCCTTCCAGACATTCTTTCATTTTGATAATTGTCGGTTCAATCCAATTGTCGGAGCCTGTGTATGGAATAATTTTGGTACGAAATTCAATACGGTCGTTGAAGCCGTCCAGGTCCAGCCGTCCATTGCAGTAGACGAAGTAAGCAATGTCAGATACCGGCAGATCATTGGCTCGCAGAAGCCATTGATAAACCTCCATCTGGCGTTTATAGCTCATCTGCCAATCGGCATCTATCGTTACTTCTGCATCCTTGGCCGTCGCTTTATAGTCCACTACATGGATCTGCCCGTCATCGTTTATCCATACGTCATCTACTGCGCCAAAAATATGCAGATTGGTCGGCTCGTGCAAGGTAGTGACTCCGGTAAAATTGTGCCGCCATTTATCCAGATCCTTATGCGGATACGGAACAGCTTTGATCTGGTTATCAAGCATCAGCGGATGCGCTTCGGCCTTGGCGCGGTAGATATCGAATTCTTTTTTGAGCAACTCGTCCACCGCAGAATTGATTCGGAACGGCGGACCGCCGGGCCGCTTGATTTTGAGCCGTTCACCAAGCCAGAAGCAACGCGGGCACTGTGTAAATAACTCGATTTTACTACGGCTAAGCTTATAAACACTCTCCTGCCCCGGCTGATACGGCACAGTCCGCTCTTTCCAATAATTTGCCATTACCTATATTGTAACAGTCCTGCTGCCCCCGTATAGTTACGGCACCAGACATACTATGAAACTCAACTTCTCCGTTGCGCCACAGCGGCCAAAATAATCTTTTCTTCTCTCAACATAACACGGTTATGCTTTACTCAGAAATAACCATTTTGACTCACTGATCCATCACCGGGAAAAACTAAGTTGCATAGTATGATTGATGCACATGATTGAAGTTCTGGTGTTTTTTGTAGGCTTTGTGGCCAGCTTTTTGAGTGGTATGGCCGGAGGAGGCGGCATACTGATCGTAATGCCATTTTTGCTTGCACTCAATGTATCTCCTGTACAGGCAATTGCAACCGCCAAGATGGGAACACTGGGACTACTTGTAGGCTCTGCCGTAGAAGTACGGGGCAAAAAGATAGTGCGCAAAGAGTATCTGTGGCCGTTGATCATAATAGCTGCGGCAGCAAGTATAATCGGACCGCAAATAACACTGAACACTGATCCGGAAACGATCAAAATAGTTAGCTCAATTATGATCGCACTGACAGCCATAGTAAGTCTGGTCAGTTATAGGATAGTTGGCAAAAATCGCTCAGTTAGCAAGTTGTCCCTCTACGCGGGCTTCCTGTTATATTTTATTCTGACAATTTTACTGGCAGGATTTGGAAGCGGATTGGGTCTGCTCAGTACCTACGCACTGATCATATTACTCGGCATGACACCGATCGAAACAATTGCTACACGTCGTGTTGTGGGATTAGTCGGCACACCGCTACAACTCCTCTCTTTTATTGTGGCTGCTCAGGTTGACTTCAAATTAGGTATTGCTTTGTTCCTGGGGAGCTTTCTGGGATCCAGACTCGGCGTTCGTATCAGCCTGAAGCGCGGCAATAATTTCGTCAAAAAAGCTATGGCCATCACTTCGCTGGCTCTGGTAATCAGTCTATTTATCTAACAGTGCGTAGATGATGACTGCGCCGGCGGCAACTTTCATAACAAGGTCAATCAAAACATAATTTCGCTCGGCGAACAAATAGTTACCTGCGCCCCGGCCACGAATTTGCCTGTACAGATTGTATGCGAAACAGATTACTCCTGCCAGAACTACTCCGGCAAATGCGTATACATACCAGCTGAAGCGTTCCATGCCGTGAAACGGCGTGCCGACCATACTCGTAATAAGCGGAAGCCATGCTATCGTACCTGCAACAAGAGCAATGGAGTATGCCAGCCATTTGGCGCCAGACACACCTTTGTTATCACGTTCGGCAAGCCAGCTGAACAATGCCGTGACAAGCACCAGGGCACCTATAAGCTTGAGTGTCGCAATATCCTGAATTCCGGCAATTAAGCTGGCGTATTCTACCAAAAGTGCTGAAGTAATACCGACGAATAACCATCGGAAACCTGAAGTTTTGTTGGTAACAGTTGTTTCGTAGCGTTTTTTCAGAAGTGTTGCGAGCAATAACGAAGCTACAGCTGATATTGCAAAAATACCCGCCAGCAGATAGCCCAGCTCAACTTCCCAGACTACTCTGGTTGCCGGTGCCAGTACTACTTTGTCCGCACCTCCCGTTCCGCTATCTGTCATATAGCTCATGATGAACTGAGCAGTAGCGGGCACTAATAGTAATGCACTTGCTACCGCCAGAACGGCACTGACAATCGCAGAAACAAGATGTAGCTTAGATAAAGCCGCAAAACTAAACGATTTACGGAGAACAGGCTTTTTATCACTATTAATGACCGTAGCTTTTTGTGCTGGTGTTTTTTTGGCTGCAGGTTTTTTGGCTGCTCTTTTTACTGGTTTCTTAGAAGGTTTTTTGGCAGTTGTAGCCATCTGATAATATCTCCTTTAGTTCTCTGTTATGAACTACTATACCACACAATGATCCGACAAGTGTTGGACCGGACTTCACAAAGCATAAGCATACTTGACAAAACATAACTAATTTGCTATTATAATAGCTGTAACAACACCACCATGGCATCACATAATCAATCAAATCGAAGACTACAGGTCGTAACTGACGACTATGTTCCCATGATCCCTAATGAAAAAGCTTTATACGACAATGCCCTTGCGGGGAGGTATGGAGGTAATACTCAAACTGCCAGGCATAATACACACTTAAGCAGAGGCATGAAAAGATTTCTCGTTGCCGCAGGTTCTGTTGTTGTTGCAGCTGCAGGAATTTTTGCATACAACCAGGTTACTGATGAGTCGGAAACAACTGTTGTAATCGGTTCTCATGTTGTAACTGCTGACGATGCTGCAGGAAAATTGAAGGTTGCTCAAACTATCATCGATGGATCTAATGGCGGAATAAAAGTTTCTGCTGAAGAACTTGTTCCTTATATGCACACAAGACAGAACTCTGAAGCTGGTACTGTACAAGATCCTGCTGACAATATTTTGCAGCTTGGCGAACAGGTAGATGTGAGAGTACCTGAAGCAAAAGTAGCCACAATGGTTGGTCCTCCCACTAATCAACCTTAGTTCTTTATAGACGGTTATGGTGACGCAAAGCCAGAATGCTACATAGTCGGTAAAATTTTCTAATTTTTGAGACGCAGGCGTTCTAATAGCCATTCCCGCGGCAACATACTCAGGAACCAGCCGGCACGCGGACCGGAATCTTTGCCGATGGTCGCCCGATATAATATTTGGAATAGTTGCTTCGGCTTTAAATCTGTCTGGTCTTTGAATTCATAGATAGCTTTGTGAAACCATTCGCCGTCCGCACTATCCGGTGCCGCTGCAATTTTGTCAGCCAGTGCCCACATAAAATCTTTTTCTGTCTGGTTAAATTCTGATACAACAGGACTATCCGATAGTGTAAATTTGAGCTCATCCGGTGCCCACTCTTCCAGCCATTTATCAATAAATCTGAGCTCGTTCAGAATAATTTCCCGCTGCTGTTCCACGAGGCCGGCGTGTTCGGTGCGGGCAATGATCTCAAGCGTTCGGGCGGGATCCCACAGTGCGGCCTGATAGCTGGCAACCAGATGAGAGAAAGGCACACTGCTGACTATCGACCCGACGCCATTGGTACAAAGCTCTATAAGTTGTATGTCAGATTCATCTTTATTCGGTTTAGCCAGGAGTTCGGCAAATTCATCTATGAGCCTGGAGACATTTTCCGGATCAAAAAATAATAGCTTGTCCGCTGGCGAGCGAAATACAAAATAGCGTACTACTTCCGGCGGTAATACACGGACAACTTCGGATATATCTATGCCGTTGCCTTTGCTGGCACTCATTTTTTTGGTATCGCCTGCCCTGTTAATAAAGTTGTAAGGTACAGGTATTGGAGCCGGGGCTTTGAAGACTGTGTCCATCAGACCATTGCCGGTATCGTAGCTGCCGCCTTTGGTAGCATGATCGCGTCCGAATGGTTCTACGTGCACGCTCATCAGCCACCAGCGTGCCGGCCAGTCCAGACGCCAGTCCAGTTTGACCTGTCCGGACCGATAATCAATGGACTGCTCCTGATCATCTTTGTCGAGATATTGAATAGTTTTGTTACTCATATCTATGCTGACAAATGGCCGTTTCTTCAGATAGCCCTCCTCGTTTACCTGAATCGGAGACCATTGCCCGTCAAGTTTACGGCCTGATATATCTTCCAGTACTTTTTTGACAGCATCCATGTTGGATAAAATCAGCTCAATAGCAGAGGTAAAGTAGCCTGCACGGTATTTATCATGACTTCGGATCACATCCATTTTCACGCCTCAACGCTGTAACGCTGTTCAGAAATGGCTGCAAACAATAATCGGCGTAGGACTGACCGGAATCATCCGGTGCCGGCATGTCACAGAGTGGTTTGCCGAGGTATTGTGAGTATGCGTCAGGCAGGCCGGCAGGAACCTTGCGAAAGCCGTCCTGATCGTCCACAAAGTGAACATGCCGCGCTTTCCGTCCCCGCCGCTGTAGCTCGATCACTACCGCGTCACAGGTCAGAATCTCGCGCAGGTAGCCCATATGATAGCTGCCCGACGGAGAAATACCGGACTCCACGATAATCTCACCCTCAGGATGTTGCCTGAGCGCTTCGTCAACAATCGTATTAAGCCACTTCATAGCCAGACCTTAGCTGATCTGGGCTACTTCGTATGTCATAGTCTCGGCCGGAGTAACGATCTCTGCGGCGTCTCCCACTTTTTTGCCCAGCAGGGCCTGGCCAATTGGTGATTCATCAGAGATTTTGCCTTCCAGCGGATCTGCTTCGACAGTACCAACCAGCTGGAATATTTTTTGCTTGCCGCCGGCGTGTTTGAGTGTGACCGTGCTGCCGATCTGGACTTTACCGCTGTCGCCTTTGGGCTTGTTTAATAACTTCAACATTTTGCAGGATATGCTCGAGCTCGCTGATCCGCGACTCAGTTCGTGCCTGGTCATCTTTGGCTGCGTGATATTCGGCATTCTCGGTCAGATCTCCTTGCTCGCGGGCCATTTTGATCGACTCGGCTATTTCGCCGCGTCGTGAAATCAGCTGATCCAGCTCGTTCCTGAGCTCAGCGATTCCTTCTTTTGTCATGTAGTATTGTTTTTTCATATCTGCTTATCCTTCCAAAAATTTCTCAGTTCTTTAGGTCAAAACAGGAAACTGGCTTATACGATTATAGGCTTTTATTCGTGAGCCGCAAGTTGTTTTATGAGTTCGTCACGATTTACGAGCTTAGTGTCATTTTCTGTACGTTTTTTGAGCTCGAAACTATCTGCCTGAAGCGTTTTTGTGCTCACAACCACACGCCAGGGTATACCCATCAGGTCAGCGTCACTGAATTTCTCGCCGGGCCGCGCGTCACGATCATCATAGATTGTACTGATGCCTGCTGCAGCAAGAGTCTGGTAGAGCTCATCAGCGGCTTTGACTACTTCGATATCCACTCCTACGCTGGCCAGATATATCCGTGCCGGAGCAACATTCTCCGGCCATACCAGGCCTTTGTCATCACTCAGAAGTTCTGCGATTGTGCCCATCAGCCGGCTGACCCCAATTCCGTAGCAACCCATTATCAGTGTTCTCATTTCTCCGTTTTCATCCCTTACCGTGAGATTAAATGGCCTGGAGAATTTTGTCGCGAGACTGAAAATGTTCCCCACTTCGATACTCCGCATTTCCTCAAGGTCCTTACGGGACAACTGCAGCTCCGCAAGTACATCATCGGTCAGGACTTCTTTGTTGATGGCAATCTTTTTTTCGCGGCTCAGATAAATAGTATCCTCTCCTGCATCGCTGAGTGTCTGGAATTCATGACTATATTTGCTGAAACTGCCGCCACTGGCAAAGGTCATGAAAGTACGATCGCCAATGCCCAGCCGTTCGTACACTCGAACGTACGCATTCTGCGCTCTGGCATAAAATTCGTCATGCTGCGCTTCGTTCAGACTAAACGAATACATGTCTTTCATCAGGAACTCACGTCCGCGCATCAACCCGCTCTTGCTCCTGAGCTCATTCCTGAACTTAGTCTGTATCTGGTACGGTGCGATCGGTAAGTCTTTATATGAATTTATAAAGTTCTTAACAATTGGTACGAGATTTTCTTCATGTGAGAAACCTAAACCTGCTTCAGTACCATTCGCGAGCTTTGTTTTAAACCAGTTGTCGACAACCTTGTCGTCCCAGCGACCGGTCAGTTCGTATCGTTCTTTGAGTTGCAAAGCAGGCATAAGCAATTCCTGTCCATCTATAACATTCATTTCCTCACGTATTATCGCTGTAATATTATTGAGGACTATTTGTCCAAGTGGCAGAAAGCTGTAAACACCAGCCATTTCTTTGTGTACAAAGCCAGCCTGAATCAACAACTGCGCATTACGGGCGGTCTCGTCCCCGGGAACATTTTTGGTTGTTTTAGTAAATAGTTTTGATAGTTTCATTATTTTTCTCCAGAGACTTAGTTTATTGTACCACTGTCATGCTTATATCTTCTCCGAACTCCCACCTTATGTCTTCTGCTCTTTAGCATCTGGTAAGCCTGAACCAGCTCCTCGTCCCGACGGTCAACATAGATGTCTATAGATTCATCAGAGCTAACCACATTCCTGGCAGCCCTAATTGAATGGTGAGCTAGTCGCCTGGCCCGAAATTCTATTAGATCATCGCCGGTTAACTCTTGTTCCCGGGACAATCTACTTGCTTCTCCATCCAGCTTGCCTGCCCATTGGGTTACTTTGCGTATTTCCTCAAGCCTGTATTCTCCCAGGGCAAATCCTATCACCATCGTCCGGCAATACTGTCCGACTACATCGTGAAAACTTAAATCAACTTGCTGGTCCAGCATTTGCAGGCCTTCATTCCAATAATTATCTCCGGATGCATGTACTTCTAATTCTCTTTTACTCATTTCATCTCCTTAAATCAGCGCAATAAAAAACGGCCCGGAGGCCGCTTGTGCTGATTCTCATTAATTTTAGTAAATTCTAGCCAAGCCTCCGGTGACATATCGGGGCTGGCGGGATAATCAGACTGTAATTTTTACTAAAAACCATGTTCATAAGTATATCATGTCGTGAGTTATAATGCAAATACTGTAACTCCTATACAAATGCAAAGATATACAGCCCCAGAAAAGCGACACTGTTTTTGAGACCGTGTACAAGCATCCCTGACCACAATGCACCTGTCTTTTCCCTCAGGTGTATAAGGACCATTGATAACAAAAAAGTATCGATAGCCGCGATCCACAAAGGCGGTGCTCCGCTGCCGAGCTGCAAATGCGCAACAGCAAACAGTAAGCTTGTCGAAATTGCGGCTGTAATATATGGCATTGCAGATTTCAGTCCGGTATATAAAAACCCTCTAACCACAATCTCTTCTACAATAGCCGGCATAATAACCAGTGCTGCAAATACCAGAAACAGTGGTCCCGTACCAGAGGCTGATTCGAACCCGAACTGTTGCTTCTGATCTGCATCAAGCCCCGGCAGAAGAGCCAGAACAGCCGACATTACAGCTATAAGCAATGCGAAGTAAATAACAGCTGTGATCAGAGCGTAACCTACGTCCCGTGGCTCCGGCCGTCTGCCCAGTCCGATTACTTTCAGCGGGATTTTGCGACGATTTATGAACCACCACACAATCAAGAGCGTCAGAATCTGAACTATCAGGTAAAATGCAAACTGCCAGCTTGTTGAGCTCTCAAAAACTGCCTTGATACGAGCTTCATCGTACCCCATCAGTCCGGCTATAGAACCTATAATTACTCCGCCTAACAACTGTGAACCAAAATAGGCCAGAATTGTTACGATAACTGCAGCTGCAGCACCATACGTTACCTTTTTCTTGTCAGACGGCATGACTATGACTGCATGATCCTGCCGGGATTTCGCAATCGATAATTTATTCCTGATACGCATTAGATCTTAAAAGAATCTTTTGTAGTCAACGACTGATATCAGGATCATCAGCAGTATAAGCACTACGAACCCGGTTCCATGAATCCACTCTTCACGGCTTTTGGTAAGCGGCTTTTTGATTGCCCTGAACAACAGTGTTACGAATAGCCGGCCGCCATCTAATGCGGGTATAGGCAGGATATTCATAATTGCCAGGCTAAGCGAGATAATTGCAGTAAGCATCAGTACGAAGTTAATTCCGACTTTGCTGCCGGCCTCCATGATTTTGAATATTCCGATTGGGCCAGTTACTTGCTCGCTGGCTGATTTTGTGTCGCCTTCGGAGAGACTACTAAAAACCTTACCTAAGCCCTCGAATGTAAGCCCGGTAAACTGCGCTATCATTCCTCCGGCAACGACTGGTGCCGACCATGTAGATTGTCTCAGTTGTATGCCTTCTTCTCCGGATTGGCTCGATATTCCAAGCAGGCCGCTACCGTCATTCTGCGCGTTCAGGCTGGCTGTCAGATTCTGCTGCCGGCCATCACGTTTGACTTGAATCTCTACCGTTTTTCCGGCATTCCGGCTAATAATTTCTCCGACCTTTTCTGCGCGGTCGATCGTTTGGCCGGCTATGGCCAGAATCTGGTCATTTTCCTTAAGCCCTGCCTTGTATGCCGGTGTATTCTCACCTACTTTGGCTATGGTAACCAAGCCCTTATTTTCTACTTCCCGGGTTATATTAGTATCGTTAGCAACGGTAAACTGGTTCGGAACGAGTGTTGGCGTCCCTATCAAAGCTACGATGGTCAGCAGGCCGAAGGCTACGACCAGATTCATCCCGACACCCGCCAGCATTATCTTAATCTTGACTGACAATGGTGCGGCGCCGTAGCTGCCCTTCGCGGTGGCATCATCACTCTCGCCTTTGAGCCGGACAAAGCCACCTAATGGCAGGAGATTAATTGTAAAAAGAAACTTACTCTTTTTGGTCCTGACCTTTTTGCTCCAGACCCTGGGAGGAAAGCCTATACCGAACTCGTCAACTTCCACTCCCCCACGACGCGCGACAATAAAATGTCCCCACTCATGGACTACTACCAAACTGATAAAAAGCACAATACCCAGAATAAAAAGAATTGCAGACATCTTATTTCATTCTAGCATTAGATGGTCAGGATTTCTTTTTCTTTAGCAGCGGCTATGGATTCGATTTTGTTCTTGTACAGCGTCATTAGCTGGTCGATTTGATTACTGAGTCTTTTGTGCTCATCCTCGCCTATATCTTTATCTTTTTTGGCTGAGTCAACATCTTTCATTGCACTTTGCCGCACCCCGCGCATCGCTACATGGCAATCTTCTACCTTTTCGCTCAGTTGTCTTGCAATTTGCTGGCGACGTTCGGCTGTCAGAGGCGGGACCGGCACACGGATTACACGCCCGTCATCCATGGGATTCATGCCCAGAGATTGGTTATCGCGAATAGCAGCAGTGATGGCCTGCAGATTATTCGGATCAAAGGGTGTCAACTGGAGTAATTGCGGTTCCGGAGTTGTGATAGTAGCTACCTGAATGAGCGGCATTGGCTGACCATAAGCCTCTACAGTGATGCCGTCCAGCATACCGGGATGTCGCACGGCCCGTGCGGAGTTTTTTGGCTTCTTCTTCAAAGTGATTGACGGCTGCTTCCAGCTTGCTTTTTGCCTGAGTGACTATATCCTGCGGAGTCATAATAGTAGTTTACAGTATACAGCTTACAGATAACAGTTAAGAAATCTCCCCCAGGGCTATGCGGGAAAAACGGCGAACGACGATATTTTCGCCAAGTTTGGCGTTATGTTCGTTTACATAGTCACCTACTGTTTGATTGGGATTTCTGACAAATGGCTGGTCCAGCAGGCAGCGCTCAGCGAAATATTTGCTTAGCATTCCTTCGACAATTTTCTCAAGCATATTTTCCGGTTTGCCTTCGTCTTTGGCTTTTTCACTAAACTCTGTTTTAGCCATTTCACGGTCTGCTTCAGGAATATCCTCCATGCTTACATACAACGGAGCCGATGCAGCAATATGCATAGCAATATCTTTGACCAAACCGGTAAATAATTCGTTGCGGGCGACAAAGTCTGTCTCGCAGTTTACTTCTACCAATACACCTATACGGCTGTCGTGATTGTAGGTGCCGATAATTCCGGCACGGGCTTCGCGCTCCCCGCGTTTCTCGGCTTTGGTAAGCCCCTTCTTTCGCATTGCTTCCAGTGCTTTGTCGAAGTTGCCGGTAGACTCTTCGAGGGCTTTTTTGGCATCGGTGATTCCGACACCGGTTAATTCGCGCAGACGCTTGATGTCTTCTATTGTTATTTCTGCCATGTATTGACTCCTTTCAGTCGTGCGATGATGTTCAGGCGCTTATTGTTACAGGTTTTTCTGCTGCCCGGGTGGGTTGCGCCGAGGCTTCAGCGCCGGTAGTTTCGGCTTTGTCTGGTTTGACGGTTTTTTTAGCGTGCTGCTGCTTACCACTGGTAATCGCCTGTACAGCGTAATCTGTAATCAGCTGGATAGCTTTAATAGCATCGTCATTGGCCGGAATCGGATAATCTATCAGGCTCGGATCAGCATTACTATCAACAATTGCCACCGTTGGTATACCAAGTTTGCGGGCTTCACGTACTGCGTTCATCTCGCTAGGAACATCTATGATAAATACTGCTCCGGGACGGTTAGCCATATATTTGATTCCGCCGTATTGGAAGTTCATATGGTCGATTTCTTCCTGATACCGCTGGACTTCGAGCTTATTGTACTTGATATCCAGAGCACCGGATGCCATGCGTGTCTCCAGGTCTATCAGGTGCTTGATACGGCCATTCATAGTTGTCGTATTGGTTAGCATGCCACCAATCCATCGCTCACAGACATAGGGCATGCCAGTGTCATCGGCTGCTTTTTTGATAATTTCTTTGGCTTGTCGCTTGGTGCCTGTCAGCAAAACCTGCTTGCCCGCACCAGCTGTTTCTTCCAGGAATGCCAGAGCGTTTTCCAGACCTTCAACAGTTTTGGTCAGGTCAATAATGTGACTGCCGTCACGTTTGCTGTGAATATAAGGCGCCATTTTAGGGTGCCAGCGACTGGTTTTGTGGCCAAAGTGCGCCCCCGCCTCTAATAATTTCTTAATATCAATGTCTACAGACATGTATTATCCTTTCGCTTCGCATGGGAACCGCCACGAGCCTGCACGGCATACGTTTTGGAGGAAATACTCCCAGCTGATTAATTAATGGTTTACAAATTGTAACACTTTGAGGTATACTAAGCAACTGACTATGAAAAAGGATATTCACCCGGTAAATTATCGACCTGTCGTTTTCCAGGATCTTAGCAATAATGTCACATTTTTGACGCGCTCTACGGCTGCCACTGAAGGAACTATCAAATTAGAGGATGGTAAGGAATATCCTCTGGTAAAAGTTCACATTTCCAGCGCATCCCACCCGTTCTTTACCGGCCAGGAAAAGATGCTCGATATTGAGGGACGCGTAGATAAGTTCAAGGCGCGCACTGCGGCTGCCAAAAAAGCCCGCGAATCAGTCAATGCCAAAGCCGCCAAAACTGAAAAAGTCCGTAAAGAAGAATCTCAAAAACTCGGCTAGCTACGCAGGATATTACAAATCACTTCAGTTTTAGGAGTGATTTTTGTTATTCTAAGGATTGAATATGGAAGATAAAGCAAATTCACTACGGAAAGAATATGCAAAATTGCAGGAGAAGCTGCGGAATCCGGATATTTATAATGATAAAAATTATCCCGGACTTGCCAGGCGTGCCAGCGAGTTGAAAGAAGTAATTAGTTTGATTGACAAGCTGAAACAGATCGAAAAACAGGAAACTCAGGCTCAGAATTTGGCCAGGGATGGCGATCCGGAGATGTCAGCTATGGCGATCGAGGAATTGGCAGTAATTGAGCGCGATAAAGCCGAAACTGAGAAGATGCTGGAGGAATTGCTGACACCAAAAGACCCGAATGATGGCCGCAACGCAGTCATCGAGATCCGTGCCGCGGCCGGTGGTGACGAGTCCAGCATCTTCGCTGCTGAGTTATACCGTATGTATATCCGCTGGGCTGAGAATCATGGTTTCAAAAGCGAGCATATTAGTGACAGTGCCAACGATACCGGCGGATTCAAAGAAGTTGTATTCGAAATTAAAGGCGATCAGGCTTTTCGCAATCTCAAGTTCGAAGCTGGTGTGCACCGCGTACAGCGCGTACCCGTTACAGAGTCGCAGGGACGCGTGCATACCAGCACCGTTACAGTAGCCGTCATGCCGGAAGCCGAAGAAACAGATATGGAAATACGGGCCGAGGACCTGCGGATTGATGTCTTCCGTTCCGGCGGGCACGGCGGTCAGAGCGTCAACACCACCGACTCTGCAGTGCGCATCACTCACCTGCCGACCGATACTGTAGTCACATGCCAGGACGAAAAATCTCAGATTAAAAATAAAGAAAAAGCTATGGGCGTACTACGCTCTCGCCTGCTGGCAGCCAAAATCGAAGCCGAACAAAAAGAATTGTCTGATGCACGGAAAAAGCTCATCGGATCCGGTGACCGCAGTGAAAAAATCCGCACATATAACATGCCACAGGACCGCATCACTGATCACCGCATCGGCTACAGTAGATCCAATATCCCCGCCGCTCTGGCCGGCGACATCGACGATTTGATCGAAAAACTACACGAAGCCGAACGTGAATTAATAAAATCAGATTAATGAAGTATTTAGTTACCGGATTCCCCGGGAGCGGTAAGTCAACCATTGCTGTTGAGCTACAAAAAGCAGGTTTTAACGCCTATAGTACCGATGAAACTCCTGGCGCCAGCAGATTTGTGGACCAGATTACAAAAAAACCGGTAGTTGTGCCAAAAAATGCATCTGCTGAGTGGAAACTCAGCCATTATTGGGCCTGGGATCCGGATAAAATCAAAGAACTATTGAGTAGTAAGGAACCCGTGCTAATCTGCGGCCTGTCTAGCACTCAGTACGAGTTTTATAATTTGTTTGATAAGATTTTTGTGCTGACAATAGACGAAGATACGATGCTTCAAAGGTTAGCTAATCGGGACACAAACGATTTTGGTAAACATCCGGAAGAACGTGCCCGGATGAAAAATATAAGGCAGAAAGTTCAGGCCGACTTGCTAAACAGTGATAAATGTATTGCTATTGATTCTACTCAGCCTGTTCGTAAGGTAGTGACGGAAATAATGAGACATATAAAATGACGGTTGCGGAATGGTTGTTTGGGGTTATGGCTAAGCTGGGAGATGCGGGTGTGGATTCTCCGCGGCGGGACGCGCTGGTTCTGCTGGAAGATACAGTGCATAAAGACAGGTCGTGGGTCCTGGCCCATCCCGAACATAAATTAGACCCGTCACTACTGAAAACATTGGATAGCCTGATCGCCAGACGAATGAAACGGGAGCCGCTGGCCTATATCCGCGGCAAAGCCTGGTTCTATAAGCGATTTTTTGATGTGAATCCACGGGTTCTGATCCCCCGCCCCGAGTCGGAAAGCTTTATTGAACTTTTGAAGGATTTAGTAGACAGTGGGCAATGGGCAATGGACAGCAATACGACACTTGTTGATATAGGAACCGGTTCAGGAGCTTTTGCGATAACTACAAAGCTGGAGTGGCCGGAAATCGAAGTCCTGGCAACCGATCTTAGCGCCGGTGCACTAATAATAGCCAAAAAAAATGCTTTGAATCATAAAGTTGAGATAAAGTTTCTCCGTGGCTCCCTGCTCGAACCCCTGCAAAATACCAACTACCAGCTACCAGCTATCCTCCTTGCCAACCTGCCTTATGTTCCCGATAATCTGATTACCAGTCCCGAGATCAAACAAGAACCACCGGTAGCACTTTTTTCGGGCACGGATGGTATGGATCATTATCGGAAGTTCTGGCAACAAATTGCGAATAACTCGCAATTTGTACGAACGAAGTATGTTTTGACAGAATCTTTAGTTAGTCAGCATGTGGAAATGGAAAAACTTGCGTCCGTAGCCGGTTATACTCTTGTGAAAACTAAAGTTTTGGTACAGCTTTTCAGAAGATAAAGACAAAACATTCCGGGATGCCACTAAAGCTGGCCGATTATCGCCGGGCTAAACGATTTTTCGCGACCGAGCCATATACGTAGATACGGTGAACGAACGAAAAATTGTTTTAGCCGGCTGGGGCGGGCAGATTGGGGCAGGTCGGTAAGTTTTGTCTTTAAAACGCTAACTCCCCGGCATAGCCTCCAGCGTCACATCGATTTTCATGTCTTTGCCGTCGCGTATAATTGTCAATGTTACTTTATCTCCCACGCCGAACCTGCCAAGTGTTGATGACAGGCTGTTTTTTTCGTCAATAGATGTGTCATTGGCTTTTATGATAACGTCTTTTTCTTTGAGTCCGGCCTTCTCGGCAGGGCTGCCGGGAACAGTTACAGATTGGCCCCGGCCGGGAGCCAGATAAGCACCGCGCTTGACGCTCAAATTGAGCTGGTATGCAATGTCGTCTGTCAGTGTAATATAGCGCACGCCCAGATACGGTCGCTCCAGCTTGCCGTCTTTGAGTACGCTTTTGATAACTCCCTGCACGTCGCTGATTGGTATAGCGAAGCCTATATTCTCGGCGCCATTGCCCGCTATAGCTGTATTGATGCCAATGACTTCTCCCCGCGCGTTGACCAACGGACCGCCGGAATTACCTTCGTTGATCGAGGCATCTGTCTGGAAAAGATTCTGCAGTGTTTCGCTGCTTCCTGATTCATTACCTGCTTCAACACTGCGTCCGTAGCCCGAGATAATGCCGCTGGTTACTGTATTTTGAAACTGTCCAAGGGCATTGCCGATAGCTATAACCTTCTCCCCCACTTCCACCTGAGTAGAATCGCCCAGCTTAACCGGCTTAAGGTCCTTACCTTTTTTGTCCTTCACTTTCAAGAATGCGACATCAAGCGGATCAGTATCTGAAGTACGGCCGATGACTTCTACATCGGTCAACTCTGTGCCATCCGAAAGCGTAACACTGACTTGCGTAGATTCTTTCGGAATAACGTGGCGGTTGGTTATAATGATGCCGTCTTCGTTCAGGATGAAACCTGTACCGGCACTTTGCTGAGTTATGGCACGCGGACCAAATACAGTGTCACGTACGGCATCACTGATGACATTGATCGATACAACGCCGGAACCAGTATCTTTGACGATCTGAGTAATGAGCTTGCTTTCGCTACCTACAATCTGCTGATTGATAACCTGACTTTGCTGACCGCTGTCTTCTATCGCGCTTTTGCCTCCGAAATAGCCACCCAAAAAGCCGGCACTGGTACTACTTATAAACAGTAACAGTACAGCAGCTATGCGGGAATTTATGCCCGTAGATTTACGTGGTGGCGAATCGCCAGGGGAACTGAATTCGGAATAGTTTCGCAACGCCATGCTTACTATTATACAGGAAATAGCATTAGCTGAGAGCTTTGTCGCCCCAATCTGAGAACAGTATCATTACCGTTACGATAGCGAACATAACTACAATAATCTGCCGCCGCACCAGAGTCGATAATCTGTCCGTCTCGTCCAGATAATAAAGCCCTGCCAAGCCGTATCCCAGCACTGACAATAATATTGCCGGCTGGGCCACGGGTCCGATAAAGAGCAGCCAGTGGCCCAACACCCACATAAGACTCGCGCCAAAAAAGGCCCAGACAGCTGAAAGCAATCTTGCCTGCGGCTCATCAAAACTGCCGAAATAGTGGCGAGCCGAAAAGTAAGTAATCATCCAGAAACCAACTACATATAATGCCAGAGGAGTATTGTGCGTGTCAGGAAATGCCAGAAATAATGAAGTCAGGCCCAAAAATTGAGCAATGATTGCCTGCATTGATATCATCAGAACATTTGAGCCGGGTTTGATGACAAGCAGCCATATTTCATAAATCGCTGCCCAGAACAGCTGGGTACTGGCTTCATCTGCATATGACATGCATGCCAGAATACTGACTCCGACAATAATATCAACAGCGTTAGTTCTTATATGAGCAGCCCAGTGATGAGGACGCACAGCAAACATGCGCCACTTACTAAGAAGAAGGACTGCCAGAGCAATGCCCTCGAACTCCATACGAACCAATATGAACATTATGATCGGCAGAATTGCCACCAGACTCAGGTGAAAAATATGAGCAAAGCCGCGCCCCGGTCGCATGCGATTAATAATCATCTTAACCACAGGCATACCTTCGGTTTGAGGTAATCAGCGAACAGTAATTAGTATTCAGTAAAAAACCAGTTTTCCGCACTGATAACTGGTTACTGAATACTGAATACTGTTTAGAGTTGGTCATTACCAACTATTATAACAAAATCGGCGGTCCCTGGTTGAATCAGGTTATCGGGCATTTTGCTGACAGCGCTAGTCTTGAACCGCTGTTCGAGATAATGCTGTGTATACTTCTTGGCACCGCCCCTCATATCAACTAATACACTTTTGGTATAGTTATTGCCCGGCGCATTATCAATTTTGGTAATATTATATCCGAATGATTTGAGCTCCTCGGCTTTGGTGGTCGCTAGTCCCGCCCTGGTCGTCCCGTTAAGCACCATGATCGAAGCGTTTTCGTCCTTGAGGAAACTATCCTTTAGCGTATTGCGCAAATATGACTGAATAGCTGCATAGTTACCCGCTCCGGCTTTGGGAATTACGACTGAAAGACCGTTGATATTACTGATTGTCAGGAAATCGTTGGGTGGGTCAACTAAAGCGATTGAGGTAATTTTACTCTTATCAATCTCCTTGGCTATGTCATATAGACGGCTGATGTCTCCGGTGCTGAAATTGGTCTGAACGTGTTCACCAAACGCGTCGAATAACTGTGATACCTTGGCAGGGTTGGAGTAAGTGCCGGCACTAAGTATCTTTTCTTTCAAAGAAACAATGATCAGTCGCTGGCGTTCGGCCCTGTCAAAATCGCCTCGCGGACTGGTGTAGCGGGAACGGGCGTAAGCCAGCGCTTTGAAACCATCGAAATGTTGCTGGCCCGGCTGAACATTCAGAGTATATATCCGGCCATTAATATTCATTTTTTCAACAACCTTATGTGGCGCATTGAAATTTATTCCGCCGACAGTATCAATTGCTTTTTCGAATCCGGTAAAGTCAATCATAACATGGTAATGGATGGGTATACCCAATGTGCTCTGCACTACATCTTCGACTGTTTTGAATCCGGCATTTTCGGCCTCCTTTTTGACGTCCGAAGTTATCCGGCCGGCTTTTCCGAGTATGCCGCTTTTCCCGGACGCATATGCGGCATTGATCTTCATAGAACCTTCGCCGGGTACCTTAACATAGAGATCTCTGGGGATACTGAGTAGTGCCGCATCTTTGCTGATCGGATCAATACTGGCCAGTATAATAGTATCCGTCAGATCTGCCCCGGGATGTCCGTCACCTGCCCGTCCCAGTACCAGAATATTTACGCGTCCATCGCCCTCGCCGTTAAGCTTAGAGGGATCTACATTCTGCTGAAGAGCCGCCGCACTGCCGCCACCTTTGAAAATTTTGTTCAAATTAATATAACCCTTCGCAAACAAAAAACCACCGATAAGCAACAGGATAAGCACTAATATTGCTAAACCCCGGAGAATTTTTTTGCGTAGCGGTAGTTTGCGCTTGCGCTGGTGGAGTGCTCCATTAGTATTTGTGTCCCGCCTCCGCCGACCCAAACGCGGAAATTTTTTCTCCGGCTTAGATAATACGGGTTGTCTTGCGGGCGCAGGAGCTTTGGCAATAACATTGTTCAGATTACTACTGTTATTGGCAGAATAGCCATCTGGACGGTGAAAATTATCAATCGCAGTTCTACGGGAAAAATTCTGAGCAGGCTTTTTAAAATCAATACTGCCGGTTAACGGGTTAGGTCGATGTGCCGGACGACTGAGTCCGTCTATTGAAACAACGGTAGATTTTGGCTTGTTTTTTTTGTCATTAATATCATGCATAAGTCTGTTATAAATCTATGGTCGGCGGCATCAGCAATATGCCACCTGGACAAGGATATAGTATAAGGGCTTTCGTACCTCTTGTCACCCCCCCTCGGACTATATAAAACGGCTTCTGCATCCGTTATGTGTTAATCTGTTTGAATGGATTCTAACTCCGACACCTCCAAGCCACCAAAGGAAACTGTACGGGAAATGCCGGACGGCGATCTCAATCCCCCGTCAGACAATAAAAAGAGCCGGAAAGATCTGCTGTCTACGCTTGCCGTCATAGTTGCTGCTCCTCTAATTGCACTGACTATCGTGGCTTTTGTTTTCCAGTCCTATGAAGTTGAAGGACCTAGTATGGAATCAACTCTTAGTAATAAAGACCGTCTCATTGTCGTAAAAATAGCAAAGACATGGTCGAAAATTACGGGACACGCCTATGTACCTGATCGCAATGATATTATAGTCTTCAACCGACAGGAAATCTCCATAGCTAACTCTGGTACACCTTCGCAAAAACAGCTGATTAAGCGCGTTATCGGGATTCCGGGCGACAGGGTAGTCATCAAAGACGGCATTGTTACTATATTTAATAATGCTTACCCTGCCGGATTCAATCCGGACAAAGTAGGACCTCAGGTAAGCGCTATAACGAGCACGCAGGGCGAAGTAAATGAGGTTGTCGGTGCGGACCAGGTATTTGTACTGGGTGACAACCGTGGCAACTCTCTTGACTCCAGAGTCTTCGGACCAGTATCAAGCAGCGATATAGTAGGACGACTTGCTGTCCGGATCCTGCCTTTGGACCAAAAGAAAACATTCTGAACAATATTTCTGTGGAATGCGCCGACCAACTTTCCAATAATATATATTCGACACAAAAGTTAGCCGATCGTTCATTTTTTGTGACAAAACCAAATTTGATTTTCTAGGATTTAAGCAATTCTACGAGTATACGATTTAACTCATCATCGGACGAAAAGGCAATCTGTAATCGGCCACCTTTGGCTGTACGGGCTATTGTCACATCGGCATGAAGTTGTTTACTCAGGCGTCTGGTTTCGGGATTTTTAATTCGCATGTGTTTTTTGGCAGTATCGCGATTTTTGTCCGTAACAGACCTTTGGGCAGATACAAATTGTTCAGCCTGCCGGACTGACCATTTATTACGGATAATGTTCGCAAGCAGTTTTTCCTGGCTTGGCTGATTTTCTTTGAGTGCCAGAATTGCCCGGGCATGGCCCTCGGTTATCTGGTTTTGCTCTAAGGCTTTGCTGGCTGTATCGGGCAACTGTAACAATCGGACAATATTTATTACAGTGGTGTGGGCCTTGCCAAGACGTTTGGCAATATCCTGATAGCTGATATTAAATTGTTGGTTTAGCCTGGCAATAGAGATTGCCTGCTCCATAGATGACAGGTCAACCCTTTGCATGTTTTCTATAAGTCCGATTTCCAGGCGCTCAAGTTCCAGCGGTGTACGGACCAGTGCAGGCAAGTGTGTGAGTCCGGCTTTTTTTGCGGCATGGTAGCGGCGTTCGCCGGCCACGATCATATAAGTATCCATATGCGGTCTTACTACAATGGGCTGCAGGATACCAAACCTCTTTATCGATTGGCTTAGCTCGTCGATTTCTGTAGCATCGAATCTTTTGCGGGGCTGCTGCGGATCTTTCAGGATATCACTAATGAGCAACTTTTGTACCCGGTCTTTCTTATCTGTTAATATTGACTCGTCGAAGTTATCTGGCAGTAAACTGCCGAAACCTTTGCCGAGGCCTCCCTTTTTATTTACCATGTATTCGCTCCTCCACCTCACCCGATAATTTTTTGTACGCCCGCGCGCCCTTACTCCATTTGTCGTACTCGGATATTGGCTGGCCGAAGCTGGGCGCTTCGGCCAGTCGGACATTACGCGGGATCACTGTCTTGAATAACTTATCACCAAAATGTTTTTCAACTTCTTTATACACCTGTTCAGCAAGCGAAGTCCTTTTGTCGTACATAGTCATGACTACTCCCAATAGTTCCAGTTCCGGATTATAGCTCGTTTTTACCTGATTCATCACTTGGAGTAACTGGCTCAATCCTTCGAGCGCATAATATTCGGCCTGTACCGGGATTAGTACTAGATCAGATGCAGTAAGCGCATTGATTGTCAGCAAACTTAGTGCCGGCGGACAATCAATTAATATATAATCATAATTTGCGGATCTTAAGGCATTCTTTAACTTTGCTTCCCTGTTATGAGCACTGGCCAGTTCCAGTTCTGCACTTGCCAGTCGCGCATCAGTTGGTAACAAAAATACATTTTCAACTTTTGTAGTATGTACTATATTTGTCAGCTCTACTCCACTAACTAGTACGTCGCACAATGTTAGTTCAAGTTTTGTTTTATCTATGCCGAGTCCACTTGTCGCATTTCCCTGAGGATCAGAATCAACTACCAAAACTTTCTTCTTTTGTCTGGCCAGATATGCGGCAATATTAATAGTAGTGGTTGTTTTACCTACCCCACCCTTCTGATTCAATATAGCTATGGTTGATGTTTGCTTCATTGTCAGTACATCCTATAGCCCTCATCCTAGCACGAAATAGTTGTGACGTAAATCATTGAACGTATCTGTTACTAGCCGTATAATACTACTCTTATTTTACTAACACCATTACCCACGTTTTAGCTAGTGAATACATCAGTAAATGGTTGACGAGACTGAAAACCGGAGCTTGTTGTGTTGTTTGCACTACTTAGTGGCCTTAAGCCTGCCCGATTTGTAATTGTTGCTTATTTATATGATATATCCTTAGAGCGGGAATTTGTTGCTCTTTTTTGTATGGTTATATTTATGGTTCTGGAATGTATTGTATACATTGAATGTGGGGGAGTACAAACAGCTTGTATCCTTTTTTAATTAGTTGGCCATTATTTCAGCTCTAACTGTAGTTATTGCCGTTTTATCCAAATTTTTTTAGATTAATAACCCAGATCAAAAGTATAAACAATCGATAAAGAATTATTACAGGACCTGCCATATGTGCCTTAATAACCAGGCCAGAACAATTGAAATAAAATATTAAAGCTTTTGATCCATCGTCCTCTGAGCTCCAAGCCGTCATAAGCAGTACGTGGATAGCGTTGCCGGCAGCAGCGGATCAACTATATACAGGTACTGCCCTCGGAAGCTTTTTCTTGCGGGGAATCAAACAAGGGACATACCAATAAGTGGCAGACGGGACGTTATAGGAGATGAAAATGTTGAACTCACCAATACCAAATGTCTTTGGCAACAATATTCGCTCAATTTCGGGTCAAATATAAATATTATCCGCTATTACTAATCACAGTAATAAAATCGCAATATGCCACTTGGACACAGGCACCGGTATTCCAAATATTCCGAGCCGGAGAAGGCATATTCGTATGGTAACAGTTTGGGTGGTATAGCTAAACTTACATATTTACCTAGTCATAATCAATTTTACATAGACTATATTGTCGGCCCCAATAAATTTACCAGATATTCTGGTTATACTTCTGTAAAAGTCCAGCTATAGGTTACTCTGAGAGTTATCTGTATTTTCTATTTCACCTATTCTAGGATAAAATAGTCCAGCGTTATTATAGTGTTAGCGGGCAACACCTCCGCTGTTTTTAGTACAAATTTGTCAGCTGTCTTCTGACTAGGGAATATTTTGGCGTCAAGGGTTTTAGCGTCTTGTCCTGAAAGAATTATTCTAGGCGCACTACTAAATGGCTTATTAAAGATTACTTTAGCCAACTCGCCAGAAATTATGCTGCCAGTACTCGTTTTAATCGTGATAGTCCCTGCCGTATCGTTGCCCTCTATCGTAATTACTGCACCTGCTGAATTATCACCTAGGACCATTGCTACTGGTGCATTGCCAGCAGAAACAATATGTCCCTCGACGATTATATTACCCTTGAAACTTGTGTCTCCCGCAACGGTCAGATTGCCTCCAACGGACACATTACCAGTCACGCTCAGGCTCTCCAAAGTTGTATGACCACTTACATTTAGTGATTCAAAGGTAGCAATTCCCAGAACATCCAGATTTCCGGATATAGTAGAATTACCTTGTATATCGTTAATCCCAGCATTGCTATTGGGGTCTGCGTACCCGGTGTGTACAAATATCATTACCTGCCCTTCGCCAGATCCACTAAAGTCACTCATGGCTGTACCAATAATTCGGCCTGGCTGGGTGGCTTTCATAGCTACTCCGGGCGTAGATGAAGCTACTAGATAATCACCCGCTCGTATCGCTCCGCCCTCGTCCGAAACTTTTACCGGCACGCGTCCCGCAAGCGCGATAGGTACCGGACGGCCAAATCCTTCGCCTATTCGGTCATCAAGGACATATCCAGGCGTTGTTGAAACTACTCCAATGGCTTGATCGTAAGCGCTACCACTTTTCTTTACTCCGGCAGGAAGTCCTGTATCCAGGCTGACCACATGTCCGGCTGAAAGGCTATTGTCGGTTGTGTAATAGTTCTCAGCCAAGTCAGCGCCAAGTGCTACAAGGCTGAAATCAATTTGGGGAGTAGTATTATTGACGGCACCTGCAGCTGTTGATTCTGTGCTTTCACAAACCGTATAGCGAACTTGGCTAGCAACGCCCGGACTATCTAGGAATGTAACCGTGGCGTTGTCGAATTGATTCGCATTATCCGTAGTACGGGCACCAAACGTCCCACCTACGGCAGTGCTGGAACAGGTAGCATCGGAGCCAGTAGTGCTGCGATATATCTGGAATCGGTTGACTTCGTCATCTGTGCCGGCCGAATCTATCTTGATAGATACCGATACAAGCACTGTTTGTGAACTAGCCGTAGGCGTAATGTTAGGCTGGGTACCGTCCCAGAGGGATTGGCTACTGTCGTTAAGCGTATCAGAAGTAGAGTCGACAAAAGCGGCTGTATCAGGAAGAGCAGGACTTCCGCAAGAAAAGTCACCATTGGCATTTGTCTGAACGCTAGTACAATTAGCCAAACTGCTAACTGTCAGTCCACCAGCAACTGTAAGTGAATCATCGGTTTTGAGAATGTTTGAGTTTGAACGATATAAGTTTGTATCTTGGTTACCGGAAGGACCAAAAACCAGCTTGCCGTCCGTCTGAAAAGCAGTGAGGATAGTACCGGCGGAATTTTGGAACTGTAAGAGGTCGCTGCCCCCACCTGGCGTAGCTCCGCCTTTTATAATTGTTACCGGAGTAGTGGCCGATGCAGCATTTTGAATAACTTTGAAGGAGGCTCCCGTGTAGTTTAAGGAGACACCCACGCTCATGGAGGTACCGACATTGCCAGCAATAAGGCTCATATCGCCGGCCGCCATACCGGTTGCGGGAACATAGCCAAAATCTATTGATGTACCATAGCCAAGGTTAGTTATGCGTGAATAATCGCTGCTACCTCCCAGCAGGATACCGTCGTTACTTGGGCTAGAATTCGGCGCCGTACCTACCCCAAGCCGGCCGAGGGCGCTAAAGCCGCCTAATACTGTTCCAGCACTGTTTTGAACTTGCAATAGGTCGGCAGTCTGGCCAGCTTCACCTCGGATTGCAACACCCACTTTATTAGTATCGTCAGTCGCGACAGCCACTTTAGCGAAGCCCGTGCCAGCGTTATTAGCAAGAATATTATTATTCAGTGCGTATATATTGGTTGCATTAATACGAAGTTGCTCGCCAGCAGAAGTATAAAGCCTAAGTTCATCATTATTTTCGCGGCTTAGACGGATCCCACTTGTTGAGCCAAGGTAAAAATCATCGCCTCCTACAATAAAATCGTCATCTGTTTGCAATAAATTGCTGCCAGCCTGATAAAGGTTTACTGATTGAGCCGCGTCATCTCCAAGCGTTATACCATTTGCTACGCCGGTGCCACCAAGAGATAGTAAGGTTGAGGGTACGGCATCTGCAATACCGATTTTTGTAGTAGCTGTACAGCCATTTAGTCCATTGATGCAACCGAGAATTAATGAGTCATTTTGGGAAACAACAGAGTTAATGCCTATGGCAGTGGCATTCTGAAGGCTAGAGGCAGAAACAACACCTGGACCAGAGTTGTGACCAACAAATGTGTTACCGGTGCCAGTGGTGTTGGCGTTGGCACCGACAGAAGTTTCGCCTGCTTTGTAGCCAAGAGCGGTATTTTTGGAGCCGGTGGTGTTGACGAGGGTATAGTTACCGATGGCGGTATTCTGGAAACCGCTGACATTATTTATCATCGAACCATAGCCGTAGGCACTGTTTTCGTAGCCAACGGTGTTATTCTGCAGCGACTGATAGCCAAAGGCATTGTTATAGTAACCGGTGGTGGTTCCGTAGAGGGCACCCGAGCCTACGGCACTGTTAAATTCGCCGGTGGTATTTTGCCCCAGAGCGTTCGGCCCAACTGCCACGTTGTGCCGACCGAGGTTAACACCTAGCGCACCCCTACCGACACCGAGGCTTATTGTAGTGGGTTCAGAATAAAAGACTTGGTCATTGTCAACAAACAGTCGGCCACTGGTAGTATTGCCCCGGATTTGATAAAGGGTCGGTGGCAACGAACCGTCAGCAATGTTATCCGTATATACCGTGGTGGTATTGTCGCTAAGAGTAGTTAGGAAATAAGCATTATAGTTAATAACCCCATCAGTACGGTAAATCTTGCGAGCGGTCACTCGGGAGAGCCCGCTGACAGGAATGTTGGTGAGGTTAACCTGCTTGCTTGCGGGAGAGACGGTAGCGGAGGCCGTACCCAGGTTAGTCTCACCGTCTTCTGTCACATAAGTAACCCAGTATTTATATGTGCCGTTTAGGTTACCGGCGGTAGCACTAACTGTGGCAGTTAGCGCACCCGGAGCCGGAACTGTAGTAAAGTTGAGGTTGCCATATGCAATATCCAATAGTTTCGTGGGGGTGGCCGTTCCTATACCGATCCGACTGTTGACAGTATCAGCGGTAAAGAGATTAGATGAAGCATTAGCATTCTGGATCTGGAAGGCGGTGGTGGAGTTCGTAAGTGTTTGGATTTTGAAATTGTCGTCAGTACGAAGCGTATCAGCGGCACTGCGATAGAGGTTGGTGTCGCCACCTATAGTAATTCCTGAGTTCTGAGCTCCTGAATCAGCGACTGTGATTGCAGTTTTGCCAGTGGCACTGGCGTTTAGGATGCCGGCGGCAGTGATTGTCCCTGTACCCGTAGTAGCTAAGTTACCAGAAGTTTGAATGCTATCGCCTGCTGTAGCTGGTTGGAGTGTAGTACCTGAGCGAGTGAAGTAACCAACGGCGGCCGTACCGGCAGTACTGGTAATTGTTCCGGTACAGACTAGGTTGCCGGTAGCTCCGTCTACGGTACAGCCAGTAGCCCCAGAGCCGCCAGCAATAGCGATCGTGGCCGCACTAGCACCCGCTGGTCCGATGTTGAACGTAGCTGCAGCCGCTCCCAAGGTAATGCTAGTCGGACTAGCGAAGAGGGCCAAAGTTGCGGCATTGCTATTGACGGAAGCAGAGTTAAGGTTGATACCTCCGGTGGCTCCCGCCTGAAGAGTGACGGTATTGTTAGCATTTGAAGCATTACCAATACTGACCGTTCCCGTACTGGTACCGGTATTGATGTTGGTATCAAAGTTGGAGGAAGCATTGAGATTGATGGCTGCGCCGGAGACAGTAGCGCCGGCCTGGCCGGTCAGGAGACCGGTGAACGTCTTGGCACCGGCAAAAGTCTGAGTGCCGGTGTTGACCAGGCCGGCGAAGGAGGCGTCGGCGCTCTGGAGGAAGAGGTTGACGCCGCTGATGGTCGCGCCGTTGGCGTTGGCCGTGCCGCCGTCTAGGGCGCCGATGGTTGTGACGCCGGAACCGCCGGGCTGGCAGGTACCCCAGACGACAGTCGTGGCATTGGAAGTCAGGCACTGGCCGTTGGTGCCCCGGGCCAGCCGGGTAGAGTTGGTAGCATTTCTGAATAAGAGATCACCTTCCGTGGTCAGCTGGGAGATATTGTTAATCGCCGCCTGGGAGGTGGTGGCGCCGGTGCCGCCGTTACCAAGCTGCAGGGTGTTGGTTACTTCGGCACTGTTCAGATCGACGGAGGTGCCGAGAGTGCTGGCCAGGGCGTTGCCGGTAATGGTCAGGCCGGTGCCGGTCAGATCGGTGAAGGCGTCACCGTTGACGGTAAAGGTATCCCCCGCTTCAACGGTTAAGCCGCCGTTGGCACTTAGCAGGCCGGTGAAGGTTGGGGCGCTAGCGACATTAATAATAGCCTGACCGGGCGTACCGAGATCTATGGCACTGATGTTACTGCCGCCGGTCAGTACCCGCTCGGCTGACAAGGTGGCATTAGCACTGTAGGTAATGTACTCGCCGTTATTGGGAGCCGTTCCGCCTCCAGCGCCGACGCAGTTGCCGGTAGTAGTACAAATGTCGTAGGTACCGGTGGTAGTCGACGCGAACCGGTAGGTAACGTCAGCCGTCGGATCTGCTATAGCCAGAGTGGTTTCGAAGCCGTCGGCTGTGGCGCCTTCAAAGACTAACGGGTTAGCTCCCTGTATAGTCGCGCTAATAGTCAGGAGATCAGTACCGGCGTCGCCGATGGTCGTATCGCCCTGCAGGATAGCGTTGCCGGTGAACGTCTTGGCACCGGCAAAAGTCTGAGTGCCGGTGTTGACCAGGCCGGCGAAGGAGGCGTCGGCGCTCTGGAGGAAGAGGTTGACGCCGCTGATGGTCGCGCCGTTGGCGTTGGCCGTGCCGCCGTCTAGGGCGCCGATGGTTGTGACGCCGGAACCGCCGGGCTGGCAGGTACCCCAGACGACAGTCGTGGCATTGGAAGTCAGGCACTGGCCGTTGGTGCCCCGGGCCAGCCGGGTAGAGTTGGTAGCATTTCTGAATAAGAGATCACCTTCCGTGGTCAGCTGGGAGATATTGTTAATCGCCGCCTGGGAGGTGGTGGCGCCGGTGCCGCCGTTACCAAGCTGCAGGGTGTTGGTTACTTCGGCACTGTTCAGATCGACGGAGGTGCCGAGAGTGCTGGCCAGGGCGTTGCCGGTAATGGTCAGGCCGGTGCCGGTCAGATCGGTGAAGGCGTCACCGTTGACGGTAAAGGTATCCCCCGCTTCAACGGTTAAGCCGCCGTTGGCACTTAGCAGGCCGGTGAAGGTTGGGGCGCTAGCGACATTAATAATAGCCTGACCGGGCGTACCGAGATCTATGGCACTGATGTTACTGCCGCCGGTCAGTACCCGCTCGGCTGACAAGGTGGCATTAGCACTGTAGGTAATGTACTCGCCGTTATTGGGAGCCGTTCCGCCTCCAGCGCCGACGCAGTTGCCGGTAGTAGTACAAATGTCGTAGGTACCGGTGGTAGTCGACGCGAACCGGTAGGTAACGTCAGCCGTCGGATCTGCTATAGCCAGAGTGGTTTCGAAGCCGTCGGCTGTGGCGCCTTCAAAGACTAACGGGTTAGCTCCCTGTATAGTCGCGCTAATAGTCAGGAGATCAGTACCGGCGTCGCCGATGGTCGTATCGCCCTGCAGGATAGCGTTGCCGGTGAACGTCTTGGCACCGGCAAAAGTCTGAGTGCCGGTGTTGACCAGGCCGGCGAAGGAGGCGTCGGCGCTCTGGAGGAAGAGGTTGACGCCGCTGATGGTCGCGCCGTTGGCGTTGGCCGTGCCGCCGTCTAGGGCGCCGATGGTTGTGACGCCGGAACCGCCGGGCTGGCAGGTACCCCAGACGACAGTCGTGGCATTGGAAGTCAGGCACTGGCCGTTGGTGCCCCGGGCCAGCCGGGTAGAGTTGGTAGCATTTCTGAATAAGAGATCACCTTCCGTGGTCAGCTGGGAGATATTGTTAATCGCCGCCTGGGAGGTGGTGGCGCCGGTGCCGCCGTTACCAAGCTGCAGGGTGTTGGTTACTTCGGCACTGTTCAGATCGACGGAGGTGCCGAGAGTGCTGGCCAGGGCGTTGCCGGTAATGGTCAGGCCGGTGCCGGTCAGATCGGTGAAGGCGTCACCGTTGACGGTAAAGGTATCCCCCGCTTCAACGGTTAAGCCGCCGTTGGCACTTAGCAGGCCGGTGAAGGTTGGGGCGCTAGCGACATTAATAATAGCCTGACCGGGCGTACCGAGATCTATGGCACTGATGTTACTGCCGCCGGTCAGTACCCGCTCGGCTGACAAGGTGGCATTAGCACTGTAGGTAATGTACTCGCCGTTATTGGGAGCCGTTCCGCCTCCAGCGCCGACGCAGTTGCCGGTAGTAGTACAAATGTCGTAGGTACCGGTGGTAGTCGACGCGAACCGGTAGGTAACGTCAGCCGTCGGATCTGCTATAGCCAGAGTGGTTTCGAAGCCGTCGGCTGTGGCGCCTTCAAAGACTAACGGGTTAGCTCCCTGTATAGTCGCGCTAATAGTCAGGAGATCAGTACCGGCGTCGCCGATGGTCGTATCGCCCTGCAGGATAGCGTTGCCGGTGAACGTCTTGGCACCGGCAAAAGTCTGAGTGCCGGTGTTGACCAGGCCGGCGAAGGAGGCGTCGGCGCTCTGGAGGAAGAGGTTGACGCCGCTGATGGTCGCGCCGTTGGCGTTGGCCGTGCCGCCGTCTAGGGCGCCGATGGTTGTGACGCCGGAACCGCCGGGCTGGCAGGTACCCCAGACGACAGTCGTGGCATTGGAAGTCAGGCACTGGCCGTTGGTGCCCCGGGCCAGCCGGGTAGAGTTGGTAGCATTTCTGAATAAGAGATCACCTTCCGTGGTCAGCTGGGAGATATTGTTAATCGCCGCCTGGGAGGTGGTGGCGCCGGTGCCGCCGTTACCAAGCTGCAGGGTGTTGGTTACTTCGGCACTGTTCAGATCGACGGAGGTGCCGAGAGTGCTGGCCAGGGCGTTGCCGGTAATGGTCAGGCCGGTGCCGGTCAGATCGGTGAAGGCGTCACCGTTGACGGTAAAGGTATCCCCCGCTTCAACGGTTAAGCCGCCGTTGGCACTTAGCAGGCCGGTGAAGGTTGGGGCGCTAGCGACATTAATAATAGCCTGACCGGGCGTACCGAGATCTATGGCACTGATGTTACTGCCGCCGGTCAGTACCCGCTCGGCTGACAAGGTGGCATTAGCACTGTAGGTAATGTACTCGCCGTTATTGGGAGCCGTTCCGCCTCCAGCGCCGACGCAGTTGCCGGTAGTAGTACAAATGTCGTAGGTACCGGTGGTAGTCGACGCGAACCGGTAGGTAACGTCAGCCGTCGGATCTGCTATAGCCAGAGTGGTTTCGAAGCCGTCGGCTGTGGCGCCTTCAAAGACTAACGGGTTAGCTCCCTGTATAGTCGCGCTAATAGTCAGGAGATCAGTACCGGCGTCGCCGATGGTCGTATCGCCCTGCAGGATAGCGTTGCCGGTGAACGTCTTGGCACCGGCAAAAGTCTGAGTGCCGGTGTTGACCAGGCCGGCGAAGGAGGCGTCGGCGCTCTGGAGGAAGAGGTTGACGCCGCTGATGGTCGCGCCGTTGGCGTTGGCCGTGCCGCCGTCTAGGGCGCCGATGGTTGTGACGCCGGAACCGCCGGGCTGGCAGGTACCCCAGACGACAGTCGTGGCATTGGAAGTCAGGCACTGGCCGTTGGTGCCCCGGGCCAGCCGGGTAGAGTTGGTAGCATTTCTGAATAAGAGATCACCTTCCGTGGTCAGCTGGGAGATATTGTTAATCGCCGCCTGGGAGGTGGTGGCGCCGGTGCCGCCGTTACCAAGCTGCAGGGTGTTGGTTACTTCGGCACTGTTCAGATCGACGGAGGTGCCGAGAGTGCTGGCCAGGGCGTTGCCGGTAATGGTCAGGCCGGTGCCGGTCAGATCGGTGAAGGCGTCACCGTTGACGGTAAAGGTATCCCCCGCTTCAACGGTTAAGCCGCCGTTGGCACTTAGCAGGCCGGTGAAGGTTGGGGCGCTAGCGACATTAATAATAGCCTGACCGGGCGTACCGAGATCTATGGCACTGATGTTACTGCCGCCGGTCAGTACCCGCTCGGCTGACAAGGTGGCATTAGCACTGTAGGTAATGTACTCGCCGTTATTGGGAGCCGTTCCGCCTCCAGCGCCGACGCAGTTGCCGGTAGTAGTACAAATGTCGTAGGTACCGGTGGTAGTCGACGCGAACCGGTAGGTAACGTCAGCCGTCGGATCTGCTATAGCCAGAGTGGTTTCGAAGCCGTCGGCTGTGGCGCCTTCAAAGACTAACGGGTTAGCTCCCTGTATAGTCGCGCTAATAGTCAGGAGATCAGTACCGGCGTCGCCGATGGTCGTATCGCCCTGCAGGATAGCGTTGCCGGTGAACGTCTTGGCACCGGCAAAAGTCTGAGTGCCGGTGTTGACCAGGCCGGCGAAGGAGGCGTCGGCGCTCTGGAGGAAGAGGTTGACGCCGCTGATGGTCGCGCCGTTGGCGTTGGCCGTGCCGCCGTCTAGGGCGCCGATGGTTGTGACGCCGGAACCGCCGGGCTGGCAGGTACCCCAGACGACAGTCGTGGCATTGGAAGTCAGGCACTGGCCGTTGGTGCCCCGGGCCAGCCGGGTAGAGTTGGTAGCATTTCTGAATAAGAGATCACCTTCCGTGGTCAGCTGGGAGATATTGTTAATCGCCGCCTGGGAGGTGGTGGCGCCGGTGCCGCCGTTACCAAGCTGCAGGGTGTTGGTTACTTCGGCACTGTTCAGATCGACGGAGGTGCCGAGAGTGCTGGCCAGGGCGTTGCCGGTAATGGTCAGGCCGGTGCCGGTCAGATCGGTGAAGGCGTCACCGTTGACGGTCAGGGTCTGGCCGGCAGTGACGCTTATGCCGGCCTGGGCGGTAATAAGACCGGAGAACGTCGGGTTGTTTACGACATTCAGGGTGTAGGCGCCGTCAGCGCCGCCATCTACCGCACTGAGGTTGGTGCCGGCTGTAATAGCTCGTTCACCGGTTAATGTAGCATTGTTGCCAATAGTTAAGTAAGCAGCGCTATTTGGTGCGCCACCTGCCCCACCGACGCAGTTGCCGGTGCTCAGACAGAAATCAGCGGCACTGCCGACATCAGGCAGGGTGTAGACACGGGCTCCGGCTGATGTGCCGGTGATACGGATGTTATTGGTAGCAGTACCGCCTACGTAGAGGTCGCGGAACGGATTGGTATTGCTGCCAAGGTCAATTATAGCTGAGCCGGACAGCAGGCTGGTGTTAATGGCTACGGAAGCGAGGTTACTCAGAGAGGTGTTCGCACACGCAGCACAGGTACCGGAGCCGGGAGAACTAATAGTGATTGTACCGTTGCCGTTGACAATATTGACGCCGACACCGGCGGTTAAGGTAGCTTTGCTGAGAGTATTGCCGACACTGTTACCAATCAACAGCTGGCCGTCAGTGTAGCTGGTCTGGCCGGTACCGCCGCCTGTTACCGGTAAAGTACCGGTAACTTCTGTTGTAAGGTCTACACTGGTACCGAGACTGGCCTGTAGTGCTCCGCCGGTAATGGTCAGGCCGGTGCCGGTCAGATCGGTGAAGGCGTCACCGTTGACGGTCAGGGTCTGGCCGGCAGTGACGCTTATGCCGGCCTGGGCGGTAATAAGACCGGAGAACGTCGGGTTGTTTACGACATTCAGGGTGTAGGCGCCGTCAGCGCCGCCATCTACCGCACTGAGGTTGGTGCCGGCTGTAATAGCTCGTTCACCGGTTAATGTAGCATTGTTGCCAATAGTTAAGTAAGCAGCGCTATTTGGTGCGCCACCTGCCCCACCGACGCAGTTGCCGGTGCTCAGACAGAAATCAGCGGCACTGCCGACATCAGGCAGGGTGTAGACACGGGCTCCGGCTGATGTGCCGGTGATACGGATGTTATTGGTAGCAGTACCGCCTACGTAGAGGTCGCGGAACGGATTGGTATTGCTGCCAAGGTCAATTATAGCTGAGCCGGACAGCAGGCTGGTGTTAATGGCTACGGAAGCGAGGTTACTCAGAGAGGTGTTCGCACACGCAGCACAGGTACCGGAGCCGGGAGAACTAATAGTGATTGTACCGTTGCCGTTGACAATATTGACGCCGACACCGGCGGTTAAGGTAGCTTTGCTGAGAGTATTGCCGACACTGTTACCAATCAACAGCTGGCCGTCAGTGTAGCTGGTCTGGCCGGTACCGCCGCCTGTTACCGGTAAAGTACCGGTAACTTCTGTTGTAAGGTCTACACTGGTACCGAGACTGGCCTGTAGTGCTCCGCCGGTAATGGTCAGGCCGGTGCCGGTCAGATCGGTGAAGGCGTCACCGTTGACGGTCAGGGTCTGGCCGGCAGTGACGCTTATGCCGGCCTGGGCGGTAATAAGACCGGAGAACGTCGGGTTGTTTACGACATTCAGGGTGTAGGCGCCGTCAGCGCCGCCATCTACCGCACTGAGGTTGGTGCCGGCTGTAATAGCTCGTTCACCGGTTAATGTAGCATTGTTGCCAATAGTTAAGTAAGCAGCGCTATTTGGTGCGCCACCTGCCCCACCGACGCAGTTGCCGGTGCTCAGACAGAAATCAGCGGCACTGCCGACATCAGGCAGGGTGTAGACACGGGCTCCGGCTGATGTGCCGGTGATACGGATGTTATTGGTAGCAGTACCGCCTACGTAGAGGTCGCGGAACGGATTGGTATTGCTGCCAAGGTCAATTGTAGCTGAGCCGGACAGCAGGCTGGTGTTAATGGCTACGGAAGCTAGATTGGATAATGAAACACTCGCTCCACCACCCGGTCCACCCAGACAGTTGCCTGTCGTGCGGCAAACGGTAGCATCGACAGCCACGTCATCAGCATTGACCGTGATTCCATCACCTGCTCCTATATTAAGAGTGACGGATGCGCCGAGATTCACTAGGCCGCCGTTAATCAATCCTCCGCCAGCCGAAACACTCAGGCCGGGATTCGTCAGATCGATATTACCAATGGAGCCATCGACAACCTTGCTGCCATTGACGGAGTCAGCTTCCAGCTCGGCGAGCCCGATAGTCTGGCCAAGTAATGAAACATTGCCGCTGAGACGAGTGTCGTTGAGTGTACCGGTCGTGATAGCACCAGCTGCCAGGTTATTCAGGGAAGTACCGTTGCCGCTAAAGAAGCCGGCAATAATAGTGCCGGTAATATTAATATGCCCAGTCTGAGCAATTCCCGGCGTCGCGCCCTGCAATGCTACGCAGGCGGCGCAGGTACCGGCCAATGGAACACTCAGATCAATCGTGCCTGAACCATTGGTAATAGTTACTGTGGAATCACCGGAAGCCAGAGTAGCGAGCGTATAGCCGGTGCCATTCCCTATCAATAGTTGTCCGTTGGTAGGAGTAGATCCTGTCCCAGTACCGCCGCGGGCAACAGACAGAGCTCCACCGGTAAAGAAGTTGGAAGCGTCGGCATTGCTGACATTTTGTAATACACCTCCGCTGGTAATACGAGTTGTACCGGCCGTTTGTAACGCAGTTGTCGCATTGAGAGTACCTGTCACTGTAATAGTATTGCCTAATTCCGTAATAATAGAGTCTACGATGCTCTTGGTGCCACTAAATCGGGCGATAGTACCGCTTGTGCCATTACCAACTATATCTCCGGTACCACCTACGCCGGCGCAGTTGCCACTACTCAGACATATATCTCCTGTAGCGTCAGGTATCGTAATAGTCCTCGGCACAGTGGCTGTGCCGGTAATGCGAAAATTGTTGGTACCTGTGCCACCGAGATACAAATCGCGGAACGGATTAGTCTGTGAGCCAAGATCAATAGTAGCCGAACCACTTAATAAGCTGGTGTTGATTGCTACGCTGGTAAGGTTGCTGAGAGCGGTATTCGCACCGCCGGCACCACCACCCAGACAGTTGCCGGTACTCAGACATATTGTAGCTGTGCCTCCGCCGGCATCCGGCAAAGTATATAACGTATCCTGCCCCAAGGCTGATACTGCCAGGCTCCCTGTATTCGAAGACCCGTCATTAAGTATTAGAGTTCCCTGCTGTGCAGCTGTTCCAATTGTTATCGTTGCACCCTGAACGGCTAATGTACCGCTAAACATAGGACTCCCCACTACACTCAAAGCTCCGCAGGAGCCCCCCGCTCCTAGGGTTACGTTATTACCTCCTCCCGTCAGATTGCCGGATCCGGCCGGACAGGTCAGAACAGTATTACCCTGTACTGCTGTGTTAGCGGCTGAGCCGTAGACCACGCTTACTGTAGGCGTACTGCCTTCTGCTGCTCCGCCGGTGACACTGATACCGTTGCCGGCGGTAATGTCTGCTACGTAATTCCCTGTTGTATCGACTCCCAAGGCCACAGCATTGGCCTGAATGGTGACTGTTCCCGCCCCGCTGACAGTTGCGTCACCGCCGATGGTAGTGAATGTCGGTGTAGTGCCGTTGCCGAGGAGGATCTGGCCGTCAGACGGACCGGTCAGTGAGGCAATTGTCTGGGCGGCAGTAAAGACCGCCAGAGTGCCGACAGTGCCGGAACCATTGATTGCTGCGCCAGCTCCCCCGTCATCATCGGCACAGATAACCTGTCCTCCTGCTGTGGTGGTCAGAGTACCGCCATTGGCACTGGTGCTACAGTTCAGAGGTAAAGTCAGGTTGCCGTTGACGGTGAGATTGCCGGACAGGAACAGGCTGGCAAAGCCGGGGGAGCTGACAGTTGCCAGATCCTGGGGAGTAGCCAGTGTTATGACACCACTACCTGTCGTGACTGAGATCTGATTGGAGGTACCCTGTATGCTTACAGCTCCCCGTTGATTGTTGATTAGACTGGAGGGCGGAACAGCCGGAAAAGTCTGGGCAGACGGGATAACAATCTGCCCCAGACTGTTCTGCAGACCGGCAATATCTGCCTGAGCTTTGGTGAGTTCTGCCAGACCACCATAGCTACAGTTGTTACTGCTGAGACAGAAGACTCCGGAAGAGTCTGGTAGTGTATAGGCCTGATCAGCTGTCAGGTTGTCAGGGCTCAGGATGGTGATGTAGCCTTTGCTACTGACCTTGAAGTTACCTTTGGTGATAATGTCACCGCTGACGAGGAGAGATTCCTGAGCTCCGGTGAGTTCAGGAGGAGTAGATTCGTTGTTAGTTACTTTGATATCTATCTGCTGGGAGGGGGCCTGGTGACGGTTTTGGTCGGAGATACTGTTACGGCCAAGTAAGATAGAGGAAAAAACTGTAATAACCAGAACAATACCCGTAATGATCGTGGCTATCAGGACAGCCCTTTTTGGCGATATGGCCATAAGTTGCTTCGTAGAAATTTGAGCATCATCCTGCGGATATGAGTATCGTGTATTCTGGTTTAGGTCGTGAACTTCCAGCGAATCCGTTTCCGGATACTTTTGGGTCGTCAAATCACTAACCGATTCGTATATATCAGCCCGAATAACGTTGCCGGAAACGTCATGTTTTACGTTCGACCCAAAGGCCGAATCTGTTTTCATGGTTTTTTATTTTATTTTTATATTTTAGAAATTTTTGTTTTACCAGTTATTTGCTGGAATTTCCCATTCGAATTTTAAGCAATATATAAGATATGAGCAAGCTTTTGAACAATAATATCATCAAAGTTATCCACAGCTAAATTATACTGGTTTTACCTTTATACCCACAGAACAAGATAGATAGAGCCCAGCCCTATCAACATAACCAGGAATGCGATTGTCATGACCTTGATAAGTTCTCGCCTAATTACCTTGCTAGCCAACGGATTTCGTCCTATCGAGGTAACCGCACTGGAGATAGACCCATACAATATTGCCCCCTCAACGATCAAAACAATAATAAATATAAGCAAAGCCACAATTACTCGCAACTCGTTAACTTCTTTGCCTGTAATAGATTTGCCAAGTTTTTCCAATGATGTGGGGACTTTACTCAATCCATCCGAGCCCTTTTGATCCAAGTTAACCTTTATCAGACTAAGTTTTGTGTTTTTTTTGCCCTCCGGAGTTTGGATTTCGTACGAGTCGCCGGATTTGGGCGCAGAATCTTCCAGCGCCAGCGCGAATATAACTGCTGCGCCACTTGTATATTTCGCCATTACGCCATTTAGCGGCGAGACCACTAATAAATCACCTTCTTTTACTTCCCCGAACATATCAGAAACATAAGCATTAACTTCTCCGGTAGTTTCTACATATACCGACTGATCAGCTGAAGCTATTGTAACTGTGCTTTCACCGGTGGTAGTGGCCACACCAATGATTTTATCGGCTTGATCGAGCGTAGCCCGTTCGACTTTAGGCGTATCAGGATTGCTATCGTCACTTATTTTAACCAGCATGCCCGGTTGCAACCCGTCATCATCTGATAAATAACCCCTGGTTATTGCATGTGCTGATATACTGACAATTATTATCGCAGCTGTAATAGAAAATAACAGTAACGGAAGAACTGTATGTTTGAGCGTTATTTTGTACCGCATGAGCGTTTTTGCATAGTGCTTTCGTTTATCAGTATGATATGAGTACTCTAGCTTGGCAAGAGCTACAGCAGATTGTTAGGGTTTAACTACCATTCAGATTTATCAAAGCAAAATTTGTACTCTCTGAATTTTGATATATATTTGAGATTTTGTTGTAATCTATACTGCTTTATTCAACTGTGAAATATGAGTATACATACACTGTGTTCGGTAGTGGCAGGCTGCTGAATTTGAGCTTGAAGTCCTGGGGAGTTGATGTGTAGTAGTAATCTGCTGCGGCAGCTGCTTCGGAAACGGGAGTAAGGTTAATGTTCGGCTTTTTACCAAAAGTCTTGCTGAATACAGCGTTAGCTAATTCTCCTGCAGATGGAGCTGAGCCAGTGGTTACGGTAATGGTTCCAGCCGTATCGTTACCTTCTATGCTAACTGATCCACCAACACCCGCTGCGCCCAGCACATTTCCGGCAGGAGTAGTTCCGGATGTAATAATGTGGCCTTCGATAATTATATTTCCCTTAAAGGTTGCGTTTCCTGTAACCACCAATGTTCCGACTGTTGCTGTTCCGGTTACTTTAAGGTCTTCTAGCGTGGTTAAGCCGCTAACGTTCAAACCAGTAAAGTTTCCTTCTCCTCCGCCTTGTAGTTCTTGAGCGCTGGCAGGATTGTAATACGTGTTGTTTACAAACATTTCGATTGTACCCGACGCACCGGAAAGTCCTTCTAGCGCTTGGCCTATGACTTGTCCGGTTCCGATAGCTTTCATTGCCTTGCCTGGAGTTGATGAACTAGTCAGGTAATCACCGGGCAGGATCGGACCTCCCTCATTAGTGACTTTTACAGGAACCCGGCCCGATAATGCCAGAGCTACACCCTCGGTGTCACTTGCCAAAACTACTCCTGGGGTTGTTGATACAACACCGGCCAACCTTACTTGTTTAGGCTGACTGCTCTTTACTACCGTATCTTTACTGCTAAATACTAGAACGTCGCCGGGTTCCGATCCGTCATGATTACGGTATTTCTCAGCAACATCAGCTCCAATACCAGAGTTAAAGCAACTACCGCCTAAACCGCAGTTGTACGAGCCGTCGGCATATACGTTACCGTCGCCACGAACCTTGAACTTTTTGTCTTGTGCTCCACCAACATCGGTGGAGATTATAAAGGCATCCGCAGTCGAACCTGCGTCATACGCGTAAACTTCAAGGCGAGAACCAGGATTAACAGTTCCTATTCCTACTCTACCGTTTTGACGTATATTCAACCTGTCATACATAACATTATCTACAGGATCATAAAGCGTTACGCTAAACTTTCCGCCAACTTCGTTCGTGCCCGTGCTCTCAGCATTTATATTAATATACCCGACATCTCGATAAGCACCGTCTTTATATCCATAGCCTGTCATACGAGCAACCAAATCATTAGCTAAAACATCGGTTCGAGAAGTGGGCGTTCCCCTTGATTTATGGAATCTAATTTCTGAGGAAAGATCGTCTGATGATGACCTGTCTAACATTAATGAAGATGACAGGTAGTCGTTTCCTTGAATATGTAATCTCATGGATGGACTGATCGTACCCAACCCTATTCGTCCGTTAGTAGAGTTGGCGCTAAAGAACTCTACGCCAGCACCATTTTGTATACGGAAGAAGTTGGGAGCATCGAAGCCAACGCCAGATTTAAATATAATATCTTTTAGCGTAGAAGTAGTGGCGATAGTTGCCGGTGAACCAGATAAGTTATAAGCAGCTTGAAGATCGCCGCCGCCGCCACCGCCGCCACTGCTGCTGCCAACTTTAGTCATAGAGAAATAAAGTGGTTGAGAGACGGAGTTAGCGGCTACAGTTTCGCTGAGACCTGTTGAAGAAGCCATAACTTCTACGTAATCATTCGCGTTCAAGTAATAAGTAGTCGTTGTTGTCATTGAGCCTGAGGCCTGAGAATCCAAAGAGTCTTTTGATATGTAGGTTGTAGTGCCGTTTAGCCTAATCTGCAAGTTTCTATCCTCGTTCCCATCACTGAAGGTAACTCCAGCGGAAATCACATAGGTACCAGCGACCGGCGCGGTAAGGCGAGAGGTGTTGCTTGAAGTAGAATGGAGATTATTAGTATCGTATGTTTCTGTGTTGAAAACTAAAGCAGCGAGAGTAGAGTTCACTGATTGGCTGGCATTATGCGTTACCCGCGCACTGGCATCGGCATTACTTACGCATGTACCGGCCGTAACTATGCCCCCGCTGATCGTAGCCCCCTGCAAAGCTTCCCCGGCAGCGCAAGTCGCGGATATGCCCGAAACCCCGTTGGCTTGATAACCACCGACAGAGTTAATGGTACCGATAGCTTCAAAACTGTCATCAGTTTTCAGCAAATTGCCCGCCGCTGCCCGATAGAGATTAGTGTCTGGTGTACCCGAGCCACCTGAAGCGCTCCAACCAATTTGATTTGTCGGGCCCAAAACGAACACACCCGAGCTATTAAATCGTGCGTTTTCAACAGTCCCTCCATTCGACTTAAACAGTATCTGGTCATTCGTAGCACCAGAAATAAGTTGTAAGTAGCCAGTACTTTGCAATATGCCTCCGCTAGGAAGCAGTATATTGTTTGCTTCGAAGTTACCATCGGTTTTTAGGGTGCCACCTCCTGATCTATAAAGGTTAGTGTCTTGGGCGTTGCCGAAATAAATTGTGGGTAAACCGGGTGTAGGAATATTATTTTGAAGTGATATTTGAGCAGTTGTTCCTTGATACGAAACAATGCTATTTCCTGCAGTAAAAGTGGTGTCCGTTCTTAAGGTACTACCAGCTGAACGATACAAATTAGTATCCCCGCCAATAGTTATTCCTGAGCTCTGCCCGCCTGAGTCAGCGATCTGGATGGCTGTTTTGCCTGTGGCGTTGGCATTAATGATTCCGTTGAATGTCTTAATACCACCAAAAATCTGAGTGCCACTAGTATTTACCAACCCAGGTACGCTGGCAGTGGCGCTTTGCAAAAATAAGCTGCTACCACTAATGGTCGCGCCTTGGGCACCGGAACCATTACTGTCGAAGGTCCCGATAGCGTTTACGCCACTGCCACAACTACCCCAGATAGGAGCAGTTGAGACACCTTGTGAGATTAGGCATGAGCCTATGGCTACGGCGGCCCTGCGGGCAAGTGAAGTTGTGGTATTGGCATACAGAAGATCGCCTATAGCATAGGTAGTATGACCGGTACCTCCTACGGTTGCTATGACCGTGCCACTACTGATGCTTGAGCCATTTAGAGATGTTAAATTAGTGCCGACACCGCTGAAGTTACCAGCAGTAACAGTACCGCTAACGTTAATGTGGCCTGTCTGTGGAGATCCGGTGGTAGGTTGCAACGAAACACATGCGGCGCAAGTACCTGAACCTGGAGCGCTCAGGTTAATAGTGCCGGAACCATTAGTTATGACCACTGTCGAGTCATTTGAAGTAAGGTTAGCGGCGGTATAATTAGTGCCATTGCCTATAAGAAGCTGGCCGTTGGTAGGAGTTGTAGTAATACCTGTGCCGCCGCGACCCACCAGGAGAATGCCGCTGTTAATATCACCAGCATCCAGGTTAGTCAGGTTGCTACCATTACCTTGGAAGAATCCGGCGATAATAGTCCCGGAAACATTGATATGTCCGGTCTGAGCAGTATCCGGAGTAGTAGCTTTCAGAGCTACACAGGAGCCACAAGTACCGGCGCCAGGCACAACGAGGTCGATTGTGCCAGCGCCGTTAGTGATCGTAACGCTGGAGTTAGACGATGTCAGGTTAGCCGAAGCATAACCGGTACCATTACCGATGAGGAGTTTCCCGTTGGTTGGCACCGTAGAAATACCCGTTCCACCATATGCCACACCTACAAGGCCACTGTTAACATTGGTTCCGTTTAGGTTAGTAATATTAACACCACTTAGTGCTGGGAAAGCGCCGGCGGCAGTTGTTTGAATGAGTTGGCTAACACCGTTAAAGGTGTTGCCCTGCTTTGTTACGACCGTATCCAAGGTAATAGCACCGGCTGAAACATCGAAGTCAGCCGACGCGAAACTGGCTATGCCCTTAGTTGTAGTAGTGGCATCGTCAATTGTGATAACGGCGCCTGTGCCGGTGGCATTATTAATACTGACCGCACCAGTCTGGCCATCTATGCTGGTAACACCACTACCAACTCCTGTGCAAGTGCCCCAGCTCGGAGCTGCACTTGTGGTAGCCAGCAAACACTGGCCGGTTGTTCCGGCGGCTGTAACACCTAATGCGCTTGTACCGTTACCAAACAAAACGCCATTAGCCGTAAAGGTTCCTGCTCCGCTACCTCCTCGGGCAACGCCAAGTATGCCGCTATTAATATCGCCTGCATCCAGGTTAGTCAAGCCGCTGCCATCTCCTTGAATAGTTGTAGCGCTCAATGTGCCAGCTAAGCTGATAACGCTGCCCGATTCAGTCAAAATAGAGTCGCCTAGTGATCCGGTGCCTGTGAATTTAGCAATCTTGCCGTTTGTGCCTGATCCGGTTAGACCGCTACCAGAGCCAGCGCAGTTGCCGCTAGTCAAGCAGAAGTCGTAATTGCCGCCTACGTCAGGAATAGTATAGACCCTAGCTGCAGCGGCTGTACCAGTGATTCTTATATTATTAGTAGCGGCAGAGCCTATATAGAGATTAGCGAACGGTTTAGCGGATGAGCCCAGGCTAATAGCTCCGGCTATATCAGGTAGGAGGCTAGTGTTAATAGCTACGTTGCTCAAGTTGTCCAGTTCGATAGTGGCTAAATCCGGGTCACTTCCGCCGCCGCCGCAGAAGAACCCATACATACAGACCGTACTGCTATCTACTTCTACCATTATACTCCCAGCTCCATTAGTGATAATGATTCCTGTGCCTTGGGTTAATGTTGCGACTGTAGGGGCGCCGCTGCCATCACCGATTAAGAGTTGTCCGTTTGCCAAAATGCCGCTAGTGGTGATCGCACCCGTACCATTACCGTAGAGTATTCCACCCGCGGTGAAAGAAGTCGCCCCTGTACCTCCCCTGGCGACCGTCAGTGTGCCGGTCGTACCTGTTAATATATTAAGGTTAATAGCATCTGTAAGATCAAAAGCAGGAGTTAAATCGCTGGCGCCAAGAGCAACACTGACTCCCCCGAAATTAACCGAGCTGTTGGCTAAATCTACGTTTGCTATTGTTCCATCAGTTATTTCGGAAGATTCGATCATCGACCCTAATTTGGTAACTACTGCCGCCAGACTAACCGCCCCGGATGCTAAGCTAAAGTCAGAAGTATTAAAACTGGCTATGCCTTTAGTTGTAGTAGTAGCGTTATTGATAGTTATCGCTGAACTAGTGGTTAGGGCATCGTTAATTGTGATAGCTCCGACAGCGGCCACAGAACCGCCAGCCGTGCCGGTTATACTGTTAACAGCTCCCGAGCCGGTACAGTTGCCCCACGTTGGCGCCAAACCGGTATTACCTAGCAAACATTGCCCATTTGCGCCAGCAGCCGTAGCGGTGATCGCGCCGGTACCATTGCCGTATAGAACACCATTCGCACCAAAGCTAACCGCTCCTGTACCGCCTTTATTGACATTGAGAGTTCCGCCTATATTATTCAGAACCAGATTTGCTTCAATCACGTCTAGTGACGGATTACTGGCTACACCATCTCCATTAATTACGCTTAACTTTGTAGAACCCGCGACTATTGTCCGGCCCGTAAATGTATCAGGTGCGGTTTGTACCAGAATTCCATTTGTATTGTAGGCGGCTAATGACGTCAAAGTAGAATCACTGGCTTGGAATCCGGTAATCGCTACGTTAGATGCGCTGGTTATCCTGCCCTGCTGGTCAACTGTGAACTGGGCGACAGAGGTGCTGTTACCGTAAGTGCTGGGCGTAACGGCGGTGTTGGCCAGGCTGACGGCGCCGGCGCTCGTGCTGAAGTGGCTGGAGTTAAAGCTGGCTATACCCTTGGCGGTCGTGCTGGCATTGTCGATGGTAACCACGCCGCTCAGGCCGGTGGCGTTGTCAATAAGAATCGCGCCGGTCATGCCTTCCAGGCTGGCAACCCCGCCGGCGCCGGTGCAGGCGCCCCAGGTCGGAGCGGCCCCGGTGTTGGCCAGCAGGCATTGCCCGGTGGTGCCGGCTGCCGTGGCACCGATGGCGCCGGCGCCATTGCCGAATAATACGCCGTTAGCTGTCAGGCTGGTAGTACCGGTGCCGCCGAAGCCGACGCCGAGCGTACCAGCATTAATATTGGTGGCATTGCGGTAATAACTACCAGCCTGGCCGTTTAGCAGAGCGGCGTCGACGTTGGTGACGGCCGAGCCGTTGCCGGAGAAAGCTACAGCGGTAGCGGTGCCGGCGGCATTAACGCTGAACCGGCTGGTACCGTTGGTCTGAAGATCAAGTAAGTTACCGGTCGGGGTGCCGTTGGTGTTGTTGGCCAGTATCAGGGCCTGGCCGGCAGTCGGGTTGCCGGACTGGGTGACCCGGAGCGCCGAGCTGGTGCCGGAACTGGTCAGGCCGAGGACGCCGGCCGCACCGGTATTGCTGTTGGTTAGGGACAGCAGGCTGCCCAGGAAGGAGGCGCTGGAGGTGTCCTGGGCATTCTTGGCGATGTAGTTGCCCCCCGAGGCAGGCGCGCAGGACGAACAGCTGTCCAGGCCGGTAATCGCTACGTTAGATGCGCTGGTTATCCTGCCCTGCTGGTCAACTGTGAACTGGGCGACAGAGGTGCTGTTACCGTAAGTGCTGGGCGTAACGGCGGTGTTGGCCAGGCTGACGGCGCCGGCGCTCGTGCTGAAGTGGCTGGAGTTAAAGCTGGCTATACCCTTGGCGGTCGTGCTGGCATTGTCGATGGTAACCACGCCGCTCAGGCCGGTGGCGTTGTCAATAAGAATCGCGCCGGTCATGCCTTCCAGGCTGGCAACCCCGCCGGCGCCGGTGCAGGCGCCCCAGGTCGGAGCGGCCCCGGTGTTGGCCAGCAGGCATTGCCCGGTGGTGCCGGCTGCCGTGGCACCGATGGCGCCGGCGCCATTGCCGAATAATACGCCGTTAGCTGTCAGGCTGGTAGTACCGGTGCCGCCGAAGCCGACGCCGAGCGTACCAGCATTAATATTGGTGGCATTGCGGTAATAACTACCAGCCTGGCCGTTTAGCAGAGCGGCGTCGACGTTGGTGACGGCCGAGCCGTTGCCGGAGAAAGCTACAGCGGTAGCGGTGCCGGCGGCATTAACGCTGAACCGGCTGGTACCGTTGGTCTGAAGATCAAGTAAGTTACCGGTCGGGGTGCCGTTGGTGTTGTTGGCCAGTATCAGGGCCTGGCCGGCAGTCGGGTTGCCGGACTGGGTGACCCGGAGCGCCGAGCTGGTGCCGGAACTGGTCAGGCCGAGGACGCCGGCCGCACCGGTATTGCTGTTGGTTAGGGACAGCAGGCTGCCCAGGAAGGAGGCGCTGGAGGTGTCCTGGGCATTCTTGGCGATGTAGTTGCCCCCCGAGGCAGGCGCGCAGGACGAACAGCTGTCCAGGCCGGTAATCGCTACGTTAGATGCGCTGGTTATCCTGCCCTGCTGGTCAACTGTGAACTGGGCGACAGAGGTGCTGTTACCGTAAGTGCTGGGCGTAACGGCGGTGTTGGCCAGGCTGACGGCGCCGGCGCTCGTGCTGAAGTGGCTGGAGTTAAAGCTGGCTATACCCTTGGCGGTCGTGCTGGCATTGTCGATGGTAACCACGCCGCTCAGGCCGGTGGCGTTGTCAATAAGAATCGCGCCGGTCATGCCTTCCAGGCTGGCAACCCCGCCGGCGCCGGTGCAGGCGCCCCAGGTCGGAGCGGCCCCGGTGTTGGCCAGCAGGCATTGCCCGGTGGTGCCGGCTGCCGTGGCACCGATGGCGCCGGCGCCATTGCCGAATAATACGCCGTTAGCTGTCAGGCTGGTAGTACCGGTGCCGCCGAAGCCGACGCCGAGCGTACCAGCATTAATATTGGTGGCATTGCGGTAATAACTACCAGCCTGGCCGTTTAGCAGAGCGGCGTCGACGTTGGTGACGGCCGAGCCGTTGCCGGAGAAAGCTACAGCGGTAGCGGTGCCGGCGGCATTAACGCTGAACCGGCTGGTACCGTTGGTCTGAAGATCAAGTAAGTTACCGGTCGGGGTGCCGTTGGTGTTGTTGGCCAGTATCAGGGCCTGGCCGGCAGTCGGGTTGCCGGACTGGGTGACCCGGAGCGCCGAGCTGGTGCCGGAACTGGTCAGGCCGAGGACGCCGGCCGCACCGGTATTGCTGTTGGTTAGGGACAGCAGGCTGCCCAGGAAGGAGGCGCTGGAGGTGTCCTGGGCATTCTTGGCGATGTAGTTGCCCCCCGAGGCAGGCGCGCAGGACGAACAGCTGTCCAGGCCGGTAATCGCTACGTTAGATGCGCTGGTTATCCTGCCCTGCTGGTCAACTGTGAACTGGGCGACAGAGGTGCTGTTACCGTAAGTGCTGGGCGTAACGGCGGTGTTGGCCAGGCTGACGGCGCCGGCGCTCGTGCTGAAGTGGCTGGAGTTAAAGCTGGCTATACCCTTGGCGGTCGTGCTGGCATTGTCGATGGTAACCACGCCGCTCAGGCCGGTGGCGTTGTCAATAAGAATCGCGCCGGTCATGCCTTCCAGGCTGGCAACCCCGCCGGCGCCGGTGCAGGCGCCCCAGGTCGGAGCGGCCCCGGTGTTGGCCAGCAGGCATTGCCCGGTGGTGCCGGCTGCCGTGGCACCGATGGCGCCGGCGCCATTGCCGAATAATACGCCGTTAGCTGTCAGGCTGGTAGTACCGGTGCCGCCGAAGCCGACGCCGAGCGTACCAGCATTAATATTGGTGGCATTGCGGTAATAACTACCAGCCTGGCCGTTTAGCAGAGCGGCGTCGACGTTGGTGACGGCCGAGCCGTTGCCGGAGAAAGCTACAGCGGTAGCGGTGCCGGCGGCATTAACGCTGAACCGGCTGGTACCGTTGGTCTGAAGATCAAGTAAGTTACCGGTCGGGGTGCCGTTGGTGTTGTTGGCCAGTATCAGGGCCTGGCCGGCAGTCGGGTTGCCGGACTGGGTGACCCGGAGCGCCGAGCTGGTGCCGGAACTGGTCAGGCCGAGGACGCCGGCCGCACCGGTATTGCTGTTGGTTAGGGACAGCAGGCTGCCCAGGAAGGAGGCGCTGGAGGTGTCCTGGGCATTCTTGGCGATGTAGTTGCCCCCCGAGGCAGGCGCGCAGGACGAACAGCTGTCCAGGCCGGTAATCGCTACGTTAGATGCGCTGGTTATCCTGCCCTGCTGGTCAACTGTGAACTGGGCGACAGAGGTGCTGTTACCGTAAGTGCTGGGCGTAACGGCGGTGTTGGCCAGGCTTAGAGTGGCGCTGCCGCCCAGAGCTACGCTACCTCCGCCACTCAGACCGGTACCTGCCGAGACGGTTAGAGCCCCAGCATTTACTAAATAAGTATTAGCTACTGTGCCGGAAGAAATGCTACTACCGTTTAAGTTAGTTATGGCACTGCCGTTGCCTTGCAGGGCGGTTGCAACCAGAGTACCAGCTACGGTAACAGTAGCGCCGGATTCGGTAATAATGGAATCGCCAATAGTATTAGCGCCCGTGAACTTGGCTAGCGCGCCGGCTGTACCTGAACCGCCGATCGTACCGCCAGCTCCGCCAACGTCAGTTGCGCAGACTACATTGCCGGAAGCATCAGTAGTTAGCTTGCCGCTATTGCCCAGGCCAACACAGTTTTGTCCGCCGCTGCCGTAAGCGCTTAAGTTAAGCAGTCCGCTGGTATTAATAGTCAGACGGGTAACGTTGTTGGTTTCTAACTGAAGGCTTTGGGCGTTGTTGGTACCAAGAGTTAAATCAGTTGAGACAAAACTGTTGCCGCCTTGCAGCACGTCGCCGGTACCGCCTACACCAGCGCAGTTGCCGGATGTGCGGCAGACTGAGGCGTCAACTGCTACGTCATCGGTGTTAACTGTTATACCATCGCCTGCTCCGATGTTAAGGGCGGTACTGGCTCCTAAAGCTACCGAACCGCCGTTAATTAAGCCGCCGCCAGCCGTAACGGTTAGGGCTCCGGCGTTTACTAGATAAGTATTGGCGAGCGTACCAGCATTAATATTGGTGGCATTGCGGTAATAACTACCAGCCTGGCCGTTTAGCAGAGCGGCGTCGACGTTGGTGACGGCCGAGCCGTTGCCGGAGAAAGCTACAGCGGTAGCGGTGCCGGCGGCATTAACGCTGAACCGGCTGGTACCGTTGGTCTGAAGATCAAGTAAGTTACCGGTCGGGGTGCCGTTGGTGTTGTTGGCCAGTATCAGGGCCTGGCCGGCAGTCGGGTTGCCGGACTGGGTGACCCGGAGCGCCGAGCTGGTGCCGGAACTGGTCAGGCCGAGGACGCCGGCCGCACCGGTATTGCTGTTGGTTAGGGACAGCAGGCTGCCCAGGAAGGAGGCGCTGGAGGTGTCCTGGGCATTCTTGGCGATGTAGTTGCCCCCCGAGGCAGGCGCGCAGGACGAACAGCTGTCCAGGCCGGTAATCGCTACGTTAGATGCGCTGGTTATCCTGCCCTGCTGGTCAACTGTGAACTGGGCGACAGAGGTGCTGTTACCGTAAGTGCTGGGCGTAACGGCGGTGTTGGCCAGGCTGACGGCGCCGGCGCTCGTGCTGAAGTGGCTGGAGTTAAAGCTGGCTATACCCTTGGCGGTCGTGCTGGCATTGTCGATGGTAACCACGCCGCTCAGGCCGGTGGCGTTGTCAATAAGAATCGCGCCGGTCATGCCTTCCAGGCTGGCAACCCCGCCGGCGCCGGTGCAGGCGCCCCAGGTCGGAGCGGCCCCGGTGTTGGCCAGCAGGCATTGCCCGGTGGTGCCGGCTGCCGTGGCACCGATGGCGCCGGCGCCATTGCCGAATAATACGCCGTTAGCTGTCAGGCTGGTAGTACCGGTGCCGCCGAAGCCGACGCCGAGCGTACCAGCATTAATATTGGTGGCATTGCGGTAATAACTACCAGCCTGGCCGTTTAGCAGAGCGGCGTCGACGTTGGTGACGGCCGAGCCGTTGCCGGAGAAAGCTACAGCGGTAGCGGTGCCGGCGGCATTAACGCTGAACCGGCTGGTACCGTTGGTCTGAAGATCAAGTAAGTTACCGGTCGGGGTGCCGTTGGTGTTGTTGGCCAGTATCAGGGCCTGGCCGGCAGTCGGGTTGCCGGACTGGGTGACCCGGAGCGCCGAGCTGGTGCCGGAACTGGTCAGGCCGAGGACGCCGGCCGCACCGGTATTGCTGTTGGTTAGGGACAGCAGGCTGCCCAGGAAGGAGGCGCTGGAGGTGTCCTGGGCATTCTTGGCGATGTAGTTGCCCCCCGAGGCAGGCGCGCAGGACGAACAGCTGTCCAGGCCGGTAATCGCTACGTTAGATGCGCTGGTTATCCTGCCCTGCTGGTCAACTGTGAACTGGGCGACAGAGGTGCTGTTACCGTAAGTGCTGGGCGTAACGGCGGTGTTGGCCAGGCTGAGCACACCGGACAGTATTGATAAACCGGTGCCGGTCAGATCAGTGAAAACGTCGCCGTTGACCGTAAAGGTATCCCCCGCTTCGACGGTTAAGCCGCCGTTGGCACTCAGCAGGCCGGCGAAGGTCGGGGCGCTGACCACAGACAAGTCAGTGCAGGCGCCGCCGGCTCCAAAAACAACGCTGTTGCCGCCGCCGCTCAGGTTGCCCGTTCCGCTAGGGCACGTAAGCGTTGTATTTCCTTGTACTGCTGTGTTAGCGGCCGAGCCGTAGATGACGCTGAGGGTATGGGAGCTGCCCTCGCCGGCCGCGCCGCCAACGCTGAGGCCGTTGCCGGCCGTAATACTCGCTACGTAGTTTCCGGTGGTATCAACTCCTAAATCTACAGAATTGGCCTGGATGGTAGTAATACCGGTGCCGTTAACGGCCACGTCGCCGCTTACAGTGGTAAAGACGGGAGTTGTGCCGTTGCCGAGCAGTATCTGACCGCTGGCCGGTGCAGCTACTGTCGCGACGGCTCCGGCGCCGTTGCCCAGCAATAGACCGTTAGCGGCAAAAGCCGTGGCGCCGGTACCGCCATTCGGCACGCTGAGCGGCGTGCTCAGGCTCAGGCTGGCGGCTGAGAGCGCGCCGGTGACGTTCAGGGCGCCGCTAATTGTGACAATGCCAAGAGCTTGGGAGATAATCGAATCAGCGATCGTCTGGGCGCCGGTAAAGACGGCAATCGCGCCGACAGTGCCGGAACCGCTGATAGAACTGCCAGCTCCCCCGTCATCATCGGCACAGATAACCTGTCCTCCTGCTGTGGTGGTCAGAGTACCGCCATTGGCACTGGTGCTACAGTTCAGAGGTAAAGTCAGGTTGCCGTTGACGGTGAGATTGCCGGACAGGAACAGGCTGGCAAAGCCGGGGGAGCTGACAGTTGCCAGATCCTGGGGAGTAGCCAGTGTTATGACACCACTACCTGTCGTGACTGAGATCTGATTGGAGGTACCCTGTATGCTTACAGCTCCCCGTTGATTGTTGATTAGACTGGAGGGCGGAACAGCCGGAAAAGTCTGGGCAGACGGGATAACAATCTGCCCCAGACTGTTCTGCAGACCGGCAATATCTGCCTGAGCTTTGGTGAGTTCTGCCAGACCACCATAGCTACAGTTGTTACTGCTGAGACAGAAGACTCCGGAAGAGTCTGGTAGTGTATAGGCCTGATCAGCTGTCAGGTTGTCAGGGCTCAGGATGGTGATGTAGCCTTTGCTACTGACCTTGAAGTTACCTTTGGTGATAATGTCACCGCTGACGAGGAGAGATTCCTGAGCTCCGGTGAGTTCAGGAGGAGTAGATTCGTTGTTAGTTACTTTGATATCTATCTGCTGGGAGGGGGCCTGGTGACGGTTTTGGTCGGAGATACGCTGATTGTGCGACAGAAGTATCGATGTACCAGTAACCAAAATTAGAACTATAGCCGTAATGATCGATGAAACAACCGTAGCTTTCTTAGTCGACAAAGAAAGTACAGCTTTTTTGGGGCTCTCGTCAGGATTGTGAAACTGAGCATCAGTATAATCAGCAATTCCGTCACTCTCGTCCAACTGAGAACTTTCAATAGAGTTCCGGACATAATTTTCCGCTTGTTCCGGATCCCGCACTTCCATGGATTGAGACGAATAAACATTAGTAACGGACGCAGAATTACCGACTGAATTATAAATATCAGCCCTGTTGACGTTCGGATGCACGTCAGTTGTGTTGTCCGACACAGAGGTCGAATCTTTTTGCATAATTTTATTGTTTTTGTTGTTGGGAAATTTTTAGTTTGATTTATCCCATAACAATTCTAGAGTAGTTCTTATAACAGAGCAAATAATATACCCGGAAATTAGCGCGACAGTAGCTTATCCTCCGAAGGTTTAATAACTGTTAATATACAAAATAATCTCTAAATACAAGTATAAATTACAACGTAAAATATTGTTTTCAGATTATATATATCTGCCTGATTACCCCTTGAATCAAGGTATAAAAAATGTGTTCATTGAAGCTTTTTTTACAATAGTCGGATTTTAAGCAGATCAATTACAGATTTTTACTCTAAATTAATAATATATTGCACTAAACCATCCTTATCCAGCTCTTTGACCGCACGGACGAATATTAGTAAATTTTTCTTAGTGAATACTACTGTTTGAGTTTTGTCTTCAGATGATATTCCTGAGAAAGCCTTAACTTCACCGGCATAGATAATCTTATTGGCATTGAAGTTTTTGGCCAGTTTTTCGACCTCCTGCTCCGGATTTGCTTTGAAAGTATCCGGCAGTGCCTGCTGACTGATTGTGACGTCAACCCCTGTAATCTTATCTTTGAAGCTGGCAACCTGCTTTTCCGGATCATAGCTAACCGGCTTATCTTCGACTTTCTTAGCAGTCTCCGGTACCAGTGTCTCGAACGCAGGAGAGGCAGGCAGATTTTCCTCGACAACCCCAGATGTAGAGCGCGGATTATCGTAGTGCTTTACGCCGAGTATAATCGCTATAAGCAAGAATATGCCGACTAGAGCCCACGGCATTATTTTCGCAATAGGTTTATATGGAAAATCGGTCTTTTTGATCTTTGGAACTTTTAATTCAAATGAGATTACTTTTGGATCCTTTCGTTTTTTTGGTTCGGGCGGTAATGGTTCTATACCTAGATAGTTCTCTCTGTTTTTATCTGATTTATGCCTTCGGGGGCCTTTCCATTCATATCCTTTTTGATGGTGATTCAGAGATTTATGCGTACTTTCTTTTACAGAAGGCATATTTTTAGAGTGCCTGACGGGCTGAGAAGCACTTTTTGGGTCAGAAAAACGGGAATAGTTGTTAGTAGAATGCTTCGTATTGGCATCGGAACTTTTCGGAGGCGCTATACTACTCAGCGAGTCTACAGCTCTCCTCTTTACCTGCTTATTTGCCATAAAACCATTGTATACTACCGTATATCACTTATGACCATAAGAATTTCAATCAAGCGACGCAGTCTACTGATACTTACTCTCGCTATTAGTTCACTATTAGCGAGTGGCTTTTTATTTATCAGTAACAGAGATACTTCTGAACAATCCAGAACAAAATATTATTTCAGTCAATTATCCCGGCTAAAAACACATGTGCAAACTATAAACTCGCTAAATGCACGAGAAAATAAGCAAAATCCTTTACAGGATCAAATAGAAAAATATGACAACACACTATCAAGTATTGTAAACACGTGCAGTGAAGTACGCACAGAGATCAAAAAAACAAAGGATGATCCGAAACTTAATTCTCTTAAACCGCGTACCGAGCCGGCTGATGAATTATGCAAGGACCTCGATAAAGTCACGATTTATGCCCGCAAGCAATCAAGCGCCAGCAAGAACTTTTTGCTCTATCCCGCTTCTTCACTGCAAAGCAAAGATAACCTTCCTAAAGTTGAAGGCATCTTAAAAACCAGCAAATCCGCACTTGAAGAGTTAAAATCAGATCCTATCAATGATCCTGCGATTCCAGAGCAATTAATGCTGTTGCAGGAGTTACAACAGAAACTTCAAGAAACCTCTGTTGATAATGCTAAAATTAATGAATTAGCGCGAAAAATTGAGGATCACCAGGTCAATTTTCTAAACGCCCGCAGTTATTTCTGGAATAATACGATTGGCATAGCCTCGCTTGAAAAGTCTTTGTCAAATCTTCAAAAAACATTCGAAAATTGATTTTACTTTCAGTCTGTATTTCTATTAAAGTTCTTTAGCCAAAAAAAAGAACTTTCGGCGTTCTCGCAGAAGTAGGCTATGCCCCTGAGCAAATTTTCAGTACCAGGTTCATCATGGCATAAAATTATATCTGGGACAATTTATGGAGCAGCTATCGATTTACTGTCACTTTTACTACCCGGAAACGGCAAGCACCGAAGGTACCCACGTCTTTAAGCACATAACCCCATACTCCATTCTTGCCATACATCACCGTATTTGTCGAATTAGCAAAATTATTTGATTCTTCTGCGGACACGTATACAACCGACACATTTTTCACTCTTATACGGCGTCTGAGAGATATTAGCCGTTTTAAAATCCATTTTATTTTTTAGTATTGTACATATTTTCCCTCGTGAAAACTTATACCGTATATACAAGAATTTTACTTATATTTATAAGGTGCCTGTTTTGATTCTCTCCGAGGGTCCTTAATTACTGCGTCCAGAAGAAAGACTTTTTTATTCCTTCGCAGAAGAAGGTGCCGTGGCGAAGCAAGGCGCTTGTTTTGGGATCGTCTTTACAGAAAGTCACTTCCGGCATTACCGAGTATGTAGTCAGGTTTACCCCTGTGCTATATACTACTTTAAAGCAGTATGCACCGAAAGCATTATTATCTTTCAATACAAAATCCCACAATCCGTCCTGGCCATTTAAAACGTTCGCCGTATTGGTAAAGTTATTAGCTTCTTCGATGGTCTGCAAGACTTTGGTATCGCTGCTGTGAGTTGGGTCGCCGGTTAGCGTGACGGCAGCGATGGCATCTGAATTAGAGGGGTTGTCATGGAAAATTATTTCGCCGCTTCCGCTAGTTAACACATCAGCATAAGATTCACCTACAAATCCTGTGTCACAGGTCCCTACCTTTGGCGCATATTGCAGCTTAAATAGTTCTTCGCCAGCTATTAGGTCAACCACGCTTATATGCAAAAGCAGCCTTAAGCGGAAAGTAATACTCGTACTGGCCCCTGCTACAGTGTCTTGTGGAGCCAGCCACAAAGTACCTGTATCTAGCTGCAGCTGCGTAAAGTACCACTGCATATTGCTTGTGCCCAGTGTGCGGTCTCCGCCTACCGCCCACATCAGGCCTCTTTCGACATCAATTACAATACTTGCAGGCAAATCTTTATTTACGCTGGGATTTATCGTGGCAGTACCGCTTGTAGCCCAGGCAGTAACCAGCGAGCCGTCGCTACGGTTGCGTTTTTGGACCCGCCATTCTGAATTAGAGCCCGCCTCATCCTTGATACCCAAAACATATATAAACCCTCCGGCGCCATCCAGTTCCATGCTGAATATCTTATCGTCGCCGTTAGTCGTAAATTTTTGGCATATTGCGCCGGCAATGTTAGTAGTACAGCCGCTCCCTCCAAAAGCGGCAACTAATGTTCCTGCACCAAGAGTAATTTTCTCTATACGCCACTGTTTGCTGTTAGTCGTATCTTGCTCGAATCCGCTGATATAGATAGCACCTGAAGCCGAATCAACTTGCAAAGCAAGTATTTGATCGTCTCTTGCCGTAGGATCGCTCGTATAAGTTCCCGCTGTCCCAAACTCGGTTCCGCAGTTTACTGCCGTACAAAGGGCCGCACTAGAAGCCAGCATTTTTTGCATTTTCCAGTCAGTTCTTCCGCTGGGCGCTGTAGTGTAGCCAGCTAAATAAAGATACGTGTTAGTGGGGTCAGTTTCAATCGCGGATATTCTGTCATCCTTATTACTGGGATCAAAGGTGTAAGAACCGGCCGTACCAAATAAAATACCGCAATTTGCTGCTGTGCAAATAGCTCCATTATCCGTCCTGTATTTTCGCAAGCTCCATGAGTTATCGTTAGCGCCAATATTATCGTACCCGCCAACATAGAGGTAATTATTGATGGTATCTAGTTGTAGGGTTGTCGCTTCGTCTAAACCTGAAGAAGGATTTGATACTACACTACCATCTCCGTCAAAGCTGGTTATAAGCGCGCCGGACATCATGTCACGCTTTTGAATATGCCATTGGCCTGCCCCTGCGGCATTATCCATGCCGACTATATATATAAAACCTCCCGCGGGGTCTATATCCAAATCATAAGCTTTCTCCGTAGCGCTGGAAGCTATATCATGCGTAACTCTTCCCGCTGTGCCAAAAGTTGTTCCGCAGTTAGTTGAAGTGCACAGAGCGCCGTCCGCTATGCGTCGTTTTTCTATAACCCAGTTGGTGCCGTTGTCTCCAACCGTAAAAAACATGCTGTTTACAGGGTCGAAGGCAGTGCCGCGCGCTGTATCATCGGCAGCACTAAGGTTGTCAGCTATAAATGCCGGGGTGTTATTATCGGCATTTACCGAAAACCTATAAGCAGACTGTTCCAAACCAGGTCTGACAGGAGCCAACGCGACCATGTCCCCAGCCCAGCCAATAGTACCCGTTACAGTAGAGGTCTTGTTACCGGTGGCACCAGCGCTCGCCAGCGCTTGGCTATTAGACGACACTGTAACGCCCGTTCCGCTTACATCGTATCGTTCTGTCATACTCGGCGAGCCTGTGCCATTCGCAGTGTTAGAAGCACCCACAAAAGATGCGACCAGCATAGTATTAAGTGCAACTGTGGTGAATCCTGTTGCTGTGGCTGTAGTGCCTCCTAAACCTGAGTTAATACTTTCGGAAGCGCCGTTATTATCTATGGGATTGGTATTATCAACACCTGTGTAAGCCGACATGCCCAGGGTTCGGTTTGCACCTGAAGCGACAAAATTAAAGACATAGCTTGCAGGCTCGCTGCCTCCAGCTGCGCGCCACATGGTTTTAGAGCACATAGCGCCGCCGCCTATCTGGCTTACGTAATTAATGGTTGTCCAGCCAGTCAGCGTACCGTCACAGTAATTATTGGGTCCTCCATACGATGCAATTGTCACAATCAGGACATCTCCGGATGCTACTGACGCAGGTTTCGTAATAGTAGCCGTGGTGCCATTGGCTGAGTTGGCAAGTGTAGAAGAAGATCTATAGGCAATCGCCGCATGGGCTTTCTGTGGTGGCAGAATAATAATCGGTGCAAGCAGAACCAAACACATGATAGCAACCAAGCCCCGTCGCCCAAATGTCTGCATCTTGAACCATATCAGCAATTTCTTAGCAGTCTTTATTTTTTGCATATCCCGGGATTTCTTTTGTACCCTCATATCCTACAGACATCTTACCAAGTAAAACGCTTATTTTAAACTTGTTTCCAGGCCCCGTCCCTGTAAACTTAAAAATTGAAGAAAACGATTGGTGAGAATAATAATTAATCATCTGTTCATTATCCAGATTTTATAGGCTTCAAGCGTTCATGAGGAATGTGTCATTCATAATCTTTTTGGCATAGTTTATCCGGCGACGGCGGCGCGGAGGGTTATCGGCAATACGCCGCATGTTATCTTCGACAACTTCCGGGATGACCAGAATATCAGTATAAGCCGCTTTGTGCGATTTTCTTATTCTGGCTAGTTTGACTTGGTGAGTATTATCGTTCTTCATTGTTATTTACTCTTATAATCAAACGTTATAGCACCAGCGCGGGCAAAGCTGTTATTAGTACCGACTGTCATATGTATGCGGACAAGCATGATACTTCCAGGTACCATGTTGCCGGCAGTCGCGTCACAGTCAGCATCCCCCGACACACCTCCCAAAGAAGTCTGGGTCCAGGCTGCATTAGAAGTACTGACAGTGGTACCATAAGCGATGTTGCCGTCCGCTACGAATGTAGGGTTGTCGCCACACTGGTCACCCGAAGCGTTATACACGCTCATCTGTACTTTTTCCGTAGCAGTTGAGCGCCAGCCAAACATCTTGAGCGATGTTGTACTGCTAAAGCCGGCGAAGTCGCTTGGCAGCTGGTATCTGATATAGATGTCGTAATCGTTAGTGGCCTGGGCGGTCCAGGAGTAGTAGCTGTGTTCTTCTGTTGCACCGCAAATGGTAGGGTTAAGATTTAGTCGAGGAGCTGTTGTACCACTGCATAAATCAGATGTCATAGTACCGGTGTTATTAGAGCCATCCCCAGTCATTACCGCACCTGAATATTCAGGTATCAAAGTGACCGACTGATCAAGCGTACTACAGCTTCCCCAGCTGCCGCTTTCGTAGCACTGGACGCGGCCGAGGGTGCTGTCGTAGTACATCGCGCCGTTAACACCGGCGCCGTCTGCTGACGGTGCGGTGGTGGCCGTATCTAGGACGAATTGGGTTGTGGCAGTAGTTGTACCGGTGTTGTTCCCTACTTTTATGGAGTTACCGTTGGTGTCAATGTTGAACATAACGTCGGCTGCGGCAGCAGACTGTACCTTAAAGGCCGCCGCGTTGGTATTGTTAATTATCAGATTGCTATCTGTTGTAAGGGTGTCCGTAGTAGAACGATATAGATTGGTATCGTTGCCTGATCCAAAGAAGATACCAGCCTGGCTGCTGCCTACATCACCTAAGGTAACTTTAGCCGCAAAGCCATTAAACGCGGCAATGTAGCTTCCAGCTGTTAACGTTCCGCTAGTACTGAGCGTATTGGCAGAGGACTCGTAAAGATCAGCTGTAGTGCCGACGAAAACTGCATTCCCAGTAGAAGTTGCACTTCTGAAATATATTGGGTTGCCTTGGTTGTTAATTTCCAGCGTTCTACTACCCCAAGACTGTATGAATGCATTCGATCCATTTGCTCCAAACGTAAGAGCTTCTGAGCCAGCGACCGATCCCATCAGGCGCAACCCATAAGTATTCGCTGTCGCTTGCGTCAAGGTAGTGGCTTGGGTAACGATCAAATTATCGTCAGTCATTAGGACATCGGCGGAAGGACGATAGAGGTTAACTGGGTTAGCACCGCCAGCGCCAAAGACTATGCCGGACTTGCTACCGGTGCCTACGGCTCCAATATTTACTTCTTCAGTAGTAAGATCAGCAACATCTAAACGACCCGTCGCGTAAACATCTCCACTAGATTGCAAGCTGGAGTATGTTGTTCCATTAGTATATGAAGTGATGTTGCCGCTTGCTGTGAAAAGTCCGCCTGTATTGAGCGAGTTCGCCGCGGAGCGATACAGACTCGTATCGGTACCGAAACTAATACCGCCCGCAGCTGAAGTAGTAGAGTTGGTGCCGACAGTCAGCAAGCTGGTAGCAGGCGCGGCCGAACCAACACTGACCATAGAATTCAGAGTATCCACTCTAAACAAGTTGCCGCCTGCGCCGGCGCGCTGTATCTGGAAGGCAGTGGTTGAATCACTTGAATTTTTTGAAATTACTGAACCAGTGGTTCCTACTGTAAATTGTCCATTATTAATGTCTAGTGTTGCTGCTGTGCTGAAGCCTACGTATAGACCGCCTCCGTCTTGCTGGAGATTTAGGTTAGATATTGCGCCATTATTGCGCGCCATAATCTCATTGTCGTCAAATATCAGGTTAGTAGCGGCAGTAGTACCGATCTGCAAATAGCCGCCAGCACTCAAGGATGCGTCAGTAGTACCTGTGATACTAACTTTCATTGCAGACGTATCAGCAGTAAACAGCGTGCCGCCTGCCCCTGCCTGCTGGATCCTCAATGCAGTGGCGGAGTTAGTAGATGATTTAAAGAGAGCGTCACCGGTTTTTGTAATAGAACCTACTAAAACGTCGTTTTCATCATATAGATTCAGGATATCGGCAGCAGCACCGGTATTCGCTCCCAGGTTTGTCCATGCCGTATTAGCGTCAGATACTACCGACAATCCGGTAGCATTACTGATTTCTACTATTTCGCCGCCGGTATTACTAACAAGCCTTAGGGAGTTATTGATACTATCGAGCGAAAAGAATGCTCCCCCGTCCGCTTCCAGAACCTGGAAAGCAGTAGTAGAGTCGTTTTGGATATGGAAAGCACCGTCTGTTTTGAGAGTACCCGCGGCGGAGCGGTAAAGGTTCGCTACTGTATCACCGCCGAAGCTTATACCCTGGCCTGCCGTTGTAGAGGAGGCAGCGCCAACTTGTAATACCCCGCTGCCAGCAGTGGTGATGGGTGTTACTCCGATTCCTACGTTACCTCCTGAGCCTTGCAAAATTACATTGCCGATTGTCCCGCCGGCACCTACTTTGGCGCCGCCATCTAAGGTCAGGTTGCCGCCGTTGCGGTTAACGGTTCCGTCTCCTTGGGCCGCACCACCGGCAAGGGCTAATACGCCACCGGCACTGCCCGTACCCGTAGCGGTACCGAGACCTGCTTTAATGGTCAGGTTACCACCAGCAGCTCCACCTGCAGCTGCACTGCTGCCCGTACCACTTATTGTAAACGCATTCGGAGCCGTGTTAACGCCGCTGCTGTCGGCATTACCCAGGTATAAGTTGTTAGAAGTGTCAAAGATAGCCCGGGCCACGCTGTTGGTCTGGAATTGCAGGGCGCCGCCGCCGGTGCTGTTGGTACCGAGGGTAGCCGTACCACTGAAAGTATTCAGGCCATTTAGGAAAGCTCGTCCAGTGGCGTTGTTAGCGTCGCAGGCAGTCAGCTGGGTGGTAGAGGCATCCCGACAAATATTATATGAGTCGGTGTCAGCGGCACCCAAAGTGGTGATTCTGACTCCCCCCGCACTCTGCAAAGTAGTAATACCGGCGACGGTCGAACCAATATTAAGAGTAGTAGTTGAGCCAGCGGTGGCGCTGGTTCCGATGTTAATGGTCTGGGTAAAGGTGTTGCCGGCGGCTGAGCCAATCGAGATGGTATTGGTAGCTGTCGACTGGCCGACAGTTATCTGGCCGGTAGTGCCCGTGCCGCCGACAGTGATGGTGCCGGCAACAGAAGCAGTGCCGATGGCAATAACATTGTTACTAGCCGTACCGACATTGATGTTACCACCGGCACCGGCCTGGATGTTAACAGCTGTTGAGCCCGTGCCACCCTGGATGCTAGTGGTAGAAGCGTTGGTAGTAGAGCCAATAGAGATGAGGTTGGTACCGGCACCGGTTGGTGCCGTGTTGCCGATATTAATAGTCTTGCCACCAGCTACGCTGGTAGCACCGGTGCCGATGTTGAGCGTATCGATGCCGACAGCGTTGGAACCGGTACCGACATTGATGGTACGGGCTGCCGCTGCTGCAATGTTACCGAGGTCTATCTGGGTAACTCTGGTGTTGTTGCCTAGTAGCAAGGTAGAAGCACCGGCTGTACCGACACCGGACAGTATGCTGACGTTGGTGTTGGCAGCGCTGGCTCCGTTGGCGATGTTGATGGTGTTGGCAGATGTATTGGCAGCTCCGGCTATATTAAGAGTTACGCCGGACACAGTGGCGTTGGCAATACTGACTGTTGAGGCACCGGTGCCGTTGGAGATCAGGACAGACTGAGCAGCGCTGGAGGAACCTAGCGTTATTATACCCGTGCCATTGGAGCCGCCAATACTAATTGTCTTAGCGGCCGAATTGGTGGAAGTACCGATGTTAATAGCTGAAGTACCGGTACTGGAAGTACCGACATCTATGGCAACGTTACCAGCGGTGCCGGTAGTAGAACTGCCGGACTGAAGGGTAACCAGACCGCTGTTACCGTTAGTAGTAGAGCCAGACTGTAAGCTGAGAGCACCGGAAGCTCCGGACGTAGCGCCGCCGGCACCGGTAAGGATAGTTATGGCGCCGCCGACACCGGTAGCTGAAGCCACGCCACCAGTAAAGCTCAGGGCACCGCCGTTATTAGCGTTGCTGCCGCCAGCGGTACCACCTTGGATGGTAATAGCGCCGCCGGCACTACCGGTGGTAGTCGAAGCACCGGCTCCGCCCTGGACAGTTAGCGCACCGCCGGCATTAGCAACGTTGTTGCTGCCCGTACCACGTACGCTAAACGCAGTTGGAGCCGTGTTAACGCCGCTGCTGTCGGCATTGCCGAAAAATAAGTTGTTGCTGGTGTCGAAGTATGCCCGGCCGTTTGGACCGCCGCTGCCAGTGATAATCTGCAGACCATTAGCATCGGTTGTGCCCAGTACAGCAGTAGCAGCGAAGGCATTGCCGCCCTGGATGAACGCGGCACCGTTTCCGGTGGTGTTACAAGCTGTAAGAATAGCGGTCGAACTGTCGCGGCATAAGTACTGGGAGTTAGCGGTTGCAGCCAGCTGGGTATTGAGCTTAACTCCTCCGGTGGAACCAGCTGTTAGGTTAATAACGTTTGCCGCATTAGCGCTGGAACCCAGGTTAATAGTCTGCGTGCCGGTAGCATTGGAAGTATTAGCTATATTAGTAGTAGATGAAAGCGTAGATGAGCCGACTGAGCCTATGTTGATGGCGCCGGATACGCCGCCCTGGATTGATGTGGCTGAAGTAGTATTGGTAGAACCGATCACCAGCGTCTGAACAGCAGCACCGGTGCCGATCTGGATGCCGTGGGCGGTTGCGCCGTTGCCTATCTGGATGGCGTTAGCGGCTGTACCGCCTTCTAGGATAAGCGTAGAGCCGGCATTGGCGCCACCCAGCAGTATGTCATTGTCGCCGGTGGCATTAGAACCGATCTGGATGCCATGGGCAGCTGTTGAGTTGCCTATCTGTATGCCGGTAGCGGCAGTGCCGCCTTCTATGCTTATAGTAGAACCTGAGTTCTGCGAGTTGCCGATGATGATGTCTTTGTCGCCGTTGGCATTACCTATTTGGATACCGGTAGAGGCGGCGTTGTTGCCTATCTGAATGGCAGCGGCACCGGTTCCGCCCAGCAAGGTAAGCGTAGAGCCGGCATTGGAAGATCCGAGAGCAATCAGGTCTGCTCCGGTAGCTTCAGCCCCGATGTTTATGGTGGTAGTCTTGGCTACGTTGTCATTGCCTATATTTAAGAGCCCGGTGCCGGCTTGGAGGGTTAGGCTGCTGGTGGTATTGGTAGAACCAACAGTAACCGATTGGACTGCCGCTCCGGTAGCCAGCTGAATCGTGTGTGCCGTTGCGCCGTTAAAGAGGTTGACTCCATTTACTCCCGTACCCGTACCATTTTCTAGGGTGAAACCAGTTGAAGCACTATTGCCGATGCTTATGGTACCGGTACTGTTGCCGGTGTTAATGCTGGTGTTGAAGTTGGAGGAGGCGTTGAGGTTGATGGCTGCGCCGGAGACAGTAGCGCCGGCCTGGCCTGTCAGGAGACCGGCTACAATGAAGGCGTCGTCGGTTTTTAATTCATCGTTTGCGTTTCTATAAAGATTTACCGGGCTGGCAGCGTCGTCACCTAGAGTTATGCCGTTCGATACGCCTGTGCCGCCTAGAGAAAGCTTGGTAGATGGAACCGTGTCGCCTAAGCCGACATTGCCCGCGAAATAGTTTAGGTCACTAGCACCGAGCTGATAAATCCCATAAGCACTGCCCGTAACAGCTGCAGTGGCCTGCGTATTGATGTAAATGCCGTAGTTAGTGGTTATCCGGCCGGTGCTTAATGCTGTTGGCGAGTCGACATACAAGCCAGTTGCCCGCGTTGCATTACCGCTGGAAGATAGCCGGTTACTAGCCTTGATTGCTATTAAATCATCTGTTGACTTGGATCCAGTCGATGATGTAGCGGCTGTAACCCCATATACAAACGGCACGTTGCCGGCGCCAGTGGCCGCATTTATACCAGAAAAAGCTCCTCCTATAATGTATGCTGGCGCGTTTGATCCTGCCAGAATAGCGTTACCAATCACTCCGTCCACTTCACTTGTGCCGTCAGCATTAGCCGAGGCAGTTACATTTGCTTGAATACCAATAGCTGCATCAAAACTAGCGTTAAGCGCACCGAAGTCTTTGGTTATTCTAAGCGCAGTATGCTCAAATGGTGCAACGCCTATACTCACAGTATTGGCGTTTGAAACCTGTAAGCCAGTACCGCTCGAACCAGCGACGCTTAGAGCTAGGATAGAATTAGAGGTATTGATACCTTTGACGTCAAGCTTTGCGCCAGGAGTGGCTATTCCTATGCCGACATTGCCCCCGCTACCCTGCAGTATTACATTGCCTTTTGTACCGGCTCCTATTAATGCACCGCCATCTAGGGTTAAATCGCCTCCATTGCGGGCAACTGTTCCGTTACCTTGGGCCGCCCCGCCGGCTAAGGCCAGAACTCCGCCGGCGCTACCGCTGCCGGTTGCCGTTCCTACTCCGGCTTTAATTGTTAAGTTGCCGCCAGCCGCTCCGCCAGCTGCCGCACTGCTGCCAGTGCCTTGTATAGTGAAGGCGTTAGGAGCAGCAGCCAGTCCGGTAGTTCCGGCATTGCCGAGGAATAAGTTGTTGCTGGTGTCGAAGTATGCCCGGCCGTTTGGACCGCCGCTGCCAGTGATAATCTGCAGACCATTAGCATCGGTTGTGCCCAGTACAGCAGTAGCAGCGAAGGCATTGCCGCCCTGGATGAACGCGGCACCGTTTCCGGTGGTGTTGCAGCCTGCCAGCTGGCCAGCAGCATTACGACAAACCGCGGCGGCGGTATCGGTTGAACCGGCTACATAATTAACTACTCCTGTAGCACCAACTTGGAAGGCATCGCTTGTTCCGGCCTTAAGGGTGCCGGCTATATCTACGTTGCCAACAAAATTACTGGTGCCCGTGCCTTGGACGGTGAGGTTGGAACTGGCACCCTCTATTATAAGACTCCCCGTCGCTGATAGCTCGTTGGCATTCGTGTGAGTAATATAAACTTGTCCGCTATTACCAAGGACTATTCTTGCTTCTCCTCCGGGATTATTTCTTGTGAGAATTATTTGCCCGCTGTCTCCGTAATAGGATGTTATTTGGCTGGCACTCGTTGTGAGTCCGTCAGCATTCACACTAAACACACTCGTAGGACTGGAGCCGGACTGAAGATCTAATAGGTTGCCGCTTGGGCTGGCATTGGTGTTGCTGGCGAAGATTAGAGCGTTGCCGGCTCCCGGGTTGCCGGCAGTAGTGACTCTTAGAGCATTGCCGGTATTAGTGCCGTTGTCTATATTAAGGACTCCGGAAGCTACGGCACTGGATGAGTTAGTGAAGCCGTAGAGGTAGTTAGCTGCGGTTACGGCAAAGCTGGAAGTGTCGGCTACGTTCTTGCCCAAAAAGCCGGTGCCGCCACTGCCGGTAATGGTACCGGAACAAGCCAGATTCCCCGTCGCCCCGTCGACCGTACAACCAGTCGCACCCGAACCGCCGGCAATGTTGATGGTGGCGGCAGCGGCAGCGGCCGGGCCGATGTTGAACGTAGCGGCTGCCGCACCCAGTGTAATGTTGGTCGGAGTAGCGAATAAGGCTAGGGTGGCGGCATTGCTGTTGATGGCAGGAGAGTTCAGACTAATGGTAGCAGCGTTCTGGAGAGTGGTAGTACCGGCTATTGTAGAACCGATGACAACATTATTGGTTGAGCTGGCTGTAGTGTTGTTGCCTATATTAATAGTCTGCGTAACCGCACCAGTGGTGTTACCTATCTGGACGGTGTTGGCTACTCCGGAAGATCCTATGCCGATAGTGCCGGAAGTAGCTGATTGAATGGATACAGCAGAGGCACCATTGCCACCCTGTATAAGAGTCGTGTGGGCGGCTCCGCCTATGCTACCGAGAGTAACACCGACTGTACCGGTAGTCGTACCGCCGTTGCCAATGGCTACAGTGTTGGTAGTGCCGGCACCGGGCGTGCCGTTGGCTATGTTGACTATCTTGCCGCCGGAAGTAGTGGAAGTGCCGCCGCCGATGGTTATAGTCTGAGTAGAAGCGGTGCCGTTAGCCGACTGGATATTCAGGAGCTGGGTGGCAGCCGTGGTGGCCTGACCGAGGGTTATGGTACCGGTCTGGGTGGTGCCGCCGACAGTGATGGTGCCGGCAACAGCAGCAGTACCGAGGTTAATAACGTTATTGTTGGTGGTACCGACACTGATGGTACCCGACGCCGCAGCCTGGACAGATACAGCAGAGGCACCATTGCCACCCTGTATAAGAGTCGTGTGGGCGGCTCCGCCTATGCTACCGAGAGTAACACCGACTGTACCGGTAGTCGTACCGCCGTTGCCAATGGCTACAGTGTTGGTAGTGCCGGCACCGGGCGTGCCGTTGGCTATGTTGACTATCTTGCCGCCGGAAGTAGTGGAAGTGCCGCCGCCGATGGTTATAGTCTGAGTAGAAGCGGTGCCGTTAGCCGACTGGATATTCAGGAGCTGGGTGGCAGCCGTGGTGGCCTGACCGAGGGTTATGGTACCGGTCTGGGTGGTGCCGCCGACAGTGATGGTGCCGGCAACAGCAGCAGTACCGAGGTTAATAACGTTATTGTTGGTGGTACCGACACTGATGGTACCCGACGCCGCAGCCTGGACAGATACAGCAGAGGCACCATTGCCACCCTGTATAAGAGTCGTGTGGGCGGCTCCGCCTATGCTACCGAGAGTAACACCGACTGTACCGGTAGTCGTACCGCCGTTGCCAATGGCTACAGTGTTGGTAGTGCCGGCACCGGGCGTGCCGTTGGCTATGTTGACTATCTTGCCGCCGGAAGTAGTGGAAGTGCCGCCGCCGATGGTTATAGTCTGAGTAGAAGCGGTGCCGTTAGCCGACTGGATATTCAGGAGCTGGGTGGCAGCCGTGGTGGCCTGACCGAGGGTTATGGTACCGGTCTGGGTGGTGCCGCCGACAGTGATGGTGGCTGCTGCAACTGATGGGTTAACTGTTAGCGAACCGCCGTCAGCGATGGTAACAACTGGCGTTGCGCCATCACTAAAGACAGCAATATTGCCCACAGAGGTACCGTTAGAAACAGTCAAAGCATCACCGGACGTAATAGTTGAACCAACATCCAGGGCATCATCTGTCTTAAGAATATTTGCTGAACTGCGGTAGAGGTTAGTATCCTGCGCACCACTCGGTCCAAAAACCAATTGACCTGAAGAGTTAAAGGCAGTAAGGATAGTGCCGTCCGTAGCCTGAAGCTGGAATAGATCTGCTGTCTGCCCATTCGCCGCCCCGCGGATCCGGCCACCCACCGTACCTGCCGCACCGCTGTTATATGCCTGAATGTTGAAGTTCGCCTCTGTCTGCGGTGTTGCCCCTCCGATAGTGTTCTGGATATACGATGCCGAGCCAGTTGCCGCCGGACAGTTGCTGACTGCCCCGTTGAACACGCAAACCGTGCCGGGACTGGCGGTAGTTGCCAGGTTGGTATCAGGTAGTATGAACTTGCGATCAGCAGTCAGTGTGGCGAATTCCAGTACTCCACTGGAGTTTGCCCCACCGGTCTGTTTCCTCAGCTGCCCAGCCGCAAAGGCATAAGGCACCGCGGTCAGCTTCAATCGTGGTGTCATCTCGCCGTCGTAGAGTGCCGCACCACCACTTCCGCCGACGTTCATGGTCAGCCAGTGCTCCTGGTCCCAGTTGATGGTAGACGGGAAAGTACAGAGCTCACCCAGGTTAACAGTCAAATAACCATTCACTACTCTGACCTTGTTGTTGGTGGCACCGGTGGCACTGCCGAAGGCACAGGTGTAAGCACTGCCCTGATATATTTCTCTCCAGACACTTGTACCACCACTGGCAGCAGTATACAGATTAAATTCGATAAAGTAGTTGCCGTCAGGGACAACCTGGCCGCTGGCAGAGCTGAGGCGGGCCTGGAAGTTGATCGTGCTACTGGCGGCAGCTTGAACAGAGGCAGGATTATTTACGCGCGTAATGTTATATACCGAACCTACCAGAGAAAGCAGCACCAACAAACCAAACGCAAGACCCCTGAAAGGGCTGACGATATTAATCAAAGTATTTTTTATTTGCGAAAACATTTGTTTGGTTTTGTTTGCTTTGGTTTTAGTTTGGTTTGTTTTACTAAGTTTTATTTTTGGCTTAGTGAGTCTTACTATGGCGACTCCTACCCCTGATGGTCAAGAGTAATCCGCATACAAATAATACTCACATTTTTGTTCGTAAAAATGTGAGTATTATTTTAAAATATGTAATTATATTATAGTTATTTATACAACAAAAACTGTGGTCGTTATTTTATCTAAACTGATTATAACAGTAAAAAGCTGTTGCAAAATTTGCATCACTTTTTATTGAGTTAATTATATACTGTGGATAACTTTTGAATTTTAGTTATCTTTTCCACAGCGCAATTTTGAGATAATCCCTTTTTCTCTATAATTTTCTCAATTTTTACTGTTTTGAACCCGAAACAGACAATAAAAATTGTCTCTCGATTATGGAAGCGGGGATCTGTTATTTTATAGAGTTTATCTTCAGTACCGTCAGGTGTTGGCGATGGCCACGAACAGTATGTACCCGCTTCTTGGCTTTGTAGCGTATAGAGGAAACCTTGTCCTGTTGAACATCTTCCTGAACGATTTCTGCATTAACTGATATACCGCTGATGTTAGGTGAGCCTACGCTTACTTTCTGATCATCGATAACCAAAAGCGCATCAAATTTAATATCTTTGTTAGTGCTTTTCAGAAGCTCAACAGATATAGTTTCACCTTCTGAAACAAGGTATTGTTTGCCACCTGTAGCTATAACTGCTTTCTTCATATACTCTCTTTAGCTCCTGATTTTTGGCTATTTGCCAAGTTTACTCATTCAACCATAACAGATGCGACCCCTAAAGTCCAGAACTTAGTTCTACGCACGTTGTAAGTGGATATGTAACTCTACGTCATTTATCATTACTGTGGTCTTGTAAGAGGTGTTTAGCCCGCTCTCAATCGTATTACTGAGCGTTTCTTCGCGAATAATCTGGTCAAATTCTTGAATAGCCTCCGTAACAGCTGAGCCTGTACTCTTCAACTCCAGTATGATCCGGTCATCTACGTTCAGATCTGCCAGCTTGCGGGCATTCTGAACCTGTCGGATAATTTCCCGCGCCAGGCCTTCCCGCTTCAACTCCTCTGTGATATTGGTAACCAGTTTGATTTTGTGAGTATCTTCACCTGCTTTTGTAAACTGCACCTCTTTTACATTCAACTCATCCCGGGCAATATCCAATAATTCCGCTCCGAAGTCGTTTGACCACTCCAGTGTGGCGGAAGATAATGGTTGGCGAACCTTAATTCCCTCTTTGGCCCGCATTTCCAGACCACTACTGATGAGCTTACGCAGTACGGCCATTCTGTCGATCAGCTGCTCATTTACGTGCCCTGCCGCAGGCCAATCCAGAAGATGAACCGACTCACCGTCTGTAAGCTTACGGTAGAGCTCCTCCGCCAGAAAGGGCGTAAAAGGAGCCATAATCATGCTGAGCTGGACCAGAACATAGTGCAGGGTCTTATATGCGTCATTTTTATCGCTATCATTGTCACTTTTCCAGAAACGCTTGCGACTACGACGAATATACCAGTTAGAAGCATCATCTATAAATGGCAGAATCGGCTTGACGGCTCCGGCCAGATCATAACGCTGCATGTGCTCATCCACCTCTGTAGATAGCTGATGGACTCTGGATACAATCCATTGGTCCAGGACATTTGTAAGATCGGGGGTAGGATCTTCGTTTGTACCATTCCACTCCCACTTATCTACTTCAGCGTACAGAGTAAAGAAATCATACATGTTCCACACCATACTGAGTTTGCGCGCCACATCGGCAACATCTTTATCATTCATGGCATAATCTTCGCCACTTAACAGAGGAGAGCTCAGGAACAGGAATCGCAGGGCATCTGCGCTATAAGTATCCATAAGTTCATTTGGATCGGTATAGTTACCGAAGCTCTTGCTCATCTTTCGGCCATCGTTGCCGGCAATCGTGCCATGCACCAGAGCTGTTTTGAACGCCGGTTTGTCGAACACTCCGATACTCACTGCGTTCATGTAGTAGAACCAGGCTCTGACCTGAGGAATATACTCTACGATGAAGTCACCAGGGAAATTACTCTCAAATTTATCAGTATTTTTAAAAGGATAATGAAATTGGGCAAAAGGCATAGAACCCGATTCAAACCAGCAATCCAGCACTTTATCAATTCGTTTGTACTTTATCCCGTCCAGCACGAACGTAATATCGTCTATCCACGGGCGGTGATAATCTTCTAATTCCCGGCCGGATAACTCCTTGAGTTCAGCGTAGCTACCAATCACCTTCACATGTTCTTTACCTTTACCATCTGTGCCCTTCCACACCGGCATAGCCGTAGCCCAGAATCGGTCGCGACTGAGATTCCAGTCCGGTGCACTTTGTATGGTCTTCTCAGATCGCCCCTTTTTGATATGTTCAGGGAACCAGTTTATTGAACTATTTTCTTCTAACATTCTGGTGCGCTGCCCCTCGATATCCATAAACCAACTGGGGTGAGCACGATACATGAGTTTGGTACCACAGCGATGACAGTGCGGATAACTGTGCCGGATGTAGTCAATCTTCCAGACAACTTTTTGTTCATATAAATCTTTAGCGATTTGTTTATTTATCTCCCAGACGTACGCTCCTTTCCAGTCCCCGCTGTTGTAAAATCCACTGTCATCAATATTGGAAACAACAGGAAATCCTTCTGACTTTGCCAGCTCGAAGTCTTCTTCGCCGTAAGCCGGCGCCAAATGTACAATCCCGGTTCCATCTTCCAGATTCACATAATCAGCATGATAAACCGTGTGAGCATTCTCACCCTGATTTTTAAATAGTGGCTGGTACTTCTTCCCTGTCAGTTCACTGCCTTTCATTGTACGAATGACAACATAATCAAGAATTTTATGCCTCTCATCAGTCAGAACTTTGTCTAGCAGCTCAGTTGCCAGTATCAGTTTCTCACCGTCCAGCTCAACTTCTGTATACTCAATATTGTTATTCACCGCTGCGGCTGTATTAGCTGGCAATGTCCAAGGAGTAGTAGTCCATGCCAACAGATGAGTATCTTCGTCGATCAGCTTAAATTTAATATAAACTGATGGATCTGTTACATCCTGATAGCTGTTATCCATGGCCACCTCGGCTTTGCTGATGGGTGTAGCATCGCGCGTACAATAAAGAAGCACCTTTTCCCCTTCATAGACCTTCCCGCTGTTATAGAGCTCCCTGAAGGCCCACCAGACCGATTCCATATATTCTTTGTCCATTGTGCTATAAGCACCCCGGAAGTCAACCCAACGACCGATACGATCAATTGTATCTTCCCAGAGAGACCCAGTCTGCACCATGTTCCCACGGCAGGTAGTTATATATTCCTCCAGACTCACCTTGGTCCCGATATCCCTTTTGTCAGCAATACCCAGCTTTTTTTCCGTAAATACTTCTGCCGGCAAGCCATGACAGTCCCAGCCCCAGACACGCTCCACCCGTTTGCCTTTCATGGTCCAATATCTCGGGACGACATCCTTTACGATAGATGTCAGCAACGTACCATGATGCGGCACCCCTGTGATGAAAGGCGGGCCATCATAGAATACATAGCTATTGCCTTCCGGCCGGTTATTGACTGATTTTTCAAATGTTTTGTTCTGTTTCCAGTACTGAACCAGATCTTTTTCGTAATCGATCGCCTTTCGGCGGGTATTCTTATTGAATTTCATAATAATTTAGGGGCTTTCTTGTCTTAAATATATAAAAACTCTCATCTGAATGTCAGAATCCGCTACAAAGCGGATGGTACCATCTGACTTCCAAACGAGAGTTACCTCTGACGTTCAGCGCTTAGTTAAGGCTGTTACGGGCCTGCCCGCCTGAGTTTTACTTACCTTCTTCAGAAGGTGTTCTTCCCGGTGCATTCACGGTTGATAGCCGCTCATTCGCCTCTCTGGCAAAACGCATCTGTTATTAATTATACACGAGTCCCTCATCTCCCATACATTAATGGCGGGAAACCTAGTGAGCGTAGTATGCTACTTCGTTCATGAGCGGCAGATAATCACCGTCCCATAGCTTGATCAGCTGACCATCATCTGCCAGAGCCAGGACGGCGGGATATCTCATGATGTCATAAAGCGAAGCAGTAGCCACCCCATCGCGTGTATCAACACTTAACAGACTTATACTATGACCTGTATGGACTCTGGTGAACTCACGCATAAATTCCTCTATTGCACTCGCATGTTCCGACGCCGGCCGATACAACAAAAGTACTTTCATACCATAAGATTATAGGCTATTACATACCCGGTCAAGCATCCCCGGCCTGTAGTTCATTCGTTTGAGTGCAGTTCGGAATGAAAATCGGGAACCGTAAATTAGCCGTATTTTACATACAGTGAATACGGGCCGGAGATTTTCGCCCGAAATGTTCCGGGTGTATGGATATGACGAATGGATTATGAGCAGCCGGTTGTGGAGCCGCAGGCTGTGCATACATAGCATGAGCCGGCTCTTTGTGTCTGGTTGCCACAGTTATAGCAAAGCGGTGCCGTGCTATCAGATACCGGCTTAGCGGGTGCGGGTCTGCTGCCTGACATAAGAGGTTCTGTAACTTCCGGTTCTTTTTGCTTCCCCGGTGTCAGTTCCGGCATGATTGTAAAGTCTGTCTGTGTCTGATCTTCGACAGCCAGAAGGCTTGTCTGAGCATCAGGCATATCATCCATAGAAGCCAGTCCTAACTCTAAGCGGTCATCAAATGACAGATAAGTCAGAGCCAGGCGCCGGAAAATATAGTCTACAAGCGATGAAGCAGTCCGGATTTCGGCGTCATCAGTTATACCTGCCGGTACGAAGCTCATATTGGTCATACCTTTGACATAAACTTTCAGGGGTACTCCGTACTGTAATCCGTAGCTGATAGATCGCGCGAATGAATCCATCAGCCCGGCAAGTGTCGATCCCACCTTGGCTATGCTCATGAACAGCTCCCCGGGAGTGCCGTCTTCGAACTCGCCAACAGTGAAGTAACCATGGCAGTCCGCAACAGTGAACGAGAATGTTCTGGCAGAGCGTGTTTTTGGCAGCTTGCGACGTGATGCACCCTTAATCCGGAAAGCATCATCATTGACCACAGGAGAAGTAAAGACCGGAATCTTTTCTTCGGTACCGTCTTTTTTGGCCATAGCGAGGGGTTGTCCCACCTTACAATTATCACGATATACGGCAACTGCTTTGAGCCCCAGTTTCCAGGCATCGATGTGCAGCTGTTCAATATCTTCTACCGTAGCTTCCTCGGGCATATTGACGGTTTTGCTAATAGCACCCGAAATAAAAGGTTGTACAGCTGACATCATTTTGACATGTCCTAAGTAGTGTATAGAGTTATCTCCCATAGAACAGGCGAATACATCAAGGTGTTCAGATTTCAGTTCAGGAGCACCTATAATAGTTTTTTCTACATCAATGTAGTCAACAATCGCTTTTACCTGAGCATTTGTATAGCCTAATGCCTCGAGTGCCCGAGGTACGGTCTGGTTGACAATGCTCATCGTACCGCCTCCAACCAGCTTCTTGACCTTAACAAGTCCCAGATCAGGCTCGATGCCTGTAGTGTCGCAGTCCATCATCAACCCTATTGTTCCGGTAGGAGCCAGAACTGTTGCCTGGGAATTGCGTACGCCATATAGTTCGGCCAGCTGAACAGCTTCGTCCCACGACGTGGTAGCAGCGCTTAGCAGGCCCTCGGATACTAAACCGGCATCAATGTCATTGACTGCCGTACGATGCTGCTTCAGAACCTTTATCATGCCCTCTTGGTCTTTGTGGTAACCGGCAAACGGGCCAATCTTGCGGGCAACTCTGGCACTGGTAACATAGGCGTGGCCGGTTAACAGAGCAGTGATAGCCGCGGCTTGAGCACGTCCTTCGTCAGAGTCATAAGGCAAACCCTGAGCCATCAGTAGCGCACCAAGGTTGGCATATCCCAAGCCGAGTTCACGGTAAGCCCTGGCGTTCTTGGTGATGCTTTCTGTTGGATACGATGAGTAGCCCACCAGAATCTCCTGAGCTGTAAACATCAGCTCCACCGTGTGCCTGAAAGCTTCAATATCAAAGGTGTGATCATCGCGCAGATACTTGAGCAGGTTTATAGAGGCCAGATTGCAGGCCGAATTATCGAGATGCATGTATTCACTGCAGGGGTTGGAGCCGTTGATGCGGCCAGCTACGGGGGTAGTGTGCCAGTTGTTTATAGTCGTGTCGAATTGCATACCGGGGTCAGCACATTCCCATGTAGCTTCGTTAATCTGGCGGAAAAGCTCGCGGGCCTTTACAGTTTTGACTGTTTTACCGGTACCAACAGCTTTGAGATCCCAGTCATCGTCACTCAATACGGCTTCCATGAACTCATCAGTTACTCTGACAGAGTTATTGGCATTCTGATACTGAACTGAGTGAATATCTTTACCGTCTACACCCATTTCGAAGCCTGCTTCGCTCAGGACGCGGGCTTTCCGTTCTTCTACGGCTTTGCACCAGATGAATTCTTCGATATCAGGGTGATCAGCATTCAGAATAACCATTTTGGCAGCCCGGCGGGTCTTACCGCCACTCTTGATAGCACCGGCCGAAGCATCAGCTCCACGCATAAAACTGAGAGGACCAGAGGCAGTACCGGCACTCTTACCCAGTGGCTCAACAGATGAACGGATAACACTCAGATTGATACCGGATCCGGATCCGCCTTTAAAAATCATTCCCTCCTCTTTGTACCAGTTCAGAATAGCAGGCATCGTATCTTCTACACCCAGTATGAAGCAGGCGCTGGCTTGCTGAGCGCGGTCAGCAGCACCAATATTGAACCAGACCGGCGAATTAAAGGCAGCTCGCTGAGTAGCCAGAACATACTTGAGCTCTTCGTTGAAATCCTCGGCCTCTGCTTCAGATACAAAGTAATTTTCGGCAAGTCCCTGACGCGTAATAGTGTCAGCTACACGATTAATCAGGTCTTTAAGCGAGCTTTCGCGTTCTTTTGTGCCGGGAGTACCGGTAAAATACTTCTGAGCTACGATATTAATCGAATTGAGCGACCAGTTATCAGGAAATTCTACCCCGCGCTGCTCAAACACCGGTTTGGCCGTCATAGGATTGGTAATAATCGAATCACGCTTAACCCAGGTTAGCTGGTCATATGCTTTCGTTTTGGGGTCTGTAAAGAGACGACCGACCCCTAAGTTGGTTGTTTTCATGAGTGTTCTCACCTCGTTTATTGTTAATGGATACTATCTGATTTTTGTTTAGAGTTATGGTCTCTGATCCGGGTCTCTGATTCCGGATAAACCTCGCTCTCCCCGGGCTTCATACCCATAAAAACCGGGGACAGCCGCCAAGGCCTGTAAATTTCTGAGCCTTAGCGCACTTCTGTCTTCTTCTTACGAATGTCAGACAGCTCCTGTTCAAAGCTCGCAATATCTTTGAACCGTCTGTATACACTCGCGAACCGTACATAGGCAACTTCGTTAAGAGGAGCAAGCTCCTGCATAACAAACTGACCTATTTTGGCGGTAGATACTTCTGACTCGCTACATTCATACAGCTGTTGTTCAACTTCTGATACAAGCTGCTCAAGCTGAATGCTGGTAACTGGTGTCTTTTCGCATGCACGATACAAGCCTGCCAATAGTTTATCTCTGTTAAATATTTCACGCACATCGTTATTTTTGACCACTATCAGCTGCGGTCTCTCAATGCGTTCATAAGTAGTAAATCTATGTTCGCAAGATGAGCACACCCGGCGCCGGCGAATTGATTTGCCACTGGCGACATCACGCGATTCTATGACTTTTGTATCGGCTGCGTGACAACGACTGCAATTCATAATCTGCACACCTTCCTTATTAGACCTCTCATACCCTCCCGTCTGATCTTCATTCTATTTTCAAGATAATCTGTCAGTTTTTTCTCAAAAAAGTAAGACAAGCTACTTTTATTTGAATAAAAATTACCAGCTCACTCCCGAAAATAGCTCACGCTGACAAACAGGACTGCATAAGAGATCTATTCAATTTCAACGTACGTACGCTATACCTTTTTCCTACATATAGCGCTTACACTAAGCATAATAGCCCCACTTATGGTGCATTGCAAGCAGAATACGGTGTATTAATTACACTCCTCTAATCTTCGCTGTTTTTATCGTCTTTTTTGTTTTTGCGGTCTCTGAGGCGACGTAGAAATGTGGGTTTTTCGAGTTCTGAGTCTTCGAAAGTCTGAGCAAAAATAGTTCCTTCTCCGCTCTGCTTATCCGCATCAGAATCTATTCCTTTGGAATCTTCGTTCCAGATATTTGTACCGCTGTGATCATTATGGAAGTCTTCATGATCGTCAGATGACTGATCCAAATCAAGATTAATATCATTTGGTACTTCATCAGAATCATGAGTATCTTTGGATTTTATAGATGGCTTATCGTGATGAACAGGCTCATCTGTGACAGCAGCGTTCGGATCAGAATAAGGAGTCTGTTTAGCAAAGTAAGAGTCGTCAAAGCCTGTAGCTACCACTGTAACTATGATCTCTCCCTCCAGCTCGGGATTGATGGTGGCTCCGAAGATAATATTAGCATCTTTGTCTGCTGAGGCGGTTATGGTCTCGGCTACAACATTGATCTCGTGCATCGACATATCATGGCCACCGATGACATTGAACAAAATTCCCCGCGCACCATCTATAGAAACTTCCAGTAATGGTGACTCTACTGCCTGAGCGGCTGCCTCAACGGCTCTGTTATCACCGCTGGCCCGACCGATTCCCATCAGTGCTGACCCGGCACTGCTCATGACTGTCCGCACATCAGCAAAGTCGAGGTTAATCAGCCCGTGTACAGTAATCAGATCAGAAATTCCCTGTACTCCCTGACGCAGTACATCATCCGCTACTTTGAAAGCCTGCAGTATAGGCGTAGCACGGTCTATAGTCTGCAACAGCCGATCATTCGGGATGATAATAAGCGTATCAACAGATGCCCGCAGGTTCGCAATGGCTGAATCGGCATTAATCCGGCGTCTTTCACCTTCGAAAGCAAAAGGCTTTGTAGCAAAACCTACAACAAGAATATCCATCTCCTTGGCTATTTTGGCGACAATGTGACCAGCTCCGCTTCCGGTACCACCACCCGCACCAATAGTAATGAATATCATATCAGCGCCTTCAATTGCTTTGCTGATTTCTTCTTTGGATTCTTCAGCAGCCTTTTGTCCTACTGTCGGATTAGCTCCGGCTCCCAGTCCCCGGGTTGTTTCGTGTCCGATGTGAATCTTTGTCTGAGCTTTGGAATGATGAAGAGCCTGAGCATCGGTATTGATAACAATGAACTCAACCCCGCCTACGCCCGCTTCTACCATGCGATTTATCGCTGCGCCGCCTGCGCCGCCTACGCCAATAACTTTAATCCGGGCAAATGTTTCTATAACCGGTGAAACCTGAGGCATTGTAATTATTCTCCCTTTATCGCTAAGCCGCCTGCTGTACTCTAGGAGAGTATACAGCAGGACGAATAGTTGATCAATTATATACTAAACCTCAGATGAGATACAGTCGCCTCTAGTTCCTTAGTTTTTGCCAGAAATCACTTAGCATTCCTTTTGAATCACCGGCAGATCCGTGAGCAGAAAACATCTGATTCGCAAGTAACATATCCAGCTGCATCAGACCTATGGCAGTGATGAATGACGGATCCTGTATGTCCTCTATAATACCGCTGAGTCTGCCGGCTTTGCCTACGCGCGCTGCCAGCCCCAGCTTCTCTTTGGCAAGTGATGCGATACCAGGTATATTAGCAGTCCCGCCGACAATAACAACTCCTCCCGGTAATTTCCTGGATTTATGGATTCTCTTCAGCTCTTTGTCTACATATTCGAACATTTCTTCGATGCGCGCTTCAATTATCATGCATACTTCTTCTCCGTCGAAAACATGATTGATTTTATTATGCTGCACGCTTACTCTCTCCTTTTTCACACTATCAGCTACACCACCCCGGAGAAGTTTTACCTGTTCCGCTATGTCCAGATCTGTCTTAAGCCCGATTGCCAGATCATTGGTAATGTTGATGCCACCCATAGGTATGATGGCCACATGCTGAACCTCACCATCCTCTATAACCGCAACATTGATAGTGCTGGCACCTATATCAACTACGACTGTTCCGGCTTCTTTTTGTTTGCGCTCCAACACCGCTTCGGCGGCAGCGAGTCCTGATACGGTACGATGCAGCGGCCGAATACGTGCTTTATCCAGTGCGGCATCCAGATTACGAAGATTTGGCGTAGCTGCTGTGACAATATGAGTATCTACTTCCAGCCGGACGCCACGCATACCGACCGGATCTTTGATCGTATCATGACCGTCCACATGATAATTCTTAGGAAATACCTGGATAATTTCCCTGTTGGCAGGAATCTGAACTATGGTTGCTGCTTCTTCCACGCGATTTTTATCATTCAGTGTTATTTCACGGTTCGCAGCGCTTATGGCTATGACGCCTTTGGAATCAAGACCACTCACATGGGTGCCGTTTATATTAACGGTCACATCCTCGATACGCACTCCTGATATCCGTTCTGCTTCAACTATTGCCTGATTAATGGCACCGGCTACTTCTTCCAGATGCACCACCAGGCCTTTTCGCATACCGGTATTAACAGCCGCGCCATAGCCAATGATCGATATCAGAGGATCTTCACTGTTCATATCGACGCTGCCAACAATGCAGCGCACGGAGCTGGTACCGATATCAAGTCCCACAAAATAAGGGGACGATTGTTCACGCATACGTGAAAGTATACCGCTTATCTTCAGAGTTGAACAGACTATTCGACAATAGTCAAAATTTCGTAACCGGTTTCGGTGACCAATACTGTATGTTCAAAATGAGCCGCTAGTGATTGATCAGCTGTTTTGACGGTCCAGTGATCACTATCAATAAACACTTCATGTCCGCCCAATGTAGCCATCGGTTCAATCGCCACAGTCATGCCTGCTTCCAAACGGAAGCCTGTGCCCGCCTTGCCATAGTTCGGAATATTCGGATCTTCGTGTACCGCATGTCCGACTCCGTGACCTACCAGATCCCGCACAATGCCATAACGGCCCTTGTCCAGTACTTTCTGAACAGCGGCAGCAATATCACCGGTTGCACAGCCCCCGTGGACTACAGCGATCCCCGCCATCAATGACCGCCCGGTAGTCTGAATTAAGTCTGTCTTTTTAGAATCAGCGCTGTCCAGCAACATAGATATAGCAGCATCGACGATCATACCTTTGTGGGTTATGCCCAGATCCAGACTGACGATATCGCCGGCCTGCAGGGTCCTGTTCGTTTTTGGAATACCGTGCACAACCTCATCATTCAGGGATATACAAAGTACTTCCGGAAAGCCCTGATAGCCCAGAAAAGCCGGTTTGCCGCCCGCTGCTGCTATTTCCCTGGCAGCTATATCGGACAATTCCTTGGTTGTAATACCGACTACAGCTGATTCTCTGAGCAGCTCCAATACGCCGGCCAGCATCTTGCCGCCTTCGCGCATTGCCACAATTTCAGCATCATTTTTGATACGGGTTAACATCTTTCGTCCTTATACCTTTAACTGACTCATAATATCGTTATGTACCACTTCAACTGACCGCTCGGCATCTATTTGAACTACGGGTAAATTTGCCTCAGCCAGATGTGTCAGAATAGGCAGGGTAGCCCGCTCATATTCCCTGAATCGCTCATCTATAGCCTCATCGTAATCATCTATTCGTCCACGGGCATGCAGGCGCTCTTTGACAGCTTTAGGGGAGGCTACCAGGTGCATTACCTGACTGACATTCAGCTTGCCTTTCGCCTGCTGGTCAAGTAACCAGTCAGCCTGCGATATTCGCCTGGGGTAACCGTCCAGAATAACTTTGTCCGCATCGGGTAGCTCCTGCAGAGCCTGATCGAGTAGTGCCGTTACCTCGGCGTCATCCAGAATTTCGCCCCTCTGCATACGGGCATGCTGCTTCTCTGACCCGTAATTCCTTAACAGATCTCCTGTTGAGATGACATGGTATCCGGCTTTCTCTGCCAGCAATTTGCCCTGTGTGCCTTTTCCGGAACCCGCTATGCCCATCAGTAAGATCATTGAGAAAGTCTTTCTCTCACTAATTTCGCGATTGTTGCTCCATCTGCAGATCCGCCGGTTTCTTCTTTTACTTTGGAAATAACTTTGCCCATTGTCTGAGTAGTTAGCGGCTCTCCGCTGTCTGCTATAACACTGTCTACAATTTTACCTAATTCTTCAGCATCCGGCGCTGCCGGCAAATATCCGTCGATGATTTGCTTTTCATATAGTTCCGCCTGCGCACGATCCGCACTACTGGCTTTTTCATATAGATCAGCAGCTTCCTGACGTTTTTTGGACTCTTTTTGAAGCAGAGCGACAATCTGCGGATCACCCAGCCCCTTATCACGCATGGATTCGGCTACTTCACTGTACAAAATCACACTTTTAAGTCCCCGCAGAACAGATACCAGTTGTTTGTCTCCGGCCAGCATAGCGGTCTTGAGATCCTGATCAATCGTCTGCTTGATCATAGGTATAAAAATTCTAGGAGAGTTTAAGTTTCTTGACCTTAATGGCCTTGCGCTCGCGCCGGACGATAGCCTTCAAACGACGGTCGCGCTTGCTCATCGGCTTCTCGAAGCGCTGGTTTTGCTTGGCAATCGCGATAGCGCCTGACTGCTGCACTTTGCGGGTGAAGCGCCGCAGCATATTTTCTGTGGATTCGCGGGAATCCTTACGTGTAACCTGTATCATTGCGTTAATTCTACACCAGTTTACATCTGATTACAAGAGATGCGCGTTCCTGTTTTTGGTACTGAGCACTGCGCTGTTTTATTTTTATAAAGTCCAACTTCTTTAGACCAGGAACATTTAGTTTGGTTCTTATCAAAGAACACTATCCTACTGTTGTTTTTTCTGAGAAGCACGCTGAGATTTCAAAACGATACTTTGAAGTTCTTTAAATATAGGGAAATACTTGTTCGTATAATAAATTTTGGTGTTCGCCTGCTTTTCTGACAACAGGAAGCCTACTTTTTCCAGGCGCTTCAACTCACGCTGAATATTACCCGCATCTTCTTTGATAAGCTTCGCAAGGCCTCTGACATGAGTCTTAAAATCAGGGTACTTGGCATACACCACAATGATTTTACGCCGGACACGGGAGGTTATAAATACGTCTAACATAAGTTTTTCGATGTTTACATCGGGTTTCGTACTTTTCAGTTGCCCCACATCGCACCCAGCTGGCTGCAAACTCCCGATCTGTTGATGATGTAGCTATGGCTACCTCTCCACCACTCCGGGAGTTTTCGCTCAAGCCAGGAGCAATCTGTTATCAACGGAAAAGTACGAAACCCGATGTTACTCTAACAACGCTTTAGTATACGCCGATGGTCACAACATTTCAAGGACATATTGTCCAAAGACTATTTAGCATCCGTAATATGAAATGCCTGTGATTTATTCGCGCCTCGTGCTATCTGAAGCTTTTACTTCTCCTGCAATGTATCAGGAGCTATGTTTTAGTCAGAAATAAAAGCTTTTGACGAAAAGATTCATCCTCTCAAATAGAGGTATTTGATATTACGGAGGCTATACTGATAATACTATGCAGTATTACGAGGTTATGCCGGCCACCAACAAATATCATGGTTCCGGGGGTCTGACTTACAGCTCTGAGCAGACTCTCAAAACAGGACAGGTAGTCGTGATAGATATACGGGGACTCAAAGTTACAGGCTTTGTTATGGCCAAAGTCAGTAAGCCCGGATTTGCAGCCCGTCCTGTCGATAAAGTTTTTGAAGAACTGATTCTTCCCGCGTCAGGTCTTGAGCTTTTTTATTGGCTGCAAAGCTACTATCCCGGACCGGCCGGGATATTGGCCGGGCAATTTTTGCCTGACAACTTATCTGTTGACTCCAAAGTACCGGTTTCACATGCTACAGAATCATCCGAGCATGCTATTTTGCCATCTTTGAGTCAGGAACAGGAAGAAGCTTTGAGCTATATCAACGACCGGGAATCCGGATCATTCCTTGTACACGGCGAAACAGGCAGCGGAAAAACTAGATTATATATAGAACTAGCTAAAAAAGCTGTAAAAGATGGCAAATCAGTATTGATATTAACGCCGGAAATCGCTTTGACTCCACAGCTTGTCGATAGATTCACAAATGTATTTGGTGATCTGGTGAGTCTGACACACTCATCTCTCACGCCAGTGCAACGCAAGCTGCTTTGGCTGGATCTGATAAAAACCCGGCAACCCCGCATATTAATCGGTCCGCGCTCAGCATTATTCATGCCACTCTATAGCACAGGGCTTATAGTGATCGATGAGTTTCACGACCAGGCATACAAGCAGGAGAATACACCTTATTATCAGGCGCTGAGGGTTGCGGGCAAATTAGCTGCAATACATAAGGCAAAGCTTATATTAGGTTCAGCAACCCCCTCTATCAGCGAATATTATTTCGCTCAGCAGAAGAAAATTCCTGTCCTGCGGATGATACTCAAACCCGCATTACAACAAACTGCCAAAACCGAAATCACCTCTTATATAGTTGATCTGGCGGATTCGAAAGAGCGGACCAGATACCCTCTTATCAGCAACACACTTATCCGTGAGCTTACTGCCTGTCTGGTCCGCGGAGAACAATCGATGATATTCCTGAACAAAAGAGGCAGTGCAAGAGCCATAGTTTGCCAGTCATGCGGCTGGCAGGCACAATGCCCGCGCTGTGATCTGCCCCTTGTGTACCATGCGGATACTCACCTGCTCAACTGCCACACCTGCGGATTATCAGACCAGACGCCGACCAGCTGCCCGTCATGCAGGTCCAATGATATATTGTTCAAAAGTCCGGGTACCAAAGCAGTCACAGAATTCCTGAAATCCCTCTTTCCGCAGGCCCGGATTGCCAGGTTCGACAAAGATAACAAAAAAGCTGACCGGCTGGAAGCCCGTCATGCTGAGGTCAAAGACGGATCGATAGATATACTGGTCGGCACTCAGCTCCTGACCAAAGGCCATGACCTGCCAAATCTGAGCCTGGTTGGCATTTTGCTGGCCGAAACCGGATTAATTTTTCCTGACTATACTGCTGAGGAACAATCTTATCAGATTATTCACCAGCTGCTGGGACGGGTCGGCCGCGGACACCGGCCGGGGCATGCCGTCGTACAGACATTTGATCCCGGGAATACTACTGTTCTGGCAGCTATGAAAGGCTTATGGGAAGAGTTCTATACTGTCCAGCTGGCACAGCGAAAATCATTTGGCTTTCCCCCGTTCTTCCATGTCATGAAAATACATATTGCCCGCAAGTCGCGCATTAGTGCCAAAAACGCCGCCGAAAAACTAGCTGCCGCCATACAGAATTCACACGCCGGCATACAGATAGTCGGACCCTCCCCCGGTTTTATCGAAAAACACGGAGATAAATGGCACTGGCAGCTCATTATAAAGGCCAAAAACCGCGCCGTCCTTGTCGAAATAGCCGGAACTCTGCCGGGCAATACTCCCGCTGATATCGACCCGGGCCATCTCCTTTAATCTTTGTTACTAAGGACGGTTTCTGAAAACAGTATGTCAGTGTCCTGCGTTTTGTACCTGAAAATTCGAAAATGCTCTATACTCTAATAAATCCATGACGCACAAAGATATCATCACTTTGCCCGACAAACATCTACGTGAGCGTTCCAGACGCGTAGCTATAATTACGGATACCACCCATCAGTTAATCAAAGATATGGAGTCGGCTACGCTTGACTGGGAAGATTCACGCGACCATGAAATCGGTGTAGCCTTAGCGGCCGTTCAGATCGATAGCATGGAGCGTGTAGTAATCATACGCAATAATTTCAACGACAAGACAGACCGTACTTTTCAGATTTTCATAAATCCCGAAATAACCAAGCTGGAAGGAGAAATAGAAGAAGATTACGAAGGTTGCCTGAGCATCAAAAATGTCTATGGCAAAGTTCCCCGCCATACCAAAGTGCGCGTGAAGGCTCAGGATATCAAAGGCAAAGAAATCCGTCTGACGGCCGAGGGCTTTCTGGCCCGGGTCTTTCAGCACGAAACAGACCACACTAAAGGCATAGTATTTATTGATCACATCAAAGATAACCCGGAAGCTTTCTACAAATTGCAAGAAGACGGGAGCCTTAAACCACTCGATTATGAAAAAGACATCAGGACAAACGATGTCTTGTGGAAAAGTCCTGAGATTGGATAGCCGATGATTGGCGAGCGAAACCAGCAGAATTCGACAAAGCCTAACCGTAGTTACGCTGCGGAGAATTATGCTTCGTTGCAGCCGTCAGGCACAGGTATACAATCCAGGACTCATCCTCACAAGCCATCGATCGTATTTTTTGGTAATGAACGGCTGGCGACCGGAGTAACAACCGGTGCGCCGACTCTGCAAAAACTCCTGGGAAGCGGCTATGATGTAGTTGCGGTTATAGCAAACTACGAAACAGGCCAATCCCGCGCTGCCCGACAGCTGGAAATTGCCGATATCGCTGCCGCTCACAACATTACCCTTCTGACACCGGACAATCCGAGTGATATCATCGACCAGCTACGCAGCTACGAGGCCCGGATCGGGATTCTGGTTGCTTATGGCAGGATCATTCCTGCGTCAATTCTGGAATTATTTCCTCAGGGCATTATCAATATCCATCCGTCTCTATTACCGCTGAACCGCGGATCCACGCCTATAGAACAGGCAATTTTGAGTGGGACACAGGAAACCGGCGTCTCGCTTATGGGCCTTGTGGAAGAGATGGATGCCGGCCCCGTGTACGCACAGCAAAAAATATCTCTGAACGGCAGTGAAACCAAGCAGGAGCTTGCCGACCAGCTATTACAAACAGGTGGGGATCTTCTCATTGAACATATTCCCTCTGTTCTGAATGAAAACGCCAGACCTGTCACGCAGGATCATAGCAAGGCTACTTACAGCACTCTTATTGATAAATCTGACGGTCTGATTGACTGGCATAAACCGGCCTTGCAGATTGAACGGGAAGTCCGGGCTTTTGCCGGCTGGCCACGCAGCAGGGTCAACCTGGGTGGGTATGATCTGATAATTACTGCTGCGCAGCTGACTGATGAATTGGGAAAACCCGGATCTTATCGTACGTCAAAGGATAGTCTTATAGTATTTTGCGGTGAACAAGCGCTTGAGATACTTCGTCTGCAACCGGCAGGAAAAAAGAAATGCCCGTACAGGCATTTCTCTCCGGTTATAAATTGTAAAACGCTAGTCTCAAAACCGATAAAATGGGGTGGCGAACGGCGGGGCAGCACCCATCTTAGCGCGCAGCCAGTAGGCGAGCACAAAGATGGGGCGGACCGTTTGACAGGACCCCGGCAAATTTTAGTTTTGAGATTCTCAAGCTAGCCCTGTGGTGCAACGGGTGGCGGAGCGCTTTGGCCGGACTCGGCCAGAATCTGTGGTGCAGCTGCCTGTATCTCACCTTTTAGCTTCTCCAGCTCCTCAGCAACTACCTGTTTGTAGTTAGGGAAGTTGGTCTCGAGCCAGCGCAGTGCGCCCTCTTCGTCATTGTTGTTAATAAAGGATTCAAATTCGTCAAGCTGAGCATCGCTCATCCCGCTAGCCAGTTGCATACCGACACGCATCTCGAGCGTCTCATAGATATGATCCAGCATCTTCTTCTTTTCATCCTCAGGCAAACTGCCCAGGCCTAACTCTTCCAGAAATTTATTGTCGAGGTTAAACATGATTTAGTATTCCTTTTTGTTATTTATTTTATGGTACCACATTATCTGCTGCCCGCAGTACCGACTAAGCCCTTAGCTGCTTCTTCTTCGATTCGCGCGCGGAGATTTCTTTCATGTTCTTCAATTAATCTTATCTGTTCAGGAGTAAGCTTACTGACAGTACCGCTCAAACCGTCTGTATCGGGTCTTGAGAAAGATGTTCCTCCTGTCAATCCGCTGCCCCTTCCAATGGATGTGCCTGTTTCGTTAATAGTACCTCCGGTCAGGCCATCACTTGCAATACTGCCAGTGGATACAGCACCTGAATCCGCAGTACCGGTTAGTCCTTCGCCCTGGTCGGCTGTCGAAGTTCCTGCAGATTCCTGATCGGCAGCACCGGTTTGGGAATCATTGCCCGCATGTGCGGATGAGCTATCACCAGTTTGCGGAGCTGAGTCTGAAGAATTGTCCTGCGAGCTTCCGCGCTGTGCATCAGTCCGCTCATCTACAATATCCCATCGGCCGTTTGGCGATTTGCTATCACCTGCTTCAACAGGGATGAGTTTAAAACCTTTGTCTTCCAGCTTATTTTTGGCTTCATCGGTAAATCCGCCGTCGGGATCCAGCTCCAGCTCCACAATATCGTCTCCGTTAAACTCTCTGAGAGTAACCATATTGCCGCCTGTCTGATGAAGCTGAATGCGATTGGCTCCGTTTTCGTCCCCTGAGAGGCCAAACAACGAATTATTAAACCCTGTTCTCTGGAAGTGTCTTTCCTTATCGCCAAAAGAGTTTTCGGCAGAAGCTTCAGGAGCAGACGCGTCCGCGGCTTGTGCTTCTGCTTCCTGATCAGTAAGTCCTAAGGATTTTTCGCTAAGATTATCGAAAGTATCGCCTAAATCAGACAGATCTTCAGTGTTGATAGTTGCAGAGGATTTTCCGTCTCCGCCACCAAATACGTCACCCACAGTACTATTATAAATATTGCTTATTTCACCACTATTATCAGACAAGTAGTCTGCAGCTGCTGCGCCGGCACTACCAAATGCAGCTATAGCACCCAGTCTGAATATTGTGTGTTTGCGGTTCTTATTTGCAGCCTCTATTACGCCAGCTGAGAAGGCTTCTGTTATGCTTGATGCCGGTTTATATAATTCATCGCCGGCATTTCCTGTACGACCAGCATACTGGCTATCGATTAGTTGTCGGGAAATGCCTTCACGGTGAATACGACGGTCTTCAGCCCTTGTAACGGCTCCGACTTCTGAATTAACTTTCGCTCCTAAGATACCTTTGGCAAATCTTGATGCTCCCACCACGCCCGCTACTGCTGCAGCTGCGCCAACGGCTGGCGTAACGAGGGCTGCGCCTACGCCTATAGGCACGCCGATTGCGCCGACCATAGCGGCTTTCTTAATTTTGCCTGCTTTCATATAAGATTGGTAGTATTTTGCTCGTCTCATACCTATAAAACCGGGCTTTTGATTAGGATCAGTGTATTCTACTCTGGCGCGTGATTCAGCCTCTGTCCTCATTCCGTCTCCGGTTAGAGATACCTGGAATTCATCATGTTTTCTGACGGCAGCCTGAGCCTGCTTGTGGCTGTATCCTGCCTGTAACAGGGTATCTGCAAGCATCTCACTTATCTCCAGGCGTGCTTCATCATACACATTTCCTGCCTCCAGGACTTCTTTGCGGGTCGGAGCCCCCATCTTAAGCATCTTGCGGAAGCCACCACTTATAGCACCCATTCCCAGACCACGCTCGTGTTTCGTAGCTAGCTTGACATAATTCTCATGGATTTGCTTATACGCCCGTAAATTATCCTGTCCGTTTTCGCCCTGAAATAAATATTCAGCCGCCAGATGAAGTTCTGCATCGCTTGGCGGAGTATCTCTATCTCCCGGCGCAGGGCCGGTAAATTCAGTTATACTTATGGTTCTAGTCGCTAAATCGGGAGAAAGCTGAGGAATACCGGGGTCAGCGTTTTGAACAAGTGTTGGCGCATTATGTACCGCATTTTGAGTTTGAGATGGAGGCGTATTTGGTCCCTGAGATGGAGCTCCTCCTCTGTTGAGATTTCCGGTTGGAGGAGGAACGGCTGGGGGTGGCTGGGTTAGCGGCCTTTGCCTTGGGGGAATAGCAGATGGAGGAATAACACTGCCTGTAGGCGGGGGCGCAGGAGCTGAGGCTGGATTCGGAGCGCCTTGTGATGGGGCCGGAGCAGGAGGAGCAATCAGACCTTTTTTTTCCCACGGCCTCAGTCCCGTGCCGCTAAATCGTGATGAGCCAGGATCATGAGGGGTCAGGCCGGGGGTGGCCCCTGAGGACCGGGATGGATTCACTGCAGATGGGGCTGGTCCTGGGGCAGGCGGTTGGGGTGGCGGCGGAAGTATATGAGATCCCGGCGTTTTGGGATCTGCGTCTTTTGGAGGAGTAGGTGGCGGGGGTGGCGGAGGCGGCGAATCATCAGCCCTGGGTCCACGACTACCTATCCCTACAACCCTGCGGCCTCCCGGAGGAGACGGCGGAGGAGCTATACCCTGATTGCCCGGCAATGGTTTGGGGGTTGGCCCGGGAGGCGGCGACGGAATTGCCGGGCTTTGGGGAGTATCCTGATCCGCTTTGACACCGGAGGGCACACGCTCACGCAACCTACGGACACCTGATTTGGGCTTAGGTTCTGTCACAGATGCTGTTACTTTAACTGTACCTCCGCTTGAAGCAGTCGGAGATCGGGTCATATCATAAGGCGTAAAAGCTGTTGCTTTCTCGCCGGCAGAATCCTTGTTGTTCGCATCCGGAACCGAAGGAGAATTTCCGGGCTCCGCAGGCTGGTCCTGTCCGGTACTAGTAGCTCTCTCTGCATCTGCTGCATCAATAGCCTTATCCAGGGCATCATTATTAGCTGCCCCGTCTGTTATGGGGTCTGAATCTGGTACTTTGGGATTATGCCCGGGATCATTGTCCATAATTGATACTTCTTTAATCTGTAATTTTTATGTTTTTGTTATTTACTTATACATTTAAGCATAAAAGCATAGAATAATCAAGTACTTTTTTAATAAAAGAATATATAAAGCAAACTGCTATCTTGCCAGAGAAAATACGACGACTACAACTATAGCCGTGATGCCGGCCAGGAATCCATAAATTATATATGCTTTGTGGTCTTTTAGCATTTCTAATGGCGTCGGCGAAGGCTCAGCTATGGGAACAGTTGGTTCTTTGGCCTGAGTATAAGATTTGTCAGCAAGTATGCTGGAGAGTGCTGTTGGTATTTGAGCCGACGCTGAAACCGTTTCTCCTTCTTTTCCGTCAGATAAATCAGAAGTTACCGGCTTCGCTGCGTACGATGCAGAGTCCAGCGCTTCGTGTCTGATATCAAATATCGCTTCTTCCCTGTTATCTAATTCTTTCTCTGAGTTCTCCGTCGATGAGCCCGGCTCATGATTGATACGTAACTCACCTCCCAGGACAGCATGTCCGGTCCTGTGAGACCTGGCAAGTTCCTTCGGATTAACTTCAAGTCTGTGCAACAGACGTGAAAAGCGTGAGGCAGATCCGGTTTGCTTCGTGCTATGCAGTTCTCTGTCGATTAGTACTCCCCGGCCCAATGAATTCTCATGTTTACGACGAATCCACCGATTAAAAAATTCTCTGTCGAGCGAGTTTTCTTCTCTTACCTGATTTATGCCGGAGCTGCGTTGATTCTCGATCATTACAATTCTACTTGAATTTATTCTTAACAATATACTCTTTATAAAGTTCGTGCAACTGTTTCTTCAGTATAGAACTCCAGCCGGTCACCTTCCTGCAAGTCAACCCGCGACTCTGATTTGAAGCTGACCCCGCACATTTCACCTGTCAGAACTTCTTTGACTTCTTGCGGTCCGCGCTTCAGTACTACTACCTCCACTTCAGCTATCTGTTTGTCGTCGCGCAGTATGATAGCTCTGGCCGGTACTACCAGCTTGCCTTTTGTCACTTCACCGCCACAAATGACCTCTGTTTTGGTAATTTTGAAAATTCCTTTGACGAGCAATCGGCCGAGTTCCGTTCTTATAATTTCCGGAGGCAATAACAGGGCCATCTCTGCTTTGGCATCATCTATAAGTTCATATATAACGTTATAAAGCCGGATCGATACTTTGTCCTGATTGGCCAGTCGTTTGATGCTTGTAGATGCTTCGACATTAAAGCCATAAACAATAGCATTACTGGTCGCAGCCAGATGAGTGTCCTTTTCGGTTATATTGCCTATCCCGCTACCTACGACACGTACGGCTACATCTTCGGTATCCAGAGCTTTCAGACTATCAATCACAGATGTCAGGGAACCCTGAGCATCAGCTTTGATAATAATATTGAGCTCGTTGATCTGATTTTTGCGATTGATCATACGGATAAGCTCGCCACCGCTGATATCTTTGTGGCTGCCATTTTGCTCACGCCCCGCGGCATTTTGAGCCGCCAGAGCTCTCGCATCCTTCTCATTCGGAGAAGCTTCGAACTCATCACCGAATTCCGGAAGAGACTTAAAGCCGGTAATGACGACCGGCACAGACGGACCAGCCTGCTTTATTGACTGTCCTGATGTAGTCTCAAGGTTGCGGATTTTGGCATATGTAGCCCCCGCTACCAAAAAATCCCCGGTGTACAATGTGCCGGACTCAATAAGGGCTACTCCGACCGGCCCCCTGCCCTGCTCCATGTGAGCTTCTATAATAAGACCGCGTCCCGGTCCTGTCGATTCTGCACGTAGATCTTCAACATCGGCCACCAGAAGCACCATATCGAGTAGCTTATCAATGCCCTGTTTTGTTTTGGCAGAAACTTCTACCACTACGGTGTCACCACCCCATTCTTCGATCAACAACTCCTGCTCAGAAAGCTGCTGCTTGATCTGATTACTGTCAGCACCCGGTTTATCAATCTTGTTTACAGCCACCACAATCTTTACACCAGCCTTGCGGGCAAAACGAATTGCTTCGATAGTCTGAGGCATCACACCGTCATCAGCAGCTACAACTATAATTACCACATCTGTTAAATGAGCGCCGTGCTCGCGAATAGCCGCGAAAGCTTCGTGGCCCGGGGTATCGAGAAAAGTAATCTGGCGATCTCCGTGTTTTACCTGATAGGCAGAAATGTGCTGAGTAATCCCCCCTGCTTCACCGCTGACTACCTTTGAGCCGCAAATAGCATCCAGAAGTGATGTTTTGCCGTGATCAACATGACCCATGACCGCTACTACGGGCGGGCGGGAGGTGCCCTCTGTAGAAGCTTTACTCTTTTCACGCTTAAATTCGACTTCTGCTTTCTTGTGCTCCAACGTAACTTCCAGAGCCAGTTCTTCTACAATGATCGTCGCGGTGTCGTAGTCAATCCGTTCATTGACGGTAGCCATAACACCATTTTTCATCAGCTCACCGATAAGGCTCGTCACCGGTATCTGGAGCTTTTCAGCAAGCGTTCCGACGGTAATAGTATCTTCGACTTCAATAGACCTCATTTATAATCTCCTCTGATAGCGAAAGCGATTTTCGGGTGTAATCTGGTAATTTTTTGATCAAAATAGTAGCTTACGCCTACTTTTTGGAGCAAAAAATTAGTGGATTGCCCTGAAAATAGATTGTAGGTCAGAGAGGATTGTAAATGAGGTCTAACTGTACGTGCCATGGTGATGAATCAGGTTGCCGTGCTTCTACAGGAAGCTTCCGGCTACTTTGCTTCCTTAAGGCTGAGTGCAATTTTGCGGGATTCGGTATCAATATCGATTACTTTGAACTTTTTGTTCTCGTTGAGGTGGAAGATTTTTTCGGGATCAACTGAATCATCGCTGCTCATTTCTGAGACATGGACCAGAGCTTCGACTGCCGGGCTCAACTGTACGAACGCGCCGAAAGGAGTAATCCTGGTTACTTTGCCGTCAACCATAGAGCCGACTTTGAAAGATTTAACTTCGTTGAGCCACGGGTCATCTTGTGTCTGCTTGAGGCTCAGAGATAAACGGTCTTTATCGATTGCAATAATCTTGGCCTCAACTTCCTGTCCGGTCTTGATGTAATCACGCGGATCTTCTACCCGCTCCCATGAGATTTCGGAAATATGAATCAGGCCTTCGATACCCTGTACATTTACGAAAGCGCCGAAATCAATCACACCGGTTACCACACCATTCACAGTGTCTCCGACAGCAAGCCTGGAGAACATAACCTGCATGTCGTCCTTGATAGCTTCTTTCTCGGAAAAGATCAATTTGTTATCCTTGCGACTAACATCGAGAATGCGAACCCGCAGCGGCTGATTAATGAGAGAATTCAGCTTCTGCAAAATTTCATCCTTATCGGCTCCGGAAACACGGGGATAATGTCCGGCAGCCAGTTGTGAAACCGGCAGAAATCCTCTGATTCCTTCCAGTTCAACAAGTAAGCCGCCTCTGTTGGCGTCATAGGCAGTAAGTTCGATAATTTCCTGATCATCAAATAATTTTTGCAACTCGTCCCAGCCGCGATCTTTGACGGCTCGCTTGACACTAAGCAGCGCGTAACCTTCGTCCATTTCGGGATCTACGACGCTGGTTGTGATCTTCTGGCCGATTTCTACCGCTACGCCATGACCGATTTCCCGGCGCATAACAATGCCCACGCCCTGAGCGCCCAGATCCACCCAGACCTCATGCTTGCGTACCCCACTTACAACACCCTCCACGACATCGCCCGTTTTAATATGCTGCCCCGGATTTGCTTCGAGAAGCTCATCCATCGTTATTGCTGTTTTAGACATGAATTTCATGCCTCCTTAATTACTGCGGTAGCTCGTAAGCCAGTACCCCGTTCAGTGTTATACGCAATTATAAATGCTTTACCCCTGAAAGTAAAGGAGAGGTGTCTTTACTAACTGCTGGTTCCCGGCTCCGGGCTCCTGTATACTTGTTAATTATGTATCTGGCAATCGACATCGGTGGCACCAAAACCTTACTGGCAGTCTTTTCTGCAGAGGGTGAAGTTACGGAAAGTATTAAGTTCGAAACATCACAAAAATATGAAGAATTCCTGATTACTTTGGAAAATACTGTAGCAAAAATGACCACAAAAATATTTTCCGGTTGTGCAATTGGATGTCGGGGGGATATTGATCGTTCCGGAGGGATTCTGATCTCCGGCGGCTCGGCGCTTGCCTGGGATAACGTGTCTTTAGTGAGTGACGTGTCGGCAATGGTATCCTGCCCTATTTCACTGGAAAATGATTCGAAACTAGCCGGCTTAAGCGAAGCAATGCTGCTGAAAGATGAGTATAAAAAAGTGCTGTATATTACGATAAGTACAGGAATTGGCGGAGCATTGGTTGTAAACGGTGTAATCGATGTTAATACAATTGATTCGGAAATAGGCCAGATGGTTTATGAGCGTTCCGGGAAGTTTCAGTCCTGGGAAAGCTTTGCATCAGGCAAAGCAATTGTAGCTAAATACGGGCAGCGGGCAAGCGAGATTACTGATCCGGAGATATGGCATGCTATCACCAAAGACATTGCTATGGGTTTATATAATATTTGTCTGATTCTGACACCGGATGTCGTAGTAATCGGTGGCGGTGCCGGAGCTAATCTTCCGAAGTTTGAGACCCCTTTGCAAGACTGGCTGAAAGAATTATCCCGGGAAGGCCACGACAGAATTCCTCCCGTTGTCGTTGCCCGGAGACCGGAAGAAGCAGTAATCTACGGATGTTATGAGTTCGCACTACAACACCGGGCTTAGACCGTTGCTTGATCAGCTGCAAAAGGATTTTCCTGATATTAATTTTGTGGAAGCTGATATTTTCAGTTGGTCTCCTCAGGATAAAACAGTCTGTTATGCACCAAAATCAGAGAATGATATCTGGTCTTTACTACACGAAACGGGCCATATGCTTAGCCTTCACTCAGCCTATAACTCCGACATAGCTCTGTTACAAATGGAAACAGAGGCCTGGCAGACAGCAAAAGAACTTGCCGGCACATATGGTCATAATATCGACGAAGAGCATATAGAGCAATGCATTGATAGCTACCGGGATTGGCTCCACGAGAGAAGTAAATGTACGGTTTGTGCACAAGCCGGTCTGGAGCAATCAAGTGGTCAGTATAAGTGCATCAACTGCGGCCACCAGTGGAAAGTCGGACATGATCGTTTCTGTCGTGTATACCGCAAAAAGACAGAACCTTCCGTACGGAAGGTTCTGTCTGCAGCCAAAGTTTACAGAACTTAAACTGTTTTTTTGGTACGGCGGCTTATGCGGCCACCTTTTGCACCAGCTTCGCGGGCAAGCTCGCGGTTAGCGTAAAAGCCGCCGGTGCGACCCTTTTTACCACCCATAGCACCGATTTTTGCATAAAAATCAGCACCGTATTTAGTTTTGTTAGTAGTAGCAGCTGCTTTGCCGCCGGTCTTAGTTCCTGCCATTGTATTTGGCCTCCCTTAAATTATTCCTGCCTCGAGTGAAATAAAAAAGGGCTCCCCGCTTCTAAGCGGAAAACCCTCGCTTTACTTCTTTCGAATGTACTTATGCTAGCACATTGCGTTTATGTTGTCAACTCATATCATCGGCTCGTTTTGGGGGTGAGAGTAGTGGACGGAGGTGGAGTGCCTGATTGTTGGTTTTGATTTAAATTAATCGGAGAAACTTCGACAATTTTTTTAGTACCTGGTCTGTACAGAATGGCTTTGCCACTTGTAGCAAACAACAATACTTTATCGCCATTCTGTGCGTTCACAAAGAAGCTCTGCCCTTTTACTTTGTTAGCATCCACCACGGTAGCTACAGTAGGTACTTCATCTGCCGGCAATTCCAAATATTGGCTGATCTCTTTTTTGAGATCTTCTGCTTCTTTATTGCTCTGATCCTGGGTAGATTTCTGCGTTTGGCTTGAAAGCCGCGAATTCTCCTGCTTCAACTGACTCCTGTCATTGACAAGACTAATAACCAGAATAATAAGAGCCAGCAGTATCACAAAGCTTCCGGGAAAAATAAACTTCTTGTAGTCCAAATGCGAACGCCCAGTGACTGGTGCTTGCGCAACCGGTGACGCAGTGGCTGGTTCTGCCACAGATTCAGATTTAGTTTCCGGTGTAATTTCCTCTGGTTCGGATTTTATTGCTTTATCCGGAGTTTCCAATTTCGGCTCATTTGGTTCTTTCTCTGGTATTGGCTCTTCCACGTGAATACTCGGCATTATGTTGTTTCTCCCTTTTCGTTTATGCTTGTAATTGTAGCCTTTTAACCTGTGACCCGCAAGCGAACTTTAGTTCTGAACAAAGGTGTTGGCGCTGTTGATGCTCATAGCAGTCCAAGTAAACTGCAGGTTCGATGATGCCGGTATTGCCAGAACTATATCAAAGCCTGTTTCCGTAACATTGTTGTAGGCGTATTGAGCAAACTGACCTCCGCCCAGTGATATATTGACAATTGGAGGAGTAGCATAAGGCTTAGTGAAGCTAACATGAACGGATTGTTTGCCAGCCGAAATAACAGCATATCCCCCGGCATTATTATTAAACGTAGCTGTACCTTTGACGCTTAGGTCGCCATTCACCATAATGCTGTCTCCAAAGGTTACGATGCTATCAAAGATCGTGCTACCCTTGAACTCAGCAGGTCCATTGACTATCAGAGCCCCCTCAACCAACATATCCAGTGTAATAGTAGCTCGGCCTATGGTTAGGTTGGTGAGGTCAATATTTTGTCCACCGTTTGTTTGAAGCCCATTTTGGATAGTCTGAACCTGCTCCTCCAGATCACTAACTTTATTTTCGAGACTATTCAGATCACCTAATCCTGCTAAGCTCGAGCTATTGTTGCTCGCACTCATTGTAATTTGCCCTTGTCCGGAACCGCTGAATCCGCTTGTGGCCACTCCTATTGTGGAGCCGCCGCTGGATTTCATGGCCACACCTGGAATCGATGATGAAGTTAATGGATCACCGGCACTTATAACACCATTCTCCGTAGAAACTCTTACACTCACATTTCCTGCCGCAGCTACGTTGACACTATTGCTACTGGAACTTGAGCCGACCATAAGTCCCCCATTGCTACTAATTACTCCAATAAGACCTCTCTGGTTGGCTGCAGTTGAGCGGTGCACTTGTCCGTTATCATCAACGATTACGACTTCCCCTGTCTCAAGATCCGTATCGGCAGCATCATACCGCTGACCAACACCAGAAGTTAAGATTGATCCGGCATTTATACTTCTTGTTGTAATTTCACCGTCAAATATCGCATTGCCTTGAGCATCAATAACAGCTTTGTCTTCGTTCTGCTCATTTTTAATACTAAATTTCTGGTCGTATTTTAGCTTAATCTCGAGTCCGCTGCCATCAAGATCGGTGAAGCTATTCATGCTGAGATTTTTAACTTTTTTATCTAATTCCAGGACAGAAGAAGTCAGGATCGCATAGAGCGCATGGTAATTTATTTGCAAATAACCACTGTCGTTATATTCGCTAATTAAGTCCGGAAAAATATTCCTCATATCCTGAGCCAAGAAACCATATTGAAGTCCTTGGTCCTCTTGTTTACCAGTTAGATCTTTATACGTGTCATTAAAATTATAAGTAACTGGCTTAAGTTGAGCTAACTTATCTAATATGTTTGAAGAATCGTACTCAGATACATTATCTTTTAGCCTTGAGTCAGAAATACCGGTCGCATCAGTCCTGCAAGAACCAGCTGTAACAATTCCACCGGATAGCCTTACTCCATTACCTATATATTGATCAGCTGCACAGGCAGCTACGGTTATGCCGTTCTGGCTGTTTTGCGTATACACATTAGTTCCGTTAATCGAAATGTTGCCTGAAGCTGATATAGTTGTGGCTCCCGATACTGCGCCCGAATTAATTATCAGGCCATTTATTGTATTGGTGACGGTGGCGGCAGTTACTGCCCCTGATGCAGATATCGTCGTAGCGCCAGAGATTGCTCCGGCATTAGTAATACCTCCACTATTATTATTTAGGCCGCCACTAACAGATGCCCCACCTGAAGCCACCGTCAGACCTGTGAGACCGGTAAGTGTACCCGTAATGGTGCTGTTCCCTGTTACTGTCAGTCCTCCAGTCGATACGGTAAGCGTATTGCCAAAAGTACCTCCTCCTTCGACACTCAAGCTGGCCACACCAGTATTGCTATTGGTTACAGTAAGCGTCCTGGCAGAGGTACTGGACAAATCTATTGTCCAGCTATTGGCGTTGGATATATTGCCGTTTTCTAATATTCTAAACCGCTCGACTCCAGCTGTTTGTAGTACTATATCGTCCCCTCCGGCTGTTGCCGTCGTGCCTAGCGTTATTGCTCCAGCATTCTGCACTATTGGTGCGGTTATGCTGCCATCCAGAGTTAAGTTGGTGACGAAGGCTCCGTTGGTATTGCTCAGGTCAATGTTAACATTAGTCGCGCCAAGGTCGGCTCCGGCACTCTGCAGATTATTAGCTCTCAGATTACCGGCTACCTCAGCTGTAGCCAGGTCTATGGCAGTCCCCAGTTTAGTCACGTTGACACTTAAAGCTCCGTCAGCCACGCTGCCGGAAGCACTAATAGTCAGGTCGTCGTCTACTTCACTGTTTTGGATACTACTGCCCAGTTTAGTGACGTTAGCAGATAATGAAGCGTCGGTAATGGAAGCACAAGTCAGGTTACCGCTGGCAGCGATAGTAGTAGCGTAAGTATCAGCGCTACAGTCAGTGGGGTTGTTAGCCAGCGCGGTAGCGGCGGCAGCCAGATCAATTGTAATGTTGTTCGGTATATCCAGATCTGTTAAGGACACGCAGGTCAGGTTACCGCTGGCGGCAATGGTAATGGCGAACTGGTTGGCTCCGCAATCTGTCGGATTGTTAGCCAGAGCGGTAGCGGTTGAAGCGTTGCCGGTGACATTACCGGTGACATTGCCCGTAAGAGCGCCGGCAAAGGTGGCGGCGGTGATGGTGCCGTCAACCGTCAGATTAGTCACGAAGCTTCCGTTGGTATTGCTGAGGTTAATGTTGACGTCAGCTCCTCCCAGGTCGGCGGCGGCGTTCTGCAGGTTGTTAGCCCGTAAGTTGCCGGATACCTCAGCTGTAGCCAGATCTACGGCATTGGTGGTACTGCCGGAACCAACCAGATTAACAGCTGTGGTGGCGTTGGCAGCCAGATCAATTGTAATGTTATTCGGTATATCGGCATCAGTCAGCGCGGCGCAGGTCAGGTTACCGCTGGCGGCAATGGTAATGGCGAACTGGTTGGCTCCGCAATCTGTCGGATTGTTAGCCAGAGCGGTAGCGGTTGAAGCGTTGCCGGTGACATTACCTGTCAGGTTGCCGGCAAAGGTAGCGGCAGTAATAGTACCGTCTACGGTTAAGTTGGTGACGAAGCTTCCGTTGGTATTGCTCAGGTCAATGTTAACATTAGTCGCGCCAAGGTCGGCTCCGGCACTCTGCAGATTATTAGCTCTCAGATTACCGGCTACCTCAGCTGTAGCCAGGTCTATGGCAGTCCCCAGTTTAGTCACGTTGACACTTAAAGCTCCGTCAGCCACGCTGCCGGAAGCACTAATAGTCAGGTCGTCGTCTACTTCACTGTTTTGGATACTACTGCCCAGTTTAGTGACGTTAGCAGATAATGAAGCGTCGGTAATGGAAGCACAAGTCAGGTTACCGCTGGCAGCGATAGTAGTAGCGTAAGTATCAGCGCTACAGTCAGTGGGGTTGTTAGCCAGCGCGGTAGCGGCGGCAGCCAGATCAATTGTAATGTTGTTCGGTATATCCAGATCTGTTAAGGACACGCAGGTCAGGTTACCGCTGGCGGCAATGGTAATGGCGAACTGGTTGGCTCCGCAATCTGTCGGATTGTTAGCCAGAGCGGTAGCGGTTGAAGCGTTGCCGGTGACATTACCGGTGACATTGCCCGTAAGAGCGCCGGCAAAGGTGGCGGCGGTGATGGTGCCGTCAACCGTCAGATTAGTCACGAAGCTTCCGTTGGTATTGCTGAGGTTAATGTTGACGTCAGCTCCTCCCAGGTCGGCGGCGGCGTTCTGCAGGTTGTTAGCCCGTAAGTTGCCGGATACCTCAGCTGTAGCCAGATCTACGGCATTGGTGGTACTGCCGGAACCAACCAGATTAACAGCTGTGGTGGCGTTGGCAGCCAGATCAATTGTAATGTTATTCGGTATATCGGCATCAGTCAGCGCGGCGCAGGTCAGGTTACCGCTGGCGGCAATGGTAATGGCGAACTGGTTGGCTCCGCAATCTGTCGGATTGTTAGCCAGAGCGGTAGCGGTTGAAGCGTTGCCGGTGACATTACCTGTCAGGTTGCCGGCAAAGGTAGCGGCAGTAATAGTACCGTCTACGGTTAAGTTGGTGACGAAGCTTCCGTTGGTATTGCTCAGGTCAATGTTAACATTAGTCGCGCCAAGGTCGGCTCCGGCACTCTGCAGATTATTAGCTCTCAGATTACCGGCTACCTCAGCTGTAGCCAGGTCTATGGCAGTCCCCAGTTTAGTCACGTTGACACTTAAAGCTCCGTCAGCCACGCTGCCGGAAGCACTAATAGTCAGGTCGTCGTCTACTTCACTGTTTTGGATACTACTGCCCAGTTTAGTGACGTTAGCAGATAATGAAGCGTCGGTAATGGAAGCACAAGTCAGGTTACCGCTGGCAGCGATAGTAGTAGCGTAAGTATCAGCGCTACAGTCAGTGGGGTTGTTAGCCAGCGCGGTAGCGGCGGCAGCCAGATCAATTGTAATGTTGTTCGGTATATCCAGATCTGTTAAGGACACGCAGGTCAGGTTACCGCTGGCGGCAATGGTAATGGCGAACTGGTTGGCTCCGCAATCTGTCGGATTGTTAGCCAGAGCGGTAGCGGTTGAAGCGTTGCCGGTGACATTACCGGTGACATTGCCCGTAAGAGCGCCGGCAAAGGTGGCGGCGGTGATGGTGCCGTCAACCGTCAGATTAGTCACGAAGCTTCCGTTGGTATTGCTGAGGTTAATGTTGACGTCAGCTCCTCCCAGGTCGGCGGCGGCGTTCTGCAGGTTGTTAGCCCGTAAGTTGCCGGATACCTCAGCTGTAGCCAGATCTACGGCATTGGTGGTACTGCCGGAACCAACCAGATTAACAGCTGTGGTGGCGTTGGCAGCCAGATCAATTGTAATGTTATTCGGTATATCGGCATCAGTCAGCGCGGCGCAGGTCAGGTTACCGCTGGCGGCAATGGTAATGGCGAACTGGTTGGCTCCGCAATCTGTCGGATTGTTAGCCAGAGCGGTAGCGGTTGAAGCGTTGCCGGTGACATTACCTGTCAGGTTGCCGGCAAAGGTAGCGGCAGTAATAGTACCGTCTACGGTTAAGTTGGTGACGAAGCTTCCGTTGGTATTGCTCAGGTCAATGTTAACATTAGTCGCGCCAAGGTCGGCTCCGGCACTCTGCAGATTATTAGCTCTCAGATTACCGGCTACCTCAGCTGTAGCCAGGTCTATGGCAGTCCCCAGTTTAGTCACGTTGACACTTAAAGCTCCGTCAGCCACGCTGCCGGAAGCACTAATAGTCAGGTCGTCGTCTACTTCACTGTTTTGGATACTACTGCCCAGTTTAGTGACGTTAGCAGATAATGAAGCGTCGGTAATGGAAGCACAAGTCAGGTTACCGCTGGCAGCGATAGTAGTAGCGTAAGTATCAGCGCTACAGTCAGTGGGGTTGTTAGCCAGCGCGGTAGCGGCGGCAGCCAGATCAATTGTAATGTTGTTCGGTATATCCAGATCTGTTAAGGACACGCAGGTCAGGTTACCGCTGGCGGCAATGGTAATGGCGAACTGGTTGGCTCCGCAATCTGTCGGATTGTTAGCCAGAGCGGTAGCGGTTGAAGCGTTGCCGGTGACATTACCGGTGACATTGCCCGTAAGAGCGCCGGCAAAGGTGGCGGCGGTGATGGTGCCGTCAACCGTCAGATTAGTCACGAAGCTTCCGTTGGTATTGCTGAGGTTAATGTTGACGTCAGCTCCTCCCAGGTCGGCGGCGGCGTTCTGCAGGTTGTTAGCCCGTAAGTTGCCGGATACCTCAGCTGTAGCCAGATCTACGGCATTGGTGGTACTGCCGGAACCAACCAGATTAACAGCTGTGGTGGCGTTGGCAGCCAGATCAATTGTAATGTTATTCGGTATATCGGCATCAGTCAGCGCGGCGCAGGTCAGGTTACCGCTGGCGGCAATGGTAATGGCGAACTGGTTGGCTCCGCAATCTGTCGGATTGTTAGCCAGAGCGGTAGCGGTTGAAGCGTTGCCGGTGACATTACCTGTCAGGTTGCCGGCAAAGGTAGCGGCAGTAATAGTACCGTCTACGGTTAAGTTGGTGACGAAGCTTCCGTTGGTATTGCTCAGGTCAATGTTAACATTAGTCGCGCCAAGGTCGGCTCCGGCACTCTGCAGATTATTAGCTCTCAGATTACCGGCTACCTCAGCTGTAGCCAGGTCTATGGCAGTCCCCAGTTTAGTCACGTTGACACTTAAAGCTCCGTCAGCCACGCTGCCGGAAGCACTAATAGTCAGGTCGTCGTCTACTTCACTGTTTTGGATACTACTGCCCAGTTTAGTGACGTTAGCAGATAATGAAGCGTCGGTAATGGAAGCACAAGTCAGGTTACCGCTGGCAGCGATAGTAGTAGCGTAAGTATCAGCGCTACAGTCAGTGGGGTTGTTAGCCAGCGCGGTAGCGGCGGCAGCCAGATCAATTGTAATGTTGTTCGGTATATCCAGATCTGTTAAGGACACGCAGGTCAGGTTACCGCTGGCGGCAATGGTAATGGCGAACTGGTTGGCTCCGCAATCTGTCGGATTGTTAGCCAGAGCGGTAGCGGTTGAAGCGTTGCCGGTGACATTACCGGTGACATTGCCCGTAAGAGCGCCGGCAAAGGTGGCGGCGGTGATGGTGCCGTCAACCGTCAGATTAGTCACGAAGCTTCCGTTGGTATTGCTGAGGTTAATGTTGACGTCAGCTCCTCCCAGGTCGGCGGCGGCGTTCTGCAGGTTGTTAGCCCGTAAGTTGCCGGATACCTCAGCTGTAGCCAGATCTACGGCATTGGTGGTACTGCCGGAACCAACCAGATTAACAGCTGTGGTGGCGTTGGCAGCCAGATCAATTGTAATGTTATTCGGTATATCGGCATCAGTCAGCGCGGCGCAGGTCAGGTTACCGCTGGCGGCAATGGTAATGGCGAACTGGTTGGCTCCGCAATCTGTCGGATTGTTAGCCAGAGCGGTAGCGGTTGAAGCGTTGCCGGTGACATTACCTGTCAGGTTGCCGGCAAAGGTAGCGGCAGTAATAGTACCGTCTACGGTTAAGTTGGTGACGAAGCTTCCGTTGGTATTGCTCAGGTCAATGTTAACATTAGTCGCGCCAAGGTCGGCTCCGGCACTCTGCAGATTATTAGCTCTCAGATTACCGGCTACCTCAGCTGTAGCCAGGTCTATGGCAGTCCCCAGTTTAGTCACGTTGACACTTAAAGCTCCGTCAGCCACGCTGCCGGAAGCACCTATGGTTAAGGTATCTGAGACATTTCCGTCGGCCAGGCTGCCGGCTACTTCGGCACTAGCTAAATCTACAGCATTTGATGTACTTCCTGAACCTATGAAAATACTTGAGGTTAGAGTATCAGAAACATAAGAGTCTGTTAGAGCAGTACCATTCCAGGTACCCACAGTTATAATGCCCCCCGAAACACTAAGACCATTAACCGAAGTAGAGTTTAGAGAGCCACCAGAAATGGTGGCGCCATTAATAGCACCGGTCGCCGAGAAAGTTCCCGATACGCTGGATCCACTTGCAGTGATACCTAAATAAGTAGTGCTACCTCCGTCGCTTTGTACGGCAAATAAGTTACCGCCAATTGGCGACGCGTTATCACGAATAAATATACCCCCGTCAACATTGGACAATCCAATTATCACATTCGCTCCATTGGGATCATTGTCATAATTCTCTTGAAGTGTGGGAGCAGCTCCGGTACCATTATCTGCAGCGCAAGCCCAAGTTGATCCATTCCATTTGAGTATCTCATTAGAAGCACAACCCCCCAGCAATCTTAGCCCGTCACTACCGAGTTCTAAGCCAGAGTTAGAGTTTGTAGTAGCTGTTGTTCCTGTAGTTATTACATCGAGCGCTAAAGTCACCGCAGCACTTTCGCTGCCAGATCCAGTAACTGTCAATCCTGTGCCTCCGCTAAGTGTAGCCAGATAGTTGCCTGTAGTGTCTGTCCCTAAAGCAACTGCGTCTGATCCAATGCTTAAACCTCCCCCAAATGATCCGTTAATGTCGCCAGCTGACGGGGATTCGCCTATGTTCACATAAGAACTGTCTAAGCTACTGCTGAAATTTGAACTAGTAAGGACAGTTCCGGATACGCCGGAAAAAGTATAAGTAGCAGGCGCGCCACTAGGAGTTGCAATAGAAAAGAACGCATCGTTTGAGCCGCGTTCAAACTTAAATTCCCCTGTTTCAAGTAAACGAAAAATCTCGCTACCGGCACTATTGAATATTATGTCGTCACTACCAACACTGGGATCAGATTGTATTGTAATCGGACCAATGGACGTAAGTAGTGGAGTTGTAACACTTGTAGCAAAATTTACCGCTGCATTCGTATTAATAGCACCACATGCTCCACCTGAGCCCAGTGTTATAACCGTACCCCCTCCGGACAAATTACCAGCACCAGGCGTACAAGTAATCTGAGTATTGCCTTGGACAGATGTATTCGCGATAGCACCATACTGAACGTTAAGGCTTGTAGATGCGCCTAAAGCAACGCTTCCTCCCCCGGCTAGTCCATTGCCCGCTGTTAAGGTCAAACTTGAATTCTGCAGTCCCGCATTAGCTAAGGTTGTATTACCAGCCATTGTCAGCCGTCCCTGGGAATCTACAGTAAAAGTAGGGACCGCGGAGCTACTGCCGTAACTCCCTGCCGATACAGCCGTATTAGCTAAGTTAAGCGTAGTCGTGCCACCTAAACTTATAGCTCCTCCGCCAGATAATCCTGTTCCAGCCATAACTGTTAAGGAGGAGTTTGCTAATTTAATGTTTGTTACATTGGCGTCCAAAATTTTTGAGGTACTGATGGCGTTGTTTGCTATCGAGGCAACGCCTGCCCCATTTACACTTAAATCTCCCGAAAGAGCTTGACTGACCCAGCTTGTACCATTGGCAAGCAGCAAATTTCCTCCCGTTGCCGTTGTACTACCAAGAGCGACTCCATTGATTCTTGAAACGCTTGGGTTGGGATAAGTTCCACTCAAATCACCTCCGGCGGTTCCACCCGGTGCGACCCCTGTTATTGTTGTATTAGTTACATTAGTGATTCTACCTTTTGAGTCAACCGCAAAAACCGGTACCTGAGTTGAGCTTCCATAAGTATTTGCTGTAACGCCCGAGTTAGCTAATGTTAGCAGGCCGGCGCCAGATAAGGTCGCATCACCCGATAGAGTAGCAAACGTTGGTACACTGCTAGCATTTGCAACTAATAATTGTCCGGCCGTGCCCGCGGATGTGGCCTGTACAGCACTGTTGCCATTTCCATATAGCAATCCGTTAGACGTAAAGGTGTTGGCCCCTGTTCCCCCATACTGCACGGCTACAACAGAACCCTGCCAAACACCGCTTGTGAGCGTACCCACATTTACAATGTCAGTTAAATTCCCCGTGCTAATGATGGTCCCGCTGGCGTTTGGGGCTGTTAAAGTACGCGTTGTTCCTGTTGTAATTCCCGATAATTCTATTGCAAGTTTTTTACTAGAGTCAGCATTATCTTGCAGCGTAAAGCTATTATCATTAAATGCCCAGTTGCCGCTTATTATCTCTGCCCCCGTGCGACGAGTAATTCCCGAGTTAATATAATCTAATGCTATATTTGCCTGCGTAACATTGTTGGTTACATTAAAATCTGAACCGAAAAAATCTATAGCTGTTGCTGTGGGAGTAATAATTACACCATTTTCCTTAACATCAGCAGCGCTACTACTGTTATCGGTAGCACATGCCCAAGTAGTTCCGTTCCATTTCAATACATGGTTTGTTGCGCATCCACCAAGCAAACGCAGACCGTCGGGACCCAACTCAAGCCCGGAGTTGGCACTGGACAATCCTGTTGTACCAGTAGTAACTACGTCTAAAGCAATGCTAGCTGCCGCATTTTCTGAACCCGATCCACTGACAATTAGACCCGTGCTGCCAGATAGAGTAGTTAAATAATTACCAGTGGTATCGGTACCTAGCGCCACCGCATCAGGTGCTACCTGCAAACCCCCGCTGAAGCTGCCCGTAATATCTCCGATCCCGGGAGATTCTCCAATATTGAGATATATAGGATCCAGAGTAGTAGTGTAATTCGTTGTTAGAAGCACCGTAGTGCCCAGTTGTATTCGTACCTGACCTCCTGTTAAGTCTGTCAGGATAAACTCGTCAGAAGAGTTGCTGGTGGGTCCAAACTGTATGTTTGATACGCCGCTAACCAGCGGACTACCGTCAGACTCTTGCAAGGCTATCGTAGCTCCAGCGCCTGGAGGTCCTTGCGGACCAGTCGGGCCTTGTGCTCCTGGAGCACCCGGTGCCCCGTTAGCTCCTTGTGATCCAGCAGGTCCGGCTGCTCCGGCTGGACCTGCTACTCCTTGAGAACCGGGAGCACCGTTGGCACCTGCAGCTCCAGCCGCCCCGTTAACTCCTGATGGGCCTGCTGGTCCGGCGCTGCCAGCACCGCTTACAAAAGTACTTCCTCCTGTGCCTCCGCTCTTCAGAGAAGCTATCAAAGTAGGAGAAAGATGGCTAAGCTTAATTGCTCCATCGGCCAGCTGGTCACCATTAAGTGACTTATCTTTAAGCTGATCACCTCCCAGAGGTAAGATAGCCAGATCTCCTTTCTTTTCGCCCGGTTTATAGCCTCCGACAAATTCACTATTCAGATTTGTAACTAACCCCTGATCTGGTATCTTCAGATAAGATGAGTTCGGCGGGCTAAAGGTGTACCTGGTGATAATATTTCCCTGCGAGTCAGGCGCGAATACTTCATTCACGTCATCTATGGCCCTAGGCTGAATAGTATTGCGGACTTCCGGGTTAACTACCTCGACAACGCCCAGGGCTGCATTTGTAAAGGGCTTGAAGGCCCGTACTAAGAGACCGTCAGCTTGTTTCGAAACAAACTGTTTACCACTGTTATGGGATTGATTATAAAATGTCGTGCGGGCAGTTCCCGGAAACATCAGAAAGAATAGCGTCAATATCATCACTACGGAGACACATGCCGTAGCACTATAGATGATTACTTTTTGAAAAATATGGTAATTTAATCTGCCGGAATGAGTAGCCCATAACTTCTTAGGCTGCTGTAAATGATGCTTTAATCCATGACGCGGGGTATGTTGACGCGGTGGCGGTGCGATAGTCAGTGCCGGCATCGGTGTTACCTGATTCAGGGCTACACCTGACGCTAATTCCTGTTTATCTGATATTGCTGGTTGCAATGGAGCAGATTTACTTTCCAAATAGTCAACTATACTTGCCAAAGAGTAAAGACGCTTTCCGTTCTCAGCACGGTCAGCCGTTATCTGGCCACTAGCTTCGAGACGACGTACGCTGGAAGCAGAGGTCTTAAGTCGCTTAGCCACTTCTGTTGTAGACAGGGGCTGATGAGCTCTGAATTGCTCTAATTCATCTTTGGGGAAGTATCGATTCTTGCCATCTAATCGTTTAGCATGCAGTTTGCCGCTCTTTTCCCAACGTCGGACAGTATCGATAGAAACACCTAATAGCTCCGCCGCATCACCTACGGTAACGTACACTCTGGAACGGCTTTTGGTTTGAGTTTCTTGATACATTTGAGTTTATTTTGTGTTCAACTTTATGCTGCTTAATCTGTTATGAAAGCTAATGCTTAGTGTAAGCATTAGGGGTGACCTATGCAATACCAATGTACTACTTTTGTACTCAGACGAAAACATTAGCATTACATTCCATAACAGAGGTAAATATTTTTGTACACAGACTACCCTATACGACAGAACTGACCTATTATTCCTGTTCCGGCAGGAATTTTCAGCTGTACTCAACATGTATTTAATTTTATTTCTATGACCCGTTGTTTAGGTTGGTTTCGAACTTGGCAAAAGATTCCATAACAGATAGGAGTACTTAGCCTCAAGTGTTTGTATATTTACTTCAGGTATATAATCGTTTGGTTCAATCTGCGGAATCAGAAAGTATATTATACAATGTCTTTTTTTATGATTTTTCCACAGACTACTCTACTAAGCTCGGTAGAGGACGTTGCTAATTACAAAATTGCTCAGAATTAAATGGATATTTTGATAATGATCGAAAATAATAGACTGCGAAATCTTAACGTTGTAATTATTTCTGGTAAGAAATTAGAATTTAAGATATCGAAAATACAAATTCCGGACACTAAAATTCATAATAAAGTAGCTCAAAATCAATTTTAAATAAATTATGGATTTCCAAAATTATACATTATTTGGTATACCCGAATTTACGGTTATACCACAAAAGGTATTCACCAAATAACATTTTGCTAAATTGTAAACCACATTATTGTACGACCTTCTAGAACGCCGCTCAATCAATCCACATCCTTGCCCACAAACTGGCTTAGGCTGGCATTGGTAGATTTTGCCCAGCTGGACCGTCTAAATCACGACGATTCTGAAAAACTCTTCCCGCAACACCAAGTATAAGACGTTTTGATCTATAAGATTTTTGTCACTTCGGAGGAGCTGAGAATACAAAAGCCCGCCCGTTGTTGGGTTAAAGCTCGTCATCAATAAGTAAGTACTTATCTGGAGATAAACATTGTGCTAAAAGTTTTAGGCTTATTGCCGTTGCGTTATGTGAATTTGTTCTGCGGGTGTTATTGGCTCTTGTGGACGAGTGAACGCTTCTGTCATACGTTTATAGCCTCCAACGAAATCATCAGCCAACGGAACGCGGCCAGCTTCTCTAATTGTGGCCAAGCTCGAGTCCATATGAGTTTTTACTTCATTTGGATCTACTGGATTGCGACGGCCGTCAGCATCATATGTATGGGGAAATACGCCGACAACGTCCATGGCAGCACGAACGCCACGGAAATCTAAAGAGTTAGTATCAAGTCCATTAGGGGTAGTCATCGGTTTAGGTTTGCGAAGTCGGCGGACGCCGGCTCCATAAAGCTCTACGGCAGTTTCAGGATGTATGGTTAGGGGTTTTAGTTGGTTGGGAGCTGAATTTTTAGACATAAATACATATTAGCATAAAAACTATAAATATGCAAGCATAGTTTTGTTCTCATCTGTAAAATGCGTAGTCCATGGATTTGTTCAGGCTTGCTGGGGATTCCTGATGAAAGAGTGTCAATAAGCACAATTAGAGCCGAGGCAGTGTTTAAGCCAATTTCTCATTGAAAATAGTTAAAAATTGGTGAGTTTGCCGAGCATTGTGTGTTTTGACGATGAGATCATAAAGAATCTCCGGCCGCCTGCGGCGTTTTTGGGTACTTTTGTTGCTGGAGACAAAAGTATCGACTTGGTTCTTCGTCGGAAGAACACTGATTTGGCTCTTTATCGAAAGAACCGGTTTACCTACTGTGGCGTCTCAGTACCTGCTGGTGCGGCTGGCTGTTCGTTGTTACCGATGTTGATCGGTGCGACTTCTATAATCTTATTGGAGTCAGGACGATACAGGATAGCTTTTTTGGCTTGGGCATACATAAGTACCTTGTCACCATTTTTTGCGTTCTTAAAAAACGATTGATTGGATAACTTTGAGGCATCGACCACACTTGCGATTGTCGGATCCTCGCCTTGGGGTACATCTATAAGCTTTGCAACTTGCTCTTTAGTTCGCTGGGTTTCCTGACGGGCCGCTTCCTGAGGATCAGATAAACGCTGCTTCTCCTGGTTTACTTCATCGTATTTCTGATAGCCAAAATAAGCGCCACCGGCCATAATCAGCAACAAAGCCATTATTATCAGGTGGGCTTTTTTGATCTCCATCTTGAGTCTTCTGGTTTTTTTTATTGAAACATCATTGTCTTTATCGGTTTTGGCCACAGTGTTCCCTTCTTTTTTCTTATGTTTAGCATAGTAAAATAACAACAATTAATCAAGTCTTCTCTACGGCATAGCAGAAATTTCCTCACTTTGGGTTAGAATAGCAATCCATGAGAAGCTAAGATCTTCGTCAGCGGCATTAGCCAGAATAATCTCGAAGCCCTCTTTTGTTACATTCTGGTAACTGTAGGAGGCAAACTTGCCATTACCAAGCGACATGGTAACGATCGGTATTTGTGGCTTAGGGTTTTTAAACTTAATCGCAAGGCTTTTTTCGCCTTTTTTAATGATGGCATACCCCGCCGTATCACCGTTGAACGTGGCCTGTCCTTTTACAGACACATTACCCGCAAATTCAGCGTCTTTCTCGAATTTGACTGCCTCCTTGAAGGTGGCCGGCCCGTCGAGCTGCAATGAGCCTTTAACAATCAAGTCAAGGTTTACGCTTAGGCCCTGGACATTCGTGTAACCAAGCACGTTAATTTGGCCATCAAAATGTACATCTTTCTCGAATCCGGACGCCTCTTTGAAGGTAGATCTTCCTAGCACTTCAAAGGAGTCTTTGGCGATTAAAGCAAGATTTACATTTAATCTCTGCAGGTCTGTGCTACCGTTAATTCGCACATCATTTTTTAGGTCAACTTCTTTATTGGCAATCAATGAACCAACTTCTACTGTGCCCGCAAAGTTATTATTCTGAAAGTTATTATTTTTCTCAAGATGGTCTACTCTTTCTTCCAAAGATTCAAACCGGCCAACATAGTCCAGGCCTTCTATCCTGTCAGCACGGATTGTGCCAGCTATAATATCTCCTTTTACAACAAGTGAATTTGATGAAACATTATTAAACTTACCGTTACCTTGAGAATCTAACGAACGTGCTAGTTCTCCCACGGCTTTGAGGTTATAGATGGCTAATGCGTCGTATCTAACGCTATAATAGCCGTGCTCATCCTGGGTGACAAGTTCCGGAAAGATTTGAGCAAGTTCCTGCGCGATAACACCTGTTTGGTGGTCTATGTCGCAGTGCTGGTAAGCAAACGCCGGGCTGGTGCAGTCATAGTCAAATTCTACTACCCGAATATCCTTAATTTTATCCAGCATAGCTCCTTCGACAGTTTGGACATTTTTCTTAACCCGGGAATCAGAAATACCTGTGGCGTCAGCCGCGCAGTTCCAGACAGAACTTGCATCTACCCATTTCAAAATTTGATTGTTGGTGCAACCTTGCAATAGCCCAATTCCACCGGTACCTGCTTCCAATCCGGACCCATTGCTTGTACCGCCAGTTCCGTCCCCGCTGATGAAGTCATTTTCATCAACCAGTGCTGCGTTTTTGCCGTCGAGCCGGTTAAACTCGGTAGCGTCTACGGTTATTGCGTTGATTACAAATGTAGTTAAAGAGGAACCCGTGAGCGTCAGCGTATCCAGAGCCGAGCCAATCTGGATCGTGTCGGCCGTGGTGTTATTGGTACCGATGTTGATAGCGTTGCCGGCCGTACCGGTGCCGATATTGATGGTTTTGGCATTATTGCCGGTGCCGATGTTCAGGCCACCGGTTGTTCCGGAATCTAGCGTCAGTGCCGCAGCAGCTCCGGAGGATATAGTCATACTTCCTGATCCTGTTATATTACCGCCTACTCCTGTAATAGATCCGGCGTTAGTCAGTCCGCCACTGTTATTATTCAAGCCTCCACTTATCGATGCTCCTCCACTAATTACAGTCAAGCCGGTCAAAGACCCGAGCGTCCCATTAATAGTGCTATTGCCTGTTACGGTAATACCTCCTGTATTTACAGTGATGTTTTCACCAAATACAACACTTGCCCCATCAATATCCGTAATTATTCCTGATGTAGTAATTAATAGACCTGTTGAGGATGAGCCTAGGTTTAGTTGATCGTTTAAAACAAGAACACCATCAATGTCGAATATTGACCCGTCCGTATTTACCCGAAGTCCTGTTGTAGCTGAGCCAATATCCACGGTGTCGTTTAGCACAAGATTACCTGTTGGATCAAATACCAGTCCGTCGATACTGAAATCACCAGCAATTGTAGCACCATTTGCTAACACGCTTAATCCTGCTCCTGCTACAAACAGATCATCCGTCCTCAGAGTGTCATTTGCAGACAAGTACAAATTAGCACTGTTGGCACCAGTACCAAATACCAGTGTGCCATTTTCTAATATTCGAATTTTTTCCGTGCCGGCGGTTTTAAAGATCAGATCATCAGCGCCACCGGTAGCGGTGGTCTGGATGGTCAGGGCGCCGCCGTAAGTAATAAGCGGGGTGGTAACGCTGGTATCAAAGACGGGGGCTTCGGATATGGTTATGGCACCGCAGGTACCGCCGCTGCCCAGAGTTATGACAGTGCCGCCACCGGACAGATCACCACTGCCGGAAGCACAGGTAAGCTGGGTGCTGCCCTGTACGGCGGTGTTAGCACCGAATCCGTAAGTAACACTAAGGCCCGGCGTACTGCCTTCGCCACTGTTAGTGCCTGTAATAGTTAATCCGACTACGGTGCCGAGGTTGGCCATGTAGTCCCCGACTGTCTCGGCTCCCAGATCAACGGCATTGTTCTGGACATCGTTAACACTGAAACCGGCTGTGAATGAACCGGAGACATCGCCGGCGGCCGGCGACTGGGATTCGTTTACGTAGGTAGCGTCGAGGTTAGTAACGTAGTTGGCAGTGGTCAGGATAGTTCCGCTGGCTCCGTCAAAGGTGTAGGTGGCGGCGGCACCGGGAGCATTTACGGCTATGGTGACATCATTAGTGCCTTTCTCCAGATAAATATTGCCGTTTTCCAGCAGGCGCATAACTTCCGTGCCGGCGGTTTTAAAGATCAGATCATCAGCGCCACCGGTAGCGGTGGTCTGGATGGTCAGGGCGCCGCCGTAAGTAATAAGCGGGGTGGTAACGCTGGTATCAAAGACGGGGGCTTCGGATATGGTTATGGCACCGCAGGTACCGCCGCTGCCCAGAGTTATGACAGTGCCGCCACCGGACAGATCACCACTGCCGGAAGCACAGGTAAGCTGGGTGCTGCCCTGTACGGCGGTGTTAGCACCGAATCCGTAAGTAACACTAAGGCCCGGCGTACTGCCTTCGCCACTGTTAGTGCCTGTAATAGTTAATCCGACTACGGTGCCGAGGTTGGCCATGTAGTCCCCGACTGTCTCGGCTCCCAGATCAACGGCATTGTTCTGGACATCGTTAACACTGAAACCGGCTGTGAATGAACCGGAGACATCGCCGGCGGCCGGCGACTGGGATTCGTTTACGTAGGTAGCGTCGAGGTTAGTAACGTAGTTGGCAGTGGTCAGGATAGTTCCGCTGGCTCCGTCAAAGGTGTAGGTGGCGGCGGCACCGGGAGCATTTACGGCTATGGTGACATCATTAGTGCCTTTCTCCAGATAAATATTGCCGTTTTCCAGCAGGCGCATAACTTCCGTGCCGGCGGTTTTAAAGATCAGATCATCAGCGCCACCGGTAGCGGTGGTCTGGATGGTCAGGGCGCCGCCGTAAGTAATAAGCGGGGTGGTAACGCTGGTATCAAAGACGGGGGCTTCGGATATGGTTATGGCACCGCAGGTACCGCCGCTGCCCAGAGTTATGACAGTGCCGCCACCGGACAGATCACCACTGCCGGAAGCACAGGTAAGCTGGGTGCTGCCCTGTACGGCGGTGTTAGCACCGAATCCGTAAGTAACACTAAGGCCCGGCGTACTGCCTTCGCCACTGTTAGTGCCTGTAATAGTTAATCCGACTACGGTGCCGAGGTTGGCCATGTAGTCCCCGACTGTCTCGGCTCCCAGATCAACGGCATTGTTCTGGACATCGTTAACACTGAAACCGGCTGTGAATGAACCGGAGACATCGCCGGCGGCCGGCGACTGGGATTCGTTTACGTAGGTAGCGTCGAGGTTAGTAACGTAGTTGGCAGTGGTCAGGATAGTTCCGCTGGCTCCGTCAAAGGTGTAGGTGGCGGCGGCACCGGGAGCATTTACGGCTATGGTGACATCATTAGTGCCTTTCTCCAGATAAATATTGCCGTTTTCCAGCAGGCGCATAACTTCCGTGCCGGCGGTTTTAAAGATCAGATCATCAGCGCCACCGGTAGCGGTGGTCTGGATGGTCAGGGCGCCGCCGTAAGTAATAAGCGGGGTGGTAACGCTGGTATCAAAGACGGGGGCTTCGGATATGGTTATGGCACCGCAGGTACCGCCGCTGCCCAGAGTTATGACAGTGCCGCCACCGGACAGATCACCACTGCCGGAAGCACAGGTAAGCTGGGTGCTGCCCTGTACGGCGGTGTTAGCACCGAATCCGTAAGTAACACTAAGGCCCGGCGTACTGCCTTCGCCACTGTTAGTGCCTGTAATAGTTAATCCGACTACGGTGCCGAGGTTGGCCATGTAGTCCCCGACTGTCTCGGCTCCCAGATCAACGGCATTGTTCTGGACATCGTTAACACTGAAACCGGCTGTGAATGAACCGGAGACATCGCCGGCGGCCGGCGACTGGGATTCGTTTACGTAGGTAGCGTCGAGGTTAGTAACGTAGTTGGCAGTGGTCAGGATAGTTCCGCTGGCTCCGTCAAAGGTGTAGGTGGCGGCGGCACCGGGAGCATTTACGGCTATGGTGACATCATTAGTGCCTTTCTCCAGATAAATATTGCCGTTTTCCAGCAGGCGCATAACTTCCGTGCCGGCGGTTTTAAAGATCAGATCATCAGCGCCACCGGTAGCGGTGGTCTGGATGGTCAGGGCGCCGCCGTAAGTAATAAGCGGGGTGGTAACGCTGGTATCAAAGACGGGGGCTTCGGATATGGTTATGGCACCGCAGGTACCGCCGCTGCCCAGAGTTATGACAGTGCCGCCACCGGACAGATCACCACTGCCGGAAGCACAGGTAAGCTGGGTGCTGCCCTGTACGGCGGTGTTAGCACCGAATCCGTAAGTAACACTAAGGCCCGGCGTACTGCCTTCGCCACTGTTAGTGCCTGTAATAGTTAATCCGACTACGGTGCCGAGGTTGGCCATGTAGTCCCCGACTGTCTCGGCTCCCAGATCAACGGCATTGTTCTGGACATCGTTAACACTGAAACCGGCTGTGAATGAACCGGAGACATCGCCGGCGGCCGGCGACTGGGATTCGTTTACGTAGGTAGCGTCGAGGTTAGTAACGTAGTTGGCAGTGGTCAGGATAGTTCCGCTGGCTCCGTCAAAGGTGTAGGTGGCGGCGGCACCGGGAGCATTTACGGCTATGGTGACATCATTAGTGCCTTTCTCCAGATAAATATTGCCGTTTTCCAGCAGGCGCATAACTTCCGTGCCGGCGGTTTTAAAGATCAGATCATCAGCGCCACCGGTAGCGGTGGTCTGGATGGTCAGGGCGCCGCCGTAAGTAATAAGCGGGGTGGTAACGCTGGTATCAAAGACGGGGGCTTCGGATATGGTTATGGCACCGCAGGTACCGCCGCTGCCCAGAGTTATGACAGTGCCGCCACCGGACAGATCACCACTGCCGGAAGCACAGGTAAGCTGGGTGCTGCCCTGTACGGCGGTGTTAGCACCGAATCCGTAAGTAACACTAAGGCCCGGCGTACTGCCTTCGCCACTGTTAGTGCCTGTAATAGTTAATCCGACTACGGTGCCGAGGTTGGCCATGTAGTCCCCGACTGTCTCGGCTCCCAGATCAACGGCATTGTTCTGGACATCGTTAACACTGAAACCGGCTGTGAATGAACCGGAGACATCGCCGGCGGCCGGCGACTGGGATTCGTTTACGTAGGTAGCGTCGAGGTTAGTAACGTAGTTGGCAGTGGTCAGGATAGTTCCGCTGGCTCCGTCAAAGGTGTAGGTGGCGGCGGCACCGGGAGCATTTACGGCTATGGTGACATCATTAGTGCCTTTCTCCAGATAAATATTGCCGTTTTCCAGCAGGCGCATAACTTCCGTGCCGGCGGTTTTAAAGATCAGATCATCAGCGCCACCGGTAGCGGTGGTCTGGATGGTCAGGGCGCCGCCGTAAGTAATAAGCGGGGTGGTAACGCTGGTATCAAAGACGGGGGCTTCGGATATGGTTATGGCACCGCAGGTACCGCCGCTGCCCAGAGTTATGACAGTGCCGCCACCGGACAGATCACCACTGCCGGAAGCACAGGTAAGCTGGGTGCTGCCCTGTACGGCGGTGTTAGCACCGAATCCGTAAGTAACACTAAGGCCCGGCGTACTGCCTTCGCCACTGTTAGTGCCTGTAATAGTTAATCCGACTACGGTGCCGAGGTTGGCCATGTAGTCCCCGACTGTCTCGGCTCCCAGATCAACGGCATTGTTCTGGACATCGTTAACACTGAAACCGGCTGTGAATGAACCGGAGACATCGCCGGCGGCCGGCGACTGGGATTCGTTTACGTAGGTAGCGTCGAGGTTAGTAACGTAGTTGGCAGTGGTCAGGATAGTTCCGCTGGCTCCGTCAAAGGTGTAGGTGGCGGCGGCACCGGGAGCATTTACGGCTATGGTGACATCATTAGTGCCTTTCTCCAGATAAATATTGCCGTTTTCCAGCAGGCGCATAACTTCCGTGCCGGCGGTTTTAAAGATCAGATCATCAGCGCCACCGGTAGCGGTGGTCTGGATGGTCAGGGCGCCGCCGTAAGTAATAAGCGGGGTGGTAACGCTGGTATCAAAGACGGGGGCTTCGGATATGGTTATGGCACCGCAGGTACCGCCGCTGCCCAGAGTTATGACAGTGCCGCCACCGGACAGATCACCACTGCCGGAAGCACAGGTAAGCTGGGTGCTGCCCTGTACGGCGGTGTTAGCACCGAATCCGTAAGTAACACTAAGGCCCGGCGTACTGCCTTCGCCACTGTTAGTGCCTGTAATAGTTAATCCGACTACGGTGCCGAGGTTGGCCATGTAGTCCCCGACTGTCTCGGCTCCCAGATCAACGGCATTGTTCTGGACATCGTTAACACTGAAACCGGCTGTGAATGAACCGGAGACATCGCCGGCGGCCGGCGACTGGGATTCGTTTACGTAGGTAGCGTCGAGGTTAGTAACGTAGTTGGCAGTGGTCAGGATAGTTCCGCTGGCTCCGTCAAAGGTGTAGGTGGCGGCGGCACCGGGAGCATTTACGGCTATGGTGACATCATTAGTGCCTTTCTCCAGATAAATATTGCCGTTTTCCAGCAGGCGCATAACTTCCGTGCCGGCGGTTTTAAAGATCAGATCATCAGCGCCACCGGTAGCGGTGGTCTGGATGGTCAGGGCGCCGCCGTAAGTAATAAGCGGGGTGGTAACGCTGGTATCAAAGACGGGGGCTTCGGATATGGTTATGGCACCGCAGGTACCGCCGCTGCCCAGAGTTATGACAGTGCCGCCACCGGACAGATCACCACTGCCGGAAGCACAGGTAAGCTGGGTGCTGCCCTGTACGGCGGTGTTAGCACCGAATCCGTAAGTAACACTAAGGCCCGGCGTACTGCCTTCGCCACTGTTAGTGCCTGTAATAGTTAATCCGACTACGGTGCCGAGGTTGGCCATGTAGTCCCCGACTGTCTCGGCTCCCAGATCAACGGCATTGTTCTGGACATCGTTAACACTGAAACCGGCTGTGAATGAACCGGAGACATCGCCGGCGGCCGGCGACTGGGATTCGTTTACGTAGGTAGCGTCGAGTGTAGCGGCATAGTTAGTGAGCAATAGTACGTCGTTTCCTAATCGTATCCTGCTGACACCACTGCCTTCGTTCGTAACAATAAATTCGCTGTCAGATGCGCCTGACGGGCCAAACTCTATAACATCGGCTGACATGCTGGGCGATCCGTCGCTTTCACGGACGCCGATTGACGATCCGCTACCTGAGGTACACTTCCACTCTTCTGCGGTTGCATCCCATTTGAGTGACTGGTTATCGCTACAACCTCCCAATAGCCGTAATCCATCAATACCGATCTCCAATCCGGAATTGCTTGATGTCGTGGCAGTAGTCCCTGTGGTAGCCACATCAACACAATCAGGTGATCCCTGAACACAAAGAGTACCGTCCTGATCCGGTAGATTAAGCGTCCTGTTAGCAGTCGGGTTCAGGAAGTCCAGGACACTGGTGTTTGCACCAAGGGTTTTGCGAAGCTGGCCGGCACTAAAGGCGTACGGTGTGGCTGTAAGTTTGAGCCGGGGTGTCATTTCGCCATCATAGACCGGAGAGCCGCCACTTCCGCCAACATTCATGGTCAGCCAGTGTTCCTGATCCCAGTTCATTCCGGAAGGAAAGGCGTTTACGCTGCCAAGATTTACTGTCAGATAACCGTTTACTGTTCTGACTAGGTTACCGGTACTTCGGGTCTCAGTCCAAACAGCTGAGCCACCGCTGGCAGATGTATAAAGTTTAAACTCCATGTGATAGTTGCCGTCCGGAACGATAGCTCCGCTGGCTGACTGGAGCCGGGCCTGAAAATTGATATTAGCAGAGGTAGCCGCGTATACGGGCGTAGGTGTATGCGTGCGCGTATAAGAAAAAACTCCTGTCAGAAACAGGAGCAGGAAAACTAATGCCAGGGATTTACCCCTAACCAACAGGTTATAGAATCGTGGTCGCTGAGAAAGCATTATTTGTTTTTGTTTTTGGTTTTTGTTTTAGTTTTTACTATTTATATTAGTAAATAACTGCCAACAGTATGACTCTTTTCAAACAGAGGTGCAAGCCAAAATGAATACATTTTTGTATCTATTCCGCCTCTGTTGATTTTTACAGTGAATAAAATTAATCATAGACTTTTGCACAACACTAATTACTACTCTAGTCTGTTATATTGCTAAAATTTGTATATATTTATGCAATTCCTGACGTGGTATTGTGTCTGGCTTAAAATATGGCTTATCCACAGCAAAAATCGTATTTTTATAAAGATTTAATAAACGATGAGAACTCTGCAAGTCCTTTGTCATTTCGCCTTATAAGTTTGTGAGTAAGTCGGGCCAGGGGCAGGTCAACATTGTTTTCCCGGGCCAGAGTTCTGACTGATTGACTCGTATAATATCCCTCGACAGTATCACCGATTTTTTCTAAAGCTGTTCTTTCATCTACTTTCGCCAGGTATAACCCAAACGTAAAGTTGCGGCTCTGCCGGGAAGAACAAGTCAAAACCAGATCACCGATAACCCCTGGCGCCATGACATCGTAGCGATTGAACCCCATAGCATCAGATAACTGCGTGAACTCCTGGACTGCAAGAGAGATTAGTAGCGCCTGAGTATTCATGCCGTAATTCAGGCCATGGGCATATCCGCAGAGAATTGCATACAAGTTCTTCATAGCGCTCGCCAGTTCCAGGGCGTTATAGCCAGGAGTTTCGTGAACCCGGAAATAGGGCGTCTGTAAAAATTTTTTGATCATACCGATATGTTCCGGCTGATTATATCCCAGAGATACAATTGTCGGGTGCTTCGCCTTGATTCCATGGGCAAATGACGGTCCGATCAAGCTGTAGTAATATGGAAACTCTCCAAGACTTTTTACAATTTGCCGGGGCAATAGATTTGTCTTCGCTTCAATGCCTTTCGCTCCGTTAACAATGACAGTTTCAGGAGTGATAAAATCGGCATTATCATTGATTGATATCCGGATAAACTGCGTTGGTACCATGAGAAATATCAGATTAGCCGAACGAGTAAGTAGCTTGCCCTTATCGGCATATTCAAAGACTACATCATTGTATTCCAGCAACGACCCGATTGCCTGGCCGAATTTCCCCTCACCTATAATCCCGATATTCATATCTCTCCTCTATTCTACCCCGGCGTTGGGGCGTATAATCAAATTCATGAGTAATATGGAAAATTATAAAACAATAGATGAATATCTGGCTGATTTCCCGGGAGATACAAGAAAGAGACTGGAGATTATAAGAAAAACTATCAGGGAAATTGTACCTGCGGAAGCTACAGAGAAAATAAGTTATGGCATACCGACATTTTATTTGAACGGCAATCTGGTGCATTTTGCCGGCTACAAAGGCCATATAGGTTTCTACCCCGGATCGGTACCAATCAGGGAATTTGAGAAGGAACTGTCAGGCTACAAAACATCCAAAGGTACGGTACAGTTCCCTCACGACAAGCCTCTTCCGCTCGGGTTAATAAGTCGGATTACAAAAGCCTGCGTAAAACGTAAACAGAGGGAGAAAAAATGACATTTCAAGCTTATCTGAGTACTATCAAAGCTAAAACCGGTAAAACACCGGAGGAACTGAAGCAGATTGCAGAAATGGCCGGCATATATAGCTACGATATGAAGTTCTCTGATCTGGCTGTGTGGCTAAAAGAAGAATTCGGATTAGGCCATGGCCATTCTATGGCCGTCTGGGTAATATTCAAACAAAAAGGCTGGGTCCCTGACCCCAAAAAGAAATAACTAGCTCTTTAGTAAAACGCCCCATACAACCATCAAATCGATCGCCAGCCATATACTGTAGGTGATAATCATGGGTTTAACACGCTTTTTTATACTGTACACGAGAAATAATGCCACAAAGAATGCAAAACCCGCCCATGAAGCTATGGACACGCCTGCTATATTTCCCTGTAAGACTTGTAATAGTTGCGGAATACCGGTGACAGGATAAGCAAAAGCAGCAATAATCATCAGCTTTTCAAATGATAGGTCTAATTTTTTGTCACCAAAAATATATCCGAAAAAGTTTTTGTTTTGTTCCATTCACCCACGATTGTACATGCTTATGCAAAAAAAGTGAACCCCTCGGATTTTATTCTGCTTGCTGTGGAACAGGATCACCCGATTCCTGATCTGTCAGCATTTCACCAATTCTGACTCTCATAGCATCTCCCGGGTTGACACCCCGACTCTCTGCAACTCTCTGGGCAATAGAGCGCGACGCATCGTAATAAGAGAGGCTCAAACTATCGAACTCCTCTCGTGTAAGCGGTCCATTGGGCAAGCTTTCAAATCGGTCATCCATAAACAGCTCCTATTTGATATCATTGTATAACTTATTGAGCGTGATGTCAACTGACAGATGTCTTGTCCACTGTCAATCTACACTTCGCTAAAGAAAACTAATTTGTAGCCGTCGGGGTCACGGATTATGAATTCGCGTCTGCCCCACGGAAAGTCCTTTGGTTCACATGATGGCTTGAGCCCTTTTGCCATCGAGGCTTCATGAAATTCATCTACATTTTGCACACTTATATGCACGAACATTCCTGCACCGTTAAGCTGGCTCTTGTCTATGTCGTTTTCTTTCTGGAATACGCTTTGTTCGGCTTTATCCTTGGCTACGAATTCTATCCAAAACCAATTTAGCCGCGCTGTAGCGGAATCCGCAGAAGTACGCTCATTGAAAAGAAAGCCAAGTTTCTTATAAAACCCGACCGTTTGCTCCAAATCACTGACAAAACAAAGTATCCCCGAAACACTATTCATTTTTATCATAAAGTTATTTTACACCCGAAAGGTATAATTTTGATATGACAACATTATATTTGATGGTTGGATTGCCCGGTTCGGGTAAAACTACCGAAGCAAAAGAACTAGAACGAAATCAGTCTGCTATTCGATTCACTCCGGATGAGTGGATACTTGCACATCATGGCAATAATCTAGACCGCGAGCAAAGCGATAAATTTCGCTATCCCACCGAAGAACTTCTGTGGAATCAGGCAAAAGAGGCGCTGAGAACTGGCAAGAGTGCAATCCTGGACTTCGGGTTTTGGTCTAAAGCAGAGCGAGATCACTACAGACAAGAAGCCGGAAAGCTAGGAGTCGCTACAAAAGTAGTATTCGTAGAAGCAAGCTTGGACGAACTTTGGGAAAGAATATCCAACCGTGCAGAATCCCGATCCGGTACTCTTCAAATCAAGAGAGAAGACTTAGAGAAATGGTCAAAAATGTTCCAAAAACCTAGTGAAGAAGAATTAAACCTAGATTCTTAGGAGTTCGAAGATTCTATTGATGAGAAATGCCGGCCAGACAGCAGCTTTGGCTAGTGCCACTATGATATTCCAAAGCCCATCCACATTGCCAACGAAGTGAACAGCCGCCCCAATATAAGTTAAAACATAGAACCCAAAAGCCGGCGGCGGCCCCTTATGATCCATCCTAATTTTTTTATCATCTTTAGCCATGTTAATAATCCTCCACCTAAATTAATACACCCTACCTTCAACAATAGCAACCTCCCCTCGCAAACCAAAAACTGTAATCTGATATTTCTCCTCTATTTTCGTCACACCCTCATTCTACATCCCACTAACAAGGTCTATAAAATCTCAAATAATGGGTCAAAGAAATACAATTTATTCCTTTCTCGTTCAGGTGTTAACTCTGAAATTAATCCTGCTTTTACAAATTTTTGTACTAGATTATAGGTCGTCTGATTATTTTGAATTTTCGCTATTTTACCAAGGGTAAGTGGCGTAAAAGTCGGCTGACTAAATAAAGCCTCTAGAAATGATGAGGCATAAATTGAGTTAAATTCTGGTAGTCGTTCATGAAGAGATTTATAGAGTTTTTCAACATTATCGACACGAGCCTTTGAAATAGTAGCTTGTTCGCGAACAGCCCGTAAGAAGAATTGTATCCATTCTATCCATTCGTCTCGTTCGCTTACGCCGTTCAGCTTTTCGTAGTAATCCCTTCTGTGCCTTTCCAAAAATTCAGAAACGTATAAATTTGGATGAGCTGTAATTTTTTTTTCATACAGGTATAAAGGAATTAGTATTCTCCCAACGCGCCCATTGCCATCTGCAAACGGATGTATAGCTTCAAATTGATAGTGCATAATTGCGGCCTGTACTAAGCGATCTGGCTGGTCATCATTATTCATATATTTCGCAAGGTTTGATATTAAGTTAGGTATTTCCGTGTGTAGAGGAGGTACGTAAGCAGCTTCTTCTACTGTTGCTCCTGGCGGACCGATATGTACCTGATGTGTTCGAAATTCTCCTGGGTTCTTATTTTTTCCCCTAACTGAATTTAACAACCCTTTGTGTAACTCTTTGAAAACATTTTCATCAAGTGGACGAGTTTTTAGTATGTCTCTCCCCCTATCAATAACTTGTCTATAATTAAATATTTCTCGATAATCTCGCTGTTTCTCATTTTCTTCTGTTTCTATTTGCTCCGCATCGAACTCTAAAACTTCCTCAAAAGTTGCTTGTGTTCCTTCGATTCTTGAGCTAAGAACTGCTTCTTTTGTTTCAAGAGTACGGCGTATTATTATAGGATTTGGCAATCTGTTAACGGCTTCATCATAACGTGCTACTGCGTCTCGAGCACTCGTTATTAAAGGTATTGATGAAGAAATATCTAAAGCTATTGGTAATAGAGGCGGTGTAAATGGTGGTTTTTTCATAATTCTAATATTGATAGTTTCGTGTGGAATAAGCCTTGGGGTTGGTCTATTCAAATAGAATTATAAACGCCTTTATTCTAAAATCAACCCTAATTCTAGAATAAGTGACAAACTTATTACACTCTTGCTAAATTACGGAATAATCTCTTAACATTATAAATCGCAGGATATTGGGAATTTATTTCACTATTTTTTGCTTCCGCTTCTTGGGAGAACAAATCAAAAATTATTTCTGCTATTATGTAACTATGTTTAGAAAAAGACTTTTGGGTGATGAAGAAATCAGACGCGATTTAATAGAGTCAGACATTCTACCTGAAAACACGAACGGTGATATGGGTGGTCTAGCTATTCAAGCGTATAGAACTGAAGACGATCGAGGAAATACAAGCGGTGTTCCATCTAGAGTAGTAGGGGGAGCTTTGGAGAATCAAACTCATTTGCCTGATTGCACAGCCACTGGAGAAGGACGTGATTTATTAGCAAGACTCGACCATTTTGTGGATGAAGGAAGTAGAATACTCCACGACAGAGAGAATCCTTCTCCCCGCACTTAAGGTGATTTCAAAATATAAATTACAAAAAGTGGGAATTTACTTCCCTCTTTTTGGTTCCGCTGTCAGGAAAGAGCAGCCGGAGTGGGCGGTTCATCCGCACACGCCGCGCGATGAGAGAACCTATCCCGGTTCTCTCATTAAAGCGAAAAGCCACCCTCTCAGGTGGCTTTAGCGCAAAATTCGGCACCCAGCACCAAAACCTTGATACTCGAAATAGAGGTATTTCCTCTCTTCTCGCTTCAGAATTTGGGGGTGGACAAGCCGTGCAGGTCCCGCCGTTGGCGTGAGCACAAAGACGCGTATTTATATAAAAAGAGACCTTTTCAGGTCTCCTTCTATATAAATCGGCACCGTGCTATTTTCCCAGGGTTAAAACCCAAGTATTGTAACCGCTGCGAGGCTTAACTGCTGTGTTCGGGATGGGAACAGGTGTTTCCCTCGCGCCATGGGCACCGAGGGAGGGAGGCGTAAGTCTCACTCACTCGGTGTCCATGTGGTGTCGATATGACTGACAAAAGTTAATATAAACGGACGTTGTTTATTAGTTACTACAAATAACTAGCCAAATACATTCCCATGAGATCAACTCACCGAAGTAAATTGGTCTCATGGTTCACAAAAAATCTGTGGGGCTATTAGTATACTTAGGCTAAACATATTGCTATGCGTACACCGTGTACCTATCAACCTGATCGTCTATCAGGGCCCTCATAGGGAAATCTAATCTTGAGGTCAGTTTCGCGCTTAATATGCTTTCAGCGCTTATCTGTTCCGCACATAGCTACCCAACGATGCCATTGGTATGACAATTGGTACACCAGCGGTGCGTTCACCCCGGTCCTCTCGTACTAGGGGCAAATCCTCTCAAATTTCCTGACGTCCACAGCGGATATAAACCGAACTGTCTCACGCACGTACACTCATGAGGAACAACCTGCGGTTTTTCCTCATCGCGCCGGCAAAATGGAATACATTTTGTCGGGCTGCTCCTTTTCCCTATTAAGACAAAGAGCGAGCTTTATCCAATATTACTATTGGCGTGGACTATATCTTCACCCTTAACCTAAGTTGTAATAGTTAAGGGGCTAACGTATGAAATCTTGCAAAAGCAATCATTCTCACTGTTCCACATGCTTACTAGGCAAGTTTTCCAGATCAGTCTCTACGGGATCAAACCAGCATTACACTGGCGCTTACCCTCGGTATCGCCCTCTAGAACGTTCGAATCCAGATAGGGTTTCACCGATTTTAGTTAGTTTTAGTGCTAATGATTCGATGTTAATCAGCACATTACTCCCTCTCGAGAGTAGAACGCAATGTAATTTACGTTCTGAACCCAGCTCACGTACCTCTTTAACCGGCGAACAGCCGGACCCTTGGAAGGTGCTCCCCCTCCAGGATGAGATGAGCCGACATCGAGGTGCCAAACAGCGCCGTCTATGTGAACTATTGGGCGCTATAAGCCTGTTATCCCTGGCGTAACTTTTATCCGTTTGCGCTGTCGATCCCACGTTCATTTACATAAATGTAAGGACAGCGGATCACTTACTCCGACTTTCGTCCCTGCTTGGCTTGTAGGCCTCACAGTCAAGCTGGCTTATGCGTATGCACTATCATTACGATTTCCATCCGTAACTAGCCAACCTTTGAACGCCTCCGCTACTCTTTAGGAGGCAACCGCCCCAGTTAAACTACCCACCAGACACGGTTCCGAACCCTGTATAGATAAACAAAATAAATATCTTATTTACCCATAAAGGGTTCGGTAAGAATAAAACTACAACAAGGTTGGTATTTCACTAACGACTCCACCCGGACTAGCGTCCGGGCTTCAAAGTCTCCCAACTATACTACACATGTTGCAGCTCGATTCAATGTCAAGCTGTAGTAAAGCTGCACAGGGTCTTTTCGTCCTGCTGCGGACAGACGGCATCTTTACCGTCAATGCACTTTCACCGAGCTCTTCGTTGAGACAGTACCCATATGATTACTCCATTCGTGCAGGTCAGAACTTACCTGACAAGGAATTTCGCTACCTTAGGACGGTTATAGTTACCGCCGCCGTTCACCGGGGCTTCAGTTCGCACCGTAAAGCGCTCCCCTTAACCTTCCGGCACCGGGCAGGAGTCAGCCCCTATACATCCACTTTCGTGTTAGCAGAGACCTGTGTTTTTGGTAAACAGTTCCATGGGTTCCTTAGCTGCGGCCCCGTCACAGTACTTACCAAAGTATGTGCTTATAGAGGTCAGCTTTCTTCTCAATCTCAATGAAATTCTATCGGACACTATCGCTTCCATGCCAAAGCCGAAGCTTCCGGCGAAGGAATTGAAGTATCAGACAGAATCTTTTTTACTCGTTTATACAGGGCGACTTTAGAGAAGTTAAAAACTCATCATCGCTTCTGTTGTTTTCTGAAAAGAAAACTGGCGCTACATTCTCAAGCCGCAGTGATAAACACTGTGACGGGGCAGACCTTATCCCGAAGTTACGGTCGCTGTATTGCCGAGTTCCTTAACGAAGAATCACTCGTACACCTTGGTCTTCTCGACCTGAGCACCTGTGTCGGTTTGCGGTACGGTCAACCGTGAACACGCGTTTGAAAGCTTTTCTGGTCAGCACCCTCACAAGAATTCGATCAGTAAAGACCGTTTCATTCACAGTTGTTACGCTGTTTAGACGGATATAACCATGAACCCGCTCTTGCTAACATGCCGCGCACTTCAAACAATTCACAGCCGGCACGGGAATATTAACCCGTTGTCCATCGCCTACGCTACGCGCCTCGGCTTAGGCCCGGCTAACCCTGGGACGATTATCGTGGCCCAGGAAACCTCGCTCTTTCGGTGGGCAGGATTCTCACCTGCCTTATGGTTACTCATTCCAACATTCTCACTTCCTCACGCTCCACAGAACCTCACAGTTCCACTTCAACGCAGAGAGGAACGCTCCTCTACCGCTCATATAAATATGAACCCATAGCTTCGGTAATACACTTGAGCCCCGTTACATTTTCCGCGCAAGATCTCTTGATGAGTGAGCTGTTACGCACTCTTTAAATGAATGGCTGCTTCTAAGCCAACATCCTCATTGTTTAAGAAATCTCACCTCGTTTCCCACTGAGTGTATATTTAGGGACCTTAGCTGATGGTCTGGGCTGTTTCCCTTTCGAGCGCCGATCTTAGCACCGACGTTCTAACTGCCATGATTACACAAATGGTATTCGTAGTTTGTCAAGGGTGGGTACCCTTGCGGGCCCCATTCCGAAACAGAGCTCTACCCCCACTTGCTACAACATAACGCTAGCCCTAAAGCTATTTCGAGGAGAACCAGCTATCTCCAAGTTCGATTGGCATTTCACCTCTATCCACAGGTCATCCGGGGGTTTTGCAACACCCTACGGTTCGGTCCTCCACGTCGTTTTACCGACGCTTCAACCTGCCCATGGATAGGTCACTTGGTTTCGGGTCTACTAACATGTACTAAAGAGATAAATCTCCACGCCCTATTCAGGCTCGCTTTCACTACGCGTCCGTCAGATAACTTACGCTTGCACATATCAGTAACTCGTTGGATCGTTCTACAAAAAGCACCCCGTCACAGCCCTAAAGCCGCTCCGAGTCCTTGTACGCACATAATTTCAGGATCTATTTCACTCCCCTCACGGGGTTCTTTTAACCTTTCCCTCACGGTACTTGTACACTATCGATCGTAAGATATATTTAGCCTTGGGACGTGGTCGTCCCGGATTCGGTCAAGGTTTCTCGTGCCCCGACTTACTCGACAAAACAAATTATAAGGTTGCTGAAACTTAATATACCGGGCTATCACCGTCTCTGGCCTGTCTTTCCAAACTGTTCTACTTGCTCAGCAATTTGTAACCTTATGCAGGACATGGTAGATCCTGCTCCCTTATGCAGAAACCCGGATAAATCCGGACTTCCACAAAAGGTTTTTGTGATGTCACAACCCCTCTTATACATTCGCCTACCAGCTTATTCACACTCATCACTACGGACCAGCAATTCTCATTGCTTAATCACGGAGTGAAGAGTGCGAAAGTAATAAAAGGTTTGGGCTATTCCGGTTTCGCTCGCCACTACTTCCGGAATCGTTGTTTACTTTCTCTTCCTCGTGGTACTAAGATGTTTCAGTTCCCACGGTTACCGCCACGTAATCTATGAATTCAATTACGGGTGAATAGACATTACTCTACCCGGGTTTCCCCATTCGGATATCTTCGGTTCAAAGCTTGATTGGCAGCTCCCCGAAGCTTTTCGCAGCCTTCTACGTCCTTCATCGGTATCTTACGTCAAGGCATCCATTTTGTGCGCTTAATTAACTTTTTACGAACATAATGAGACAAAACCTCAGGTTTTTTCTCATCGCTGCGCTGCTCTTTTTCCTAAGAAGAAAAGCTTTTTTCGAAGTAAATTCGAAAACGCTTTGATTTGATGATTGCCTTCGGCGACTCATTACATTATGCATTTGACTAGTTATTGGTAATAACCAATAACAATGCCGTTTATATTTCGAGTTTACTGCTCTAGTAAACTCTTAAAACTAATGTCAGCCAAATTTTTAAGTTACAAAACTCCGGATTCTTATGAGCACAAGGTAATAATCTCACCCTTAACTGCTTGAACCTGAAGTTTACGCTGGAGGTCTAGAAACTAAATCTCGGGCCTAAACTCAAGGTAACCTATAGCTTAGCAAGAATAACAGGGGCGGTCAAGCATTTTGTGATGCCAAAATTACTACAGTTTGGTAGCTGTTACAATTTAGGCTGGTAAGCATAAATTAGTTATACTGCGCATATAATTTAACACCTGGACCACCTTCCCATTGACTTACCTTGTGGTATCAGAGGTTTTTCTGTAGAATTACTGAGGTAACTTTGGGCTTAAGACCCCAATTACAGCTATATTTGGTACGAGGGGCGATAGCTCAGTTGGCTAGAGCACCTGCTTTGCAAGCAGGGGGTCCGGGGTTCGAGTCCCCGTCGCTCCACCAAATTATATATGCCTCCCAGGCATAAAGAATTTGGTTAAGTGTTACGAGAACCCCGAATGTCCGAAGGACGGGGTTCGGTGAAGCAAAGCCACGCACAGGAGCTCGCTCCGGTGAACGAGAAGCGCAGATAAAATGGAGTTTACTCAATTTTATCGAGCATCACAGGGAAGAACGTAGTGATGCATGGCTGCAGTGGAAAAGGACGAAGTCAGCTGTCCCGCCGCTCACTATTAATTTATGGGGATGCTAGCCGCAAGGCTGGCGTCTCCACCACATTACTTCACAAAAACGTGGGCGATTAGCTCAGATGGTTAGAGCGCGTCGATGCTATTTAACAATGTAGAATCAATATCTCTCAACTGTGGGCGATTAGCTCAGCTGGTTAGAGCGCGTCACTGATAATGACGAGGTCGGAGGTTCGAGTCCCTCATCGCCCACCAGTTGAGATTCATTGATTGTTAAATATATCCGGTACTTTATCCGGAGCTAATGACGAGGCCGGAGGTGAGAAATGCCAGTGGCATTTCGCAAGGAAATATTCTCTTGGAAACTAGTTTTCAAAGACGCAAGTTTCGGGGTCGCGGAACGTGACCGAGTCCCTCATCGCCCACCAAATCAAAAATATTAGCTAGGTAGCTTAGGCATACCTGTTTCGGCGAACCCATCTATTCCGATATGCTCACTTTGATGACTTATCGCCGCCATGCTGCCCAAAACCATTACTAACATGTAATTACCTAGCGGGTTGGTAATGATATTGTCTATTTCACCTACCGCATTATCGGGTAGTTCGCCGTTGACTGGTAGTCTGCCATAGCGGTTCAAAGCTGATATAATTTCATGACCAGTAAATATTTCATCGTGAGATTTTGATACTCCTAATCCAGTTTCGTTGATTCCTTGTTCGGGTGACTTTTGAATTATCACCGAGGGAAAATGTTTTCTGGATGGATCTTCGGTCAAAACTCCTTTTTTGACAACTTTCCGATCTGAATCGGAATCTATATAATCATTTTCTCCATCAATAAAGTAAACTACTGTACCTTTTTCTAGTCCTCTTCTTTCGGCATCTGCTCTTTTAAAAGCCATTTCTATCTCCAAAAATATACTTAAAATAACATTCAAACTATATATATTAATGGATAAATTGTCAATAAGTTATTTAAATATAAACATTGAAATCCGTTTTCTTGTGTTTCTTAATTCTTAGCTACAAACTCCATTCATACTTTAATTATCAAATTAAAGAATCAGCATTTAACATACTGAGTTTGTCCCTCTTCGCCTAATTCCTGCTTATTTACGTTCGCGAAGTTCAAAGCTGATCTTCATCATATCCCCTAACCCGATACTCTCTTTTTTACGTACTTTGGCAGGCAGGGCAATAAAGTGCGAACCGTCGCCGTATGGCAAAAGTGATGTTAGCCACGATGACATGCCAACGGTAGCCTGAACAGCAATCAACCCACGGTCTGCCAGAATTTCCAGGGTTTACTGAGTTTGGCTGCAACTTTAGCGTAGTGCCAGCCGTCATCCTGCGTGAAAAGCTCCACGTTAGCTTCAAATCAATATTCTTGTTTCATCCGCACTCATTATGCTTAGAGTTACTGAATTACGTCAACATCCGAAAATGATTGCAGAGATGTACTTTTACTCTCTAATCGTCCCCTGTTACAATATACTCATCATGATTCAGAGCTAATTCATTGAAAACACTTTTTTAATTATTCAGAAAGGCTGAATTAGCTATGACAAATAAAATTGAAGCAAAAGACGTATACTCCAAAGGAGTTGGGGATCTTTACGACGAAGGAGATATCAGCTGTAATCCCCCGCCCAGGGATACAATATTAAACCTCGCTGCAAAACACGGTGTTAGCAAACATTGACGGTACTAGACATTGGCTGCGCCAATGGTGGTTTAAGTCGTAAACTTTTAGCTCGCACTGGCTGCCGCATTGAAGGGGTCGAGCTTCTTGAATTTCTGGTAGAGATGGGTCAGGAAGAAAACAGGCAGGCTGGGGCTGGAAATCGCTTCACAACCAGCAAGGTACAATCCTAAACATTCCATTCGAAGACAATCACTTTGACTTTGCTTTTGTAACGAACCAAGGCGGTCAAGGATGTGCCGACTAACATTAGCATAATACGGCAGGGTCTTAAGTCACGGAAAGATGTTATCAACTTAAGCTTTCCAACGAGCGCTTAACAGAGGCTGAAGAACTTGAATTAGAGCGAACTCACGGTGGCGAAACAGAAGAAATGATAACTGAAGCACTGGCCGAACAATACATTATAGAATGCTTTCCGAAGTTGACAAAATTGTTACGGCACAGTCGCCGCTACATCTACAGATTATCCGGAAGAAAGCGAAGCGATTCCGACATCTGGATGCTCCTTGCTACCTGCTACGACAAATACACTACAAAAATACGGGAGCAAAAAGATCGAATTGTCCTTGCGGGTCACGGAGGCTCTCTATTCTGCTGTTAAGCTCCAGCCAACTGTCTACATCGTGCAGAAGCATATTCACCAGCTATTTTTGTATACTAAAAGTATGATTAATGTTCTACCTGCGAGTATTCATGATATAAAAACTATATTAGCTTTTCGTAACAAGTGCAAAATACAATCATAAATACGATGATTGTGGAAAAATGGCTCTAGCAACGATGGAATTATACGTTTGATTGTCAGCAGCACATTTTTGCGCGTACTTATCGTACAAATAATCTTGCAGGAACAGTAGCGTTAGAGTGGAACGAGGATGCATGGGAGGATGATCAGGAAAATAATGCCGGATACATTCACCGTCTCGCCATCGCTGACGGTTACCATGGCCAGCAACTTAGCAAACAAATCATCGAGTGGACAGCCGAGCAGGTTACAAGCAAGAAGCGAAAATACCTGCGGCTAGACTGCAATGTGAAGAATATAAGTCTTTGCACCTACTACGCAAGCCAAGGCTTCAAACAAATCGCCACAAAAGAATTCACACAATACTTACCAACCTCCGCTCTCTATCAAAAGCCCGTGGTTCAGCTATAATAACCACAAATGGATACTGTCATACGACTGGAAGAAGCTGACAATAAAGAGCTATACGGTGGTAAAGCAACTAATTTAGAATGGCCACAAAGCCAGCAGTAAAAAAGCAGACCCTTATAGCTTCAGAAAAAAGTTCGTCTAATATTTGGACGCAACCCGTAGAGGGTAAAGGACTTACGAAAGGTGGCTACTGGGATACTATTCGTCAAAAGGTGTTGGAACGTGATGGACATAGATGCACAAGTTGCGGTAAAAATTATGAGCTTACCGTAGACCATAAGACACCTTTGAGTTTGGGTGGCAGTAATACATTTGCCAACTTAACGACTCTTTGCAAGAACTGCCATGAGAATAAAGATCATCTAAAAATTTTCAGTAGAGACTTTGATGCCAATGATAATTATGGCAAGGATCCCACACTATCGCGTAAAGTTAGCCTTATATCTAGCGCCTTAAAAAGAAATGGTCAAATACCCATCAAGTACAAGGACTTTAAGGGTAAAGTTACTTTCCGCACAATATCACCGAAACGATTAATAAAAGATAAACTGTTTTTGCGAGAAGTTATTGCAAATGAGAATAAAATTATCTAAAAATTTTTAGTAGAAACTTTGATGCAAATGATAATTTATGGTAAAGATTGTACATTATCGCGTAAAATTAGCCTTATATCTAGCGCCTTAAAAAGAAATGGTCAAATACCCATCAAGTACAAGGACTTTAAGGGTGAAGTTACTTTCGCACAATATCACCGTAAACGATTAATAAAAGATAAAGGTAGGTATCTATTTAGTTGCCCACTGTAATCTTCGAAATGCTGAGCGTATGTTCAGGGTAGCACGTATAGAAACATAATTTCAGTTTTGGATCCGTTATAAATTTTAAAAACATCCTGCATGAGAGAACTTTTCTTGTTAAAATTCTAGCCAGCGCCAAATCAAGCTAACTTCTTAAGAATTAGCAGGATGCCGAGACGGCAAATCCATACTGTTGGCAACAACTAATGTACTGAGGGTTTGCAAAGCAGGTATGACATCGGCACGGTGGATAGTGTCGTAGAAATTTATAACTACATGCGCATCATTAAGGTGCTCTGTTTCGCCGCCCGCTAATTGCGCTAACCTGATTGCTAAATGGCCTACCCTCATTGGGCCTGCTTGCGCCAAGTGGGCAGCAATGAAATTTTGGTTGCTCCAAGGAAGCGCACGAAACCGCTGGGCAAATGCCTGGTCTTGAAGCCCCGCAATTAATTGCTGCCTCCGGTGTGCGGCATCTGGGAGTGCCTTTAATAAGCTAGCTTCGTAACTCTCCAAAGATAAATCGCCCGGCTGATCACCAATTCTATCTGAAAAGGCAGCTACCGTAACTTTTAGTAAATCAGTTCCCAGATTATGCCATTTATGCTTTCGGGGAGTGGGTGTTATCTCTGCCATTTAGGCTCAGCATAGCAAATTTTTATCCGCTAACCATGAGTACTAAAAAAGCACCCTATCGCATGGGGCGCTTATTAGTTAAAAATCTGGATAGTGCAAATCAAACGTGCGAGTCTATATTACAGAAACTGATATCTCGTCCTTCATTCTCGCAAGCAATAATGAAGGAAATGTACATCGTCAGTACTGATTTCACGATGTACCAAGACCGACCTAGCTCCAAAATGTATTGCTACGATTTTGTGCTAGTTTTCTCCCTAGAAAGGAGGTAATCCATCCGCACCTTCCGGTACGGATACCTTGTTACGACTTAACCCCAATTATCCCCCCTACCTTAGGCCTAGACTAGCTAAGACGTCAGGTATTGGTGACTTTCATGGTTTGACGGGCGGTGTGTACAAGACCCGGGAACGTATTCACGGTAATGTGCTGACTCACCGTTACTAGCGATTCCGACTTCAAGCAGGCGAGTTTCAGCCTGCTATCCGAACTGGGACCGGCTTTGATGGGATTTGCTCCCCCTCGCGGGTTGGCAGCCCTTTGTACCGGCCATTGTAGCGTGTTTGTAGCCCCAGGCATAAGGGCAATACTGACCTGACTTCGACCCCTCCTTCCTCCCTGTTACCAAGGCAGTCTAGCTAGAAAAATTCAACTAACTATAGGGGTTGCGCTCGTTGATGGACTTAACCAAACATCTCACGACACGAGCTGACGACGGCCATGCAGCACCTGTCACTGCGCTCAATAAAGCACTCTCTCCTTTCGGAGTGATTCGCAGGATGTCAAGCCTGGGTAAGGTTCTTCGCTTACCGTCGAATTAAACAACACGCTCCACCGCTTGTGCGGGTCCCCGTCAATTCCTTTATGTTTTAAGCTTGCGCTCGTACTCCACAGGCGGGATGCTTAACGCGTTAGCTTCGCTACTACTCGGGTCGATACGAATAACAGCTAGCATCCATAGTTTACGGCGTGGACTACCGGGGTATCTAATCCCGTTCGCTCCCCACGCTTTCGTGCCTTAGTGTCAATAATAAGCCAGTAGCCTGCCTACGCCATCGGTGTTCCTCCTTATATCTACGGATTTCACTCCTACACAAGGAATTCCAGCTACCTCTCTCATATTCCAGCCTAGCAGTTCAAGGTATGTGTGTATGGTTGAGCCACACAATTTCACACTTTGCTTACTATGCCACCTACGCAACTCTTTACGCCCAGTAATTCCGGATAACGCTTGGATCCTCCGTATGACCGCGGCTGCTGGCACGGAGTTAGCCGATCCTTATTCATATGCTACCGTCAAAATCTTCACATATAAAAGCAGTTTACGCCCCGAAGGGGTTCATCCTGCACGCGGCGTTGCTCCATCAGGCTTTCGCCCATTGTGGAAAATTCCCTACTGCTGCCTCCCGTAGGAGTCTGGGCCGTGTCTCAGTCCCAGTCTGGCTGATCATCCTCTCAGACCAGCTAATGATCGTCGCCTTGGTGAGCTTTTACCTCACCAACAAGCTAATCATACGCAGGCCGTTCCCAAACCGCCGAAGCTTTACTCCTTAGAGCACATGCGGTATTAGCTACTCTTTCGAGCAGTTATCCCTCAGTTTGGGGTACGTTCCTACGCGTTACTCAGCCGTCCGCCGCTCGTGTACCTCCGAAGAGGCCTTACCGCTCGACTTGCATGTATTAGGCACGCCGCCAGCGTTCATCCTGAGCCAGGATCAAACTCTTCAAAAAAGAATTTAATTCTTAGCGTCAGTAAACTGACATTCAAAAAACAAATTCAAAAACTGACGTTGATTTGCACTATCTAAATTTTTAACGAACAAAATGGACTATTTCAGAGAGACTCATAGAGACCCACGTCAAGCCATTCGGACTAGCATAGCGTACTTTGCCCCCTCGGGTCAAGGGGTAATTTAGCATTATTTGTAGTAGTACTTACAGCATTCCGGTTACGGTTTAACGGGGGCAGCCAGGAGCTTCACGTTATCTGACATTATAACGTCTGCACCAGCGGCCAGTGATTGCTCTATACTTGCTTTGCTATTCGGTGTATAGACCCCTGCTTTGAGACCTAATGAATGGGATAATTGTACGAATTTCCGGCCATTGGCTCCAGTTATCCAGCTATGGTGAACCGTGATGCATCCGGCTTTGGTCCATCTCACATATGTTTGGGCTACTGGTGTCAGAGCAGGAAAAAGTGCCGCCAGCTTAACAGGCATGGATTTCATAGGGCCAAGAATGGCAAGACCCACTTTTTGACCTGTAGCATGCCTAATTGCCCTGTAGACCCGTGCATTGTTAAAAGGGATGAATGAACCTATCCATACTCTGCCCAGGTCCTGAGGCCTCGCAATGAGGCTGCGGGCTAATGCGGGAGCAGCTTTGAGCGTCTTAGGGTCCAGAAAGAATTTAACATCAGAAAAAGTATCGAGCAGCTCATCAAGAGTAAGTATTTTCTCACCCCCCACATTAATAGTTTCCAGAACTTCGGCATATGTCATGCTCTGGATAGTAAGTCTCGATGGCAGATCTTTATTGGGGTGTCTTTGGTACCCACGGCCATGGATAGCTAATAGTTTGCCGTCTCGGGTCGGAACTACATCAGTCTCAAACCATCTGTAGCCTAAGTCATATGCGGCTTGAAATGCCATCAAACTATTCTCTTTTTCAATACCGGCGGCGTCTCCACCCCTATGGGCAACCGCTATAGGAAATTTTGCTCCATCCCAGAACTTATTTTTCTGGTTTTGCGGCTGGTTCTTCTTCATCCGGCACTTCTTCTTCGGCCTTATCGACTAGAGCCAGCGAGACAACCTTGTCTTTGTCGTTCAGGCGCATTATGCGTACGCCTTGTGTAGCTCTGCCTAACCCGGGTATATCCTTGAGGCCAAGACGAATTGTCTGACCGACAGCTGAAATAAGAATTATCTCCTGAGTATCATCACCGGATAGTGCTTTCACACCAATAAGCGGGCCCGTCTTGGAATTTACAACTGCAGATCGTATACCAACACCGCCACGGGCATGAGCCGTAAACTGAGATATTTTGGTGCGTTTGCCATAACCGTACTCGCTGATAACAAAAATACTGGAACCTTCCTCTACGATATCCATGCCTATCACATGGTCATTCGGTCGCAGGCGAATACCGCGTACTCCACGGGAAACCCGACCCATTGGTCTGGCTCCCTTTTCGTGGAACCGGATAGCCTGACCGCCGGCAGTGGAGATAACCACTTCATTATCTCCGGTTGTCATTCGGATCCATTTGAGTTCGTCCCCATCATCCAGGTTGATAGCAATCAGGCCCGAGCTGCGCACATTTTTATACTGTTCAAATGGAGTTTTCTTGACAACACCTCTGACCGTACACATGATCAGATTCGCTGCATCATCCTGCTTACTGATGTTTATAACAGCACTAACCATCTCTTCCGGTTGGAGCTGTAACAGATTAACGATAGCTATACCCTTAGCGTTCAAACCCACTGTCGGGACTTCGTAAGTCTTGAGCCGGAATACGCGGCCTTTATTAGTGAAGAATAGTAAGAAGTCATGGGTGCTGGCGTTGACTACATGCTCAATTACATCTTCTTCGCGTGTAGCCATACCGCGCTTGCCTTTACCGCCGCGATTTTGCTTGCGATATTCACCTATCGGGCTGCGTTTTATATAATTTGCTGATGTCAGAGTTACAACGACTTGTTCATCAGGAATCAAATCTTCGTCGCTCATTTTGCCTAATTCGCCGGGTATGACTTTTGTTCGTCGCTCATCACCGAACTGCTTTTTCATTTCCTGTAGTTCAGTCTTGATAATCTTCAGGATTTTCTTTTCGTCAGCCAGTATACTCTCCAGTTCCCCGATGAGTTTAAGCAGTTCGGCCAGCTCTTTTTCGATCTCCTGGCGCTGTAATCCGGTCAGGGTCCGCAGCTGCATCGCCAGGATAGCTTTGGCCTGAATATCGGACAACTTAAACTTCTTAATAAGGTTTTCTGATGCTTCTTCAACGGTCTGGCTGGCACGAATCACTTTGATAACTTCATCTATATGATCAAGTGCAATCTTCAGACCTTCTAATATGTGTGCGCGGTCTTTTGCCTTCCGCAGTTCGAACTCTGTCCGTCGGCGAACCACGACCGCCCGATGCTTAATATATTCCTGCAGTATATCCTGAAGGCCGAGAACCCGGGGCTGGATACCGTCTATCAGGGCCAGCATGTTGTAGTGGAATGTCTGTTGCAGAGGTGTGAGTTTATATAACTGATTCAGTAACTTCTTAGGGTATGCATCTTTTTTGAGATCTATAACGATGCGTACTTCGCCCCGGGCAGTCTCGTCGCGCAGGTCACGGATTCCGGAAATCTTCTTTTCGTGAACCAAAGCTGCAATTTTCTCGAGCAAACCGGCTTTGTTCACCTGATAAGGTATCTCGGTTATGATTATCTGTTGAGTGCCCTTATTGTTCTCTTCTACAGTGGCCACTCCTCTGACTACTACACCACCCCTGCCGGTAGCGAGGGCGGTTCGTATAGATTCACGCCCATATATTATGCCGCCGGTAGGAAAGTCGGGGCCTTTGACGAATTCCAACAATTCGTCGAGAGTCGAATCAGGTTTTTCTACCAACTGAATAGTGGCATCAATGATTTCAGTAATATTGTGCGGTGGGATATTGGTGGCCATGCCGACAGCGATACCAATCTGGCCGTTGAGCAGAAGATTCGGCAATTTCGCAGGCAACACCGTTGGTTCCTGACGGGTTCCGTCATAGTTGTCACGGAAGTCGACTGTTTCTTTGTCGATATCAGCCAGCATAGCTTCGGCGTGATTGGCCATTCTGGCTTCTGTATAACGATATGCAGCCGGAGGATCGCCGTCCATAGAACCAAAGTTACCCTGCCCCTGCACCAGCATATAGCGCAGTGACCATGGCTGAGCCATACGAACCATCGAGTCATAGATGGCAGAGTCACCGTGCGGGTGGTATTTACCCATGACTTCACCGACTATCTGGGCACTTTTGACAGTCTTGCCTGTCGGACGGATACCCATTTTGTCCATAACGTACAGGATACGCCGGTGTACCGGCTTGAGGCCGTCACGCACATCTGGCAGAGCGCGGGCTACGATAACGCTCATCGAATAACGAAGATAGCTGTCTTCCATGATGTTCTCTACTTTGCGCAGTTCGACAACACGTGAATGATCAGCATCTAATACTTCAGTGTCCAGTGACGGAATATGTTCCATTGGAGCGAGATCCGGAACCAGCATTTCCTCAGGCGTGTTTTTTTCCTCATCCATAGCTAAAATCTATTCCCTATTAGCAATTTGCAATGAGCGATGAACTGGCAATGAGCGATTAGCGATGAATCCGTCACTTGTTGTCCATTGCTAATTGTTAATGCATTACCATTTGATAATTGCAAATTGTTAATTGCTTTTCTCATATATCCAGATCTTTCACAAATTTCGCATGAGTCTGAATAAAGTTTTTGCGTAGTTCGACCTCTGTACCCATAAGTTTATTGAAGATCGCGTCGGACTTCTCTGCGTCATCTATTCTCACTTGTACCAATACGCGCTGCTCAGGATTCATTGTGGTTTCGAATAATTGTTCGGCATCCATTTCTCCAAGTCCTTTGTAGCGCTTCTGCTCTGTAAAGCCTGCCTGTCGATAACGGTCATCAGTCGAATTTACTTTACTACCCTCGGCGGTGCGGCGTGCAATTTCCTGGTCAATTACAACCGCAAGCTCGGCTTCATCATATATAAAGGTGTTGGCTTTTTTGCCCTGCTTCACCAGCTCGAATAGCGGAGGTTTGGCAAGATACAGATATCCACCGTCTATGATAGGCCTCATAAAACGGAAGAAAAAAGTCAGGAGCAATGTGCTGATATGACTGCCATCCACGTCGGCATCAGTCATAATAATGATTCGGTGGTAACGAAGTCCTTCCATATTGAATTGTTCGTCGATTCCTACTCCAAGAGCTTTGATAAGCGTGACGATTTCGTTGTTACCAAGCATTCTGTCCAGCCGGGCCCGCTCCACATTCAACACCTTGCCTCTGAGCGGCAGAATAGCCTGAGTTTTACTATCCCGTCCGCCCTTGGCAGAACCACCGGCGGAGTCACCCTCAACAATATAGAGCTCTGATTTGCTCGGATCACGGGACGAACAATCGGCTAATTTTCCGGGTAATCCGGAGCCCTCCAGGACGCCTTTGCGTATAATGTTATCGCGAGCAGCACGGGCAGCCTTGCGGGCACGGGCAGCCAGCAGTGCCTTACCAACAATCTTGCGGGCTATTGCAGGATGTTCTTCAAGATAATAATTGAGGTACTCGCCCAAAACCTGCTCGACATAACCGCGAATTTCCGGGTTTCCCAGCTTATTTTTGGTCTGGCCCTCGAATTGCGGATCCGGCATTTTGACCAGAATAACTGCCGTCAGACCCTCGCGGGTATCCTCTCCTGACAGGTTTTCTTCTTTTTCCTTGAGCAGCCCGCTCTTACGGGCATAATCATTGACCACTCTGGTAAGGGCTGAACGAAATCCTGTCAGATGGGATCCGCCGTCCGGGTTATATACGTTGTTGGCAAACGGTTTGACGATTTCGGTATACGTATCTACGTACTGGATAGCAATTTCTACCTGAGAATCCGAAACGGTTTTGTCAACGTAGAAAACCTCATCGTCTATAACATCTTTGCCGAAGTTAAGGTGTTTGACGTAGCTCATAATGCCGCCCTCGAAATAAAATCCGCAACGTTCGCCGGTACGCTCATCGACCACAGTAGTATGGATACCTTTGGTCAGATATGCCTGATGTCGCAGGTAGTCAACAACCCATTGATACTCTATAACTATTTCCTCAAAGATTGTTTCATCGGGGTAGAAGGTTATCGTCGTGCCGGTAGTTTTGGTACTGCCCGACTTCTTGATATCTGTTTTAGGAGCACCCCGTTCATATTCCTGCGTATACACTCCGCCGTCTTTATGAACTTCTGCTATAAGCTTTGTTGAAAGCGCATTTACGACACTGATGCCTACACCGTGCAAACCGCTGGACACCTTGTAGCCGCCACCACCGAATTTACCACCAGCATGCAGGATAGTAAGAACTGTCTCGAGCGTGCTCTTGCCTGTCTTGGGGTGAATATCTATAGGTATGCCACGACCATCGTCAGAGACTCTTACGCCGCCGTCTTTTTGCAAAATGACAGATACTCTTGTGGCATGACCGGCTATCGCCTCGTCAATAGAGTTATCTGCGATTTCTTTGACCAGGTGGTGCAAACCCTCACGGCCGGTACTGCCAATATACATTCCGGGCCGTTTGCGAACCGGCTCTAACCCCTCAAGCACCTGAATAGAATCTGCGTCGTAATCTTTTTGTTTGGACACCAGCTTGTAACTTCCCTTCTCTAAAAAATCCGGTCGAAAACCGTAAACGGCTTATTCAAATATAATTATAGCAAAGAAAGACTACCTACGTAAATTTTATGACTTGCCTGAACATATAGTTTTATGGTTCAATAAACACAAGCTAAATAAAGTAAAACAATAAAGATAAAAAATGATAAATAAATTACTCGCGAATCTGCCTTTTAATCCCAGCATGATCGATGATGTTTCATTCTATGCGAGGCGACTCAACCAGGAAAAATCAGTCCGGCGAATCGGACTCGTATTCGTAATACTAAGCCTTTTTGTACAGACATTCGCCGCTATGGTGCCGCCGGAAAAATCTCTGGCGGCATCGAATAACGATGTTATATACGGAGGCGTAAGTTCTATTGGAGACCTCTCAACAAAATGCGGTGCCCGGGCAGACACGCGAGCTCTCTATGCACGGTTTGGTTTGAACTGCGAGTCAATACCAGGCTATTCGGTTCAGAATACTACCTTTAATTTTCCTACTCAGGGTGCTGAGGGTACCAGAACCATCGGCAGACAAAAAAGTCCAGGCGCCGATGCTCCTATGGGTCCATATGCAGGCACTACAATGTATAGCCGGAGCGCCGGAGAATGGTCGGGCGGGGATGCTGCATACTTTTTTGGTAAACGTCAGGGCAGTGATGGCCAATGGTATTACATCTGGGTTCTGAAAGATTGTGGCAATATTGCCTATAGGCATGCACCCGCACCCCCTGAGCCACCTCCACCTCCACCTCCACCTCCACCTCCACCTCCACCTCCACCTCCACCTCCACCTCCACCTCCACCTCCACCTCCACCTCCCCACCTCCACCGCCGCCACCTCCACCTCCGCCACCACCTCCACCTCCACCGCCGCCACCTCCACCGCCACCTCCACCTCCACCTCCACCGCCTCCACCGCCTCCACCGCCGCCTCCACCACAAAGTTATTCCTGTGATTCTCTGAATGTAGAGAAAATAAGTCGTACCAGCTTTAAATTCACCGGACAGGGTAAAGTTCAGAATGTACAAATTACCGGATACATATTCTCGGTAAACGGAGTAAGTGCTCAGGACAGTACCGCCAATACCTATGTCCTGAATCAGGAAAAGCCCGGTACCTATACTGTCAGCCTGACAGTAAAAACTAACAAAGGTAATACAGCATCAACACCTGCCTGTATTAAGCAGATTACGGTTGATAGTGTTCCATCTCCTCCTCCACCGCCTCCCCCTGTCACTCCACCGGGCTTTCAAAAATCAGCTAGAAATATTACGCAAAATCTCACCAGCGAGCAAACTCCTCGGACACAAGCAAAAGCTGGCGACATAATCGAGTACACACTGACTACTACTAATACGAATAAATCTTCAAAGATCGATTATTCTGTCGAGGACTATATTGGGGATTTGTTGGATTACGCTGATCTAGACACCGCATTTTTGACAAGCCAGAAAGGTACCTACCTGACTGATAGAAAAACTATTACCTGGTCCGTTCAGGAAATTGCTCCTGGCGGAGAACTTAAGAGAACTTTCCGAGTGGTCATGAAAAATCCGTTACCAACGACAAATCAGCCAAATAAAACCGCCCCTGATTTTGACTGTAAAATACAGAACATTTATGGCGACGAAGTAGCAATACCGGTTGACTGTGCTGTCATCAAAACCATAGAGCAGTTACCGAATACAGGCCCCGGTACGTCAGTAGCAGCAATATTCACTATGACGGTTCTCAGTAGTTACTTCTTTGCCCGAAGCCGGCTACTCGCCAAAGAGTTAACATTAGTCAAAAAAGATTATACATCGGCGGGAGTATAAAAAATGAGCGAACAACTACACCAAAATCATGAGCATGACCCGGAACCACAGAAAGTTCATGAAGCGCATAAAGAAAAGCCGGAGGCTCAGCACGAAAAACCTGTCGAAGTTAAATCTGCTCAGTCAGTAGAGAAACTTCGTCATACAGCAGAAAAACAGGCCGTTTCCGTTGAGAAAATAAAAGAACAACAGCAACACGATCAGGAAAAAGATGAAACGCCGGTATACGCCCCTAACAAGGACCTCAAAAATCATGCACTCAATCAGACTCTGCAAAGAGTCAGACGCAAACTACCCAGGTCGGAACGGCAATTCAGCAGGTTCATCCACAATCCGGTTGTAGAGCAGATCTCAGATATCACCTCAGCGACTGTCGCCAGGCCCGGCGGACTATTAGTCGGCGGCTTGTTTTCGCTCCTGAGCAGTTTCGGACTGCTTATAGCCTGCTATTACTACGGCTACGATTACAACTTCCTGCTTGCATTGATTTTCTTTGGCTGGGGCTTTATAGCAGGTCTTGCTATAGAAGCTGTCGTACGCCTCGCAAAACGATAGTCTTACTTATCTGCTGGTTGTTCAGAATCGGGCACAGAATGTTTACCACGGTGAATACGTATAGCGTCTTCCTGCGGGTGTGATTGATCTTTATGAAATTCACGGGTTATTTTGAGTTCACCTGCCGGATGAGACTGACTGGTTTTGTGCTTCACACCGTGATGTTTTGGAGCTGACACCGGCGTATCGTGTTGCACGGTGCTTCCCGATGTGTCCGGCACAGCTTGCGTAGTGGCCGTTTGCTCAGGTTCTCCCTGGCTCGGAGAGGAGCTTATCTGTGAATAATCAGGAGTCTGAGCAGGCTCCGGTGCAGCTAAAGGCTTCTGCGCGGGAGATGCGGCCGGCTGAAATTGCGGAGTTGCAGCCGGACTACCGGAACTAAATGCCGGAGCCGGTCTGCTGGTAGCCGGAGGATAAGCAGACAATACGGGCGACTTTTTCTGCCTTTTATCCAGCCACTGATCCAGAAATGACGCTGAGCTGTTGGGTGCAGGTGCGGCCGATGCGGGACCTGATCCAAAAGCCGGAGGCTGTCCGGCAGTACCACCGAATCCTCTTGTTCCTCCGCTGCCAGATAATGACTGAGGAATAGCAGGCCTGGCCGGAGGATCATTAGTTTTGAGGCGGGCAAAGATTTCTTTTTCTACTACCTGCCGCGGACGACCGTATTTTGCGGCGGAAAGCTGCTTCAATGCATCGCCGAGCTCCTGATTGGGTGTACCGAGCGGCGGAATAGTAGCCATACTGAACGATTGGGTCGGTACGCCACTCACGAGAGTGCGTACAATGGCGTTGTGGTTTGGAATGCGTACAAGGTCATCCCCATCAAAAGTAGGCTGGAAATAGCGCGCCAGAGCGTCTACGTCGTTCTGGCCGATACGGAACGAAACAATTGTACCCATGTTTCCGAATACCGCATCACGAATTTCCTCGGTAAGTTGCGTAGTGAACTGGTTCGCCACCACCAGGTTCAGGTGATATTTCCGGGCTTCTGACATGATTGTGGCAAAAGAATCAGTAGAAAAGTTCTGGAACTCATCCACATACAGACAGAAATCCTGACGCTCACTCTCGGGTATATTAGCTCTCGACATAGCAGCAGCCTGGAATCTCATCACGAAGATCATGCCGAGCAACTTGGAGTTCATGTCCCCTGTACGGCCCTTACTCAGATTCACGAGCAGGATTTTCTTATTGTCCATAATCTCGCGCAAATCAAATGAACTGTGAATCTGGCCGATGATATTTCGCATCATGCTGTTGGACAGGAAGGCACCGAACTTACTGACAAACCAGCTGACAACATCACCGAACTCATTAGATTTTTTGGCCCGTTGCATTTCCTTCTGCCAAAAGTCCAATACGTTCTGGTCAGTCACATATTTGAGCTTCTGTGCAACATAGTCGTCATCCGTAAAGAGCTTCGGTATATCAATAAAGCTTCCTCCCTCGGGACCAGACATAACAGTTAGCGCGGCGTTGCGGAACAAGTGCTCATAACGGGGACCGATAATCCCCTGGCGCTGCGGATCGTACAGTTTGTACAGAACATTAATTACTTCTTGTATGACAAAATCTTTCTGGTCATCAGATTGCGCTTCGAACACATTCAGACCCAGCGGGTAATCAGTTTCGGCCGGACAAAAATAGATCACGTCTTCGGTTCTTTCTTTCGGCACCATTGATAAGAGAGCTTCGGCAGTATCGCCGTGAGGATCAATAAAAGCGAATCCCCCGCCCGATATCATGTCCTGCAGAGCCAGATTCTCCAGAAACGTTGATTTACCGGTTCCGGTCTGTCCTACGGCATATATATGACGTTGACGGTCCTGCAGAGCCAGCCGGATCGGTTTCTTGGTTCCGCGAAAAATATTATATCCGAACAGAAGGCCTTCTTCCGGCATATTTCGTGGTCCGTCCACTTGTTTGGAATCCTGTCGGCTTAGTTGAGCTGTAGGTATGTTATCTTCCTGCGGGAAGTGGTAAAGACTGGCCAGCTCGATAGCGTTCAGAATATTTTTTTTGTGGCCGGCCGGAAAGAACCTCAGAATATACGCAGTCGTGAACTGTTCTATGTCCTGAGCCGGCGTAAACTTGAATCCGTTTTTGCCGGGCGCATCAAACAACGCGAAGCTATGTACGATGTTGTTTAGAACACTCTGGGAGCGCTGGGCAACGTTCGAAGAAGCGATGATCCGGATTGTCGTTTCAAATCCCGGATGCCTGGTCTTCTCGTCTATGGCATTAAGAGTGGCCTCTTCCATACTTGATAGTGTCTTCTCGGAACCGCTACTACCGCCTTTTTCTTCCGGAGGCTTGTTCAGTGCTCCGAACAGATCTGTCGTCCAGGAAAAAAGCTGTTCATGGCCCTTTGCCTTATCTTTACCGCCCCTCTTCCTGGAAGCAAGTTCCGATGATTTTTTGCGCCAGCCGCTATCTGCGGGCCGGATAAGGAGCTGAATGCCGGCCCCGTCTTCTTTTTCGAGCGTGGACAAGGAGTTCAGGATGGAGTTTATCGGGTCTCTTTTTATATCCTGATAGGTGGCTATCGGGTAGGCATAGCTTTCTTTGAGAGTCAGCTCACCTCCGAATGTGCTGCTGATACCTCCCACATCGCTAAAAATATTGTGTTCAGCCACCTCCTCCAGTCGGGCTGAGGGATATGCGCTGAAAACCGCTTGTTTTACGACTTCAACCAAGGATATAGGCACTCCGGCATAGAAATCAATCACTCCTTTGGCACTGACAATTTCGAGAGATATATGCCGCTGACCATAAAATTTACTTTTGAAGCTTTTCTGCATAGTACTGGCGATAATGCTATAGAGTATCTGGGCTTTGCTTATATTCTCATCTGTTACATCACGCACATCTCTTTGGCCGACATCTGTATCATCGCTTGGTGGTGGCAGATGTATAAGTAACGGAACCATCTTGAGACCACGCTCGAAATCTTTCTGCTCACGGAGTATACGGCGGGTATGCAGAAAAATCACCGGACCCGCAATTGCAGCTACGAAGAGTAAGCCGAAAACCAAAGCTACAAACACGTCCATAATCTATATAAGCCCTTCCGCTAGACTCCCTCTGTCTTAATGTCTTTATTGTAGCGCTTCTTCATATAATCAGCCTTGAATTTACTAATCGCCTTTTGCTGAGCATGCGGGTTATCCTGCGTGTGATCCACTATGTCTTTAGCCTTTATAACCCACTCCTTTTCTATCAGATCAGCATCACTTGCATCATCCGGCACCTGCGTACCCGAATAAGCCTGAATACCAGCAGCTGGTGTTTCTTCATCAGAGGAATGGTTCGAAGATTGTGCAGGTAGCTTAGGAGAGCTGCCCTGAGAAAAATTGGCAGGTGTTTGAGACGAGTCCATACTGTAAATTATAACAGATAAGCATAGGCTTAAAGGGCCTTTACAAAAAGTATTTACGTTTTATCGAAATCGATTAATATAAAAAACTGAGATCAAAACAAAAAATACTACAATAGCCAGATCACCGGCTGACAGCTGGCCGATTGATTGAAGCATAAGCAGAAGTCCGGTTGCAATTGCTGTTATAGCACTAACAGCCTGCTGTTTTTTGGTCTCTTTCTTATTTGAGAAAACCGAGATTCCGAAACGTACCAGTTCATAAGTTATAAATACAATTACCAGAATCGGAATCACCAAAAATCCGAGTGCTATTTGCTCCGGAGTAGTAGTGATTAAAAAAATAAGCAGAGCAAAAATGCCTGTCAAAGCGTGTAATAAATGGCGGTATTTCTTAACTCTGATCATACTTCTCCATAGTGTAATCTGTATGTGCCGATAAAAAAATACCCGCTGACAGATCATTTGCTTCTGCTCATCGAAAACCGTGATAAATCCGGTAGCTGCCTTACTGATTTAACCATACATCAAACTATTATTTTCAGAAATAAAAAGGAGCCCCGGACGATAAAACCGCTCTGTAAATTATTACTATTTAGCGCTTATCGCCCTGAAGGCTTTGACTGACCGCTCTGTTCTGCTATTCGCAAGAACAAGAGCGTTAAATTTTGCAGACGTTTTTATTTTGTATACGTTTACATGTTCCATCTTAGTACAAAGAAGTGTTTTTGTCAATATCTTTAGGTTGTTTTTATAACAATACATCAGATATACAGATGTTATAGTTAAGTAGCTATTTTGACAACACAATGTCTGAACTAATTTCATAATCGTTTACCTGGCACCAGTTTTATTGATTCAGAATGCAAGATATAAAGTTCCGATGGAAAAGAATCAGTAGATTTTCGACCTTAGATGTAAAGCTGGTTAAATCTGAAACTCAGGCTTGTTAATTAATTCCGGAACCATTACGAGTATTTATATGTATAGATTTCAACAGCTGATACCATTACTAAATTGACAATCGGTTTTATAGCCATAAAAATAGAGTTATATATAAACCTATTTTTCCGTGATGATATTTTACATATTTCAGGCGCGTTGTGAACGAAATATTCTGAACAGAAACTGACACATGCAGTAAATAAACCTTTATTTGCTTGAGCTGCACAATAAGCATATTATTGCGGCCGGTCTTTTTATTTTATAATTTTTATTTACCGATTACGATATCTGCTTATTGTACCCGGACGTGTGACGTGTCAAAAATATCGATTAAATCTTCCGACAAAATATCTGTATGTGATGTTTTTTGGCTCAATATTCATGCGGAGACACAAAGTTCATGAAATTGAGCTGATAACATCGCCGAAGCATTTTGATTCGTAACTAGCCGTATACTACTAGTTAGTAGTATACGCGTTTGCTTCTGTTTAAGAATAACTGATGATCGGTATGCAAATCCGGAACTGGTATTCTAATACTCTTACATTTTACGTATACCAGCGATCTTTACTGTTAGTAATCTATATACGTTGTATATCAAATTTCCCTGCTCAGAATTTACTCAGGCAGCTAAAATGCAATAGTGGCGCTGAATTTGCAATATATACGATTATTATGTTGCATGTGGGGGCTTCGATAATAGTTAAACTCAGTACAATACGACCGGGCTAAAAATCTTTGTTTTTCTTAATATTTATAAAAAATGTACCCGAATTATGTGCGTATTCTTTAAATTTCGTAGATAAGCATTCTTGATAAAAAACTTATGCACAGCTTTAAAGCAGAAACGTATTGACACTGTTAACAACTCTTTATAAGATATGCACAGCACTTGAATAAAAAAAGTGCTCAAAAACAAAAACGTCTCTAGTAACAACGGCTTCTCGCAAGCCGTTGTTCCAAAAAACCCAGCAGACGTATTATAAAAAAGAAAATCCAAATCCCCGCCCAACACAAAAACATCAGACCCTGCTTACACAAGCAGGGTCTTTTAATTTATGCCTGATTAATCCTGATACTAATTAACCGGACTATATGCAAAATAACTTAAGATTCAGAGTTAAAATCATGCTAGTGAAAACTTTTCAGCTGAATGAGAAGTAACCATAGCTACATCGTTAGAAGGTGGGAATTTGTAACTGTTCAGATTTGATCCGGTGCTGAGTGATTTAGCGTAAGTCCGCTATACTTAGAAACAAGAATGGCAGGTATAAAAACAATACTGGAAAGCGGTGGTAGTGGCTTGCTTGTGGAAGTGGAGTGCCATCTGTCAAATTCTCTGCCTAATATTATAATTGTAGGTATTGCCAATAAAGCTGTCGATGAAGCTAAGGAACGAATTCGCAGCGCTTTTTCCAGCAGTAATATCCAGCTGCCAAAAAAACGAATCACCTTGAACCTTGCCCCGGCAGATATTCCTAAAGAAGGTACAAGCTTCGATCTTCCGATGATAATAGCAATCATGCAGGCAGGCAATCTCATTACTACCTCTATAACTCCGAATATCGCTGTAATGGGTGAAGTAGGCCTGGATGGCTCAGTACGGGCTGTACGGGGAATCATAGGCAAAATATTGACAGGACGCGAACTTGGAATTACCGAATTCTGGTTACCGGAGGCCAATCTGCCTCAGGCCAGTCTGATACCAGGTATAAAGGTCTTCCCTGTCAACAGCCTAAGAAGTTTGTACGAAGCGCTTAATACACCGGAAAGTATCAACTCCAGGGAGATTGGCGAATCACCATCACCACATAAGAAGAGAGAAGCTCCGTTGATATCATTTGAGGATGTTGTTGGTCAGGAGAGCGCCAAGCGCGCCCTGTTGATTGCCGCTGCCGGCCATCATAACATCATGCTAAACGGACCCCCCGGCACCGGCAAAAGTATGCTGGCGAAAGCTTTGTCAGGCATTATGCCCTGCTTGTCGCGGGAAGAAATGCTGGAAGTCACCCACCTGCATAGTCTGGCCAGCAAGCAATTCGATAAAATTGTACAAAACCGACCAGTTCGCACCCCCCATCATAGCTCCAGCAATATATCTATAATAGGCGGCGGCCAGAACCCGCGACCCGGCGAGATCAGCCTGAGTCACCATGGCATATTGTTTTTTGATGAATTCCCGGAATTCGCGCGAAGTGTCATAGAAGCTCTTCGGCAGCCTCTGGAAGATAAAATGATTACCGTCGCCCGCGCCAGGGACACAGTCGACTTTCCCGCTAACTTCATGCTGGTGGCTACAGCTAATCCCTGTCCATGCGGCTACTACGGGACAGCTCAGGCCTGCAACTGTTTGCCTCATGAAATCGTAAGATATCAAAAGAAAATCTCGGGACCGGTTATTGACCGTATCGACCTGTATGTGGAAGTAGAAGGAGTCGCGCATAATCGTCTGCTTAAGAATTCAAACCTTATTGGTGAGAGCGAGCGGCTTGCCGATAAAGTACTGGCCGCCCGGGGTATGCAACGTGATCGGGGAGAAGGCAAACTGAATAGCGAACTGAATAATAAGGAACTCAAGCTATTTGCGCTGTTATCAGATGCAGCTGAAGAGATGCTCAATCATGCAGCCGAACAAATGCAGCTGTCAGCCAGAAGCTATATGAAAGCTCTGAAAGTTGCCCGCACAATTGCAGATGTAGACGGTCAGGAATCAGTGGGCATTGCCCAGATCAGCGAAGCTCTGCAGTACCGCAAAAAGCCCTTAGTCCTCTAATTATCATACTCACATTTTCGGCGATTTACTCGTCGAAAATAGAGAGTATGGAAAGGGAAAATCCTAACGAGTACCAGCAAGTGAGCTAAGGAGGGAAAACCCCGCGCGCAGCGGGTTTTCCCTCCTTAATTCTTGACCTCTGTTACTTAGTCTGGTATGATTGTCTGATCAATCTACACGGCCCGGGCAAGGAGATTAACCAATCAGTAAAACAACCCGCTTGAATCACGCGATCCGAGCACCAAGTCTACGTATTATAGATCAGGATGGTAAACAGATCGGTGTGTTCTCGCGTAGCGAAGCGTTGCAGCTAGCAATCGATCAGGAGTTGGATCTGGTAGAAATCTCTCCGGAGGCAAACCCTCCCGTAGCCAAAATTGTAGATTGGGGAAAATATAACTACCAAAAGACCAAGCAACTCCATAAGAACAAGCGTGGTGCCAAGGTTTTAGAAGTCAAACAAATGCGTTTTGGCCTGAAAATCAGTGAGCACGACCTGGGAGTAAAGCTGCGCAAGGTAAACGAATTCCTGACAACAGGCCACAAGGTCAAGATGATTATCTTTTATCGGGGCCGGGAATTAGCTCATAAGGACATCGGATTCACTCTGGCAACCAAAGTTATTGAGCAATTCGGAGACAGTATCCATGTCGATCAGCCACCAAGTCTGGCGGGCAAACAATTAATATTCGTCATCAGGGGCAGTGCCTCTGCTCGCGAGAAGCAGGAAGTAAAGGAATAACATGCCAAAGATGAAAACTCACAGCGGGACAAAAGACCGTATCAGGATAAGCAAGACCGGCAAGGTACTTCGGCGCCATACTGCTGTTAATCACTTCCTCAAGAAGAAAAGTGCTTCTACGAAGCGTACTTTTGCCGGCACAGAGACTGTCACAGGCAAGGCTGTCAGGAATTTGAAACGAAAGCTAGGAGTCTGATCGATGCGCGTAAAAAGAGGCACAACTACACACGCCCGCCACCAGAAGATCCGCAAAGCAACCAAAGGCATGACCCGCTCTAACAGGAGTAGTATCCGTCGTGGCAAACAAGCTATCATTAAGGCACTCGAGAATGCTACCAGGGACCGCAAAGATCGTAAGCGCACTTTCCGCCAGCTCTGGAACACCCGTATCAATGCTGCTGCTCGTTTGCAAGGCACAACCTACAGCAAACTTATCGCCGGACTCAAAAAGAACAACATTGAGCTGGACCGTAAAATTCTCGCCGAACTCGCGGTGAATGAACCCGCAGCCTTCACTGAAGTAGTCAAAGCCGCCAGCAAATAAATGCTATACTGAGTTAGCCAGATTATCGGTTGATCACCCCCGACTCGTCGGGGGAGGAAAGTCCGGGCAGCATAGGGAGAGACAGTTGCTAACGGCAACCGGGGGTAACCCCAGGGAAAGTGCCACAGAAACAATACTTCCTCTTTCGGGAGGAGATGGTGAAAAGAGTGAGGCAAGAGCTCACAGCTGATTATGGTGACGTAGTCAGGAGGTAAACCCTGTCTGCTGCAAGGAGAAGTATATTCACATAGGTTCCCGCCGATTATACTTCATAAGAACCGCTTGATCCTGATAGCAATGTCGGGACTAGATAGATGATCAACGATTACAAAACCCGGCTTATAGATAGTCTGGCTTTTATTACTGGCTATGCCTGCCCTGCTCACGGGCATCGAGCGTTTCGTTGACCATTGCATCGGCAATCTTGTTGAGCTCACGCGGGATATGAGTGAAGCTTATTTCTTTGAATGATCTGCTAAGCTCAACGACTTGCTGATGCAGAGGGGCGAGCTCCTGATTTTTGACCTTGTAGAGGCCTTTCATCTGATTGACGACCAGCTGACTGTCAGAAAAGAGCATAATCCTGTCTATACCCAGATCCTGAGCCCGCTCCAGTGCACGGACGAAGCCATTATATTCTGCCTGATTATTGGTGGCAATACCGATGTAAACGCCTGCTTTTTCGACAACACTATCATCCATATTACAGATGGCATACCCGCAAGCCGAGTGTCCGGGGTTGCCACGCGAGCCGCCGTCAGTATAAATTTTGGCCTCTTCCAGAAGCATAGCCTCTGAGGCTCTTTCACCGCTTGACGGGGTAAACTTAAAGTAAATCATCCTGACCGGAGTATCGAAGTCTACGCGTTCGCCATAATAATTTTTGTAGGTTTGCATCATTTCCGCGCGGGAGCGAAACTCCTCGTGACCCTTCATGTCAGCCGGAGTGACATCTCCCAGATTTTTCTCGGTAATTTGAGTTATCCTGGCTTCGCCAATAATTTGCCATGAATCCGAAGAGTCAGGATCAACTTTATCAATTATTTTGACCTCGTCATTCACAGATAAGTCCTTGTCGTCGTACATACGCCATGTGGCTGTTTTTTTGCCGGCTAATATTTCCTGCGCTACTGTATGGTCAAATTTTAGTGTTTTCATCCTGTAGTATATTCCGAAGTACTTTTAGAAAAGGTTTGCGTTTGTTGTGTCATCTTACCTATCCTAGCATCATATTGAATTTAACATTATTTCCCGCTTAGCGGCTTTGGGGCTCACTACGGGATTCATACGCCTCGTCTATTGCCTTTGCTAGCTGGTGGTCTTTGTCTGTAACAGTATCGCCGGCACTATGGGTGCTGAGCCATAATTCTACTATATTATAGTTGTTTATAATCTTAGGGTGGTGATTTTGTACGCGAGCAGCCTCTGCTACTCTTTCCATAAAAATGAAAGCCTCGTCAAAATCTTTGAACTTAAATTTTTGATATAAAGTATAGTCTGTCTTTTGCCACATATTCTCTTCATTATATCCTAATCGTTATCAATAATAATGGCCCGATAAGTACTTAAGCGTTTTAAATCAGGCTAAGCTGTTGAAACAAAGTCTATTTATACGATGTCTGGATAAATTACTGTATCTCATGTCTGCTATAATCTGTTTATGATTGCGAAAATAAAACTTTTTGCACTATTTGCATCCATAGCAGGCTCAATTTTTATACTCGCTATAGTTCAAATATTAATTTTTGTCATCGGGGATATTATGTCAGGTGCTTTGCGTGGCGTACCCGAAACCGGATGGGGATTTATGATCGTAATCCTTTTCCTCTGTCCGGTTGCGGTAATGGCGCTGGCTGTATTCTTTATTCTGGGTAAGAAATTTACGAGCGCAACGCGGAAATCCGTTTGGTTATTGTGGGCTATTTCAGCCGTGTTCGCCTTATTGATACTTGCCGGATATATGGGCTACAACAGGTTAACCCGACCGCCAGAAAATCCTCGTGATGCAAAAAAGGCGAACGATTTGAGAGAAATTAATACGAAAATTGATCATTTGTATTACAAGAACAATAACAGTCTGCCTAGTGAGTCAGAATTAGCTCAATCATTAGTTCAAGGTACAACATACAAGATTATTAACGACACTACATATGTGTTATGCGGAAACTTTGAAAAAGATACAACTCCTGATTACTCCGGAGAAAAAGAAACCAGTAGTTCAGGATCTGAAATAGTAAAAAAGGTGATTGATGGCGAGACGCTTGAATCTAGAGAAGCTATGGGAACATTCAAAGTTCACAAAGCTGGTACCCAATGTTACACGATTGCTCTTTCTAAGCCCGGTACTCGCTAGAAGTCGATCCGTCCACTCAGATGGTGTTCCAGCTATAATAAAAGAATTACGAAAAACAGGTTAAAAACAGCCTACAAATTTAAAATTTGAGGGCCGGGTTCATTAAAACCGATAATTTCGTCCGTGGTCGGGGTGACAGGACTTGAACCTGCGACTTCACAGTCACCTTCGGCGACCCCGAAACTTCACTATTGCCAACCAGTTGGCATCGGAAGGTTTCCTTGCGGTGAGCCACTGGCTCACCTCACCCCAGCCTGGATTTCATAAAATATTGGTCGGGGATACTGGATTCGAACCAGCGACCTCACGACCCCCAGCCGTGCGCGCTACCAACTGCGCCAATCCCCGATGGCATAATAATAACTTTTAAGGTAATCCCGGTCACGTTCCGCGACCCCGTCGCAACATATTTGCAAACCAGTCTGCAAGAGTTGACTCGTTTGCAGACTGCCACTGGCTTAGCTCACCCCAGCCGCACGCGGATGGCAACTAAGCTACACCCCGATTTTTTTCACTAAAAAGCCAGGTCGGACCGGCTAGATTAACCCTGGCAATACCAAGTGGGTAATCTCACATACCAGCCACGGCCGGTATAAATATTGACTTCCCTAATCTAATAACTATTAAGATAATCATTCGCCGGCTGCCCGTCCCAGCCATTTATTATTATATCTCAAATCAGGAACTGGATGACTTGATTATTGAGCTCGGATATAAATTCGCCGAATGCCGGAACCGCCAACACGAGTCCAAACACAATGAATATACCGAACTGCTCGAGCTGCGCCATAAAGTTCTGTACCGGTTCAGGGGCAACAGCGTACAGCACACGGGATCCATCGAGAGGAGGAATAGGAATCATGTTAAATACAAACAGGCCGACGTTTATAAACATAAAGATACTCACAATTCGTATCCCCTCCAACCCCAGTGAACCCTGAAAGATATGCAGGAACAATGCTGCGAATATTGCAAGAACCAGGTTTGTCAGTGGACCGACCAATGCTACCATTGCAGCACCAAACTCCTCATATTTTACTCTGTTAGGATTGAATGGTACCGGCTTGGCCGCAAGCAAAGGCACATGGAATAGTACCAGTGTGATCATAGGCAAAAGCAAGGTCGCAAAAGGGTCCACGTGCCGGATCGGATTAAGTGAAATACGTCCTTCTCTGTGCGCCGTATCATCTCCCAGCCAGTGGCTGGTAAAGGCATGCATCGCCTCATGTATGGTAATAGCGATCACCAAACATACGAACACGATTATGATAGTCGCAACATCCAGATTCTCAAGCATGGTCTATAGTATAAACCATTGACTCTTATCTGTTATTAAGATACAATTATCTTCTATGCAAAAATGCGACATCACCGGTAAGGGCAAACAATACGGCCATAACGTCAGCTTCAGCCTGCGCCGCACAAATAAAGTCTGGAAACCAAATCTACAGACAAAGACTGTTGTCGTCGACGGCAAAAAGGTAAAGCTCAAAGTCAGCACAGCTGCTATCCGCACTCTTCGCAAAAAAGGCCTGCTTTAAAGTAGGTTACAGCAAACAGGTTACAGATGACCGTTAAAGAAACTTCTTTTTTGCTGTAACCTGCTGTACTATTGTCGTTCCAAAACGACCAGCTGGGTTGTGTCGCTAAACTCGCGGGACTTGATCTTTAGTTTGTCGACTGTTTCAGCGGGTTCCATAGACAGACCTTTGAGCGCTGTTTCCAGATCTGCTGCCGGTACTTCGTACTTCAGACCTTTGTCGGCATAGTTCGTAGGAATGACAATGCCGGGTTCTATCTTTTTGATTATCTTCAGAGCACCGAGACCGTCCAGCGTGAAGCCATTTCCACCAACCGGTATAACTAATATATCAATAGTGCCGAGGGTTTCCAGCTCATCGTCGGTAAGTTCAGGATAGATATGGCCGGCTATGGCTATCCGGACATCATTGATAGTAAGGCGATAAATCGTAGAGCTTCGTACTCCCGGCTCGTCCATGTGCGCCCGCGCTGATACGCCTATAATCGAAATGTCCGACACTTCATACTCGCCCGGCATGTCTATAACGAATTGACCCTCCGGATTTTGCTTACTATCTATGTTGTTATTGGTATAGAGCGCTATGTCTCCCTGCTTAATAATGCTCTGTTTGCCGAGTGCCAGCAGATTATCGTCTATAACAATGGTCGCTTTTTTAGACGTAATTCTGACACAGTTACCGCCGTAATACTCTAATTCCATTTTATTCTGTTTCGGTTTCTGTAAATATTTTGTCTTTGTCGATCAGGATCTGCTTCTTTGCGGAATACACATCCCCAAGGAAGCGGTCATTAAGTTGCTGACGATATTGAAACTCTTTCATGGTCATAGTAGCGTAGCGTAGTTCCTTGCCTTCTTTTTTCTCGAGCTCTGCCATATATTTGGTTAACTGGGTCTGGTTGATGTCACCAACGACGAGGAAGTCTACACCACTTCTGTCGTCGCGGGTAAACTGGCCGGTATAAAGCGCCAGGTCTACTCTGCCAAGTGCTTTCAGGCCGGCGTCCTCTTCTACTGCTGCATCGGCTGCTTTGACGGCGCCGTCCTCTCCGAATATTGCCTGGAGCGGCGCATAGTATTCATACTTCTGATTGACTTCATAATACAGCTTATTACTATTATCCTCCGATTTGATAATACCGATACTCAGCAGATTCGCAAGTTCACGACGGACTGAGTTGATCTGCTCATCAATTTTGCGGGTAATTTCACGCACATAAAAAGACCTGTTGGGATTACTGTAGAACATTTGCAATAACTTAACCCGCGTCTTGGACCCAAAGAGTTGTTCGATCATTATCCTATTGTAGCAAACCTGAGAACTAATTAATATCTACCGGGTAAGAAAGTTTTTACGACTTGAATTGCCTGAACATCAGACTGAACCCATATAATATCCAGATTACGTTTGAACCATGTCATTTGGCGTTTGGCAAGATGTTTGTCATTTCGTCTGAACTCTTCCTTTGCCGTTTCCAGCGTAATCTCCCCTGATATATACCTGAGTGCAGCTTTATAGCCTGGTGTTAGCAAGCCGGGTGCATCGGCACCATATATGCTTATCAGATTCTGAGATTCTTTCACAAAACCCATATCAAACATTGTATCCACCCGCCGTGCTATACGTTCTTTTAGCTGTTCAGCCTCTATTTTGAGTCCGATTATCAAAACGTTTTCCGGCAAAGGATGACGCTCCGGGTTGATATTACCGCGCTCTACCGCCCGACTCAAATGCCGGTAATTCTTGTAGTCTGTCTGCCCTTCGTCGATACCTAATGCCCGTGCCCGTTCGTGCAGTTCATGCAGGCTCAGCGCTTCGAGCTCTGATCTTGTTAAGCTACTAACAGGAGCCTGGAAATTATAATTATAAATAAATCCGTCTATATAAAGTCCCGTACCGCCCACGATTATCGGCAACCTGCCCCGCTTCTGAATATCGTTAACTTTTGACGTGGCAAGATCTTTGAATGCAGCAGCCGAAAAATATTCGTTCGGTGTGATCAGATCCAGCCCATGATGTGGAACCAATTGCTGGTCCTTCTCTGATGGCTTGGCGGTACCGATATCCATGCCCTTATATATAGTCCTTGAATCAGCGCAGATAATCTCGCCGTCGAATTGCCCGGCAAGTCTCATAGCCAGATCTGACTTGCCGCTGGCTGTCTGTCCGACAATCGCTACAACAGGGGCTGCCATAGTAGTTTGTCTATTTCTATCCGATAATCTTCAGAAACTTCTATACCTTCCTCCTCTAATGCAGCTTTATGTCCCTGGCGTCCTCCCGGATAGCCGGAGGCAAGACCGCCCGACTTATTGACGACCCGCTGCCACGGAATATCTGGATTGCCGAAGTGAGCAATACCACCCACAATACGAGCGGCGGCGGCATTGCCACACATTCCGGCTATCTGGCCGTAGGTCATGACCCTGCCCGCAGGTATCTGGGCCACAACATGGTTCACCCTCCCGGCAAAATTTGATTCTTCGCTCATCCCGTTAGAACTTCCTTAATCTTATATTCAGATCACAGCTCAGGATCTGGATTCTGCATGGTAAAGTTCTGACGGGACTCATAAAGACGACTTATTGACGCGATTTTTGGTCTCATTTTCTACGATGCTCAGGAAATCTTCGATTGTATGATCCGTATGAGTTTCACCGGCAACCAGATCACCGCGTATTCTCGGCATTACCCGTCCGCTTTCAATCTCTTTCTCACCTATGACCAGCGTATATGGTATTTTCCAGAGCTCAGAACTACGGATCTTTTTGCCGACAGACTCATTATCGTTATCAACAGTGGCTCTGAGTCCCGACTCACGGCACTGGTCCAGTATTTTAGCGGCGAGTGCAATAGTCGCTTCTTCCTGATTGACCGTAATTACACGTATTTGTTCAGGTGCCAGCCAGACAGGAAATTTGCCGGCGGTATGTTCGATATAGACACTGAGGAATCGTTCAATCGAACCCAGAATAGCCTTATGAACCATGGCAGGCCGCTGTTTATTACCCTCTTGATCGACGTACTCCAGCTCGAATCGCTCCGGCATAACATAGTCGAGCTGAACAGTGGCGCACTGCCAGCGTCGCCCCAAAGCATCGGAAACATAGATATCAATCTTAGGACCATAGAAAGCCGCTTCACCTGGCTCAATTTTGTAGTTTAACTCTTCAGACTTAGCCACTTTCTCGATAATCTGCTGAGCCTCGCCCCACAACTTTGCCTCACCGAAATAGTTATCACTATCATCCCGGAATGACAGATCCACGCTGAGCGGCATATCCAGCACTGCGTACATCTGTTTAACGATTGACAGGACAGCCAGGAATTCAGCCTCGATCTGGTCATGACGGACAAAGGCATGGGAGTCGTCCTGCGTCAGAGATCGCACGCGCGACAAGCCATGTAATTCTCCGCTTTTTTCGTCTCTGTACATTGTCGTTGTCTCCATGTAGCGTAGCGGCAGGTCGCGGTAACTACGGGGGCGACTGGCATATATCTGGGTCACATGCGGGCAATTCATGGGTTTCATCATGAAATTATCTGTCGACTCGATGCTGGAGACGTCGAAACGCTCCGGGTACTTATCATAGTGGCCGGATTTCTTATAGAGATCAACTTTGGTTATATGCGGCGCCCAGACAGCTTCGTAACCGGCAGCCCGCTGTAATTCCTCAGAAAATTTAACCAGCTCATTGCGCAGAACCGTTCCGCGGGGGGTGAACAGTGGTAATCCCGGCCCAACCAGGTCAGAAATAACGAACAGATCCAGCTCCTGGCCAAGCTTGCGGTGGTCACGCTTTTTGGCTTCTTCCAGCATTTCCAGGTGTTTCCGTAGTTGTTTTGCATCACCGAAGGCTACTCCGTATACACGGGTCAGCATCAGGTTCTTTTCGTTACCTCTCCAGTAAGCACCGGCTGTTTTCGTGAGCTTAAAGCCGGCTGGGTTAATAGAGCTGATATCCTCGACGTGGCCTCCTTTACAGAGATCCACAAAATCTCCGGATGTATAAACTGACAGCGTTTTCCCGCCCTCTGCGAACTCCCTTACGAGCTCCTGCTTGTATTTGTTGTCAGCGAAAATCTCCAAAGCCTCATTCATATCCACTTCTTTTCGCTCAAAACCCTGCCACGTCTTCAGTACTTCTCTCATTTTTTCTTCTATCTTTGAAAGATCTTCCTCGCCGAGTACCCCCTCTACTTCGAAGTCCTGATAAAAACCGTTCTCTACAGCTGGCCCGATGGCATTCCGGCTACCCGGATACAGCTGTTTGACACTATACGCTAACAGATGAGACAGGCTGTGCCTTACCGCTTCGATACTATTATTATTTTCGATCATAAACTTCCCTATGCCTTAAGTGGATTAAAAATAAAAAACACCCAGGAAATTACTTTCCATGCGTGCTTCGGTCCCGTTTCGGGAGGTTCCACCTCAGCCTTTCTCTTGCGACATTGGTTAACGTACCTCTGTTGCCACTCCTACGAAGCTCAATGGTTGGTGAGGCCACTTCATTGCTTGATTATCAGTATATCAGATCTATAGGTGTTGTTTTCTGATTAAACAAAAAATGTCGCGTCTTCTCGCAATCAGACACGACATTTTCTCGTTTTGCTAAAACACCTAGCAAAATCCCACCCACGAGTACTATGATAGCAAGGTTAGTACTATGTGGCTAGTATTAAGTTATTGTATTATTTACATTATTCTGCCTCTGTTTACATTTCTGTTGTATTTAGCTATTCTTTAATCTGTTGTATAAGGGCAATTAGCTCATTTGGCTAGAGCGCCACATTGACGTTGTGGAGGTGATAGGTTCGAATCCTATATTGCCCACCAGCATAACGAAATATCCTGTATTCCATCAGAATATTTTTATTTTAAGGTGTCATGCATATGCATAATATTGACTTTGCTAATGTTTTGTGTTAACATAAGCGTGTTAATGAGAGCATTTTTTGAGAATCAAAACTGTTAAACTGAATTTACCCGAAATCCCTGCTATTCCGGATTCACCGGAGGTGTCCAATAGTCTTTTTACTGCTGTCATAGTATCTACAGATACTCTTCCCTCAGATAAAAGACCTTTTGAACCACTCCCGGATGGATCTGATGACACCGTGGTTCCTGGTAAGTTCAGTCAGGCTTTGGGTGAATTTAAGCTTTTTTATGAAGAGTTGCGCCCTACCAAGCCGATTACCCGTATCAAACGGGTTCAGGTTTAACTGGCCTTATTAAACTGCTCTTAAGCAAACTCTGCATAGCTCTTTAGCTGCCCATAGAACTGCTTCATCTGAGCAAATGTCCCCTGATTTATTTACTTTTCCACTGGTATTTTAAACAGCTGTATGTCAACATATTGTCATGGTATGTATTTATTGCCGGTCCAGGACCTCTACAAACAATTCCCGTGCCACGCACAACGGATATCAGGTTTGGCGTCGAAGAAGTTGTCCGAACTGCCAGGCAATAGTTACAACCCGGGAATCAGTGGATATGGGAGAAGCTGTCCGCGTAAAAATGTCTGAAAACACTCTGGAGCTCTTTAGCCGCGACAAGTTATTCATAAGCCTGTATGAAAGCCTGAGCCATCGTAAAACAGCTCTGAAAGACGCTGGAGAGCTCAGCGGGACTATTACGACACGACTAATACCTCTTATAGAGGCTGGTATCCTGTCTACGGCCGTTATTTTTGGGTGCACACAAGAAGTATTAGAGCGATTCGATAGTGCTGCCGCCGTCTACTACCGCGCCCACCATCGTTAAGTCGCACTTTTGCACTTGAGTATCCTGTGCGATTTCTCTTTGAGAAACGCAGAAAGCCGTACATTAGTACGGTGAACGAGTATCGCAATAGAAAATTGCGCAGGGTACCAAGAAGACAGCGGTGTCTCTGACTTTGTCAGAGAGCAGGCTGGCTGGTGCACAAGCGCGAGCTACTTCTTGACAGCTTTTTCTGTCACATCGAACTTATCCAGATAACGACCGAAGAAAAGTCTGGTCTGAGAATTCAGTGCTGCAAATGAGCTATATACGATGCTGGTAAACGGCAGGAAACCCCACTGTATGACCATAAAGAACGTCCGGCGACGTCTGTAACGCTGGGGTTTGGGCGGTAATGCCTTAAAGCTCAGGAACATTGTTATAAGAAGTCCAACCATAGCCACCCTTTGTATAGAACTGGCGGTGTTAGGCAACAGTATAGCGGCCTGAACATCAGGATTGAATAGTATCGGGATAAAGGCTGAGAACGTCAGGATAAGGGGGGCTGTGGCCCAGCTGACGTGACCTTCGATCAGGCGTAATGTCTTGGCCAGCAGGTCCGTTTTAGGCAGTTTATTCTTAGTCAGGAACCCTTTGGTAACTACATAAGCGATGTCTGATGCGCCCCATGCCCAGCGCCGGACCTGTATAAACTGGGCTTTCAGCGTACGCCGGTAGCCCTCGGCCAGTACAGCATCCTGATAGATTGGCACGTATATAGGGTAAACCTCGTGCTTACCGTCGTAACGAAAATACGTCCGCCAGAACTGGTGGCCATCCTCGACAATGGTACGCACACTCCAGAAATTGGTATCGATCAAAGCTTCCATGCTCTGGGCGTGCGAAGAGAAATTACGAATCAGGTGCGGCCGCATGGTCAGGATAATATTCCAGAAGGAGTTACCGGTAGCCACCACGCGCATCAGCGCCGGAGCATCCCATATATTATTGGTGTACATAACGACCGGCTGGAAAGAGATATATTTGGGCTCTCTACAGAGACAGAATGTATACGTCAGGGCGGCCAGATAGTTGGGGTGCGGACGATTGTCAGAATCGAGCGTAGTTACCTGCACGTTTCGCGGCTCAATGCCCCATTTTTCCAGCTTTGACTGCAATATCCGGCCGGCATAAGTTATATTGCCCCCCTTGCCACGTACTTCTCCGGGAGTCAGAGGGTGTTTGATGGCCATAGCATGCATAAACTGATTACCGTACTCTGCGACCAGTGCCTCACTTGCCTCTTCTGATTGTGCACCGTCCCTGGCTTCGTATGCGATTACCAATATAACCTTTTTCATATCGTAATTTGAGGCAACAACAGATTGAATGGTAGGTTCAAGCACATCTCTGCCCTCGTTATAGGCGGCAATCATGATGACGTGTACGACCTGGTCCGGGCGGACTGGCGCCGGATATTTCTCCAGCCTTTCGATGTTGTGTGCGTGCCAGTCCGGGAGTGTCTGTGTGACAGTTCTGTTCTCTATATCTTCAATCATCGGAGTCCAGTTCAGGTTCTGATGCTGCTGCATATTATTCCAGCCCTGCAGCACCCGGACATTCAGGCCGATGGCCCGGATAAACCACATCAACAGATAGCCGATAATGAAAAATACCGTGAGCAACGGGCTTACCTGGCTCAGAATAAATGGCAACGCCAGTAATGACCAGCTCAGGATAGCCGGCATCTTCTCAAGGAAAAGATAAGACCGTGTTTTTTCATTCTGGAAAGGTATTTCTATTTGTTTCATATGATAATAATTGAATCTGTTAACGCAGGTTCAATAATGAGTAGCTGACTATTACGGTATAAACCAACAGGATGAGGCTCAGTACAAGCACGATCTGAGCCGCATGCTTACGGATATGATAAAGTTTCATGCTGACAACCAGCTGAAAGACAAAGATCATGACAATAAATCCTATAAAGCTCAGGATTTCACCAAGTCCGCCGACCTTTTGCCTGTCCAGGATATTCAGATTCGGAAGATATCGTATGGTGTAAGCCGTTGATGTATCGCCAAGATTCAGAGAAACTATAAGTATACCCGCAACTGTCAAAAACGCGTTTACCGTCAAAAGCAGAAGAACCAGCCTGTCATGGAAGTATGTTTTGGACATTCTAATAGTTTATATTATTGGTGCGGGATACGAGAATCAAACTCGTACCTCTTGCTTGGGAAGCAAGCGTACTATCACTATACTAATCCCGCCCGCTTTTGCTCTGCAAAAGCAATTATCCTTTAGCAATTTACTATTCGCCATGGTGGCCAGCTTCGCTGAAATTAATATTATTCAAAAGTTTTAACTTTTGTCCATAATCGCTAAACGAGAAATGCTAAATGTTAATTGCTTTGTGAAACAAAGCCTGGAGCCACCTAGCAGGATCGAACTGCTGACCTACACGTTACGAATGTGTCGCTCTACCAACTGAGCTAAGGTGGCAGGTTCCAATAGGACTCGCCCAATTATAGCAAATCCCTGATTGCCTTTTACCCCTGATTTTGCTATCGTATGATCTAGCCGCTAGAACAAATTACGGTAATGGGCTCGCCCCGATAGAAGCGAGCTCGCTTCTATCGGGGCTCGTAGTGAAGCGGTTATCACGCCTCCCTGTCACGGAGGAGATCGCCGGTTCGATCCCGGTCGGGCCCGCCAATAATTACGAATTGATCAGGCGTCAGGCAGATACTGTCGGTTGTCTCATGGACAATATCCGGATTAGGTTTGGTTTTTTAGCATTGTCGGAGGTAGGTGGATTGTGCACCAGATCATTTACCCGCGCCACTTTGCCGAAATTTCCCAATGTTTTCTTTGGCCGATCTCGCGACCATCAGGTTAAGGCTGCTACCTATCAAAAAGCCCGGATATAGACGGAAAAATTCAGGATAGCTTCTTGTGGCGTCCGGCTGTATGTGCGGGAGGCCCCGGAATAAATCTTCTGGTGTCATTAAACATTTGTTTTTTTGCATATCCGGCGGTAAAGGGCAGTGGCTGATGCCGGGCACCTAGCCACGACAGGCGGTCGTTAACTCCCCAATAGCTAAAGTTTACACATGCGGGTTCTAACGCGCAGGCTTTTACTACCATTTTATTGATGCGGCGCTGGGACTTAAGTTCAGCATCTGTTGGGTTTTCCGGCACCACTATATCTAATTCCGTTATATCTACTGATCTACCAAGTCCGGCATAAGTTTTCATTGTTTGCGGCAGCTGTGAAGCTTTCTTTATGTCATCATATCTGAGGTGTGCCTGTATGCCTATTCCGTCAAACAGGTGGCCGTTGTCTTTCGTAAACCTGACTAAGGCGTCGCGCCTCTTCCCTTCACCCTCGGCATTGTATTCATTTACAATTAAACGGGCACTCGGATCGGTTTGGCGGGCAATCGCTAATGCTTCAATAGGATAACTGGGTCCAAGGCAGGGGTACCAGGGATTCTTGTCGCCTTTGTCCTCGCCGTTGTAATGTCCATTATCTTTGAATACCTCGTTGATTACGTGCCACTTCCTGATATAAGGATATCGCTTCATAGATGTTTCGATTTGTACTCGCATTATGCTTCTCATTGCTGCTGCGCTAGAGCGACGGGTCAGCGGGTTTGTGCAGCCTTTTGCAAGTTGACGCAAGTAACCCAGGCTCCAGTCTGACTCGCCAAATATTAATGTGTGACCAATTAGTTCTTTATCATGCTTCTGCGCGAAGCTAACAATCCGGTCGGCTTGCGTAAAGTCAAATGACCCGCGACTTGTTTGCGTGCTTACCATTTTGAGCGCATTTTCCGTTGTAATCGAATCGAACTCTTCGGTAAGCAGTTTTTCGTACTGTGGCTCCCCCAGTCCGACTATCGTCGCGGCTGCCCCCAGCTTCTTAAATTTACCGGTACGCACAGGCCGGATGATTAATTTGTCCGGCCTGCTGCTAATTGTCCGCTGAGCTGACACCTGAACCGCATGCACCGCGCTGCTTCCGGGCGCGAACTGCAGGTGTGATTCGGGCGTAACAAACGGCCTTTCACTATAGTCACTGGGGGTTGTTTCTCTTTCTATCGGAACGCCGGAGTTGGGGGTTAAGGAATTGCCTGCGAACGCTGCGACCAGAGCCATACCAATTGCTTTGCTTATGCAGCCCGGAAACCCGCTTGGGGGTGGAGAGTATTCGGAAGTATGAATGATATTCTTACCTTAATAACAAATATATGGATAATTATACCGCAAAAAGCTGATTTACGCAATAATGCATGTCTGTCTTTTCAAAATCAACCTGTCGTTTGGCTTGCAGGTTGAATAATTTTATGCTTTTGCTTGTAAATGAGAGCCCGAGCAATTAAAATTAATTTATGACATCAAAACATTCTGAGTTAGGTTCTGACAATAATTTTGCCGAACCAGGAAACTTAGACCCCTTGGCAGCGGAAACACTGCGGTTAGGTACAGCGGCATTGGCGGGCGTTCGCGCTGATATGCATTCGCAAGAACCAGGAACGGTAACAGCAAATATTTGTGCGGATTCGCTTCCGGTTGCGGACACCACAGCTTTAGATACTAAATCTCCTCCACATTGGCCGGATTATCCATATCACGGCAACATGTGCGCTCCCAACTAAGTATCGATTTATTCGCTTAGGACTCTGTTGATCTGAGCTGCCAGGTCGGCTATGGCCGGAAAGGTTCCTCCGTCTGATATAACAGATAATATGTAAGTACCTCCGGGGTGATATACGACAGCAGCATCGAATACATTACCCCGTAAGCTGCCGGCTTTGTTGGCGACTACAATGCCTGCGGAACCGGCCGGAATGCCCGTTCGGGTAGCTTGATTGCTGAGTAAACTGATCAGTGAGTTTCTCTGACCTGCTGAAGTTAAGCTACCGCTTAATAGTTGCGTAAACCAGTTGGATGTATCACTGGCAGAAGTCGTCCCCCCTCCGGATACAAGCGTTGTATAAGTAAAGCCCTGATTGCGCAACAATGTATCGCTATTACCCCAGCCAACTATACTGCCGAGCGCTAGAGTGCAGGAATTGTCAGACAACCGTACCATCTTATCCATGCAGGAAGCCACATTCAATCCGGCACTGGTCGGTGTACTATTCTGCAAAGAGCCGGCGTCCAGACGACCGGATATCAGATGCGCAATAAATAGTTTATTACTACCAGCAGCAGTAAATTGCCGGAAAGGATTCAGGGTCGCTGCCATGCGGCCGTTTATAGTTCGGAAATCCACGCCGTGCCTGCCTTGATTCAGTGATGCCCAATAATCGATCAGGCTCTGAATGCCCCGGCTATCCCGGCTGTAGCGTCGCTCAAATGTCTGAGGAGGCAAAATAGCATTAACCTTAGCCCAAACAGTGATAGTGCCGGCGTTAATACTGCCTGTGACTTCTTTCACCAGTTCGTCATAGCTGACCACACGACCGGCACTCCCCCTGGTACTACCGGCTGCCAGCCCATTCAGTAAAGTTACTATTTCCGGTTTCGCCTGCTGGTCTACGGCTGCCGGAACAGGTTTCAGGAAATTATCTACACGGGTTTTGCTGAAACTCAGATCAATCGTCTTCTTATCAGGTTCAGGAATAATGTCTACCCAGGAAGCAAGAGTAGCAGAATCGGCAGTAAAGGTGTGTTCGGCTGCTTTTATAACCAGCGGCGTATCAATACGACGCTGCATCTGAGTGGCTTTTTCCTGTGCTTCTTGCGTGGAAATGCGTGGCAGCAATATTTTGGGCGAAAGTATAACATTATCATCCTGAAGCTTCGCTTCCCGGATTTGCTGTTTCAAAATTTGCAATGAAGATTCGTACCCGTTCTGTGCAGATATAACCGTCAGTTTAGTATCATGCCGGACGATCAACGCATCCTGCGAGGGTCTGCTGCTGGCAATTTCTACATTTTTAGCAAACTCTGTCAGTTTAACTTCATCGATATGCCGATTGATAGATTTTTTGTCATTGCCCGCGACCAGAATCGAAAACGGGATTAATCTCTGATGAATTTTATACGTGCTTAGCTGATCAAAAGTGGTACTCGTATCAACAGCCACCCCCATTTGGGCGAGGGACGAAACTGTATTACTCCCACCAGTGAGAATTGTTACCTTTTTACTGCCGGTATTGCCTATTTTTGCGGCAATCTGACTATAGGTCCGGAAGCCAACGTAGCCATGCCCTTCCAGACGGGCAAGCGGTAATGCACGGTCAGCGGGATAAGCCAGCTGGGCGGCTACCAACAGGCCTAGTGCAACTGCAAAAGACACACTCAGACGTGTCCAGAGTGAATTCACTATATGTTCGCAGCGCTTGCGGGACGCATAAGTTTTGCAGTACTTTTCGCAGATAGTCCTGTGCGGATACTTTCTGGTAAAGACTATGAACCAGAGCCGGCCGCGAAACTGCCATGAATTCAGGTAAAGTAACCAGATTTGTCGGGTAATCGCACGATTGTGCCCGGACGCAGCTTCACGATTCCGCAACTTTGCAACAGGGACAATACTTCTGGATTGCACCTGATGGACAGATTTAGCCTTAGGTACTGGTTTTTTTGACTGTTTCATTAACGATATTTTTATTTTTTTAATAATTCATTTGTTATTATACTCCAAAAAATCACGTTTGTCAATATCGATTACACTTCGAAATGGCTGTATACTGCATATAGATGGACAAGCAGCAGAAATTGGTGATTTACATCAGTATTTTGGCTTCATTCGTGGCCTTTTTGGACGGATCAGTCATCAACGTGGCGCTACCGGCCATATCATCGGAGCTTGGCGGTGGCCTGACTACGCAGCAGTGGGTAGTGAATGCTTATCTGATAACGCTGGGTTCATTGATGCTGGTCGCAGGTTCGTTGTCTGATCTTTTCGGCAGGAAAAAAATAATAGCGCTTGGGCTATGGGGTTTCGCGATTACCTCTTTGCTCTGCGCGATTGCCCCCGGCGGAGTGTTTTTGATCATTGCCAGGGCATTACAGGGGGCGGCGGGCGCGCTCCTGGTGCCGGGTTCCCTCGCACTTATTATTTCTGCTTTTGCGGGTAGCGCTCAGGGCAAAGCAATCGGGACGTGGACAGCCTGGACCGGAATAGCCTTTGTAGTCGGTCCTTTGCTTGGCGGGTTTTTGGTAGATATTGGCTCCTGGCGCCTGATATTTGCTATTAATATTGTGCCGATCGCTATCACCCTGTGGTTAATGCGTTCTCTTGATCAAAAAGAAAAAATTCATAAAGCCAAAGTTGACTTTACCGGTGCGGTCCTTTGTGGTTTGGGTCTCGGCGGTCCGGTATACGCGCTTATTGAGCAACCCCATTATGGCTGGAGCAATCCCCTGATCTACGGGCCACTTTTGCTTGGAATAGTTTGCTTTGCAGGGTTTATCCTGTACGAACGCCGGGCGCCTCATCCTATGCTGCCTCTCGGGCTTTTCAAGGTTCGTAATTTTTTGGTAGGCAATATTGCCACTTTTACCATCTACGGAGGGCTGGCAATTGCATTATTTTTGGTAACGGTATTTGTACAGCAGGTGGGAAACTATTCAGCTGTGGCGGCAGGTTTGAGTTTGGTACCGGTCACCTTGATTCTCTTTGCCCTGTCATCACGATTTGGTGCACTGGCGGGCCGGTATGGACCGCGTGCCTTTATGGCCGGAGGACCAATATTGGCAGGTATAGGGTTCCTGACAATGCTCATGGTTGATGAATCGGTAAATTACTGGACGCAGCTGCTGCCCGGCGTACTAATTTTCGGTGTAGGCCTGGCTATTACCGTCGCGCCTTTGACGACGGCAATTCTGGGTGCGGTGGATCCCAAATATGCGGGTATCGGTTCAGCTGTTAACAATGCTGTGGCCAGGATTGCCGGACTGGTTGGAATAGCCGTCATAGGCGTCATAATTGGCGCAGAGCTTGACCTGGCTGGCTTTCAGAGAGGGATTATGCTGATGGCCTTGTTATTATTCGCAGGTGGAATCATATCGGCTGTTGGTATCCGAAATCCGGAGATCAGATCATAAGTCCGGTTCTGACTAAAGGCTGAGAGATTTGTCGTCAATCTTATTCGGCGGAAAATCAATATCATCATTCAATCCTCCCAGATCCTGACTGATTGAGTCCGATGTTTGCTGCACACCGATAGGATCGGCCGCCTTCAGAAAGGATGATCCGTTATCCGAGGTATTCGCCTGGGGCTGAGGTTTGGACGGAGACTTTTTGCCACTGGTTATAACAACTAACACTGTAATGATTAGCAACAAAGCCACAACAACTCCGGCAATAATAAAAGGTAATTTGTTCTTCTTTGGTGACGACAGTGGAGGCGGCGAGTAGGAGCCTGATCCGGATGCCTGAGGTACCGCTCCATACCCGGCCAGGGGATCAACAGGCGGATTCGGTACGGGAGAATTAGTTTGAAGTGGTGGCTGGTTAGGATCCATTATGGTCTGCTTTCCGATAATTTCCGGGCTAAAAATCGCCCGTTATGCCCAAAACAGACAAATTGCTTCGCACTATAACTATGGTTATGCTTTGTCGCAGTTTGTCTGTTTTGATCAAAAATTATCATTTTTTATCTCCTGAAGTTACCGCAAAGCAGACCATTTAGTTACCCTCCGGATTAGATTTGGGCTGCAGCTGTAAAGCGTAATCAGCCAGCACCGGTTTAACCGAATTTATGATATACCCGCGTATGTCTGTTGACTGGGCCTGAAGCTGAGTATAGTAGATCCGGGCCGTTTCGAGCATAGACTTGAATCCTACAGGATCAGCCTGGCAGTTCATCAGCACCATATCATCCAGTGCCTGCTGATAAATTGAAGCAGTCACAATAAAGGCTGCTACTTTGGCATCAAGTTCTGCACGAGCTTTTTCCAGATTGAATGTGTCTTTGCCGGCAAGTTTCAGCTGGCCATTAATTATCCATAATTTGCCGTCAATAAGTCGATAAGTGCTCTTACGTTTGTCTACAGTGGCTGTAGTTGCACGTTGTGTCGATCGCGACTTTTCCTGGGCGGCTTTGCATAGCGAAACCAGGCGTTTCTGGTCTTTATCAATAAGTTGTATCTTACGTTCTGCCTTACGCTGGGCAAGTCTTTGTTCGATTGTGCTGCCGGCAGCTGGCGGGGCGGGCGGAATCTGAGCCATGACCGTGGCGGATAGCAGGCATACTGCCGAAATGACGGCACTCGAACCTATAATTTTTTTATAGCGCATATTCGTTTTAGTTTACCATAAGCACCATAGAAAATTACCTATAAACGAACGTAGCTGTGGGTTTTTTGTTTGTCTTTGGTGTCATTCAGGTGGTTATTGATGTCCTTGAAGTTGAACAGGATTCTGGCAGCGCGGATTTTTTCACCGGTTTGTTCGATATTTTTGACTATCTCAAGTCCGTATCCAACATCTATAATCTCAGAATACTGCCCGGGTTTTAGACGGAAAAGGGCTTCGACAGTACGGGAAGATATGTCCCGGTTAGTCTTTTCTATTGTGAAGCCGAATTCGCCTCCGTTTTGCTTAGCCAGGGGATCTTCAGAAACGGTTTTTGCCAGTTCTGCGAAGTCTTTGCCTTCTTTAAGCCGGGCATATGCAGCATCAGCTTTGGCATGAGCTTCGGTATCAAGTTCGGACGCAACCTTCTGGGCAAGTAACTGCTGTTTGAGGCTGCGGCGAAAATCCTCCGGTGACCAGTTCCAGAAGTCCCTGAGCACAGTTTCGAACTCCTCATCACTGCTGCCCAGACGGTTCTGACTGCGAACTATGGCTATAGCATCCTCAACCTCCTGATCGCTTACTTTTATGCCCTTTTCTTTGGCGAGACGCTTGATATATGCGTCATTAATAACTTTTTCCAGCGCCTGCTTCTTAATTTCTGCCAGCTGCTGCTGACCGGTCTCGCTGCCGGGGTCCAGTTTCTGCTGGGTACGGTAGTAATATGTCTCGCGGTTTACTTCGAACAGATAGTTCTCATATGCTACAAACTCCGAACCTATCCGGGCAATCGGAAATGGTACTACCTGCGTAACGTGGTACAAAAAACTCGATGTACTCTGGAATTTATATAGCGCGGCGACACAGTAGCCGAAGAATATTATTACCGAAACAGAAAACAGGCTGAGAGAAATAATTACCAGACGATGCTTGGAGCGCGTGACAGGATAGATGTACTTACGGGCACTATCGAGTATCTCGTCGCGGTGAGCCGCCATCGTCTCATTGGTAATACGCTCGTCTTTGAGCGAGCCGGCCGGTGCTTTTTTACCCCTGCGGAGTACTTTCTTAATTTTAAGCTTAGGTTTTTTCATCTTATGTGGTTTCTGTCCGGTTATTTAATACGGGCGGACTGTTAGCTAATACCCCCTGATCCCGTAATATACTGAGAAGTTTCTTTTGAATTCTGGCAGGGTGATGCACGTCATGAATGATAAGATCGCCAACAAATGTCTGCATCATTATTGTACCAAATCCCAGTAGCGTTTCGTTGAATCCCCCTATCTGATAATTGACCATCTGGATTTGATTCAGGCCAATGTCAACAACGCTGCGACTCCAAAAACCCTTTTGAGTAATCTGAATAAGCCGCTGATCGGTAACTATAAATACGCTATAGTGCCAGCTGATCCAGGAGGGCAGAAATATGAGCGCAGACAGTACCAGACCTGCTGCCAACCCGCCAAACAGATAGCTGTATTCCGGTTTGATCAGGGAAGGAACAGTCCCCAGTAACAGGGCAATCATAGACAATATAAGTCCTTTTCGCATGACTATAGGGTGCTTATGAAATACAAACAGAACATTTTCACCGTCCAGCTGGTCATCAAAAGTTTTTTGTATTTGTGCGCGGTCGCTCATGCTTAGTACTTATTATACGATATTGGAAAACAGGAGAGGAGTCGAACCTTACTGCTCATTCAGGATCCGGCACTTTTTGGTGCCCCCACTACGATTCGAACGTAGATCTGCTCCTTAGGACGGAGATATTCTATCCATTGAACTATAGGGGCCCGGGAATAAAAAGCGCCGGACAGAGTCCGTTCGTTATTCTACTTGCCCCACACCATTTACCGCAAGCAGACTGGTGCGCAGGTCCATTAAACTACAGGGACCCAAAAGACCACTACTCTCTCTCGGACGACTCGTACACGTGCAGGTATTCGGATTTGTCGTACTCGAATAGTTCTGTTTTACTGAAGAATCTTCCGACCTCTGCCGCTCCGCTGGCCGGGCTGTCAGAGGCGTGAATAAGATTGCGGCCGGCTCCAATCGCCAGGTCACCACGGATAGTACCGGCCCCGGCTTCACGCGGATTGGTAGAACCCACCAGCAGACGAACTGAATTAACGCATTCATAGCCTTCCCACGCCATCACTACAACCGGCGAACTCTTCATAAATTCTTCCAGACCCGCATAGAATGGCTTCTCCAGATGCTCGCTGTAATGCTCCTGCAGAAGCTCGCTATTGAGTGACAGCATTTTGATACCTATGAGTTTGAGGCCTTTTGCCTCGAATCTGCGGATAATTTCTCCGACAAGGCCTCGCTGCAAAGCATCAGGCTTCGCAATAATCAGTGTTAGCTCCATATATGTCCTGTTTAACTAATAACTTTTATTCTAACAGATATGGCACAAGAGTAGAATCAGAATTTATCAGGTCAAATTAGTTTCCCGTCTATTATGTCGTACAATAAACATATGCGTTCAGTCAGAGCTTATTCCAAACTGAGTCAGAAACATAAACGACTGATCATTACTGATCGGGAACTCTAACGGGATGCGTGTTCAACCACTGCTTGTGGATTTTCTTGAATATCTGGAAATCGAACAAAACAGATCACAAAAAACGATTGAGAATTATCATCATTATCTGACCCGGCTGACAGATTATGCCGGTGATATAGAAATCACCGAAGTTACACCGGAACTAATCAGAAAATGGCGGCTGTGGCTCAACAGATTGGGCACCAATACCAGCGATGAGCTGCAGAAGAATACGCAGAATTACCATCTTATTGCTCTGCGCAGTTTTCTTAAGTACTGTTCCAAACGCGATATTCCGGCACTCAGCGCTGACAAGATAGAACTGGCGCGAACCAGGCGCGCCCAGGTAACCTTTCTTTCTCCCGAAGAACTGGCCGGATTATTCGAGCAGCCGGATATAGCATCTGCAGCCGGTCTCCGCGACCGGGCTATCCTGGAGCTTCTGTATTCGAGTGGTTTGCGCGTATCTGAGCTGACGGGGCTTAACCGCGATCATATCAATCTGAAACGTATGGAATTCATGGTGCGGGGTAAAGGACAAAAAGACCGTCCGATATTTATCAGCCCCGAAGCTGCAGAATGGATTCAACACTACCTGGATAAACGTGAGGACAAGTCACCTGCCTTGTTTGTGCGCGTAGGAGGACATAAAAAACCGGATGTCACCGGAAATTATTTGCGATTAACACCCCGGAGTGTGCAGCGAATGGTGGCGCGCTATGCCCTCCTTGCAGGCATAACAAAACACGTCAGTCCCCATACTCTGCGTCATAGTTTTGCAACCGATCTGCTGATGAACGGTGCCGATCTGAGGAGCGTACAGGCTATGCTGGGCCATAGTAATATCGCCACTACCCAGATCTATACGCATGTAACGGATCCACACTTAAAAAGTGTCCACGAACGATTCCACCGCAAAGAAGTTTCCTGAGCGCGAGTGGATACTTTAGCTCAGGGGGTCAGAGGAGGGTTATCGCAAAGATTTGTGCTTCGATATGTGTTATTTGTAGCATCACTATCGATCTGTATAAGTTTACAAATGCTATCTGTACTCTGGAGTCCGAATTCAGGGAAATAATGCTTATCGCGTATAGGGGAACGCACCTGGATGCGCTTCAATACATCGTTGGCCCTGCCGGTAACATCTATGACGACTTGTGCTCCGGCAAAACCGATAGCTGCTGCACCGCCACCGTTATTTTCTATAGCAACTTCTGAATCCCTGTAAATAGACTTGATCCGAAGGAACATTCTTTCGTTCTGGGGTACATTGAGATTATTTATCTGAACAGAACATTTCTTGCGGGGAGGTGTCGGAGCATTGATACAGCCGGCATTTATCAGACGGGGAGTTGTTGCAGCCGGAGTAGAAGCGGCAGGAACAGTCGTAAACGCTACAGGAGTTGGAGAAGCTCCGCCTGAGCGAGGGAAAAGAAAAGCAGTAAACAAATTGTTGGTCAGGGTGGTCCTGGATACGGCAGCCGGATTCCGGATATCAATAAGTTCTATACGGAGGGCTCCTATGCCGCAGGCATATGTCGCTGTAGAGGGTAGACTGGCCGGAGTGGGAGAAGCGCCGTTACACAGCGGGCTGGAGCCGCCCTTGTCCTGCCAGGACAAAGTAATATTGGAGATTACGCCATCTGTACTGGAAATCGGTATCAGCTCCGAGCGATCAGTGCCAATAGATGAATATTCCAGTATAAGCGGAGTCTGGTCATAGAGAGCGCAGGTATACTTAACGTTGCCATCGGCGGTCACGTTCGAACTATTCGGATTTGGCGGCGTAACAAGGCTTGGATTATCGACACACTCAGTCTTTCGGGGCGGAGACGCAGGAGGAGGATTCTCATCCAGATAATTCAGCACATCGCTGATGCCGGACTCCGCTGCATAGACTGCCTGGGTACTCAGTTCGCGGTCAAGCGCCTGACGCTGCTCTTTGTTAGCGGTCTGAGACATACCTATGACTATGAGTGTGAGAATCGTCATAACCAGTATGACTACAACCGTAGAGGCTACACCTCTTTGGTCATTTAGCAAACTTTTATATTTAAAGTGTTTCATAGTTTATATCCGCTTATGCCCTTAGTTTATACGCTTCTTTATGGTAGTGTCCAGCTCGGAAATTGCACAGTAAGCTCCGCCCTGAGAGGTACTGCGGCATATTGCGGCCCGGAAATCGCCTCTGTCTCCGGTGACAGCATCTCCGTCAAGGTCGACAGCCACGCCCGCATTATCATAATGTGTCAGATACTCGCTGTCACCGTAAGCTATTCGTACGTTGATTTTATAAACGGTACCTCCTATCAGATCCACATCAAAACCAAGGACTCTCATATCTTTACCTAACAGCTCCTTGCCTGAAGTAGGAGCACCTCCGCCGTCAACAGCAGTTCCGGTTAATGCTGTATTAAAGTTCGACGGATTGTCCCGGCTAAGGTCAGGCAGATCAACCGGGCACACACCGGGAATCTGTAATTTATCGACCCACAATGCATGTTGGGGCGCAAGAGCGTCAGTAGATACCGGCCTGTCAAGAATATAGGTATAGCGCGTGTCACCGATACATACCGAATGCGGGTCAGCCGGATTATCAGTAATAAGCGTCGGATCCGGCATAGACAGCACAGAAGAGTTGCCGAACTGAATCGTCCGGGAAATGTCTTCTACTACCGAGCGATTGGATTCCTGGATCCGGGTCGAGATATTACTCTTGAAGTACAGCCGGCCAATTGCTGCGATACCGAACGAGATAATCAACAGAATAACAGCGAATACTGTAGTAGCCATCATCAGTTCTATGATGGTAAATCCTTGCTGGCGTTTATTTCGTTGTGCAGAGACTGACATGAACATCCTGATTAGTTCCCGTAGTTTCTGACCGTTAACACTACGTCGTCATATCCGTCCCCGTTAATACTGGGCCAGCTTACAGTAATATCATAGGTATTTGGTAACGCAGGATCGGTCCGGGTAATAGCAATGCCGTATAAATTCTGTCGTCTGCATTCTAATGGATAAAACGGATCGTCAGGCGGCAAAAGTAATGGTCCATGGGATATAAAAGTCACATCGGGCGCCAGTGCTGTTCCGTCCTGCAGACAAAAAGCGTTTCCGCCAAGATCAATACTGCCACCGGTAATCAATTCGTTGGTAAAGTTCTCCAGCTGGCCCTGCGCTATATTCAGAGCTTCGCTGCGTTCCTGCGCCTGACGTGTAGACTTGACGCTATGGTTAGCCAGAATAAAAGCGCTGGTCAGTATCAAAGCGGTTACCGCGCACGAAATCATAACCTCTGCTATCGTGTCGCCTTTTTGTGATAGCCGGCTCCTCATTACGGACACCCTGCGTTGGCTGAGTTATCAAAATCTACAAAAGTGGTAGGACCACTGACATCACCGCCAATGGTTATTGAGGCTCTTCTGCCCGACACAGCTACGGGGTCTTCTCTGAGACAAATAACAACGCCGTCCGGCAGAGTATGGGGCGATTCAATCCTCTCCAGCCGGTTCACAAAATCGACAGTCGAGTAAGTTCCTGTGCTGTCGTTCAGTTCGGCCCGCGGAGGTGCGCCACCGTAGCTCTGCAAACTTATGAGAGTAGTACGAATAGTGCCGGTCTTGCTCCCTGTTGCGTCACTGGGTCCAAAACCGCTGAGCACTACAAAACCGCCCATATCCTCAAAGGGTGCAGAACCCGCCGGATTAAAAATGCGCGTTACACCTACGGATGTATTGGTAGGTCTGGTATCGAAAGCAATACCGTCTACTCCCTCGGTGATGGCGGTTGGATCCGCATCTTCTACTGATATGACCGTATTCGTGATCTCAGAATTTGTAGCGGAAGGCTGTGCATTAAGGCGCTTGCCGGCAATGGTATATACATTATAGCTGTTGAAAGACACCGGCCCGCCTCCGTTCAGAGGATTAAACTGAAAAGCCCTGCCCAGAAAAACACAGTCCTGCTTGCCTCCCTGCTCCTGATCGGCTGCACCTCCGGTTGCGGGAGCCAGAGTTAAGGCACCTGTGCCCGGATCAACGACGCATCTGAAATCTCTTGAGGCGGGATAAAAACCTGTCTCTACATCATTCAGTACATCCCTGACACTGGTTTCGATTTTTCTCACTCCCTCGGTAAATTCTCCGCGCCGGCTTTGCAGACTAAAAGTTGCATAAACAGACCCGAACAAAATAGCCGAGACCGCAAAAAAGATCATCACTTCTATAATAGTATAGCCACTTCTCTGAGACCTGAGTCCAGGGCCGTATTTCATGTACCAAATTATACCACAAGCACTATAGAAATTATCAGAGAAAGAGGCTTGCGTACCAAGAGGTTATTGAACTGCCGAAAAGCACTACAATAACGCAGGCCGTGATTAGAAAAGGACCGAATGGTATACGGGTTTTCCGGGTTATTTTCCCGACAGCAAGTAGCGGCAATATCCACAGAGTACCGAGTAACGATGCCAGAAAAAGCATCAGAACAGATTGTATGGCACTGCCGGCAAGTGCACCTATAAAAAATCCCAGCTTTACGTCCCCACCGCCTATCCACTGGCCATTCGATATCTGAAATAATACATAGAACATGCCACCACCTATGAGAGACCCCAGCAAAACGTCGAAAAGGGCACCCGTTGTACCTTGTTGAAATACAAGGGCACAGGCATACATAATCGCCAGTCCGTACAGCGGAAAAATGATACGGTTCGGCAGCAACATCCACCTGATGTCATATACCGCCAATGCAATCAATCCTATCAGGGCTATGAGCCATAATCCAAACACCAATGCCTCAGTTATTCCCGGGGACGGGCCCTGGAACCCGGGCCAGGAAAGGTATGACAGGACGAATAAAGCCGCGGTCAGCAGCTCTACGGCCGGATACTGCAAGGATATAGGATTGCTACAATAACGGCACCTTCCCGCAAGCAACAGCCAGCTCACGACCGGCAGCAGGTCTTTGACGGCCAGCTGATGCCTGCAGTGCACACACATGCTACGCCCATGCAAAATCGAGTAACGATTTTGAGTAGTAAGTAATCTGTTATCAGTATTCAGTTTTTTTGATTTCTTCTTAACTGATTCCTGACTACTGACTACTGACCCCTCCTCAGATTGCTTATGCAGTCTGTAAACGAGGGCATTTATAAAACTACCGAAACACAGTCCCAAGATACCTAGATAAATTATTAGCAGCATATTTTTTAAATTGAAACAGGTCCTGAATTCAGGACCTGTTTTATTAATTTCCTACTTAGATTTATGCTAGATTTCCTGACATATTTCCTGCATTCCGGCAGCTGTACCATTCTCGATACTGTAGAGGGCGACAAAATTACGGGTACCCCCGGCAACGATATTTCCGTCGTTGGCAGGATCACACCTGGCATTTGTTGCTATAACAAGATTATCCACATCCAGTGATATCGGAGTAACCGATGGATTTTCATAGGTCATTTCAGCAACGGTGTAAAGGCTGGTCTTGGCGTTGGGAACCACGTCAGATTCAAATTCAGCCTGGTCCGCAGGCACCTGGCCCTGGTGATTCGCAATAAATTCATTCATGGCGGCGGCAATATTTCCTACATCAGTCTTGCGCTGTGTGTTACGGGAGTTACGCTGCAGAGCAGGAACGGCCAGGAAGACAATCAGAATAATCAATCCGACAATCGCCAGAACGATCAGAACTTCGATGATAGTGAAGCCTTGTTGTTTGGTTTTTAATTGTTTGCTCATGATATTAGTTTCCCCTTAAATGGTGCCCGTTTTTACTACTATATTAGTACTTATGGTTATGAATATAGCCTACATGTAACATTAATGCAATCCCTGTTCGCATGGTCATCGTATAATATCCTTACCAACCAGCGCATAGATCGGCAACAGGACCGCGGCAACGATAATAAAGGCCACAACCCCAAGCACAATCATGAGTACCGGCTCGATAATGGTAGATACTGCCTTGATCTGATCATCAACCTCTTTTTCATAATATACAGCGGTCTTGTCGAGCATCTTCTCCATAGATCCCGATTCTTCGCCGATTTTGAGCATGCTTGGCACCAGCGGCAGGAAGTTCGGGTCCCCTTCCAGTGTTTCCGACAGTGATTTGCCACCCTTAACTTTTTCTATAGAACGTCTGATGGTTTTTTCTACATGGGCATTGTTGACAGAAATTGCTACAATCTCGAGCATCTGAATCAGTGGTACTCCGCTGGAAATAAGCGCACCGGCGGTACGGGCAAAGCGGGCCATATACATTTTCATAAACAACGGGCCGATAGGCCAGCTGCGCATCTTGAATTTATCTACCGCTTCCCTGCCGGGACCGGTTTTGGTGTACCGTATCAGAACATAAGTGATAAGGCCCGTAACTATCAGCACCACCCACCAGTACTTCACGCTAAAGCGGGATATGGACAGAAGCACTCTGGTCAGAAGCGGGAGCTGGGCGCCCGGAATACCATTATAGATAACTTCTACCTGAGGAAGCACCTTAGTAATCATGAAGCCTATGACGATGAACATGACTACAACCACAATCAGCGGATACATCAGCGCACCGCGGACTTTGGCTACAATTTCAGCGTCTTTTTCCTGCTGGAAAGCAATGCGCTCAAGGGCTTTGTCGAGTGTTCCTGACGCCTCGCCGGCCGCAACCAGGCTCACGTAGATATTATTGAAAATTTTGGGATGCTTGGCGAGTGCCTGAGAAAAAGACATGCCGGCCTCCACGTCGCTGATAAGCTGAGTAATTATAATCTTCAGGGGTCCGTTAGGTGTCTGATTATTCACGTTGTGCAGACTCTGGGCAAGGGGCAGGCCGGCGTCAATAAGCGTCGAAAGCTGCCGTGAGAAAATTATTCGGTCTTTGGTCTTGATCTTCTTCTTACCAAAAACTCCGAACATGGTGTTCTTGTGATCATCAATCAATTTGATGTTAAGAGGAGCCAGGCCCTGTGATTGCAACAGGCGTGCGGCCGCCGCCTCGCTGTCGGCTTGTAGAACGGATTTGATGCTCTGCCCTGTTTTAGGGTCTTTTGCGGTGTATGAGAAAGCGTACATTGATACAGGCTCCTACCTTCTCATTAATCTGTCTAGTTCATCAATATCAACAGCCACATTCCGGGCTTCATCATAGGTAATAGTACCGCCATGAATGAGATTTACCAGTGTTTTGTCCATTGATTGCATACCGAACTCGGCTCCGGTCTGGATCACGGCATCCAGCTGGTGACTTTTGCCCTCACGGATAATATTACGAACCGCAGGGTTACCGATAAGCAGTTCGGCAGCAACGACACGGCCGCCGCCAATAGAAGGTACAAGGCGCTGTGAGCATATTGCCATTAGTATATTGCTCAACTGGGCACGAACCTGGGGCTGCTGGTGGGGCGGGAAGACATCTATCATACGGTCAATACTCTGAGCCGCGCTATTGGTGTGTAGTGTTGCAAAGACCAGGTGACCTGTTTCGGCGATAGTAATAGCAGCTGCGATAGTTTCGAGGTCGCGCATCTCACCGATCAGCACCACATCAGGGTCCTGACGCAAACTACTCCTGAGTGCCGCAGAGAAAGAATAAGTATCGTAATGGACTTCGCGCTGAACAACCACCGAACGCTTGCTCTTATGGGTAAACTCAATCGGATCTTCGATAGTAACAATATGTGCTGCCCGCTCTGTGTTGATTTTATCTACCAGCGCGGCAAGAGTAGTGGACTTGCCGGAACCGGTTGGTCCTGTCACCAGCACAAGTCCTCTGGGATATTCTGCGAATGTATCGATAATTTTTGGCAACCCAAGCTGTTCTGTCGTTAGCAGTTGGTTAGGTATCAAACGCAGTGCAGCTGCCAGATTACCGCGTTCATGAAAAGCATTTACGCGAAATCTTCCCAGGTCGCCGAAAGCAAAACTAAAGTCAAATTCCTTGTCCTTTAACAGGATCTGTTTCTGCTCCTCATCCATTATGGCAAAAAGCAGTGATTCAAGTGCCTCTTCGGTAAGTATTGTCGAACTCACAACAGGTGTAAGCGCTCCATCTACTCTAAGCATGGGCGTTAACCCTACTTGTAAGTGCAGATCAGAAGCCTTAAGCTTGATGACTTCCTCGAGTAACAGTTCAATTCGTACGGTTTGCATATCCCACCATTCCTATCATATTATGATTCATTACGCACTATCAGTCGCAGCCACGCGGTTCACTTCGGAAATCGTCGTTTGACCGGCCAGTGCTTTGAGATAACCGTCTTCCCTCATAGTTATCATGCCGTTCGCCTGAGCGGCCCGTTGAATCTCCGAACTTGTCGAACGCTTCAGAATAAGCTGCTGAATCACTTCGTCTATCTCGAATACCTCATAGATACCCATCCGCCCTTTGAAACCGCCCGGGGTTTCAGGACCATCTGTACCTCTGCTTAAAGTATAAGCACTTTGGCCTGCCAGAGGCAAGTCTTTGTAGCCAAGGTCAGCGGCAAATGTAGCACGCTGTTCCTGAGTTGTCGGCAAAAGATGATTGATACCGGCTGTAATCGCCTGGAGTTCCGCCGGTGTTGACTGGTATGGTTCACGTACACTATCAGCCACCCGGCGTACCAGACGCTGGCCAATGACTGTACGGACTGTACTGGCGATCAGGAACGGCTCTACCCCCATATCAAGAAGTCGCGGCAAAATACCAGCCGCACTGTTGGTGTGCAGAGTGCTCAGAACAAGGTGGCCTGTCAGCGCTGCCTGCACGGCAAGCTGAGCGGTTTCTTTATCACGTATTTCCCCGACCATCACTACATCAGGGTCCTGACGCAGGATAGAGCGAAGACCCGAGGCAAAAGTCAGGCCGACTTCAGTATTTACCTGAATCTGGTTGATTCCGTCCATTTTGTATTCGACAGGATCTTCCAGGGTAACGATATTAATACTATCGTCTTTCAGCTCCTGTATCAGAGCGTACATTGAGGTAGACTTACCTGAACCGGTTGGTCCTGATGTCAGAATCATTCCATTCGACTGCAGGAGTCCCTTGCGGATGGTTCTGAGTGCCCGGCCATGGTAGCCCATATCTTCGAGTTTGAGACTGGTACCTGTTTTGTCGAGCAAACGAATGACAATCTGCTCGCCCCAGACTACCGGAGAGATAGCAATACGAAGGTCAATCGGGTTGCCCTTGACGGCTACGGTGAACTGGCCGTCCTGCGGAATACGATGTTCATCAATTTTCAGGTTGCTCAGAATTTTGATACGTGAAATAAGCGGGGGTTCAGTCGATTTCGGCAGTTTCATAATTTCACGCAGAACGCCGTCTACACGACAACGGATTTTCAACTCATTCTCTAAGGGTTCAATATGAATATCGCTGGCTTTGACGTTGGCTGCGTACTCCAGAATTGCAGAAAGCGCCTTGCTGATAGGGGAATCAAGGACGATAGTCTTGACCTGCGAACTGGCTGCCGGTGCCTCTACGTCAACATCTCCGTCTTTTTTGACATCCACCCCGATCGCCTTGGCAACATCGGCTTCGACGTCCTCGTCATACTGCTTCAGGACCTTACGTATGCCCTCTTCAGATGCAGTGTATAGCTTGAGGGGCCGGCCAATCCGGTTCGATAAAAAGTCAGCTGCCTGGACATTGTCGGCATCGAGCATAGCAACTATAAGCTGGTTCTGCATCTGGCCCAGCGGTACTGCCATGTACCTTTCTGCCAGATCTTTAGGTAATAAACGAAGGATATTACGTTCTACGCGGGCTTCTGTCAGATTTACATAGGGCACATGGTTTATCTTTGCCGTCAGTTTGGTCAGAAGCTCATCGGACAGAGCTTTTTTGCTGATAAGATAGCCTACCAGAGGTTCAGTTTCGGCCTCGGCCTCGGCTTTGTAAGCCTCCAGCTGGGCTTTAGTAAGTATTTTTTCAGAGACTAATAGAACCTCCAGTTTAGTCTGACTCGTATCAGACAGAATACTCACTGTAACCCTCCGGCCCGGATGGAGATTATTGTTTTGTAGTTAGTAGTTAGCGTCATCTGGTCGCGCTTCTAAAAAGGTTTTGTATTTTCGGTGTCGCCAATCTTAATCAGCTGTGTAGGGTTAATGGAATCATTGTTAAAGAATTTTTCGTCGGGAGGAGAAAACTCCGCTTTTATAGCTTCTACCTTTTGGGCTGACAGGTTTTGTGTCTTCTTTGGTGAGAATAATATCCTGGAAGTAATCAATGACATGAAGCCCGCGACAATAACAACTGCGATAATTAAACCTATGTCGCTTCTTTTCATTTTTTTGTTGCTCCTGTGGACTTCTTTACTGGTTTTTTAGCACTGCCGTTCGGTGCTATCACCTGATCTTCAATCTTCAGGCTCTTCTCGGGCTGAAAATATGTCTTACCATCCATTTTTACAATAAGTCTGCCTCCCTGCTCACGTATTGTTACGGTCATCCTCAGCACTTCTATCGGCCTGATCGACCGTTCCAGGAGCTGGCTTAACTCTTTGGCTCTCTGGCTTTCTGCCGGTGCTGTAAAGCTGAACGGGATGTCTATAGGTTTCGGGGCAGCACCAGTATCTTTTTTCTTAGACTGAGCTACTTCGTCATCGATACCATCAATGCTTGTTATCGTATAGCTGTTTTCCTTAAGCACTTTTTCGATACTGGTGGCAAGTGCCGGAAAATCGTATTTGCTGGGCAGGGCATCCAGGACAATACGCGGGTTCTCTCCGTCTTTAGGGCCATCGGCCTTGGGATTACCGCCCAGAACATTCTCGGTATTGCCGGCAAACTCCTGATAAGCAGTGTAGAGTTTGTCAGTTTCCGTAATATTAACTTTGAGCTGATTCAGGGCAGTTTTTTTGAGTTTAATGACCTTATTCTGATATTTCATCTGACTTACAAGCGCCTGAGATGCAACAAGAGAAAATACTGCAAAGAAAGCTGCGGCTGCGACTGCGCTCAGCATCCGGGCATTGGCCTTATCAATAGCTATGCGTTTTACTGAGAAATGTGGTCTTGCTTTGGCCATCTTAGTTATCCCTTTCCTTATCCGGCCCGAGCGGCTCCGGCACGAACAAACTTGCGGGCTTTTGAGTTTCTGATCTGGTACTGATAATATTCGGCACTATAAGCTTGAAAGAATCATCCGCGACACTGGTACTCTCTTTAGATAATGCGAAGATCACGGGATCGAAATTGAAAGCAATATCATAAGAGGTATCCCTGTCTTCAGCCGGATTGCTTGATTTACTGCCGGTAACCGAGAAATTCTGAAGTACGACATTAGAAAAGGCGTCTTTCTGCTGATCCCCCTGCTGATATTTCGTGAATTTAATCGTGTCGACGAACTTATTTATGGTCAACACTGAATCGGCGGCACCTTTGAGAATTATCTTTCCATTTGCAAAGTCTACGTCAACCTGCGAGATATTTGCCTGATTAGGTGTCAGCTGCGTCAGGAAGTCGTAAAGACGGGAACTCATGACCTTTTTGCTATGAAGGTCAGGCAGACTCTTAAGTTGATTCTGAATAGTCAGGACTTTGTTCAGGTCCGGTTTGGACTGAAGTGTTTTAACTGAACTTTTGATATCATTATCCAGATCTTCCAGGCTCGATCTCTGACCGACCCGCACAGTCACAAACAAAATCGTAAAAATCAGAAAAGAGACTATAATGACGATAACTGACCCTAAGACGATAAGGCGCTTGCGTCGCAGAGTACGAATATATTCCAGTTTTACATCAGGGAGTAAGTTGAACTGAATCATTCGTTTCTCTCCGCCAGACCGACTGCTACCGCGAAGTGATTAGACAGAGCCATAAGCTCGTTCTGGCGCTCCGGACTGTATTCTACGTTGCGCCACGCGTTGCCTATTTCGACGTTTATACCAAATTTATTGGCCATATACAGCGGAAACTCAGGCAGGCTTGATGCCCCGCCGGTCATAATAATCCGGTTAATTTTCGTGTTGTTATAGCGGGATGCGAAGAACTTAATAGATTTTTCGACATCGCCGATCAGCTGGTCAATAGTACCGATAATTGCAGAGTAGACCTGTCCCTCAAGTTTTTGCTGGCTCAGTCCGAACTTAAATACAAATTCCTGAGCCTGTTTTTCTTCAATGTTCAGATTCTGCACGGCAGAGCGAATGATAGCATCTGTGCCATTGGGTATCGAACGCGTCAGACGCGGAATGCCGCCAATTGCGATAACTATATCTGTTTTACGATTATCTATATCTATGATCATGCATGGCTGGGACATGTCTGCTGTCAGCATAGAACGCGTCAGGGCCAGACTTTCCGGCTCAAAAGATATTACATTGAGCCCGATTGATTCCAGCAGATCCAGCCGGTGTTCAGAATACTCATTGGTCACACTCGACAACAGAACCTCGAGTTTGGCAGGATCTGTTGGAGAATCACCGATAACGGCCCAATCAATCTTGGAAGTCTCCAGAGGTGTGGGTATAAGGGCGTCGGCCTGATATCGGATGGTTTTGGCCAGCTCATCCGGCGGCAGGCGTTCAATATCTACCACTGTGGTGAATACAAATTGTGACGGCAGGCTGGCGGCTACATTACGCGTGGTTATCTGGGCAGCTGCTATAGCCTCTTTTATTTTTTCGGCAAGTTGCAGCTGGTCTGATTTTGCATCGCTGGTAGATAGCTTGGGATCTATTGGTAACAGAGCAAACCGTAGCAGTCGCTTATTCTGAGGCGTATTCGATAACTGTACGATCCGGATGGCATTTACGCCAATGTCCAGACCGAAATAGTCAGATATCCCACTCAATAAGCTCATATTGACCTCATTTTACCATAAGCGTTACAGGATCCCACCATCGATTCTCCCTAGAGGACCGGCGGTAATGCCGTTATATAGTCATACTGCGAATTAGCACTTCCACCCAGGGGCCGCAAGGCAGGAACAGCCAGATATGTCTCAGAGGTAAAGTTGAATATCTCGGCAGCTGCTGCTACTGTCGGCCCCGCCGCAGGAGCCACCGGAGAAAGCGGATTCTCAGTGTTTGGCAGCGCAGGCGAGTCTCTGATTGTTCTGTGAGTTCGCAGGAAATGGACTTTTTCGGCTACAAATGATCCGTTAATAACAAGCTGTCTGTCGCAGGTGGGCTTCAGGCTGGCAACAGGTACCGGTACTCCGGGATCTTCGTAGCAGGTAAAGATATTTCCGCCAACGCCAGGCGCTCGCGGCTGAGCTATATAGGTGCCGTCAAGCCGGGTAACATCCTTATCTATAAAGATGTTACCATTCACGATCAGGTAGAAGCTCGGGATATCGGCAATGGCAGTCCAGTTAGTGTCATATACGACATTACCACTGATGTAAACGTCTCCGTTTACCAATAATGACCTTCTTTCGCCTAATCCCAGTGCGCCGCCGGTCACAGTGGCATTACTGCCGACTACAGTCTGCGGATTGGGCAGGCTCGCGGTACTGACGGGCCCGGCAAAGCCGGCTACATTAACTTTTCTGGGAACTCCGGGACTTACTTCTTCTGCGTCAGAGTACTGTGTTTCTTCGAAGTAATTTGGAATACACGGACCACTTGCAAACCCGCCCCCGGATCGTGGCCTGTTACTACTCCCGCCACCCTCTGCTTCGTTGGTATTTGTATTGTTGAAGGTATTGGAGAACGACAGGCCGATTTTGCCACTCGGAGCCGCGCTCTTGGTGGTGGTACTTGGGAATCCGCTGATTTTCTCTTGTGCAAATACTGCCATCTGTGCACCTGAACCACGACCAATACCGGACAGATTCCTGGTGAACATATCTATTCTGGCTGCAGTAGTGATAGTGCATGCCGGGTCACGGAAGTCACCGCCTGCAGATACGTCATTACCATAGACTCTCATGTAAGGTTCGTCATAGATTTTGCTGCAACCGGCTGGTGGTGCACCGGAATCCGCGGCCGGCCCGGGCTGGAAGACATTATTACCGGAGCCAGGTCCTGCAAAGCCCGTAGACGGACCTACTACCACGCGAGAGCAAAACTCATCACCACCACCGAATCCTGCGGGAGGAGGCCGGCTGAATCCGTAGTTTCTTGTGATGAAATTGACTGATTCTGAGCCGTTTCCAGGTTGTGCCGGCCATGCTCCCGTACCTGCAAATATCACAGGCGCCGGCGTGCCAAATCTCTGGTAAGTAGCAGTTCTGGTAGCGGTAGCGCGTGCTCCGATCCAGCCGGGTAAGCTTGCGCCGCGTGGAGTAACCTCGTTAACAGATCGGGTAAAGGTTACCGTGGTGGGAGTTTCCTCATTATCGAAGACTGGTGCCGTAGCTATAGGGGTGAGCCTGAACTCGTCATAGGTACTGACTCTACCCGTGCCGGGACCACCGGGAGGACCCGTCACAGAACCTCCTCCGCCACCGCCACCAGACGGCCCGATACTTGGCCCCGGAGAGCAATCCGCACCCAGACGGAAACTTGATGCGTAACTGGCATAGCCGTTAGCTCCGAAAGAACCAATCCTGTTGATCGCTGGTGCAGAGAAGCTACCATTCATAGTACTGCCAACTGCCAGTGGTCTGCCATCCACATGTCTGGCAAATGCCGGTGTCGGGCCAACATTATTGCTAAGCGAAGTCCGCTCTCCGCTCCCCGCCATTGTTCCGGGCATAGGTAAAGGACCGGTATTTGTAATGCTGTAGTTGATCGTGTAAGGCTGGCGGGCATCAACATTATTGCTCCCTGCCGGCGCACCGGGGACATTTGTAACAATACTGATCGTACAGGTGGCACTGAAGCATGGACCGACATCCACACGCTGCTCACCCACATAGGCTCCCTGTCCCCCTCCAAAACCATCAGGCTCGTTGTTGTAGACACCCACTATTATCACAAAACCGCCATTTACCCCATCTTCCAAGGCTTGCGCATCATAAGGAATATCTACATCCGTACCTGCTCCGATAAGCGTTTGTGCCAGGACGCCCTGAGTAGCTCCGACTCTCTGATATATGCCTCCGGAATAACTCAGGCCGGCTCCCGGAGTATCAGGATCGTTCATGTTGCGCAACCTGATTGTGCTGCAATCAGCAGAGATAGTGAAGCTGGGCGGGTCGTCGAAGCAGTCAGGCGGCGGAACGCTATAGGATTTGGCAACATTAGACTGCGTAACTATCGAGTTGGGACCACTCGGACCTATATTGCCGGCGTTCATTGTGATACTGAACCCTGCGTTTGAACCGGCAGATACTCCATGAGCAACATCAATGTCGCCACGCCCGGCTCCGCTTTGGCCGCTATTTAAATTCCAGCTCACGTCTCCACCATCGGGATCATACAATCCACGGATATAAACCGTGGTACAATCTGCAGTAATAGTATATTCCACAGAATCATCTACACAGTCGAACCATTGCACAAATTGCGGAGTAGGAGCCGGATTGACTCCGGAATACGTAGTTGGGTCAGCAGGATTACCAGCATTCTGGTAACCTCTGATAAAGAAGTCCTCTCGGGTATCTCCCTGCCCTATCAGTGCCACACCGTCGATAGAAAGACCGGGGGCCGGAATATTGCCAGCGGCATCCATCGCTCCCCAGCCGATTACATTTGCTGCCGCGATGCCATTCCTGAACACCTTGTAGTACCTGAAGGTTGCGTTATTGAACCCGCCGGCTACGTACTGACAGTCTACATTTATATTTCCGGTAACGGTAGTCGGATAGCATGGAGGAACAGCCGAAGGAGCGCCTACAGGACACGGGGGGGGTGGAGGATCCTGTGACTCATACCAGGTGACAGTTATTTTGTCTGTCCGGCCATTGCGCGAAGTAATATCCTGCACAGCGCCCCAGTTCCCTGAATTTGTTCTTCCATCTGCCGCAGATGGTACACCTGCTCCGCTTATCTCAAAGCGTGTACCGTTGCCTATGCCCCTGTCAGCTTCATCGCAATCGAGCGCCCAGGGACCGTCCCCATAATTATTGGGGGAAGTATTCTGCGGGGAGCCACTACTTCCGAAATTGTAGCCAATAATAACATTAGTGGTATCGCCGGGAGGATTGCTTCCGGTCGCCCCGGGTAGATTATTAAAACCGCAGTCACCTCTGGTGATCTGATCAAAAACGGCAGTAGAATGACGCTCCCCGCTATTTGTCTGAATAATATTATTGCCGCCACTGGCAGAAGTAGAGGCAACGGTTGTAACGCGAACTTTTCCATCATTGAATTGGCGGATATTGCCTGCTTTGTCCATCCATTGCACATTGACTACAATATTTGCATAATCGTTATGATTGCCTGAGTTATTTACACATGATGCAGCAGCTGATACAGGTGATGAACCGCCCACAATAAATACTCCCGTCAGGCTGAATACAGCCAGCAGGGCAAGTTTATAGGGATATTTGATATTCATTTGTTCAACCCTTTATATTTTGCGTTAATCTGATCTTTGGCTTTGGCAAAATCTGCCTGGCTTACCGCTTTTACCTCGGGGATCGCGTCAAGCTGTACAAAATAGTAATATATTTCCGGATAGTCTTTTTCTTCCTGGTTTATACTTGCTGCCGCCCTACCCGTTTTTACATCGCTTAAGCCTGGCTGGGTCTGGCTTTTTATATAATCAATGGCAGATTTATTACGCACTTCTGTTTCCCAATCAAGCGTGTTTGAACTTCCGAATTTTTTGCTGGTTGTTCCGCCACCACCCGGTAACTTTGTCAGCTTAGGGTCGCTATATATGAGCCTCAGTGCTTGTTCTGGACTCATAGTCTTACCCTTAATCCCCTGATAATAAAAGTCAGCCTGCTTTTTTGCGTACTCTTTGTCCTGGCGAATGAGCTCAGGGTCATTTAAGCCGGTAATTTTGGAGTCCGGCCCATGCTGAATATGCTGGCCAAAATAAAAATCGAATGCGTAGCCTTTATAGCCGGGTACAACTGTATCGCCAATATACTGCTCGATAGCATTTACCTGCGCCTGAAGATCAACCCATGCCAAGCTATTCTTATCTTTTGAGTTTTGAAGTTTTAGTGCCGTTAGCAGCTCTTTTTTTGCAGACTCAAAGAGCTTGGGATCGGGCTTAACACCGGATTTTTCGGCAGCTTTCACGCTGCGCAGCAACTCAAAGGCCTGACGTGCTGCATCTTCAGGAGCAAGTCCTGCGCTTCGGGGGAAAGCTGTAAGATCGCTGACTTGCTGGTTGCTATAACTTTTGCCATCTATGGTAAAAACCGTATTGTCCTTATTCTTGTCAACAACCATGATAGCGGCTACACCTATAACAATAATCAGTAAAATACTTCCCAGCCACTTTTTAGAAACTTTGGGTCCAACAATTTGTTGCGATCCAGCGGAATCCTCAGCAGGTACAGTTGTATGGGGGGCATTCGGGTTTTCGTGAACCGGATTTTTATTTTTTTTCGCAGACGGTTTTTTTAGTAGTTTCATGACCATTCTTACTATAGTTATTGTTTACTTTTTAACTATTGTATACAGCTTATGCCTATTTGCAAAGTGTTTATATACTACCTTTTCAATTTTTGCAGCCCTGGTTTGCCCACACTTAACCTCAGGCTCCGACAAACTGCTGATCGTAAACTACTCTGTATCTGTTAAACTAGTACCTATGAGCACACTTAAGATAGGGATTGTCGGGTTGCCTAATGTCGGCAAATCCACACTCTTCAACGCGTTGACAGATAATAATATTCTGGCGGCTAACTATCCTTTTGCAACAATTGAACCCAATACCGGAATTGTCGGTGTACCAGACCCGCGACTTGATGTATTAGCACAAATGTATGGCAGTCAGAAGATAATCCCCGCCAGCGTTACCTTCGTGGATATTGCCGGGCTGGTAGCCGGTGCCAGCCACGGCGAGGGTCTGGGTAATCAGTTCCTGAGCCATATCCGCAGCTGTAATGCAATCTGTCAGGTGGTGAGAGCTTTTACTGATGACAATGTGCAGCACGTCGACAAGGAACATAATCCCCGGGGGGATATAGATGTTATCAATACCGAGCTGGTGCTGGCTGACCTGCAGACAGTCGACAAGCGCCTCCCACGAACCGAAAAAGAAGCCCGGATTAACCCCAAGCTTAAACCTGTACTGAACGAACTGGCCAGAGTAAAAGGGCTGCTGGACAGCGGTACGCCCGTGAGTCAAAGCCCGACACCGATAAATTTCGAACTGATAGCCGATCTGCAACTTATCACTGCCAAACCCATGATTTACCTCTTTAATGTCGATGAGCAAACACTGGCAGACCAGACAAAAAAAAATGAGTTGACCGATATAGTGGCTCCCGCTGAAGCTGTATTTGTCTGTGCAAAGCTGGAAAGCGAACTGCAGGGGCTATCATTGGAAGAATCCTCAGAACTCCTGGAAACATACGGGGTTAAGGAAGCCGGACTGAACCAGCTTATACATGCCGCTTACGCAACATTGGGGCTCCAAAGCTACCTGACAGCCGGCGCAAAAGAAGTCCGTGCCTGGACAATTCCCCGGGGAGCCACCGCACCGCAGGCAGCCGGCGCAATACACGGGGATTTTGAGCGCGGTTTTATTGCTGCTCAGGTAATAGATTATGACGACCTGGTAACGGCAGGGTCCGAAGCAGCCGCCAAAAGCTCCGGAAAAGTCCGTACGGAGGGCAAAACCTATCTTATGCAGCCGGGAGATATCGTAGAATTCCGCTTCAACGTCTGAAAACCCCTGTAAACAGGCTCTTAAATGCTGTAAACTAGAAATCTATGGGAGCTTTGGAAGTTACGAAGTTGAAGAAAACCTATGCCAGCGGGACAAAGGCGCTCAAAGGTATTGATCTGGAAATTCCTGAGGGGTCATTTTTCGGCCTGCTGGGTCCGAACGGTGCCGGCAAATCTACAATTATTCACTGTATTATGGGGCTGGCTATACCGACCAGCGGCACGGCAACGGTTTTCGGACATGATGTTGTGACAGATTACCAGGCTGCCCGGAGCCTCGTAGGGCTGGCACCTCAGGAAACAAATCTGGACTGGTTCTTATCTGTTGAAGATACGCTGGATTATCACGGCGGGTACTACGGCATGCCGAAGCAGCAGCGCCGCGAACGTATAGATGAGCTTCTGGAGGCTTTTTCGCTGACTGAAAAACGCAAGGCCAGGAGCGCCTTTCTCTCAGGCGGGATGAAACGCCGTGTAGTATTGGCCCGGGCTCTGATGCACCGGCCCAGAATGCTGATACTGGACGAACCGACTGCCGGTGTAGACGTCGAGTTGCGCCTGGAACTGTGGCGCTACATGAAAAAGGTAAACAAAGAAGGCACGACCATCCTGCTGACCACGCATTACATCGAAGAAGCCGAGCAACTCTGTGACAACCTGGCGCTTATCAATCATGGCCGGATAGTACGCACCGGTACGGGCGCCGAGCTCAAAAAACATTACAAGAAGCGAACTCTCGAAGATGTCTACTTAACAGTGGTCGGTCGCAACGAACTGACCAGAAACGGAGCGATTTCATGATGAAATTTTTGCCCTTCTGGACGGTGCTGCGACGTGAATTATCAAGGTTCTGGGGCATCAAGCGCCAGACAATCCTCGGTCCTCTGCTGGAAACCTATCTGTACATCAGCGTCTTTGGTGCTGCACTGGGCAGCCGTATTGATCAGCTGGATGGCCACCGTTACATCGTTTTTATCATACCGGGACTGTTGATGATGAGCTTTGCAATCAATATTTTTTCCAATAACTCATCCTCTCTGATGCAGCAGAAACTGCAGCGTGCCATCGATGATCAGCTTGCCTCACCGGTGTCAAATGTGCAATTGCTGATAGCCTTTGGCCTGGGAGGCTTTGTCCGGGCAGTTATAATCACCGCTATTGCCTATGTAACTGCAGTCCTGCTGGTTCATGATCTGCCGATGGCGCATCCGTTTATATTCCTGCTCAGTTTTGTACTTATTGGCACCTTCTTCGCCATGGCCGGCGTACTGGTCGGTCTGATAGCAGAAAAATTCGATGATCTGAGTCTGTACCAGACATTCATTCTCCAGCCGCTGATATTCCTGGGCGGAGTTTTCTACTCGGTATCACTGCTTCCCGAACCTTTCCGTACACTTACGCAGTTCAACCCTATTTACTATATGATTAACACCGTGCGCTACGGTATGCTGGGTCGTGCAGATGTCAACGTAGCTATCAGTCTGAGCGTCATCGGACTGGCTGCTGCCAGCTTATTCGTGCTTAATTATCGTCTCTTTAACAGAGGTTACAAGCTTCGCTCCTGAATTTTCTATTACGCTTGCAAGGACTCTTGCCTAAGTAGTACAGTTTGGGATGAAAAGCTAGCACCGAAGTAAAGGCGTACCAGAGGTACGATAAGCATCGGAGCACAGATTTTCACTTAGGAATGTGCTGTTCAGCAAGAGTTCCCTAAGGGTACATTTCGGCGTCGATGGTGCGGGTCAGATCAGCAATCTGGTCGAAGTTGCCACCCTTACTCATAATAACCAGTACATAGCTGTCTTTGCCGTGGGTTATAACCCCGCCGTCGTGTACGAAACCGTTTATATCGCCTGTTTTGTTGGCCACGCGACAGTTGGTGCATCCGGCGGGTATACCGGTCGTGTGTTTCTGTCCGTAGAGCGAGTCAAAGACCTGACGACGGGCTTTGTCGGTCAGTATTTCACCTTTACGCAAATTTACGAAAAGCTCCCCCACCTCCCGCGCCGTGGTTGTGCCACCCACACCGCTGGCGAGCCTGGTCTTACTGATACCGATACTTTCGTTGAAGGTGTCTGCATAGCTCCAATTTACCAGAGTACCGATAGCCTGGCCGCAGGCATTGTCAGAAAGTCTCAACATCAGATCAATGCAGGACTTAAGAGTCCTGCCCTGAATACGTGTAGACCATTTTTCTGTCGGGAACTTACTTTCCAGAGGGGCCAACAGAAATAACTTATAGAAACTGGCAGGTTCATAGCCGGAGTCAGCATCGATAGCAACAGAGCGATCGGTTTCAATATCCTGAACATAAACAGACCATTTCTGACTGTCTGGAAAAGTATCCAGTTTAGCGGCAATCTTCTTGGCGAGCTGTTTATCCTGCGTTGGCAGTTTGGGAGCAGAGGCCAGGTCAGAGCTTTGAGATTTTATAGCCGGATCAGCTAACGTCACCGCGTGAGCCTGACGATTCATTGTTTTGCTATAGAAATCTTTGGCAAGAGATGTATGGGTAGCCAGCAGACCGCCAAATCCCAGCATAATTGTAAGGCTAAGAAAGCTCCACAGGACCCGCCTGTTTTTGGTTCGATACTCGACACCACTTTTATAATGAAACCGGCTTACCCGGTTTGCCCGGACTTTTGACGTTTGTGTTTTCACTTTTATCTCTTTTTTAGTGTTCGTTTGTTTTGGTTCTATTTTGTTTTAATTTCAGAACCTATACTACGAAAAGTAACACACTCTACTTATGCATTGCAAGGAGTTTTTTTATTTTATTTTACGTATATGCCCGAACAATTTTCTATGTATCGGGCCACAGCATGAATACAATATTTTATAACGTCTATAAGCTACGTTTCACCGATTATTATTGCTCCGTCATAACAGTATCAGCTGATAAAAACGTTCTCTGTTTCCCTTATCTCCCCTTACCTGAGAGTCTGCCTTGGCAACGATCCGGTAACTTTTGTGAACCCACTCCTCAAACTGTTTCAGTATCTGACGCCGGATGGTTTCATTCTTGATAATACCTCTGTGTTTCATATGGCCGGATGCAGTCTCGAACTGTGGTTTAACCATAGCAATAACCTGCGTATCCTGGTCAATAATTTTGGGTAAATGAACCAAAACCTCCCTGATAGAGATAAAGGAAACATCAATGAATACATAGTTTATTCGATTGCTTACTACATCGATTTCCCGGATGTCAGTTTGCTCATGCAGCTCAATCTTCGGGTTACTACGCAGGCTTTCGTGTAATTGATTTGTCCCAGCATCGACAGCTATGATTTTGTCTGCTCCTTGCTGCAAAGCAAAGTCAGTAAATCCCCCCGTACTGCTGCCAACATCCAGCACTACCCTTCCACGAAGTTGCAGGTTAAATTTATCGGCGACGGAACTGATTTTATGTCCCCCGCGCGAAACATAGTGTTCTGTCGATTCGGGATTAATCTTTTTTGCGTTCACGATAAGCACCGGTCGCGGTATCCACACTGATTATATCGCCGGTTTTTATAAACGCCGGGACTTTAACAATAATTCCGGTTTCGAGCGTGGCATCCTTGGTAATTGCCGAACTGGTATCACCTTTGACTGCTTCTTCAGCATAAGTCACCTCCAGAAATATGTTCTTGGGCAGGACAACATTAATAATCTGATCGTTGAAGCTCTGTGTCTGAATTTTATCACCCTCCTTGAGATAACCTGCCTGGTCACCGACAATTCCGGCCGGAACTTCATGAGTTTCGAAACTATCCTCATCCATGAAATAAAATGTTTTATCATCACTATAAAGATACTGGGCATTACCATTCGCAACATCAGCTTCCTGAATCGTATCGTTACCCTTAAAGGTTTTGTCCAGTACTTTACCGTCAACCAGGCTTTTAACTTTGACATTAACTACTGACCCCTGTCGTCCCATAACCTTTTGGCCGTACTCAACTACTCTGTAGGGCACATTCTCCATCTGGAAAATCACACCTTTTTTAAGATCAGTCACTCCGAATGCCATAGTTTATTTTTCCTCCATATCTAATAGCTTGTTAATCTTCTCTATATCCTTACTGCCCAGCAGGCCGGTAGCCATTCCTAACATACACTCGGCCCGCAGTGCCTCAATCTGTTCATAGGAGGGATTATTTCCCGAATTTACAAGTCCCAGAAAATTGCTGCTGGCCCGGAGTAACTCGTCCGGATTGGAAGCCGGTGATAAATTGAAGCCATGATTGCCTCCGAAATTCGGAATATTTCGGGTAGTCACTTCATAGACCAATCTGTGTACTTCTTTGGCGGCCTTTAAGTCAATCATGCGGGCTCTTAATGGTTCTCAAACTTTCTATATGCCATTTTGAGTTGCTCATAACTCTTGTATAGAAAGTCCGCATCAGGAGGACTCATGGCTGGCTCGCTACTGCTTCGTATTTGTCGCAGTAATTCCATTATACTGTCAGTTTGGTCTTCCAGGGAGCGGGGATTTTTCTGACCTTTGGTGTCATTGTAGAGCCGATGAGCGTTTTCCAGCAGCTGCCGGCCCATAGAATTGCCGGAATCATCTATCAGATCCCGTGCTTTGTTATGCAGTTCTTCGGTTGTTCGAACAGCTTCTTCATATTGTTGATCCATCTTATCTCCTTCGTCGTTATATTATCGATTAGCGATTAGCTATAAGCAATGAATTAGCGTTTAGCGATGGACAGTTGGATTCAAATGCTAATTGCCAATTGTTCATGTATTGCGAATCGTTCATTGTTAATTGCTAATCTTTCTTTAGTTGCTGATCACAAACGGCAGTAGTGCAAGGTGTCGGGCGCGCTTGATTGCGACCGACAGCCGGCGTTGCTGACTCTCGCTCAGGCCTGTTTTCTTACGGGTCTCTATCTGTCCGTACTGATTGACGTAGCGTTGCAGGGTTTTGAAGTCCTTGTAGTCAAAAAATGCTACGTCAGTCCGGTGTTTAAAAATCTTTGCCATAAATTACTCCTTCGTCGTTAATTTATCGGTTTACTATTAGCAATGAGCAATGAATTAGCGATTGGCGATGGACCATTGGGGTCAAATGTTAACTGCTCATCGTTAATATATTGCAAATCGTTCATTGTTAAATGCTAATTGCCTTAGAATGGGATGTCGTCGAGGTTAATAGGTTCGTCACCAATATCCTCTATTACCACGTCCTTATCTTTTTTCTTAGCTGGTTTTGTTGGTCCGGCATCAGAACTATCACTGACCGAAGCAGGGACGGATTGATTGCTCTCGTTACCACCGCCCCGGCTATCAACGAAGTTGAAGTCCTCGACAATTACTTCTACCTTACTGCGCTTCTGGCCATCCTGATCCCAGCTGCGTTGCTCCAAACGGCCGCTTACCAGCAGTGCCCGGCCTTTTTGCATGTATTGGGCAATAATCTCGCCTGTCTTGCCCCAGGCCACACAGTCGATGTAGCTGACGCTCTCCTGCTGGCTACCATCAGAGCTCTTCCAGGTACGATTGACCGCCAGACCAAAGCCTGTGACACTCTGGCCGCTATTCGTAGCGCGTACTTCAGGGTCGCGCGTCAGGTTGCCCATCAAAATTACTTTGTTAAATCCTTTAGCCATCTTTCAATCTCCTTCGTCGTTAGTTTATCAATTTACGATTAACTATTGGCAATGAATTTGCTATTAGCGATGGCCCTCTGGAGTCAAATGCTAATTGCCAATTGTGAATACATTGCATATCGTTCATTGTTAATTGCTAATTTCCCTTTTATTCTACTCTCTTTCGGATTCTTCGTCGTCATCACGATGCGGAGAATCTCCGCGCTCGGCAGCTTTCTTAGCCTTTTCGGCCCTGGCTTCTTCTGCCTTGGCAATTGCCTTAAGGTCAGGCCGTGTGATCAGATAACGGATTATCTCGTCTGTGATATTCAGAGTGGCTTCTACCTTGCGCACACCTTCGGCAGGCATATCAACTGTATAGAAGACATAGACAGCCATATCGTGCCCGGCAATCGGGTACGCCAGTTTCTTTTTGCCCCAATTATCTGTCTTGGTTATTTTGCCGCCGCCGGCTTCGACAATTTTTGTAAATTTGGTCTCGGCCTTTGAAAGATCTACTTCCAAACCGGGATCATATAAAACAGCGATTTCGTATTGATTCACGCCTCTTACTCCTTTGGTTACTGCCTGCGTCCATCCGCTGATTATCATGCGGGTCGCAAACTGAGTTAATAGTAAGTTAACTGTACCTTACTCACCCCTGTTCGTCAATAACCACGGGCTAGACAAGTTCTAATACTCTAAACCTAGTGCCTCGGCCTATTAGTATTGTCTCTCCGTTAGCCAAGGCACTCTCAATAGAATCTGCTATGCCCACAGCTTGAGTAATAGCTAAACCCACTCCCTCAGTTCCAGTACCAAAACTATTTTTTGTAGCAATATGGAAAAGCCCCGCTACTGCTTCAGGATGAAGTTCTTCCACGTGGCCACCCTCACCTTCTAATCTCATCACTGGCAATAAAGAAACTTCATGATTATTTACGCTGCTCATATTACTTAATAATATATCTCGGGCTTAAAAATTGAAATTATTTTACTGCTTCGGTGTCGGTCATGTCGTCGTAGACGTCACCGTCAGGGTTGGCCGGGTCACCGAATACTTCGTCCATGCTTCTCACCAGTACTTCACGTGGGCGGGCTCCGTCAGCCGGACCTACAATGCCCTGCTCTTCCATATTCTCGATCAATCGGGCAGCACGGGCATAGCCGACACGCAAGCGTCGCTGAAGCAGACTGGTGCTGGCTTTGCCACCCTCTATTACTACCTTTATAGCATCGCGCCAAAGGTCATCATCGGTATCCTGACCTCCATAATCAGCCACTAAGCTGCCTTTGCCCAGCTGTACCGGCTGGCTGATAATCTCATCGTCATAATTCGGTGCTCTTTGTTCACGCAAAAAGTCCGTAACATTCAGGGTTTCATCATCAGATATCAATGCACCCTGCACGCGCTTTGGCTTGGGCATTTCGGAAGTTTTTAGCAACATGTCACCCCTGTTCAGCAGCTTTTCAGCCCCTATTCCGTCAATAATGGTACGGGAATCAACCTGGCTCACTGTTGTAAAGGCAATCCGGGCCGGTACGTTTGCCTTGATCAGGCCGGTAATGACATCAACACTGGGGCGCTGAGTAGCCAATACCAGGTGGATGCCAACAGCCCGGGCTTTCTGCGCTATGCGTACGATCAGTGACTCAACATCACGTGCGGCTACCATCATAAGTTCTGCTAACTCATCAATAACAACCACAATGTAGGGCATTCCCTCTTCTTTTTTAAGCTTATTGTACTCAATAATATTCCGGCGATTGACCTCAGACAGAGCTTTATAACGGCGCTCCATCTCGGCTACTGTCCATTTGAGAGCGCTGACGCACTTTTCGGGCTGGGTAATCACCGGGGCCAGCAAGTGGGGGATATCATCGTACGGCTTGAGCTCCACTTGCTTAGGGTCGATTAGAATCAGCTTCAGATCTGCCGGGCTGTTGCGATACAGCAGACTGGTCAGGATAGTATTGATCATCACGGATTTACCGGAACCTGTCTGGCCGGCGACCAGTATATGAGGCAGTTTAGCCAGATCAGCAAGTACCGGCTGTCCGGCAATATCTTTACCGATCACAAATTCCAAAGGAGAATTGGCCTGCTGCCACTGCGGCGACGTCAATAAATTACCGGTCCGGACTGTAGCGGCTTTGACGTTAGGAACTTCTATACCAACCAGACGTTTGCCGGGAATCGGTGCTTCCATACGTATGGTATGTGCGGCCAGATCAAGCGCCAGATTATTCTCGAGAGCGGTAATTTTGGTCAGTTTAACATTAGTTGGCGGCTTCAGCGTGTACTGTGTGACACGCGGACCGACGTTAGCACCTTCCATATCAACGGAGATATTGAAGTTGTGGAATGTCTCGCGGATAACCTCGGCATTGGCCTGCACATCTCCGGCATCGGCCTTATCCTGCTTCTGATTCAGCAGGTCAAGCGAAGGAAACTGCCAGTTAGGATCACTGGCGGTAGTTAATGCCACATGGTTTTCTGTACCTGCCAATTTCTGAGCAGAATTTTTGAGACTATTCAGCCTGGGGCGCGCAGATTCAGCGGAATCGGCTCTCACCATTGGTACTCCTTCATTTAATTTGAATTCATGCTCGCTCTTACCCTTCAGGTCGGCCAGATCGGTATCCTCTTTTTCTTTCGGTTTGAATGGACTGAGGAGCCTGAGAAGTACTTTAGGCGAAATACTGAACGACAGGAAGAATGCCAGAACAGCTAATACAATAAATATAAGACTAGCCGGAAACTTGTCCAGCGCCAACAGAATGGCATTGCCGAGTACGCTGCCTGTGTATCCGCCGTGGCCGGACTTTTCTATAACATTGCCAGACTCGTCAATCGAGGCAAACATCGTATGCATTGCAACTGCCGCTGATGTCAGGAAACCGAGCATAGCTGTAAATTTACCGAGTGGAATGTGATGGTCTTCGCTCCTGAATTTCATAACACCGAAGAATATGAGTGCCAGAGGTGTCAGATACGCTACCCAGCCCAGGGCTTCGTATACTGCCCGGAACATCCCTGTGGGCAAAGAACCGCCCGTACCAAAGCCGCCTATGAGCATCAGTACTGCGAGAATAATCAACAGGAGAGCACCACTGAGCGGCCAGAATGCTGAGCGCTCCGGTGCAGCTGATTCACTAACTTTCTTTTTGGATTTTTTCTTTTTGGCCATCTTGGATACTTCTATATTATTGTAACACTTTATATATTTATAGACGTGTAAGTATTGTAGCAGAAAATACTACAAAAGTCAATCCTGCTTTTGATTAATTTCCCTATTCTGAGAAAGTACGTAATTTTAGTCGGTTCGGGCATCCTGGTTTAAGAGGCGGGAACGCATCTGAGCGAAGCGCTGCTGGGCTTCGGCAGCCTGCTGTTCGGGAGTTTTTTCCTGAGTTGCCGGCTTCTCACCGGACGCGGGGCGGTTATTGCCCTGCTGCTGTGGATTGCCACCCGGTTTGCCGCCGCCCACGACATTGATTACCGGAATGACAATCGGGCTACGCCCGGTCTGCTCGTACAGAAAGTGCGTGACGTGCTCGCGCAGCTCCAGCTTGAAACGGTCCAGATCAATCCGTTTGAATCGCTGGGCAACGGCCCGCTTCAGCTCGATGCGGAAAGCGTTCATCAGCTCTTCCTGGCCTTTCATATAGATAAAGCCGCGGCTGATGATATCCGGACTGGTCATCAGCTGGCCGGACTTGCGGTCAATAGTCAGCACAACGGCTACCAGACCTTCACTGGCCAGTACCAGACGGTCTTTGACCACTATATTACTGACAATGGCCCCTGTCTGATCCACCAGGATGGTACCATGCGGGACTTCGCCCACAATCTCCATTTTACTCTGAGAAAGTGCGATCACATCGCCGTTCTCGGCATTGACAGTATTGGTACGTGGGAAGCCTTCTTCTACAGCAATCTCGATATGGCGCTGTTTGGAACGGTAGCTGCCGTAAATGGGGATGAAGAACGCAGGCTTGATCATATCGATCATTTCTTTGTATTCATCGATACTGGCGTGCCCTGATACATGCAGTGGTCCGGCGCCGTCAAGATCGTGTGTTTCGTGTCTGAATACATGTACTTGCTTTCTCATCAATTCGTCTACCATGTTGCCAATCAGGGCGTCATTACCTGTTTCCGGGATAGGTGTTGAGCTGAGAATGACCGAATCCTGTTCTTTGAGTTTGATGTGGCGATGGTCGCCGGTTGACATACGCTGCAAGGCCGAGCTTGGTTCACCCTGACCACCGGTACAGACAATAACTACCTGATCATCGGGCATATTCGGTACACTCGCAATAGGTACGAACGTCCCTTTTGGTACGCGTACGAAGCCGTGACGCACTGCCATTTCCAGAGTCGAAATCATACTGCGACCATCGAGAGCAATCTTCTTGCCGTGATGCACTGCAGCATTGATAATCATCTGAATACGATTCACGTTGGTACTGAAGATTGCTACAAAGATCCGGCCCGGAGCCTGATCCATGATCCTGACGAAGCTATCTTCCAACATGCTTTCGCTGGGCGTACGGCCGGGGCGTTCGGTAGTGGTACTTTCACTGAGTAGCGCCAGCACACCTTCTTTGCCGAGTGCTATCAGGCGCTCAGTATCGGTGCGTTCGTGGTCCAGCGGATTCGGATCAAGCCGGAAGTCACCGGTATTAATGATGCGGCCTACGGGAGTATCAAGAACGATACAGGTACTGCCCGGTATAGCATGGGTTACGGTTACAAATTCGACGAAAAACTCGCCGACTTTGAGACGTTCATGAGTTTTTTCGTTCATTGTTACTGTCTTGAGCTCAAATCCCTCGGGCATTGGCAGACCGAAGTTTCCGAAGATTTCTTCGACGCGCCCGATTGTAAATTTACTGCCATAAATCGGCGCCGGGAACAGCGGCACAATGTGCGGCAAGCCGCCGATATGATCCAGGTGACCGTGGGTGATGATGTAGCCTTTTAGTTTGTGTTTGACAGTATCGAGATATGCCATGTCGGCAATACCGTAGTTAATACCCGGCAGGTCGACACCGAGGTCACTGCCGCAGTCCATAATGACTACGTCGTCCTTGTATTCGACAAGTATGGTGTTCTTGGATCCACCGCCATCCATGCCACCCAGACCGATAATTTTCAGACGTGGAGTATCATCGATGAAGTTCGCACGCGGTTTTTTTTCACCACCATTATTGCCACTTTTGCCCTCGGCGTCCATATATTGATTGGCGATGCGATGAGCATCTTCAACGGTTCGTTTCTGGGCGCGAATTGCGGCACCGCGGCTGGCCGGACGACGTTCGTTACCACCGTTGTCGGGTGGGTTTTGTTTCCTCTGCGACCTTGCGGGTCGTTTCGTACTGCCGGCACTACCCGTGTCAGCTGGTTTGTTAGTATTGTTATTATTATTTTCCATTTAGGTTTCCTTATTAATTCTTAATTTATTTGATTTAATTTCTTTAAAATAACCGGAATTGCCGCGAAATCTTCGATCAGAGTTTCCTTTAGATTTCCGTTATATAGCGCAGCTGCCGGATGATATAGCGGCAATATTACCAGTTTTTGGCTGCCAAACGTGATGCGTTTGGGCTGCCCGTGAATGTCGGTAATTTTTTTGCCCGGCAGGAAATATTCCATGCTGTGTCGTCCCAAAGTCACCAGTATTTTAGGTCCGATGCAATGTAATTCAGTAACGAGAAACGGCCAGAAAGCCCTCTTTTCCTTCGGCAGCGGATCACGATTGCCGGGTGGCCGGTACTTAACGATATTGGTGATATATACATCTTTAATCGTCAGATTGATACCACGCAGCATTTCGTCCAGGAACTTGCCGGCTGCCCCCACAAAGGGCTTAGCCTGCAGATCTTCGTTTTTCCCCGGAGCTTCTCCGATAAATACGACTTCGGCATCGGGATTGCCCCTGCTCATGACAAGGTTCGTGGCTGTCCTGGCCAAATCCGGGCAGATATTTTGCCCGATAATATCTGCCTTAATCTGCTCAAGAAGAGCTTTTTTAGTTTTTATGGCCACGATGGTTTTTTATGATAGTCCTTATAAAGTATCGGATACTCACAATTACCAGAATAAATGAGAGCAGATACTGCCACAGGCTGCCGGTGTCAAGAGCCCGCGATCCGATCAGGTAAGCGGCAGTCAGACTTATTACAGCAATGCTCAGCAGGTGCTTTTTATTTAGATTTGCTATGGAATAATTCATATTTTCCCCTTGTTTACGCGTTTTTATCGCGGGCTGCTGCTTTCATGCTCAGTTGCAGGCGGCCGCGATCATCGATAGCAACCAGTTTGACTGTGACCAGGTCGCCCTCTTTAACGACATCGCTTGGCTTATTAACCCTTTCCTCGCTCATTTCAGACACATGCACTAAGCCGTCTTTGCCTGGCATGATTGTAACGAATGCACCGAAGTCCATCACACTTACCACTGGTACATTCTCGTAGATTTTACCGACTTCTGCCTCGGCGGTGATAGCCTGAACCATGGCAATAGCGGCATCGATGCTGGTCTTGTCGGGGCTGGCGATCATAACCGTACCGTCGTCTTTGATGTCGATTTCGGCGCCGGTTTCAGCAATGATTCTGTTGATAGTTTCGCCGCCCTTGCCGATAACTTCGCGGATTTTGTCAGGATTAATGCTGATTCCGACAACCTGCGGCGCATACTGGCTCAACTCAGCTCGTGGCAACGGCATAACACTGATCATATGCTCCAGAATTTTCATGCGTCCTTTGCGACCCTCAAGTAAAGCCTGCTTAAGAATTTCCGGCGGTAATCCGTGAACTTTCATATCCATCTGCAAAGCTGTTATACCCTCGCTTGTGCCGGTAACCTTGAAGTCCATGTCTCCGGCGAAATCCTCGGCATCGGCAATATCAGTCAGGATATATGGTTTGCCATCTTCGCCGAGCATCAGACCCATAGCAATACCACTCACCGGACGCTTCAGAGGAACGCCGGCATCCATGAGTGCCAGTGTCGAGGAACAGGTGGCAGCCATACTGGTACTACCATTTTGACTCATAATTTCGGTAACAGATCGTATGGCATATGGGAAATCTGCTTCGCCGGGTAACACGGCGGTCATTGCCCGCTCGGCAAGTGCACTGTGGCCGATTTCGCGGCGACCGGGGCTGCCGAGGCGTTTTATTTCACCGACGGTGTAACCAGGCGCGTTATAATGGTGGAAATAGCGTTTTTCTTCGCTGCGTTCCATAGTATCGATCATCTGAGCAAAACTGAGTGGTGCCAGTGTGACAATGTTCATAGCCTGTGTCAGGCCGCGTGTAAACAGGCTGGATCCATGAGTTCTCGGCAATATGCCGACTTCACTGGATAGCTGGCGTACTTCGTCGAGTTTGCGTCCGTCCGGACGGATATTCTTCTCAATGATCCCTCTACGAACATCCTTGTGCAGAGCTTTAGTGAAGGCTTCGTCGTAGGCAGTTCGGTGTACATTATAGTCTTCACCTAGTTTTTCTTCTATAAATATGTGATAAGCATCACGCAAACTCGTGACCAGCTCATTGCGTTCCGGATACGGAGCATGCAGAGCTTCACCGAGCTTGCCCTTTGTCCATTCGTCAGCAAGCTTCTGGACGGATTCATCGGGCAGATCCAGTGTATATTCCTGTTTGGTGACTTTGATCTTACTCAGAAGTTCCTGCTGCAGTGCGATAGCCGGCTGAATAGCTTTGTGGGCAAATTCCAGAGCTGCGGCGACTTCGTCCTCCGTTACTTCGTTGGCACCGGCTTCTACCATCATTATGGCGTCCTGCGTTCCGGCTACGACAAGGTCAAGTTTGCCATCCTGCAGTTGTTCAGCGGTCGCAAATGGTACATATTTGCCATCCACCATACCGACACGCACGCCGGCGATCGGGCCCTCGAACGGAGCACCAGTCAGCATAAAGGCCGTGCTCATAGCAAGCATGGCAATCATGTCCGGACGAAATGCCGGGTCCACGCTCAGTACGGTAGCAACTCCCTGAACTTCGTGGCGGTAACCTTTTGGCCAGAGCGGGCGAATCGGGCGGTCAATCAAACGGCCGATTAATATAGAGTCATCGCTGGGACGGCCTTCACGCTTGATGAAGCGGCTGCCGCTGATCTTGCCGGCGGCATACATCTTTTCTTCATAATCAATCGATAAGGGGAAATAATCGAAGCCCTGAAGCGGCTTGCTACCAACCATGGCTGTGCCCAGCACAACCGCGTCACCGTAGCGCACCATGACGCTGGCACTACTGCGGAAGCCGACGCGGCCGACCTCCAGTGTTAACGTCCGCCCACAGAACTCAGTACTTACCTTTACTATCTCTTTACCAGCGGGATTGATGGTACTCATTTATATATTATTCCTCTCTTTCGCCTGCATGGTTCAGATATCCCTTCAGGATAGCTGCTTCCACGACGGCGAAATTCTCTTAGTTTTATAGAACCAGTTCCGAGAGTCCCGGCTAACTCTCTGGTCTTACTCAATTCGCCTGCAACAGCGAAATGTACAAAACCAGGGGGTCAGCTTTTTGGCTTGCTTGCGCGAATGCCAAGCTTTTGTATAAGATCAATGTACGCTTTACTGTCTCTGTCTGCGATGTAGCGAAGCAGTCGCTTGCGCTTACCAACCATCTGTAATAAGCCGCGGCGGGCCGCAAAATCTTTCTTATTGATCTTGAGATGCTCGGTCAGTTCCTGAATACGCGCAGTCAATATACCGACTTGTGCAGCAGGACTGCCGGTGTTCTTTTTGTCTTTTGCCAGTTCGGCGACAATAGTCGCCTTTTTCTCACTAGTAATCATATGCTGGTCATACTGTAGCACAACTCAATCTGTTACGCAAGATACTGATTACTAATTGCCATGCGCTGGCATCACAGGAGTAGGGGGTGCGGGCGTAGGAGGAAGAGCAGGCGCAGGTGTAGACATAGGCACGGCAGGCTGGAACTCATTACGATGAGTACTATTATCCGGAGTATCCGGAGCAACAGGTTCAGCACCTTTCAGTGGCGCAGAAGTTGGGACGACAGGCTGATACTCAGTACCGTGAGCAGACGGAGCAGGTTCAGCACCTTTCGATGGTTCGCTATAAACCGGAGGAGTCGGACTGCCCTCTTGTTGCGCCGGCTGTTTTCCGGATTCTCCGTTACCGCCAAGTGCATGAGCAACTACTCCTGCAGCCAGTGTTCCTATAGTAGCCCAGGTAGCTACTGTCTGATGTTTAGTTTTTCTTACTTCTGCTTTCACTGTGGGAAGTATCGGGTCATCCGTTTCGGCCTGCATAGCAGCTAATTCATCAGAAATTGTTTGTTGTTTTGGTTTAAATAATTTCATGATCATATTCTAGCAAGTTTTTGTTATTCTGTCAATAGTTACATCTGTTACTTTTATAGATTCTTCTATTTTATACTGACCAACCGTTGTACGGTTGAGGTCGCTCATGTAGGCTCCTGTGCCTAATTTTTGTCCTATATCCTCTACTAATGAACGGATATAGGTGCCTGACGATACTTTGGTCGTGAATTTGACCATAGGATAAGCGTAATTTATTAATTCTATACCGTATATGGTAACTTTTCGGGGTTCCAACTTTACTTCCTTGCCCTCCCGGGCTAGTTTGTATGCCCGTTGGCCGTCAACTTTGATCGCCGAATATATCGGTGGTGTCTGCATAATCTCTCCGGTGAATTGCTCCAGAGCTATATTAATCTCACTGATGGCTGGTTTGTGAGTATTAATGACAGTTTTCTCCCCTTCTTCATCACCAGTTGTGCTGGTCTGGCCTAGTTTCATCGTCACTTCATATGTTTTGTCCAGCTTGCTGAACTGCTCGGCCTGTTTGCAATAGCTGCCCGCGACTATGATCATCAGGCCCGTGGCCAGAGGATCTAACGTGCCGGTGTGTCCCACTTTAACCTTGCGACCAGCTTCTTTCGTGAGTATTCCACGTATTTTGGCTACTACGTCGTGCGCCGTCCATTTGGCCGGCTTATCAATCAATAAAATTCCGTCAAAATTCATTTTTCGCGGGCTTTCGGTAGTACAAAGTAGCAATCAGCACAGTGCTACAGCCAATCAGCCCACAAATATTCGAGATAATCAGCACTATGTCGCTTTTACTTACCCCATAGACTATCCAGACCGAAGCGCCGAACAAAATGAATGCATAGGTAACCAGTGATACTTCTTCTGACCTCTTAAATTTATAAATTCTCCAGGCCTGTGGCAAAAAACTCAGACCCATTAACGACCCGACAATAGTAGTGATAACTTCTAACATATTCAACCATTGTAACTCACTCTAGACAGGCGGCGGCATCATAGGTGGAGGCACGGGGGGCGGAGGTGAACTATTGCTCTTGCTATTATTTTTGCCCAGAATGCTTTCTATTGTGTCTTCGTCGGATGTGTTAGTTACCGGAGGCAGAGAAGTGACCCCCTGATTCTGGTCTTCCGGCTTAGTGGTCTCAGTTTCAGATGCAGGCTTCCCGTGACCAAGGTCCAGTCCGAAGTCCTGAGCATTTAACGCTGCGATCGGCTCCGGCTGAAAGGTTGTCATGTTAGCAGCCTGCTCTACCTCCTGACGAAGTTCGTCTACTGGCGACGCCGGACCGGATTGTGCAGGCTGATTTTTAAGATGAGCGCTGTCGACTGCCTTTTCAATCTCACTCAGTGTTTGTTTATCGTTTATGGGGGGAACCGGAGATTTTGTTTGCGGGGGATCACTGACCGGAGTCGGAATGTAGGGATCCGGAGAATCAGCCGGAGGAGAGTTACGCGACAATATTGGTAACTCCGATGGCTGCACTCCCAGTGGATCTATACTGGCAGGTTCCTGATAATCAGTATTTACGCTATTGGCTGTGAGCTGACCCCCGAACTGCGGTGGGTCCATAATCATACTGGTCGACGACCCGTCAGGCTTACTATGTTCCCGGGATGATGGTTCTGATGACGGACTATCTTCGAGCGGCTTTAAAGCGTCACGCTCATCAAAATGTATCTCGTTATGTATATCGTTTTCTGCCTCTGGTGTTGATTCGGGAACAGACATAGGCTCTGATGCAGACAAGTCCTGAACCTCAGGGAGATCCGCTACCGGTTCATTATCGTGCTCTATTTGGATCATTCCGTCCGGATTCGATTCCTGATCAGTAATTTGATCCTGGTCAGATGACGTGTCGTCCTGAATTGATTCGGATACTCCCTCTGCAGTCTCCAGCTTGCTGGCGACCAGCTGGGAACTTGCGCCGGCGGCCATCAATGTACCAGACACCGACATAGTGTGGGGCGATGCTTTTTCATTACTGAATCTATCTGTCTCGGCTACGATTCCGGTCAGTAATGCTGTAGCAATCTGAGGGTCAAATGCATCCTTGCCAAGCTCGTTGACTATATCGCTGACCATTTCGCACAAGCTGCTGGCACCTGCATCGCTCCAATCTATTGATCCGAGTTCATTCTGACTCGAAGTATTGATAGATAATATTGCAGCATCGTGCAGAATCCGTCCATGTGAAACAATTGCTTCATCCAGCTCTGATCTTTGATGTACCCCGAGCGCCAGAACCGCATCCACATTGAAATCACCTTGGCTGAATTCCAGATCTTTCTCTCCAATACTTGTTTTGTACGGTGTAATGAAGATTTTGACTACTTCGTCTTCGACTTTGTATCGTAATTTGTCTGCCTTGGACTTGTCGAGTGCAATGATAAAGTCACGCAGGCTGTCGGTATTGGATTCCAGCGTTTTTTCCGGCTCCAGGAATTCGATTACCGATGGAGTACGGCCGCTGTAAACAGCGGTACCATGCTTGCCGAGCTTATTAAGTGCTACTGTCAGTCCGATGCAGGCGGCTAACTGATCCACAGTGGGATTGTTACTAACAGTTACCAATACGTTATTTGCCGACTTTAACTTGTCAACAATTTGTCCGAAGGGGTCTTGTGAGGTGTTAGCTTGTGGTGGCATACCGTTTATTTTTTGTATTTTTGTTTAAATATGAAACTTATGGTTAACAATACCACGGAAATCTATAGGTTGTCTAGTATTTTTAAAGTGATTTATTTACAATAATCAAAATGATAGTTTATAGTGTATTACCAGTGGTAAAATCATTAAACAATTTATGTTAATAAGGTAAGCAAGGATTATAAAGTACTATGCCAATTATCAAATCAGCTAAAAAACGTGTCCGGACAGCTCTCAAGGCGACAACCCGCAACGCCAAAACCAGGCGCAATCTCAAAACAGCGGTAAAGGCCCTGCACTCCGCTGCAAAAGGCGGTAAAAAGACAGCATCCGAGCTTAAAAAAGCTCAGAGCGCCATCGACAAAGCAGTCAAAAAGAATGTGATTCATAAAAACAAAGCCGCCCGCAAGAAGAAACAACTGTCCCGGGCTGCCAAAATAGCAGCTGGTGTAAGCGTGGCTGCTGGCGCTGCCAGGATTGCCAGCTCAGCCAAGAAAAAGCCAGCCGCCAAGGATAAGCCTGCTGCTAAGAAACCTGCAGTTAAAAAGCCTGCTGCTAAGAAACCTGCAACCAAAAAAGCCCCAGCCAAAAAGAAATAGACTTTCTCTAATTAAGTATTTCAATTGACCTGCTTCGCAGTCCACTCGACATACTTTTACCTGCAGCTGCAAAAGTATGCAAAAGAGCCGCAGGCTTGAAAAGTTCGTTATGGTTTCATTGCCAAAGAGCACAATGCTCGATGAACTTAGCTTGCCTTGATTATCTTGAAGGAAGGCAAGTTGCAAACAGCATCTCGCTAATAATTGTGCCTTTAGCACTCGTCCATCAGGAACTCTTCAGGCCTGAGGCAATCCATGGAAAAATTACTAAAGATAATTTTGAATTAATTATTGGAGAAATTAGTTGTTGGAGATTAAAGATTCAAGCCATACTGTTTGAACCCAATCGGTTCCGGCAAATGCTAGTTAAAGCCCGTGAAGCTTCAGTATTTTATTTCTTTGAACGAAGTTTAGGCTTTAAGAAAACTACTTTTCTAGTTATTACATCGTAGAGACCAGCTGATACATCTTCTAGCTGGAAATAAATTCCGGTTTTATTTTTGAGGTCATTTCTAATTTTTCGCACTATTTCCTCGGAGTAGATTAGTTTTGCTAAATTTTCTAGCTGCAAGGCGTTAGAACGTTTCCAAAATTCCTCTAACTCACCCTTAATCACTGCGATTTTAGTAAGATACCAAAGTTGATCTGGGCATTTTTTGAAAGCATCTTTATCCATTAAATCAATCGAGTAAATCAATGTACTGCTGATTGGTTTACCAAAATTAACTCGATAGAGTTCAACTTGCCGTCCGTTCAATAGGACAATCCAGTCAATTCCTTCATTAGCAGCATAATTTAGGCTTTGCCGTAGGTGTTTATCATTTAGATCAAGCTGAATTGACTTAACTTCGATAACAAAGTGTTTTTTACGTTTCAGCTGTACGACATAATCCGCATATTCCCCACGAATTCTGAACTCTGTCTTAATTTCTTCAAGTTCTTTGTAGCCCAACACGTCCGTCAAAAAACTATTAACCATGATTCTAGTTGCCGATTCATCAACTCTATTAAATTCTTTACGCAAGTATTTGCGCTTATAAGTTTTCATCCGCTCTTTCAGTTCAGTCATTTGTCTGTCTGTAGCCACGTTTAATACTCCAGATTAGATTTCCCCTAATAATACTATCTCCATCATTATAATAAAATCCTTTAGTCCACGAATCCCGTTCAGGCCCGAAAAGCTTCCTGATGAGCGAGTGTCAAAACTACAATTAATGGTTCTGGAATCAGCCGAGTTCATTCTATGAGAATTAATAAAGAATGAGGCCGACTGGAAGGAGTCGTCCAGGACATTGTTGGCTTTGACAATGAGATCATAAAGAATCTTTTCGTTGCCTGCCATTTTTTCGCTTCCTTTTTGTTGGCACAAAAAGGAAGCTGGGGCGACCTTCAGGGTCGAAACGAAACTGTATTATAAATTTAAGATTTTCCGAGGCTGATTATCAGGTTTTTGAGGGCTTCGTCGGCATCCATTGATTGGGACTTGAGCTTATAGTCCAGTTCACACAGCTCGTCCAATAGTCCTATTACCTGGGTTTTGCTTAATTTGCGGGCGATGTTTTGGCTTTTGCCGAGTACGAATGGACTCATTTTAGTATCGCGGGCTATTTCGTCGACACTTTTATTTCCGGCAGCATGTACTAGTGTAACTATATGCATCTGCCAGACAATCATTGCCAGGATCTTCAACGGTTCTTCTTTCTGCGCCCGTTGGTCGCTATATAGTTTCAGCGCCCTTTTGGTGTCGCCCGCGAAAGCCGCGTCAAGCAAATTAAAGACTGTTCCTTGTGGGGTTGGCTCGCATAATAGCTCAATGGTAGCCTTAGTAATTTCTGGGTTGTAATCAATCAGTTTGGCCAGTTCATTATCAAGTAGCTGCTGGTTGGCTCCGACTCTATTGACCAGATAGAACGCGTCAGAAGAACTTAATTTGGCTTCCCGCTTTTTTGCTTCCCGCGCAAGCCAGTTGGCCAGTCCCCGCTCATCCGGTTCGGTAAATTCCTGCATTTCGGTGCGTTTTTTAAGTGTTTTGTAGTACACACCACGCCGATCGGGCCTGGATTCAACAAAGACTACATCCACACTATCGCTGGTTGCATCCAGCAGCTTCTCAATCTCTTCCGAAGCCGGCTTGTTGGCACTAAGATCACGGATAATAACCAGCTTTTTTGATGACAGGAAAGGTACGGATTCAATAGCACCCATTATTTGCTCTGCCGTTGTTTCTTCGCCGTCCAGTCTCTCAACCGCCAGATCCCCGTGCTCTTTTATGAATGCACCCTGAATTCGATTTATCTTTTCCCTGAGCAAAAAATTATTCGGGCCTGTAAGTGTAGTTATCATAATTTAGAACCTATCCCAAAATAAAGTTTCCGGAACAAAAATTGCCCTTTTTGTCCAAAACTGAACAAACCTATTCGTACCGTAGCTATGGCTATGATTTGTCGCGCTTTGTCTGTTTTGATCTAAAATCATCATTTTTTACCCTCGGAAATTATCTTAGGCATAGATTCTTGCTGGCAGCGTGGACATACGTGAGTGCCCCGCCCGGCTACTCTCAATTTTACTATGGTATGACCGCAGCGGGGGCATGGTCGGTTTTCACGGCGGAAGACGCGGGCAAAGCTCAGGTAACTACCTCTTTTGCCCTCGGCATTGACGTAATTTCTATCGGTTGATCCGCCTTTTTCGATTGCCAGATTCAGGACATATTGCAATTCTTTGAACAGACGTTTCAACTGAGCGTCCGGAATATTCTGAACCGGCGTTGCAGGATGAAGTCTGGCACCCCACAGACTCTCATCGGCATAGATGTTTCCGACTCCGGCGATAACAGTTTGATCCAGCAATACAGCTTTGATAATGCTTCGGTATCTGCGCCGAATCCGAACAATAAAATCCTGAGCCGAAAAGTCAGCGGCCAGTGGTTCCGGGCCAACTTTTTTAAAAAAATCGAGTTGTTCGACCTCAATAGTTGGAATCAGGCGCATCCAGCCGAACTTGCGCTGATCATTAAAAAATAATATTGCTGTCTCAAAATATAAAATAACTCTGGTAGATTTATCGGGCAAACTACCCGCAAGCGACCTGCCAGGATGACCGGCCCCAAACCGCTCTTCCGGAGCGGAGTTATCAGTATTCAGTTTTCTGTTTTCAGTAGATCCAACTGATTCCTGACTACTGACTACTGACACCTCTGGTTTACGAACGTAAACAAGCTGTCCCGTCATTTTGAGATGTATAACCAATGAATAACCACTATCCAGATCGATCAGAAGTACCTTGGCTCGCCTGCGGACGCCAGTAACCACGGCTCCAATTAAAAATGTGTCTGTGTCAGATTGATCGTTCGGAAAACTTTTAGACCAATCGGACTTTATGTCCGTAACTCTGGCACCGGGCAGTAGACCCGCAAGCCCGATACGTACTGTCTCTACTTCAGGTAATTCCGGCATCTACTAATCATACCGCAGCCTGACTACGGTCGTGCCAGGTTTACATCGGCCACGAGCTTGTTGTAATTGGGAATTTGATTGCGGAACAACTGCTGGATACCAGTCAAATTGCCTGCTGCACGGTTACCGGTGCCGCAACTGGAAGACCATGACCTGAGCGGTTCGCCGCTCTCATAAACTGCTTCATATATAAAGCGATAGCTCAGGGGGCACACTCCTCGTTCGTCTTTTGATGCATTGGGGTTCTCTTTGTTATAACCAAAATTCTCCAGACCTGCCAGGAATTTTGTAAATGCAGCCGTATCATTGCCGAAGCTTTGTTCACGAATGATTTCTTCGGTATAACCCTTTAGAATTTCTATCTTGCGTTCGGTTTGATCGACCGTGATGCGTATAGAACGATGATTTTCCAGCCCGACTGTCGCCCCGTCAGTGATAAAGCGCACTTTTGTAGCTCTGTCAGAAAATTTTTCCTGACTGGCAGTTTGTGTCGTATTAGGAGCAGGTGCCGGATCTCTGCGAAAAATATTAGAAATAAGCAGCCACAAACCGACAATAATCATAATAAATACTGCCAAAGCAACGAAGAAATTCCTCATAGTAAATATTATACCATATATTTGTAATAAACATTAATTACTTAACTATGTTATATCCCTTTCGCACTTTAGGCTCAGATGTGATTTATCTTCGAGAAGCGACCGAGCTGTACTGAGGTACAGTGAAGGGAGCATCACAGAAGAAAATCGCATATAAGTTAAAGAAGCTAACCTATTTCCTGGCTATGCAAGGTAATCGGTTAGCTGGTGCGAAAGGGATAGCTATTCTACTGTGACGCTTTTGGCCAGATTCCGGGGCTGATCAATCGGACACTCGCGGGCATCTGCTATGAAGTAAGCAACGAGTTGCAGGACGACATTAAAGATTAGTGGAGCCGTAACTGAGTGGTCTGTCTGTATGAATAATACGTCCTCATGTCTGACGGCATATTTGGACTCATCGGTTATGGCCAAGACGATGCCGGAACGTGCCTGAATTTCAGCCAGATTACTGACACTTTTTTCGAACAACTTTCCTTTGCCAAGTAACGCCACCGTGAATAAATTTTTGTCGATAAGGGCGATAGCACCATGCTTCATCTCACCGGACGGATAGGCTTCGGAGTGAATATAACTGATCTCTTTGAGCTTAAGGGACCCCTCCATGGCAATCGGATACAGAAGATCCCGGCCCAGATAAAATGCGTGTTCAAAGTCTTTTAGTGGTGCGACTTTATTTCGGATTATTGATGATTGGTCGATCACAAGCTGCATTTGGGCGGGTAATCCGGCAAAAGCGGAATTGATCTCGTCAGCAAGTTTCTGATCAATCGATCCTCGCTGCAGACCTATCTCCAGACCGAGCCGCAGCAACATAATCACCTGCATCGTAAAGGCTTTGGTGCTGGCGACTGAAATCTCCGGACCGACGTGCAGATAGCGGACCGCATCAACCTCCCGCGAAATCGTAGATCCAACCACATTGACTATACCTACAGTCGGTATCGACCGCCTTTTGAGTTCGCCCAACGCGGCTATCGTATCGGCAGTTTCGCCGGACTGAGAAATAACTATTCCTAGAGTTGCACCAGGCAACATTGCCCCCCGGTAACGGAATTCGCTGGAGAATTCTACTGATACCGGTACGCCGCACCATTGTTCTAACAGATACTTGGCGAAAAACCCTGCATGATAAGCTGTGCCACAAGCGGTAATCATAATATGTTCCAGATTTTTGGCTGCTTCGTCATCCATAGCTGGTTTAGAACCGGCGATACTCAAAGCACGTTCTATAACTTCGGGCTGTTCGGCGATTTCTTTCATCAAAAAATGCGCATGACCCTGCTTTTCTATGGCCTCCACAGGCATGCTGAAGTCGCTCATGTCACGGTTTTTACTATTGCCCTGGTCATCATAGAGCTTATAACCATCTTCACTGCAGGCTACCACTTCTTTATCATCAAGATACAGTACCTGCGAGCACTTGCCGGCCAGAGCCGCACCGTCACTGGCAACACACCAACCGTCACCTGTATGTCCAACCAGGATCGGACTGCCCATACGAGCCGCAATTAATCTCTTGTCCCCCGTTTTGGCCAGAACTGCTATGCCGTAAGTTCCCCGCACTTTACCGAGAGCTGCCAGTACCGCCGTCAATAAATTGTCTGTATATTCGCGCTCAATAAGCCATGCCAGCACCTCGCTGTCGGTTTCGCTGGCAAACTCTATTCCATCTTCGATCAGTTCTTCGCGGAGCTCTTCATAATTCTCAATGATACCGTTATGCACCAGAGCAATTCGATTGGCGAGATGTGGATGTGCGTTCTGTTCATTAGGCGGGCCATGGGTTGCCCAGCGGGTATGGCCTATACCGCTTACTCCGGCAGGATTTTGTCCGTTGATCTTATCTGTCAGTGCACTTACTTTGCCATAAGCCCGAACCAACTGGAAATTATCATCCTGTTTGGTAACGATACCGGCTGAGTCATAACCCCGATACTCCATACGACGCAAACCTTCCATCAGGATAGGTGTCGCTTGAGTGGTACCGATATAGCCGATAATGCCGCACATGGTCCATGAAATATATCTGCGGAAGATGCTAATGTCAACGCAGACAGGGGTTTTATGACTTTGTTTATGCGCGTTAAACCATATTTGGTATTAAGCCGGTGAGTTATCATAGTAAGATGAGTTCCAGCCTTTCTGACATTCTCGGCAATCGCCAATTTAGCGAACCTCCGGAGATAGAGATTATCAAACATTTCGTTATGAAAAACTTTGGCCAGACACCCGGTGTGAAGCTATCAGAAAATACTATTCTAATAACCGTACCCAACGCTGCCTTTGCCGGAGCCATGCGACCACGACTGCACGAGCTGAGAGAATTAGTTCAGACCAAAAAACGCCTGAGTATTCGTATTGGCACCGGCTAAAGCGTATCGGTTGGATCCCAGCATGTGCGCATACCCGAGTCCAGCATTGCGATATCCGCCATGTCTTCGGGATCCAGAGAGAAGTCGAAAACATCCATATTCTCCTGTATGCGCTCTTTATGGGTAGATTTCGGCAACGGCACGGCGCCACGCTCAATACACCAGCGAATCATGATCTGTGCCACGGTTTTGCTGTGCTTCTGAGCGATTTTTTGCAGTACAGGTTCATCCATGCCATGTCCGTGTGCCATCGGCGAGTAAGCTTCGATCAGAATATCATTCTTTTTGCAGAATTTTATTAGCTCCGGCTGCTGCAAATAGACGTGTAGCTCCACCTGATTGACCGCGGGCTTCACTTTGCACTGTGTGAGCAATTCCTCCAGATGATTAATAGTGTAGTTACTGACACCGATAGACTTGGCACGGCCGGACTTATAGATTTCTTCCATCCTGCCCCAGGCTTCTGCCCGCGTCTCCTTTACCGGATAGTGCAGTAGCAGCAGATCCACATAGTCTGTCCGGAGTTTTTTGAGAGATTTCTCAAAACCCGGCAGCATTTTATCCGCACCTTGATTGCCGTTCCAGACTTTGGTTGTTATAAATACTTCTTCGCGCGGAACATCGCTATCATCAATTGCCGCGCCCAGATGTTGCTCGTTCAGATACACCTGCGCGGTATCAAAATGCCGATAGCCAGCCTCCAGCCCATACCGCACCGCCCGCCTGCAAACCACCCCCAGATACATCTTCCACAGCCCCAATCCTATTTGAAATATTTCCCTGCCATCACCCATCTTCACCACCGGTATATTCATCTCTTTATATTACATGAACTCTTCGACAACTAACCCCAGAGTTTTGAAATACATAACAATACAATAATCTAAAATTCAAACTATACTTGCAATTTAATGTATTTTGTGATAAAATGTATTTATATGATAGATAATGCGCAAGAATCACACCAATTAACTCTTCCGGCGGATCAAATAAGAGGCGGCGATGTTGTTATTCCCATGGCAAATTTTATTGATACCGATGGACAAAGAGTTGACCCATTGATGCTTGTTAGCGAACTAGCTAAAGCAGGCATTAAGGGCTATGCAGTGGAACCAAAAGATGCTGAGGCGGAAGTATTAATGACCTACGACCCGGAAACCGAAGGGAGTCTCGGCACATTAGATCGTAATTCACTAAAAGAATTTATTGCAGGAATAAGTCCAGGGCAAGACGCTAGCTACTCCGCTAAGATGGCGACAACAATATGGAAGAATATGTGTAAAGCAAGCGCATATAGAGTTTTTACCCAACGTGTCTGGGATGAATCGGAGGACCTGAGGCAAAACTACGAACGGACTCGCGAATATTGGAACGAATTATCGGGTTCAACGGCATCTGGAGACAGGGATCGAATGCAAATATTGGCCCGGGACGTAACTAATATAAACAGAGAACTTGAAAGAGTAAAAATAAGCCATGGACAGCCTCCTCACGAATTTCGTGGTCACGTAGGCCCTTTTGATAGACTTGAGGGGTTAGATATTGCGGAGCCAAGAGAAGAGAAAAAACCCCTAATTTATAAAAAATCCCCTGAGGGAAACGAAACTGGTGAACCGTTAGCATTATCAGAAATAGGGCCGCTATTCATGGAAAGAAAACGTACAGCTTTTCTAGATAGTACATACATGGATTTAGATGCGTATTACATGGACCTTAAAGGAACGACAGAAAAACGCGGTGGTTCAGGTTCTGGCAAAGTAAATAAATCCAGTCAGTTACTTATTAAATTTCTAAACTATAAGATTAATCAGACTAGATCTGAATCTGTAATAAAGAAGTAAAATTATCTTTAGTAATTTTTCCATGGAGTTTCACCAGGCCTGAAAAGCTCCTGATGGACGAGTGTCGAGAGCACAATACTCAGCGAGGAGGGGATGTTTAAGCCAATTTCTCTATGAAAATAGTTAAAAATTGGTGAGTTACCCGAGCATTTTGCTTTTCGACAATGAGACCATAAAGACCTTTTTCAAGCCTGTTGCTTCTTTGCCTACTTTCTAGTCAATACAAGAAAGTAGCTCGAGTGGCTTGTGAAGCAAGGCAATTGAAATTCTTCTAACCAAACTTCCTATAGTTCGCCCCAATTCCCCCCAAAAGAAGTATCAACAGTAAGCTTAACGGGCAGCTTGTGAACCTTTTCCATAATGTCTTTTAGCTCACGGGCTATTTTTTCAGCATCTGCCTCGTAAGCTTCGACCAGAATAGAGTCGTGAATTTGCAGCAACATGTCTGCACCATCAACTTTCCCCAGATATTTCTGCACATCAATCATGGCCATTTTCATCAGATCCGCTTCCGTTCCTTGTATAGGCATGTTCATCGCAGCCCGTTCAGCTGCCGCACGAACAACAAAATTACCAGAGTGAATGTCAGGCATAGGTCGCCGTCTGCCAAAAAGTGTCTCAACATAGCCATCGGTTCTGGCCTTTTCTTTGAGACCATTCATATATTCAAGCAAGGGTGCCCGAAGCTCGAAATATTTGTCTATATATGCTTTGGCTGCCACAAATGTCATGCCGGTTGCAGCGCTCAAACCATGTGGACTCATGCCGTACAGGACACCAAAATTAATGACTTTGGCATCGCGGCGCATAGTCTTGGTCACATCCTCAACTTCGCGTTCATAGACCTGTGCGGCCGTTGCCGTATGGACATCAATATCTTTGTTGAAGATCTCTATCAGCTCTTTGTCATCTGCCAGTACGGCTGCCAGACGCAGCTCAAACTGACTATAATCTGCGCCAATCAGTACTTTGCCGGGAGCTGCCACAAACGCTGTACGAATCCGCCGTCCCAGATCAGTCCGTACCGGAATATTCTGCAGATTGGGATCATTAGAGCTTAGTCGTCCGGTCTGCGCGACCGTCAGCGCAAAAGTCGTATGCAGGCGAGAATCCTCATCCACCATCAGTGGCAGAGTTTCTACATAGGTACTCATGAGTTTGGTCATCTCGCGGTACTGACTGATCAGTTCGATAATCGGATGCAGAGCGCGCAGACGCTCCAGCTCTGGTGCTGCTGTGCTATAGATACCGCTTTTACCCTTTTTAACTCCTTGGGTCGGCAATGCAAGCTTTTCAAACAAAATTACTGATAACTGCTGTGAGCTCGAGATATTGAACTCCTGATCGGCATGGCCATAGACGAGCTGCTCTATATCGCTTATCTGATCGCGCAGTTCCTCGGCAAAACTACCCAGATACTTCGTATCCAGCTGTATACCTCTGTACTCCATCTCTGCCAGAACAGAAATAACCGGCCATTCGATTTCATGAGCCAGCTTCTTCAGCTTCGGGATTGCCTCCAGCTCAGCATGCTGTTTGGCATACAGTGCTCTCAGCACCGCAATAATCTCCGGCTCCAGATCAATGAGCTCTACTTCGGTACTGTCTTCGAAGCCCGCACCATTATAATCCAGATCAGCCTCAGCCAGCTCGGTAAGGCTTTGTTCGCGCCTGAGACTATTGAGCAAAAAAGATCCGACCAATACATCATGTCCGACTGTGGGCAGAGATATACCGAGATCCATGAGTACTTCCAGCGTTGCTTTGACGTCGCGGCCCGCTAGTCTGGCATCGGAAAGGCCGCTATTTTTCAGAGCATTTATAGCTTCCCCGTGGGGTAAAGAAGCGAGGTCCAATATATAGACCGTCTTCGGATCAGAGCTCAAAGTCAGCAATAAAGGGTTTCGGCCGTGCTTGCCGCCTGTCCGGCTATCGATAAACACCAGATCATTCTTTTTGAATTTGAGGCTGTTCAGCTTGTCATAGTTTTGCTCTTTGGAGATATAGATACCCGTTCCTGCCGGAAAACTTTGTTCGCCCCCTGTCACCGCTTCTTCAGGAATCTGCTTAACCTGCATGATCTCCGGCAGCTGCCTGACAAGTGTGCGGAACTCCAGTCTCCGTAAGACTTCCAGTACTTTGTCCGGATCGCATTTGCTGCCATCCACTTCTTTCAGATCCAGCTTGATCGGAGCGTTCGTCCAGATGGCAGCCAGTTTTTTACTCAGCCCCGCCAGGTCTTTATTGGCAACCAGCTTTTCGCTCAGTTTCGATGGCAATAGTGCCAGATTTTCATAGATACCATCCAGCGTTTTATGCTCTTCCAGCAACTTACGGGCCGCTACAGGACCAATGCCCGGCACACCCGGAATATTATCGGAACTATCGCCCACAAGCGCCTTATAATCCAGGAACTGATCGAGCTTGATCTGATATTTAGCCTCGAAACTGTCCCTGCTATAAAGCTCTATATTAGAAAGTCCCGTTTTGAGCGCATAAACTTTTGTATGGTCGCTGATCACCTGTAATAAATCTAAATCAGATGTAATGAGCAGAGTATTAATATCCTGCTCACTAGCCTGCAACGCCAGCGTACCCATAATGTCGTCGGCTTCATAGTCATCCAGCTCATAGAGCGGCCAGCCAAAAGCCTGCAGAAGCTCATGCAATAGAGGAATTTGGGCGTAGAAGTCAGGAGGGGCCGGCTTGCGGCCGGCTTTGTACTCAGGATACAACTCCAGTCGTTTCCTGATGTTTGTCTTAGGCTTGTCCCATGCCACACAGACATAGTCAGGCTTCAGCCGTTTGATAACTTCCAGCGCCATTACAGCAAAGCCGTACACACCGCCTGTCGAAACACCATCTTTGGTACTGAGATTCGGCATAGCATAATAGCCACGGTAAAAAACCGACTTACCATCAATTATCGCTAATTTTTTCCTCTCCGTCATACTATCTATTAAGTATACGCGACTAGAGAAAACAAACAATTTGTTCAGCTAATAATATTGAATAAAATAATATCAGATGAGTAGTAACAATTTACCTAATAGTTTGAGTGGGTGCGGACGGTGTTTTGCAGGGCTTTGATGCCACTTCGGTACTGTCCCGCTCTTTGCGTACTCATAAGAGGGCTCTGTCCCGGCATAGCGTATGAGTTTCCGCCTGTTCTCTGAACCTGATGCATCTGTCGATCGATCATCTTTAAGCGATTTTCGATTGCACGGGGGCTCTTACCGTTAGCAAGGTCTTTGTGCAGAGCATGCAGCTGGTTATTCAGCACCGTAGCCATCGGATCATGAGCCGCATGCGCGGTCATGTGGCGAAAATTATGCTGCATGGTTGCTGCAGCCTTATACATTCCTTGATATTGTGCGTCCATTTTGTTTTAGAATTCCTTTTTATTTTTTGAATTGAACTATTCTATATTATCATACTTATGCTTTAATGTCAACATTATTTTAACTAAGTGTAAACTAATACGTTTGAGATACGAATTCTTTGCCAAGAACCGGTATTTGACGAACTGTCGTTATAGGAGATTGAAATTCCTTTGGTCGGGTTGTTTCGTCCTTAGTTCTGGCTAAAGCAATATCGTCTGATATAGCAGAAAGTTGTGGATTATCCTGAGTATCGAACGATCTGGTTATAGTACGGCCGGCCAGGCGAAGTTGTAGCGCCATAGTAAGAGCCGCATTGTTTACACGGACGGCTGCTACATTGCGATCTATTAAATCCGGAAATTGCCTGAATGTTTCAGGCAAAATTTGCCATGAAGAAACCGCATCCGTTTTAAGAATACGTACTTTTTTGCCGGCTTCTTCCAGAGTTTTTCTATAAAGATTTTCTAAATGCTCCGCTTCAGTTGGCGGAGTACCCATTTTTTCAATATGGGCTTGAACGTCGGTATTTTTTAGATCTGTTTCACTATCCATCACGCGTCCACCTGCCGCAATAATAACTTCTTCCTGAGGTGCTTTGATAGTTCTCTCAACAGATCGCCGCACCCAGTTAGGAACGCCAGCCATAATTATCAGTACTGCATCCTCGGGGGCAACTTCTTCGGGGTTCCATAGTCCACGGTTGATCGGTACCATAATGCCTGAACGTTCTACCCAGCCGAGAGCAGTTGGCAAAGCATCGGCAAGAGTACTTTCTACTCTGGCTTCATTGTCTCTCATTGTAGATTTTGGACCAGTTTTGCCAATAACCTCACCGAGTGATTCAGGTGTTGCTTCCATTTGAAAATCAGCGGGCATAAATTGTTCGGCAATTTCAGTAATCACGCCATCACCTACGTGCAGTACAATTTTTGGATCTTCTTGAACTTCTCCTAAGGCTAGTCTTTCAAATGTTGGTGCATTCACAATACTTAATCTCCCTTGCTAATAAAGATATAATATCGCAGAATATATATTCTGTCTATCGCCTTGCCCGGTTGCTTCAAGTTTTAATAATGTTATTCAAAGCGGTTTTGAGGATTCTGGGCTTGGAGGGTTTAACTTTTTTCTGGAACACAATCAGAGGGTCTTGAGCAATTTTGTTGGCTGTCCAGTCGTACATGTCTACAGCTGTTTGAATGGGAAGGCGGTAACGCCTAGGTATGAACCTGAAGCCTTTGATCGCCTCCCGCTGAGTTTTTCTGTAGAGCTCTATTTGCTCCCGTATAAAGTTCGCGAAGCCCTCAGGATTACCCCGAGCACTAGCTTCAGAAAGATCAGGCAGTCCAAATTTCTCGAAATCGCTGTTGACGAAATAACAACGCCCTAAATTATTATCTTCTTGTATATCACGTATAAAATTGATGCTTTGGAGAGAGCGGCCCAGCAGTTCGGCGTACCTATCAGCAGCCTTTGGCAGACCCATGATGCGAGCCAGCATTAGCCCTACTACCTCAGCAGAGCCGTGTATATAAAACAGCAGAGCTTTTGGATTATCGAACTTATAAAATTGGTGCTTGCCATGTTCAATATGCTTTTTACCTGTCTTCGCACCGATCTTGCTTGTAGCCCATGATAAGTCGGACTCCATGGAGTCCAGGAAGCTCTCTACCCATGTTGGATCAAAATTATGTGCTCGCATCAAACGAACCATATTTTTAATAACCCGTTGATTGAGAGAATCCGACGGCTTTTTAGCCGTGCTAAAGTGAGTACTTTTAATGGACTGCGTCCACAAGCCTCGTAGTTCATAAAATGCTTCGCGGTTACGAGGCAGCTTGTCCACGTAGTCATCGGCTACCCGAACAAAACTGTATAAATCAAAAACATCCGTACGTATCTTTGCAGGAAAAAACAGTGAGCTCCGGTAAAATGTCGTACTTCCCCGTCTGAAAATCTGCCGCTCAGAACCGTACCGCATATCAGGCTGCTGCCGCGAGCTTACTGGTAAAGTAGCCAAGGGCTTTGACTGCATTAGGATTCCACCCATTTGAATCTGCAGCACTTTGCAATGAGTCCCCGGCAACAGCGGCATGGTGTTTTATTTCTGCAAGTGCATAATCGACTGCTCCGCTTGTCCGTAAAATACGCTGACATTTAACAAATTGCCTTTTACTTAGCTTGCTACCCCGGAGCCTGCGGGCCAAAAAATTCTGCTCTTTAGCAGTTGCACGGGAATCGGGGTGGGATAGCGCAAAAAATGTGAGGAGCGTCTGTTTTCCCCCCAAAATATCTTCTGCCGTATCCTTAGGTGACTCCGGAGTATTCGGTTTTGTTACATCCAGATCATTGAGTATTTGAAAAGCTGTTCCGATATTTTCGGCGTACCCGCGAACAGCCTTTAGGCTTTGAGATGATGCACCAGCTAATGCCATGCCAACTTGTAACGGATTAAGGACGGTGTAGATTGCGGTTTTGGCAAGCATAACCTGTCTGATAGCTGCTTCGTTAGCCGGAGGTCCCTTACTGAGCAAAATATCCAGATTCTGTCCGAAGCCGGTTATTGCCATATTCTGATTAATAACGGACAGGGCGGCAAGACGTCTCTCCGGCGGCGCATCAAGCCGGATAATAATTTCCTGGGCTTCAAACAGCTTTCTTATAGAAAGATTGGTCGTCAGTGATTCACCGGCTTTAGCGGCATCAGCTTTATTTCCGGTTTCACGCTCGTATAACCAACCTAGTGAACGATGTAAAGCCGGTAAGCTTCGACGCTGTTTTGAATCATCCTGTATATCATCCAGCGGCAAAACTCCTGCCTGATTAAGCTCACCGCTAACAGCGGCACGAACGATCATTTCATCATCCGTACCACCCATCAGCTTGAAGCCTAATATGGTCAGCAAGCCTCTGACCCGATGGCTACCGGCTTGTTCGAATAATTGTGAATGTAAACCTTCGGCAACAGACGCTACAGCGCCATAAGGTTTAACCCGCTCACGAGCCACTAAGACATTTTCTTCTATGCCCTGATTAATTAAACCTATCACTTCATCAGGGTGACCTGATGCTAAGATTGTAGAAATTTCTGAATACGCCGTTGTCATCACGAATACTATAGAAAACTGGCAAGAAGTTTTTCGGCTGCAGCTCGGAACTGTTCGGAGTTTTCACCGTTGTTATTGAGCGATATATCAGCACAGTCACGGACTACAGTCATGTTGAGCGTAGCTTCGTCGCCGGAATGATGCATTTCTGCTTGTTCTTCAGCGCAAAATTGTTCATATGTTTTTTGGTCTTCAGAGCGGCCGCGATCTGCAGCCTGAATTCGTTCATAGCGAATTCGCGGATCGGCGTCGACCCAAACTACTTTACCGGCCAGTTCATGTACCCGATCAACTTCGCCCGGATTGCGCAGACTGCCGACAACTAATTTATCGAAGCCGGCTGCCAGAGCCGCGTCGACTGCCTTGTCGACAATGACTCCGAGGCCTGATTCGCGACGCCATTCGTCACCGAGCTTACTCTTGTTCTGGCGGTCTGATGGCCAGCCGCGACGCGTAAGTTCGGCGTCCAGCATATCGGTAGCTGAGGCAACAAAATACCCATACTTGTCACCCAGCATTTGGGAGAGAGTATCTTTACCGCTGCCATTGGTCCCGGAAACTCCGATAATCTTCATGGGTCTTATTGTAGGTTGTTTTATATCACTTAGGAAATGCGACTTATCTATTTAATATTTAAACTTTCTATAGTTTACTCAATATCCATTTGCCCAAACCGTCTGGCAATCTCCTCAAATTCTTGTATGGGATTGCGACCTTCTTCTTCTACAATGTCTTGAAGATGTCTATTAGTGATAACGCTTATTGACCACGGGCTGCTGTCAACTGCAGCCTGCAGCCGGTTAACTTCAGGTCCTGCTTGGCCAATGGCATATCTCGCTGCGTATTCTTGCTGATCAACTGCTGCTTTATGATAAGCATGTCCAAATATAGTTGTTAGAGGGGCGCCGCCTGGCTGGTCAACCGTTACTGCTGTACGGATAGCATAGCCTAACGCCGTGAGGGTCTCTGGCTGAGGGCTAGGTCATGCCCTGTTCTTTGAAAACACTATCTAAAATGCTGTCTGCTCTGATAGCTCGACTCTCACTAAAACCATTGCGTTTATTAAGCAACTCAAGTCTTTGGAGCTTAGTATACGTGCGTCTAATTTGCTTTGTGCTTAAGTCTGGAGTAACAGTATGACTAGGATCGTCCAGCAACTTCATAGCTCTATTTGCGGCGTCAATGTCCCCTAAAGCAGCATTCTTCAGATCCTCTGTCTGAGATTGTTCTTGATGAGCAGCTTTAAAGGCTTTAGGTGCACCCCATACACCAGCTGCAGCAGATACCAAAAGAGTCCCGCTAGCTAGAATAACCTTCAATGAAGGCATGCTACGAGTTCTTAATGTATTACCAATACCTCTTTGACCGATCACTTTCTAGCTCCGTTTATTATAAAGCTAAATTAGCAATAATATACTAATTTGTCAAGATATGTATTCGTGGAGTTTACGGGCGTCTTTGTGTTTGCGCAGTTTCGCCAGAGCTTTGGCTTCTATCTGGCGAATGCGTTCGCGGGTGACCATGAATTCCTGGCCGACTTCCTCGAGGGTATGACTCTTGCCATCTTCCAGGCCAAACCGTAGTTTGAGTATTTTTTGTTCACGTTCCGTGAGTCCTGACAACATATCTTTGACATGTTCTTTGAGTAACTGGCCGGTGGCTGATTCTTCAGGGCTGGCTGTATCTTCATCTTCGATGAAATCTCCCAATACACTGTCATCTTCGTCATCACGAACACTGGCATCCAGCGAATGAATATCCTGCTTGATCTTCATAATATGTTCGACTTTCTCAACTTCCATTTCCATAGCCGCAGCAATTTCTTCGTTGGTTGGCTCGCGGTTGAGTTCCTGAGTCAGACGGCGCTGTGTGCGCAGCAACTTATTAATAGTCTCGAACATATGAACGGGTATGCGGATAACACGGGCCTGATCGGCGATAGCACGGGTAATTGCCTGTCTTATCCACCAGGTCGCGTAGGTACTGAATTTGAAGCCCTTGTCGGGATCAAACTTCTCAACTGCACGGAGTAATCCGGTGTTACCTTCCTGAATAAGATCCAGAAGATCCAGCCCACGACCAACATAGCGTTTGGCAATACTGACCACCAGACGCATATTAGCTTCGGCCATTTTGTCCTTAGCGTCTTTGTCTCCGGCTACTACGCGCTGAGCCAGAGCTAATTCTTCGTCGGCTTTAAGTAACGGAATCTTGCCGATTTCGCGCAGGTAGAGACGGACTGAGTCGTCAGCAATATCATCCAGATAAACCTTGTCATCCAGTATTACCTCTTCGTCGTCCTCACCGGCCCACACATCTGCCACTATAGCGATACCCCCCACAGGAATATTGGCGTCGGCTAGTTCTGTGTACAAACTGTCGAGTGCTTCGGCATTTTCCGGTGATTCCGGTATCTTAGCAAAGATTACTTCCTGCTCTATTTTGCCGTCTTTTTTGGCGAGTGCCAGCAGTTCCTGCCTGGTCTCTTCCATCTGTTGCTTTGGGGTTATAGGTTCATCAACCATTAGTTTGCCTCGCTGATATTGTCTTACTCATCTTTAATAATTTATCCAGCTCGCGAACACGGGCGAGTAATTCCTGACTGTCAGTTTCGCTCGCGTTCTGTAATTCACCTGCCAGAATTGTCTTTTGTTGTTTTACGAAATTTTCTACCACCCGGGCTCCTAGTCGCGCCGCTTCATATTGAAGCTCTAACGTATCGACAGTGCTGTAAAGTTCTTCAAAGAGTAGTGATAAAATTTTAACATAATCTGATATGGGTTGCAACTCCTCAGCTGTCGCAAGGTCTCCCCTGAACTCAGGATTTTTCCTGAGGAAGCTGAAAACCGTTTTCTGCTGAGCATCGTCAATCATATCCTGATGGATCATCTCCAGATATTCCCGTGTCACCTGCTGCATAAGAGTCAGTGATAATAAATGCGAAATTGTGCGACGCTGCTCATGTTGCAGCCTGGTATCAACCGGAGTATTATGCTTTTCTGTGGATTTAAGCTTTCTGGCGGGTGTATCAGGTGTGGTTTTATGTAATTTAGCGCGCAGGGCCTCTAAATTGACACCGCCGACAGACGCAATCTTAGTCAGATAATGATCCTGCTCGACACTATCAGTCAAACCGCGCACTACTGCCAGCAGCACATTCGTGAACTCTTTTTTGCCCTGTGCGCTGTCCGGATCAAGTCCGGCTTTGTAACGATCCATCAGCCAGTCGAAAGCATATTGGGATTTAGTAATTGCCTGTTTCCATAACTCCGGATCCTGTTTGATCAGATCATCCGGATCTTTGCCGCTTGGAATCGTGATAATGCTCAGATTCACATCTACGCGGCTGGCGATAGGTATAGCACGTTCCGCAGCAGCGAGACCGGCCCGGTCCTGATCAAATGCCAGACGTACATCCGGTGCCAGTCGGGACAGAGCCTTCAGCTGGCCTTCTGTCAGAGCTGTACCGGCAGTAGCGACGACATTACGTACACCGGCCTGATGGCTGGCGACAACATCCATATTACCCTCCACTAACACCGAGAATTTATTGTCACGAATGTCTTTTTTGGCCAGATGTAAACCGAATACATGACGGCTTTTATCGTATAGCGGAGTTTGCGGTGTATTAATGTATTTGGGTGCATTTGGTTCATCGGCCAGCAGCCGGCAGTGAATCCGATAACTCTTCCGAATCCGTCCATGAGCGGCACCATAATTCGGCCCCGAAACATGTCGCTCGAACCATTTCGGCGCATAGTAGAAAGGCCCGCTGCCTTAATTTCTTGTTCACTATATCCTCGCTTGAGTAAATAATCGGTCAGCGAACGCTCCGAATTCGGGCTATAGCCCAAGCGAAACTCCAGAACTGTCTTTTTGGAATAGGCGCGTGTTTTGAGAATGTAGTTATAGGCGTCTTTGTTGGCGCCAAACTGTACCTGATAGAATTTGGCAGCCGCATCTAACGCATTATAAAGCCGTTCTTTATCCGGACCAGAGCGCCCACCCTTGGTTTGGAACTGTTCCAGGTCCACGCCAGCTTTTCGCGCCAGTAGCTCCAGAGTACCTTTAAAATCCAGCCCCTCGACTTCTTGTACGAATGTGAAGATATCGCCGCCCCGCCCTGAGCTGAAGTCGTGCCAGATCTGCTTCTCAGGACTGACTACAAAGCTAGGTGTCTTTTCGTTACTAAAAGGGCTCAGCCCCTTGAAATTGCGCCCGGCACGCTTGAGTACCACATATTCGCTGATTACGTCCTCAATACTGAGTCGCGCCTTAACCTCTGCTACCGCATCCATAGCTACAGTTTAAGGCTTAAGGCTGAAAGCTGAAAGCATAGGCAAGATAACTTTTCATTTTTTACCTTAAGCTTTTAACTGATAGAATACTCTTATCTGTTACTAACTTTACACTAAAGGATAAATACTACTATGCCAGTAACAACACCTCAGACAACCAAAGTTTTTCCTGGCAAGAAAAGCCTGACCTATAGAATTTTATTTGTTGTCGCTCTTGTGAACTTTATAGCTGTTTACATCGTTACTTCAAGCGCAGCTTTTAATTATATATTGGCTCAAGAAACGTTTACTTATAAAGCAGAAAATTGGTTGTTTATCTTAGCGATTCTAACTGCGGTAAGCATTGCTATGTTTGCCAAAAATCACACATTAGGAAAACTATTAGTATCGGCGGGCGCAGTCATCCTAATACTGGTGTCTCTGCTTGGCCTTAAAGATGCGCAACAGATAGATCAAGCCAATAAACAGCATTATAAAGATATTTCGGGTTATACAAACGAATCATTACCCGAGTTGCCCCCTTCAAATATATTTAGTCAGACTCCTGCTAACGATGAGGTCAGCAAAGGTGTTACTCAAATTTATGCTGGCTATAGCATACTTGCTGTGGCAAATATCGTTGCGCTCGTTGCCGTTATAGCAAACAAAAAACCTAATAGATGATTAGAATTCTCATTCCTGGACACTCCTGGTCTTCTCATTAAAAATAGGAACTCCATGAATCCCCCAGCACTTGCCGGAACCGATTGGGTCCAATCAGGCTGGTTCGAATAGCTGATACGAAATCAGTCTTGTTCTATTCCTTATAAAACATTAAGAACAGGATCGACCAGCGGGAGTCTTTCGTATCACTGGGCCAGTCTGGTATCTGGACTCAGTCGTGTTCTCGGCAACGCTGCAGCGTTTTTGGATACTTTTGTTGCTGCTTACAAAAGTATCTTGGGAAAGCGCCTACCCAGGCGCGCCGAAATGAATTTTTAACCTTAAGCTCATAGCTGTTAAACTATCTTTATGCCTCCGAATCAGAATAAGAACTCTCAAAATCCTTATGACTTCATTACTACTCCTGGTCAGGCGCCAGTAAGTGGGTTTAGCCCTAACAAGAAACAACGTATCATATTGATAATTTTGGGAGCAATTACAGTTATAATTCTGATCATTGTAGTCGTCAGCTTTTTCAATAAAGCCGGGCAGGCCCAGAACCAAAAACTGATTGAACTGGCACAGACTCAGACAGAAATTGTCCGTGTCTCTGCAATCGGAGCGGGTAAGGCAACATCTCTCGAAACCAAATCACTGGCTATTAACACCCAGCTCTCTGTAGAATCAGCGAAACAAACGACTAAGCAGGCGCTGAAGAACCGCAAGGCAAAAGCACCCGATAAAGTGTTAAACAGCGGCAAAAATACCAAGTCTGATACTTTACTGGCGGATGCGACAGCTAATAATCGGTTTGACCAGACATTCACCGAACTCATACAGACAAAACTTGCGAGTTATCAAAAACAAGCAAAATCAGTCTATGATTCCTCGACGCCAGCAGAGCAAAAAACATTCCAGACAGCCTTTAGCGGCATGAATTTCCTGCTTCCCAAATCAGCGAGTCAGCCGGAATAATCCGGTACTACGCCGCCGTTGCCGACAACCAGATCATAGCTGTGACGGATCAGCCCCTGCACTTCTTCCCACGGTAACTGACCGGTCAGGATAATAGTGTTCCAGTGTTTTTTGTTCAGGTGATATCCAGCCATAATCGTTTCGTACTTCTCCCGTAACACTTCTGCCAACTGGGGATCGCACTTCAGGCTAATCCGTACAGGATCGGTTTTCTCAGCTATCAAAGCGAACATTTTGCCGCCCACCTTATATACAGCCACTTCCTCGCCAAAGGGATATTCCAGCACGGCATCCGGCATACTCAGCACGTAGTCTTCAACTTCCTTATGCTTCATTAGTCTTTCTTTATTTCCCCTAAGTAATATTGAAGTTCGGCAATTGACGCCTGAATGTCGTCGAAGGCACGGTGTACTTCTTTTTTGTGGAAATTCACGCCGTATTTGGCTTGCATCAGGATTTTGTAGCTACTGACGTCCAGCATCCGGTAATGCAAGAGCCTGTCGACTTCGGGCCACCAGCGTTTTATAAAATTGCGGTCATTATGGATGGAATTGCCGGCCAGCACGGCTGGCTCGGTGCCAAACTCGGCTGTGATAAAACCGATCAGCTCGTGAATAACTTCTTTTTCCTCCCTGCCTGTAGTTCTAATCCGCTCGGTGAGGCCGCTGGCCTGATGCTGCGTTCGCGACCAGTCGTTCATGTTTTTCAGAACACGGTTCGGATGTTTTATAACAGCCTCATAACTGGCAAGTGTTTTGAATTCGAAATCAGTTACTTCTGCTGCGACTTCTAAAATTACGTCTTTTTCGCTATTCAGGCCGGTCATTTCCAGATCAATCCAGAGTAGTTTGGTGGGCACCATATTTTTATTAATCATATCGGGTTATTATACGCTAGTACCCCTTTAACTATGAAAACATACCTCCGAAAATACCGTGTTAAACTACTACTTATGGCACTTATTCTCTTGATATTCCTCCTGGTCGTAGGATTCGGTGGTTCGCATGTCAAAGCTCCAACTCCTGCGTCAAAGCCACCAACTGCCCAAGCTCCTACGAAAGCGCCCGACCCGCCCGTGGCTACATCTGCTCCAATCGACGCTAACAGTATCCAGGTCGTGATCAATAAAAAACGACCGTTGCCCGATGGTTTCGTACCGGGTGACTTAAGCGGCGCGCTGAGAAAGGAGGCTGGCGGCCAGCTCACAAGCTTGTTCGCGGGAGCGCAAGGTGCCGGACACGGGTTAAAACTTATCAGTGGCTACCGGTCCCAGGCAGCCCAGAAAAATTTATATGATTCCTATGTCAAAAGAGACGGAGTCGCAGCCGCCGATCGCTACAGTGCCCGGCCGCGCCACAGCGAACACCAAACCGGACTGGGGGTGGACGTAGGCGACGGAACCTGTGATTTAGAGATATGTTTTGGTGGTACTCCGGCCGGTCAATGGCTCGCCGCGCACGCCCATGAGTACGGCTTTATCATCCGTTATGGCGATGGTCAGGAATCCATAACAGGATACCAATACGAGCCGTGGCATCTTCGCTACGTCGGAACGGACCTGGCGGGTAAAATCAAACAATCAGGCAAAACTCTGGAACAACATTTCGACCTGCCTGCTGCTCCTGGTTATTGAAAGTCAGCAGTTGTGAGGATTTTGGTCAACGTAAATCGATTGGTTATCTCTTTGATGCGCCGGGTCTGAGCTTCGACGGTCGTACCATTCTGTGAGGCGGCCAGCGGTACCGCTGCCTGATCAAGCGGGTACAGTTTCAGATTGGTACGACCTGTCAGTGCTTTGGCAGCTTTTTGTGCAGCAGTCCACTCATAATGCATGTACGTTGGCAACATTCCTACGCTGGTAATTTTTTTGGTAGCAATGTCGATATCTATGACACCCAGGCCGCCAATCAGGGTTTCGAGTGGTAACTGCGAATTAAGAGCATTGCCCAAACTGTAATATACAACTGTCTCTTTACCGTTACCTGAGGGTAAACGCTTTACAGGCTGTACGACATGCGTACAATGACCCAATACTATGTCAGCACCGGCATCGGCCAACTCCTGTGCAATCAGATCCTGTTCGGCGATTATATCCCCGGAGTCTTCCCTGCCCCAGCACATACTGACTATTACAAAATCCGCCTTGGTCTTCATTGTCGTAATCTGTTGACGAACAATATCTTTGTTATAAACATTAACTGCAAAAGAGGCAGCCGTCCCGTTAGCTTGCCTGGTCGTATATGATAAATACCCGAACTTTAGTGCACCCTCACCAATATTAAAAGTGTTTTCGATGTTCTGCTCTTCTAATGAGCGATTTGCTCCGGCAGTAACAGTTATCGTTTTTTGCTTTTCAATAGCAACCCTCGTGGCATCGATGCCAGCCTGACCCTTGTCATTTATATGGTCACTCGCCAGACTCATGATATTACAGCCGCTAAGTGCCAGACCATCAATAAGCTCCGCCGGTGCATTGAAGTTGGGATAGCCACTGATGCCCAGCGAAGCTCCACCCGTCGGTACAGTATTATGACATATGCGTGTTTTTGATTTGGCAAATACCGGTTTTATTTCGCTGAACATATCATCATATTTATAGCTGCCATCAGGCTGTCTGGCATTCTGGTTGACACTGTCGTGAGTGATGATGTCACCGGTGGCAACAATCCGGAAATTACCGGTTAGTAGCTCTGGCTGTGAACTTGGTTCGGGCCTGGGTTGCTGGTTTACAACTGCCGGAGTAGACGGCTTTGAGTTAAGACGCGGACGCAATATACCGAAATATCCGCCGATACCAGCTACAATCAGCAATATAATGACCACTATAATTACCCTTTTACGCGACCAGAAACCTGATACCTGCCTGCTTTGCGGAGGCGGGGGTATTTTTGGTTTGAATCGTTCTTTATCACTGACTTTCGGCGATAAGGGCTTAGGTACGGGTAATGGTCTGGGACGCGAGGCAGGTACGGCCTCCCTGGGAGGCACAAAAAATTTTGGATTGTGGCCGGCACCGCTTTTACGCAGCTTTATATCATCCATACTAAACCCCGTACAACGATATTATTATCATTGTACCTGATTTAATCGATTTATCTTCTGTGATTGACCGGTTTGCTGATGTTCGCGCTTATCATAATCGTTGCGCGAGCCAGTATTTCGAGCAGGATGATCTGCAATGCGGAAGAAACTACAGGAAACAAATATATTTGTTTCCATTCAGCCCCCGGAGGATTATAAATTGGCGCTTCTCCTTCTTTCAAACCACTCAAAGTTGCTGCCAGGTCTCCTGTCATCATTGATAATAGCTGGCCGATAATAATTGCCAGAATTATGGCAATGATTATTGAACTGGCGTCTCTCCGCCTGAGAATTTGTACTAAAACCATTTTAAAACCTCCATTGTTATAAATGAATTCTCGCTCCGGCTTATGCTTTTGTCAAGCATAACTCTTTATCTTCGGTATATATGCTTACTCAAAACATTAATCTTTTTTATAGTCCAGCTTATCGAGCTTCAGGGCCTTGATAATGTAGTAGATGATAGCAGCCACTATCATAAAACTCATTAAAACATAGGCGAATTGTCCCCATGCGAAAACTGCTGTTTCCCCTAATGTGTTGAGTGTAAATTTCTTTTGGCTCAGGTCTCCTTCTCCCGGCAGGAAGATACCGAGCAGAGGATTCACAAAGCTGGCAAGTAACTGGTCAACCAGTGTTTTGATCTGTGTACCCAGCACCAAACCAACTGCCAGACCAATGACTCCCTGGCTGCGGATAAAGTTCATGAAGCCTTCGGCCTCACGGGAGGGCACACTGCGTGCGGCGGAGGCTTGTTTGAGTGCTGTCGCCCGTGCCGAAGCAGCTGCCTTGGCTGCTGCAGATTGCGCTATACGGGCTTTGGTTGGTTTATCTGTAGAATTATCACTCATAGTTATCTCCTCCGGATTAATCTTAAACTAACGCTAAATCAGTATTTTGGCAATCCCGGAGGGGTTATTAACAATATGCGTAGGACGGGTTTTTCGCAGAACTCCTTTGTTTTGCAGCCCCCAGGTTACCGCGATCGTGGCCACCCCTGCCTTTTGTCCGGCCCGAACATCGCGCTTTTCGTCGCCGACCATCCAGACATTGCTGCGCTCATAGCTTTTTCGCTTAACCAGCTCGTTGATTCGCACATGCTTTCGAAGAAAGATCGGTTTCTCCAGAACAATGAGCTTATCAATAATTTCGCGGTGTGTCAGTACCAGATTGATAGTGGTCGATACGTTATTGCTCAGCACATAAAGGTCATAACCGGCCTTTTCAAGGTCCCTGACGAGCTTCGGTATGCCTTTGAAAAGACTGATGCGCCCGGCTTCTGTGTGCAGATGCTTCCTGCTCTGACGCACCAGATAAAAAAATCGCCAGGGACGAAAGCGACTCCATCGCAGCGCATGCAGTATCGTTGCCGTAAAAAGCTGTCTATACCCCCGGTTATTCAGCTTTTGCCACTTGTTTTTGGTGGCCAGCTCATTATATATTTCGCTAAGCAAACCCTCAGTATCGGCCAAGGTGCCGTCAAAATCAAAAATAACTGCTTTTTTCTGCTTCTTGCTCATCTACATCTTCTCCGGTGCAGGCATTCCCAGTAAACCAAGACCATGACTCAGGACTTTTTCATATGAACGAACTAATTGTACTCTTATAGCTTCGCGCGGGTCACCTTCTACGCGGCTATTCTCATAAAATCGATTGAATATCTGCGCAAGTTCATAAAGATAGACTGCGATGTGGTGCGGCGAGTAATCATTCAGCGCCATCTCGAAGGCCTCGCCATACATGCTGAGCTTGCGCGCCAGACTTCTTTCATACTGATCAAGAGAATCGATAGTAACTTCGGAGCTTTTAGCCTCCACTTTGCCCAGAATACTCCGCGCGCGCACTAAGGCGTACTGCAGATATGGCCCGCTATTACCTTCTTGAGCTACCGACTCTTCCGGATCATAGGCAATATTGCCCCCAATGCGGTTTTTCAGAAAAGAATACCGGATAGCGCCGAGAATGATCGGTTCGTCGTTGCTTCTGGCTGCCGCGAACGTAGCATCAATCACATCATTCGCCATGACCACATTTCCGCTTCGACTACTCATTTTTGAACCATCAGCAAAATTAATCCGTCCATGCGTATGATGAATGGTTTTTGCAACCAGTTCCGGCTCATATTGTTCAATGCTCCTCATAACTACACTCAAATGATCTTTCTGTGAAAAGTCGGTAATAATAAACGAAACATCGTAGCGATAATCAATATATTTTTGCTGAATAAGTCCGACGTCTTTGCCGGCATAAGTAGTAAAACCTTCGCTGTTTACAAACACCTGCGTGAATAAGCCGAATGACTCGCCACGAAATATTATTGCACCCTCTGACTCCTCATATACGGTGCCTGTGTGCTTTCGTATTGTTTCAAGCCCCAGGCTATCAACCGCGCTTTCAGGATAATATTTGTCGAACGGCTTCATGCCGAGACGCCTATATAGTTGGTCAAAGCCATCATAACTCCATTGCCGGCAGGTCCAATAAATTTGAGCAAATGGCGAGTTTTTATCCTGATCTGCATGAACCTGATAAACTCGTTTATTTACCTCTGTAATTTCTTTTTTTACCTGATCGTTTTCGGTATAAGCTGTATGCCCCTCGACATAGCGTTCACTTACCCAGCCAGCGCGTTCGTCTTCCGGAATATCCTGCAATTTTTCAGGATGTTCGGCCTCAGGTTTTTGCAGTATTGCCCACATCGCCTTGCCAACATGGAGCCCTACATCCCCGCCAAAATTAACGCGTTTTACCACTGCCCCTGCCGTCTCCAGCAAATTAGACACGCCGTCACCCACCAGACTTGTGTATAGATGTCCTGCATGAAGCGCCTTGAACGGATTTGGATCCGAATACTCAGCTACTACAGTCTTACCCCTCAGCGTTTCGGATAAGTCAGTTGCCCGAAATGTAAAATCAAAAATCGCTTTATCGCTCAAACGAATGTTTATAAACCCCGGGCCGGCAATCGACGCATTCATCTTTAACTTATCTATGATCTGCTCTGCGACATCCCGTGGATTTTTATTCAGCTTCCCGGCCAGCCGCATTGCTACATTGGTAGAATAATCACCGAATTGCTCTTCCGGCCGCGTCAGCTCAACTTTGACTTCCTCTTTGAAAAGCTCAGCGCAAACCGAAGCAAGCTTTTTTATGTACTCTTCTTTCATCTTAAGCACATTATATCAATCTTGCTGATCTAAGCCTTGGCGGAATGTGTACGGGGCCCGTTTCATCAGACCGCATGATTGTGCTAACACCGTCAGTAAATAGCTCGAGAAGAAACTTCGCGGGGCTGGTAATAACCGCATCATGAACACCCAAACCGTGCAACTTTAGCCCTTCTAAGACTTTAAGCCGCATTCCATCTGTGAGAGATCCGTCTGCTATCATTTGCTCAGCTTCTTGGTGAGTCAGGGATTTTATCCAGTTTCCCTGTGCGTCCAGAACCGCGCCTTTTTCTGTTAGAGATATAAATTTTTGTGGCTTGAGAGCACCCGCCAAAGCAACTGCTGCAGTGTCACCATTAATATTAAGGTGCACAGGCAAAAAGTTTATATCGGAAAGCGCTAAATTACCGACACAGCTGACCACTGCAATTTTTTCATTTGATGTTGCGGCAAAGATTTGTGAGGCATCCACACGATCAACTTTCCCGACACGACCAAGATTATCTCCATCTTCAATTGAAGCGCCAAAAACACGGTTTCGTATTCCGATCGTCCGGCCGCCATATGCCTCAATTGCATCACATAGACGTTGGTTAACTTCATCCAGAGCAGTTTTCACGACCAGAGATCCGCCGAGACTGGTTACGCGCTTGCCTTCAATACGATCCGATTCTATACCTGCCTCTTCCAGTCCATCAGTAATTTGCACTCCACCGCCATGAACAATTACAGGATAAAGCCTTTGTCCCTGTAAAAATGCTATCCCTAAGGCAATTCTTTGGAGCTGATCAGGGTTCCGGATCATTTCACCTCCAATCTTCACAACTGCGAAGCGGGAAGCCTCAAGAGCCCGGAAGTCCCGGAGATAAACTTCTCCTTCGGTGCCTTTGCCCACCAGATCAATGGCTGCAAAGCCAGGACTGCCGTGAACTCTTTCCATTTCCAGAGCTATTGCCATAACGTTATACTATATTCACTATTTATCGTATTTATAGTTTTTTATCATAAATTATCAAAACTTTATATATTTTTATTCAATAATCAATAAGTTTTTTTATTTTTTAGTCTTTATTTATCAAAAGCTTACTTTATTTAGTTTGTTCTGTCAATCAGACACTGACTAATCGAGTTTGTGGAGCTCGAGTTTGATCTGGTTATAGGCATCGCGGAATGGCATACCCTGTTCTACCAACTTATTGATCTCGGAGACGCTGAGCATTTCGCTGGTTATTGAGGCTTTGAGTTTGTCTTTATTTATTTGCAGGTTATCGACAGCAAGGCACAGGACTCCCAGGGTAGACCTGGCGACGCCGAAAGCATGCAACGTTACACCCTTGGTTAATTGCAGGTCACGCTGGTATCCGCTGCCGATGGCACCGGATACTGATTCCAGCTGGTGGACATACGAGCCGAAAGCGTGCGCCTCACCACGCATGATCTCGAACAAATCGTAATTATGTTTGTGCGGCATTATCGACGACCCGGTGGTAAATGTATCCGGCAGACTGAAAAACCCGAATTCTTCAGTAGTGAACATCAGCATGTCCTGGGCAAATTTACCAGCCAGAACCATCAGCGGACTGAGTGACTGCACGGCAATCGCTTCAAAAAGCCCGCGGGACAAGCCGCAGTACATGGTGTTTTCCTGAACCTTGCCAAAGCCCAGCGTTTTGGTTGTATGTTCCCTGTCAATGCCCAGACTTACGCCGAAGCCGGCAGCTGAGCCCAATGGGTTCTGATCAATTACAGTTTGCGCGGCCTGAAGCGGATATTTCATATCGGTAAATGCCGCCGCAAACGAATCCAGCCAGATTGCCACCGTCGTGGGCATGGCTTTTTGCAGGTGTGTATAGCCTGGCATAGGCGTGGTACCGGCCGATTGTGCAGTCTTCGCATACGCAGCTGACAGATTATCTACCAGCGTCTGTATCGTTTTCAGATTTTCCTTCATATACAGCCTGGTCATGACCAGTGACTGGTCATTCCTGCTGCGTCCGGTATGCAGTTTTTTACCTATATCTCCCAGCTTATCTGTCAAATATTGCTCTATTGCCGTATGTCCGTCTTCCTGATGCTGTTCTATCTTAAATCTTCCCTGTTCCCATTCCTTTTGCAGCTCATCAAGCGAAGCTAGTAGCTTGTCCAGCTCGCCGGCATCCAACACACCAATACTCTGCAGCATTGAACCATGCGCTTTACTCGCCTGAATATCGTAACCCAGCAACTGTTGGTCGCTCAGGTAATCCTCACCTACCGTATACGCCTCAATCAACGGATGTAGCTTTCCGCTGCCAGAACCTTGCCATAGTTTGTTCATAATTTCTCCTTTATCTTACATTAAAAAAGCTCCCTTACGGGAGCTGTCTTGGAGTCTTACAATTTATTTTAACAATTACAAGGACAGTTCCCGTGAATACGTGAACTGCGACGGTTAGTATTTGTAGTTTGCAATAAAACCATAAACATATAATAGCATACAGAAGTGAAAATAAAAAGCTTTGCCGCTAAAAGTATCGTAAAGTGTTAATATTGTTGGAGTAAAACACTAACCGGAGTAACATTGTTCGCCATGATTAATACCGATTTTAATCCTAAGCAAATTTTGCTTGATAAGATTAAGGGTAAGGGCGGCTGGGTGAATGCTCATGCCCATATTGACCGGGCTTACATCCTGAACGAAGAGAATTTCAAACTTGTAAACGGTACGCTGCAACAAAAGTGGGATTTCCCTGATGAGTTGAAATCCAAATCCAGTGTCGATGATATCTACAGCCACATGGCTTATACCGTAGAAGACCTCTGCCGGCAAGGAACTCAGGCCCTAGGAACTTTTATCGATGTTGATCCGGTGATTGAAGATAAGGCTATTAAAGCTGCTCAAAAATTGCGTGAAACCTTTAAGGGAAGTATCGAGATCAAATTCATCAATCAGGTAGTCAAAGGCGTGACCGGGCCGGAAGCACGAAAATGGTTTGAAATCGGTGCAGAATTTGTTGATATAATTGGTGGTTTGCCCGAAAAAGATGCCGGCCACGAAGCCGAACACCTCGACATATTATTCGAAGCTGCAAAAAAGAACGGCGGCAAAATGATCCACGCACATATGGATCAGTTTAATTCTCCCGAACAGCGTGACACAGAGCTGTTGGTGGCAAAAACCGTCGAACACGGTTACCAGGGGAAGGTGGTAGCTGTTCATTGCATATCAGTCGGTGCACAACCGAAGGAATATCGGCAAGACCTGTACGCAAGGATGGCAGATGCCGGAGTTATGGTAGTCGCCTGCCCGGTGGGATGGATAGATAACAGCTGGGTAGCCGCCCGTGATCATGATGTGATCGGCCCTATTCATAATGCCATCGCCCCCGTCAAAGAAATGATTGCTGCCGGATTGACAGTTGCAATCGGCACCGACAACACTCAGGATATATACAAACCATTCAACGACGGTGACATGTGGACCGAACTGCATTTCCTGCTGGAAGCCCAGCGTATATATGATATGGATGTGCTGGCCGACATAGCGACAGTTAACGGTCTCAAAGTACTCGGCCTGTAGTATTCACGTAAAATCGATGTTTTAATCCGTTGTTAAAGCGATTTTGAGTTTTTCTATCAGTTCAACGGGAGTAGGATTGAGGCCATTTAGTAGCGCGAGATACAGACTGACAAAGTCGCCCAGCTGTATGGTCCAGAGCAGATGCTCAAGTATGTCATCGCCTTCGGCCTGTACAATCTCAGGTGCCGGCCGCTTGCCTGATAACAATCGCTCAGTAATTTCGAAGCGCTTCAGCACCCGCACATGTTCCAGTGAACTTCGAAGATCTATTACCTTGTAGGGCTTATCGACCGGGTGACTGGTCCAGCCCAGGAACTCATTGTGGTTGAATTCCGGAATAGCATTGCACCAGGCGATTGTTTTGGAATTTTCGTTGAAGTTGATCTTCCATTTATAGGCCGCAGGGAATAGTTTGGGTCCGGCGTACACGACAACAGAGCTGCCCATCAGCTCCTGAGCAATCTGTTTAGCAGGATTCCGGGCCACAGGCACATCTGCCAGCAGTGAGTTACTCCGGGTTCCCAGCCAGTCGGCGGCCTGATTCAATTTATCAACCGATTTTTCAGCAATCATGCCCGTTGCCTCAAATAATTGAATGAGCGCGGCAAAATTATAAAAGACCGCCATGCGGGGCTGGAAACCTTCCGGAATCTGATAAAAAGGGTATCCGGCAGCTGAGGCACGCTCCTGCAGCTTCCCGCCTGCGGCGATTACCACAATCTGCGCACCTTTGGCTTCGGCTGCATCCAGAGCCGACAAAGCTTCCTCGGTATTTCCGGAGTAGCTGGAAGCGATAAATAATGTCTGTGGCCCCACATAAGCCGGTAGCTCGTAGTCACGGACTATTTCAAATGGCAGGTTCAGGCCAGGCCAGGTATGCAGTAACGTAGCTGCCAGTGCGGACCCGCCCATACCTGCCAGAACAATGTTTTCTAAACCGTTATACGGGATACGTTCTACATTATACTCATGTTTCAGCTGCTGCCATTGCTTCTGAGCTATCCCCAGCGAATCCTGAGCATCCCGGTTATGTATCATTTTCAAATCATCCAGCATATTAAACCTCTTTCAAAATTCTATTTTGATATTGTAAACTGCTTTTGTTTACCTATGAATTTTGTTACTATAACCATTGTAAATTGAAAAAATGATAATGGGAAATTGTTCCGATTTCAAAACAGGGGGTGGTAATGTTCGATAATGATGATCAGAATAATAGGCCGGTACCCACATTAGGTGGAACCCCTATGAACGGTATAAGTGCTCTGGCGGACGGTGCGCAAACGCCGGGAAGTCCGGCAGTAAATCCTGTCACTCGTTCTGGTTCTGTCAGTACTCCGGCAATAGTCAGTCCGATTCAAAGCACCTCACCAATCACCGCTACGACAGGAGAGGAAGATTACCTCACAACGATCAAACAGCAGGCTCTGGCCCAACTCTCGCCACTGGTTGATAAACTGGATCAGTCTCCGGAAGAAAAATTCAGACTTACTATGACCATGATTCAGGCATCCGATGATCACACACTGATCAAAACAGCTTTTGAGTCAGCTGAGAAAATCGTCGACGAAAAGGTCCGGGCTGAAGCTTTGCTCAGTATCGTTAACGAAGTAAACTATTTTACCCAGAGAACTTCGCCATCCATGCATCAACCTAAACCTGACGTAGAAACTTCGGCCCTCTAAGCCCTGAATTTCAAAACTACCAGTATGAGGCGGCTCCAAAATCTTTATTCTGCAGAAGCAGAAAAAATCTTAGGGGCGGACGGCTGACAGGACCCCGTCAACTTACTACATTCCATCGTCGCCGGTACGCGGCAGACTGGTCTCAGAAGTCTGCTCCTCGCCGGTAGACGGAACTGTCGCAGAACCGGACGGTGCAGGGCTGGCAGGTGAAGGAGTGGATGGTGTGCTACCGGAGCCTGATGGATTAGGCTCGGCACCGTTTGCGGCCCCACCAACACCATTACCTGTAGGTTTGGTGTCCGCCGGAGCGGGCGCGGCACCTTGTTTATCATCTTTATTTTTTGATTCCGTTTGTACGGTTTTTGGCTTGTCATCTTTAGTGACACTGCGATATACGGCACGGCCGGCAAGGAACAAGCCGGCAGCTATCAGCAACGTGATAATCAGGGTAATAATACCCAGTAATACTGCTACACCCCGACGATCCCGCTGTTCGGTCTCATAATATTCATTTACTTCTGCTGGCAGGACACTATCATCTTGTCTGTTTCTGCGAAACCGGTCAAAAATTCCCATTGATACTCCTTTGGCTGTCTATAATAACCAATAGTACTACAAAATAGCAATTTATGCAAGATACTTTTTTATTCCACTCTAAGATAACCACCCGAAGAAATTTTTGGGATGAACTACTTCGTGGGTAGTGGAGGGATATGTTTCGGTGAAATATTTGGGGACGCGTACTTTCTCGTCCTCTAACCGGAAGTCAAAGGCCTGCCATTTGTTATCGATAGACTCAACCAGATCCACTTGTCCGGTGAGACCCCGCCAGTAATAACGCTCTGGATTCCCTGTATGTCCCTGCCACCACTTCATGCGTTCGTTCATACAGAAGTTTTCCCAGAGCGCGGCTTTATCGGACCGCATCGACATCGGCTGCAGGCTCTGGATCAGGGCGTTCCGGATACCCAGGTCATAGAAATACACCTTGCGCTTGCGACTGCTCAGGCTGCCCTGTTTGCCTGTCAGAGCAGACACACGGTAGATGATAAAAGCCGCTTCCAGTAGCGTGATATAACGTTCTACTGTTTCCAGCTTCACGCCTAACTTCACGCCCAGCTCGTTATAAGACACTTCCTGTCCTATATTTAGGGCCAGTGCCTGCAGGAGGGGTGGCAACAGCTGGCGTTGGCGCAATTCCAGCAGTTCGACTGAGTCTTTGTATACATAGCGCTGAGCTATGTCGCTTAGTTCTTCGGCTGCCTGAGCCTCATCTTCCAGAATAATCCCCGGATAGCTACCGAAACGGAGTAATCGCTCGATGAGTGTTTCCATCTGGATATTGCTGTAGCCAAGCCCGGACTTGATCTCCCCTACCGACAGCGGCGGCAGGAAGAATTCATAACTCCGGCCGGTCAAAGGTTCTTTGATTTTGTTGGCCAGATCAAATGACGAGGAGCCAGTGGCGATAATATCCAGCTCCGGATGTTCGTCAACCAGCAGTTTGAGCGTCAGGCCGATGTTCACTACCCGCTGGGCCTCGTCGATAACAATACGCTTAGCACTGCCGATAGCCCGCTCCAGAGAAGCCAGACTCGTAGGCTTCAGCGCGTCCTGTGTAGCCAACTCATCACAGTTCAAATACAGCTGCTCGCCTTTGGGCGCTTCACCAAGCAATTTCCGGGCCAAGGTAGTCTTGCCCACCCGCCGCGGTCCATAAATTACCAGTACCCGCCCTTTCCCAAGTTTATTTCTCAGTTGCGGTTCAATAGTTCTATCTACCATGTATTTATTCCTTAGTTTTTATGTTTATCACTAATCTACTGGAGATAATAACACGATTATCTCCACCAAACAAGAGATAATTATAAAAAAGACATCAGTTGGGTTGACATTATTATAATAGTATGATACTATTTTTGACGTTAAATAGGAAGACACTAATGCCAGGCCAAGGAATAGAAAAACCAAGCGGTGGACAATCCGATATTACTACGCCATTAGCTGCAGTCGCTGTGGCGGGAGCCAATCAAGTTAGTGACCCGAGGAATGGCAACCGCGACCCTCGCGTAGAAAGTGCTATACAAGCAAGGGAACAACTTACTGGTGCTTTTCAACAGCTTCTGGATGAACACCAAGATTTAAGGGAACGCGGATTTCATGAATTTCCCAGTGGATTTGTAGAAAGAAACGGAACAGTTTTCCGTGTACACACTACTGGAAGACTTTTAGGCGCGCATGGCGGCCATCTAACCAAGGGGGTAGACGAATCTACCGTCGGTGTCCCAGTCTCTGTTACCGACCCCAACGATCAGCTGCTGGAAATAAAGCCATTCCTTGGACTAAGGACCGATATGGTCACTTCAGTTGTTCCATGTATTGAGCTGGCTTTTTATAGTTCTGAGCAATATGGCGATAAAACTACACTTAGCGGAATGAGTGATGTTATAGTAACCGGTCCCGCTACGCAAGATGAATCGCCAAACCGAAAAATAGCCAAAGCCTCAGGGCTTCCACCCTCTAATGCCGACCCATATTTCGAGGTCGCAAGCTTTGCGGTTACTCCTGTTGTCCATGATGGATTAGTAACTGGACACAATGAGAGGCGGACAGGAACAGTATACGATACTCCTGAAGAGTATGCAGCTCTCTTGGAACAAGCTATGGCAACCCTACAACAGGTTACTGGACCCCAAGCATAGACGTATTTAAATTCTTGTTTTTGAGCACTTACATTTGTTTGCTTTATATTAAATATAGAAAGCAAGTTGCAAATGTATGCAAAACGACTCTTCGAATTTATTTCGGGAGTCGTTTTCTCATTTTTGGGAGGAGAGCAGTCCAAGTGGCGAATTCATTTCGGCACCCGGCAACGATGAGAGGAGGAATCACCTCCTCTCATTATGCTACATGCCCATCATGCCACCGCCGCCCATGCCCGACATGTCGGGAGCTGCAGATTTTGGCTCTGGGACTTCTACGACTAGCGCGCCCATTGTGATGGCGGTACCGGCGATGCTGGCCGCATTCTGGATAGCTTCCTTGGTAACACGGGCCGGGTCAATAACACCGGCCGATTTGAGATCTACTAGTTTGGTCGGATTATTAACATCTACACCTTGGCCGGGTTTGGCCTTTTTTATCTGCGGCAGCCATTCATCCGGGTTAAGACCGGAATTTTCCAACAGGATTCTGAATGGTTGGCCGAGTGCCTTGCGCAGTATGGATGCGCCGGCTGCTGCTGAATCGTTGCCATCTGCCTTGATAAGCGATGCCAGATTAATCAGTGTAACGCCACCACCCGATACGATACCTTCGTCCAGAGCAGCTTTGACAGCAGCTACGGCGTCATCAACACGGAATTTTTTCTCTTCTATTTCGGTTTCGGTAGCGCCACCGACTTTGATGACGGCGACTTTGCCGGACAAGGCGGCGCGGCGCTTTTGGAGATTCTCTTTGTCGTAGGATGAGCTGGCGGCTTTGGCCTGAGTGTTGATCTGAGCTATGCGGGCTTTGACGGCTGCTGCCGGGCCGGCACCCTCGATAATTGTCGTTTCGTCCTTGGTTACAATCACCTTACGGGCCGAACCTACCACGTCAAGATCAACGTTCTCGAATGTCATACCGCGGTCTTCGGTCACAACCTGCCCACCAGTTAGTGTGGCAATATCTTCGAGTGTATCTTTACGGCGATCACCAAATGCCGGAGCCTTGACAGCAACGGCGTTCAGCACACCTTTCAATTTGTTGAGCACCAATACACCAAGCACTTCGCCTTCCACATCTTCAGCAATGATCAACAGGTCTTTTTTGCCGGTCTGGGCTAATTTTTCTAGCAAAGGCAGGAAATCCTGCGCGCTGCTGATCTTCTTGTCAGTAATTACGATGGCCGGCTTGTCGATGACAGCTTCCATGCGGGCAGTATCAGTCACCATGTACGGGCTGATGAAGCCGCGGTCCATCGTGAAACCCTCAACCACTTCACTTTCCAGGGACAGTCCCTGGCCTTCTTCGACAGTCACAACGCCGTCTTTGCCAACTTTGTCGATGACATCAGCGATAAGAGCACCGATGGCAGGGTCACCGGCAGAGATAGTGGCTACTTCGGCCACGCGCTTTTTGTCACCTTTGATGTCTTCAGTCAGAGTACCGAGCTGTGTCAGTACGTCGTGGGCGGCCTGTTCCAGGCCCTTTCGCAGAAGCATTGGGTTGTGGCCGGCAGCGATCAGCTTGTTGGCCTCATTCAGAATGTGATAGGTCAGCACAGTTACGGTGGTCGTACCATCTCCGGCAACATCATTCATCTTGTTGGCAGCTTGTTTGATAAGTTCGGCACCGACTTTGTAGCCTAGCGTTTCGTCGTCGACATCAGCGATGTCCACGCCTTTAGCTACTGTCACACCATCATGAGTCACAGTAGGGTTGCCGTAGCTCTTACTGAGCACCACGTTGCGCCCTTTGGGACCCATAGTCGTTTTGACTGCGTTATATAGAATCTCTGCCCCGCCCAGTACGCGCTTGCGGGCATCATCATCGTAAAATACTTTCTTTGCCATGTTTTTCAAACTCCTTTGTAGTTAGATTATTAATTTGCCATTGGCTATGAACGATGAACTAGCGTTTAGCAATGAACCATGGGGGTTCAAAAGCTAATTGCCAGTTGTGAATGGTTTGCAAATCGTTCATAGTGAATCGCTAATTGGCTACTTTACTGTAGCCAAAACGTCTTCTTCTTTAACTAATATGTACTCTTTGTCACCGACTTTTATCTCGGTCGTGCTATAGCCTTTGTAGACTATTCGGTCGCCAGGCTTCAGGCTGACAGGTATCCGCTCGTTATCATCACCGACTTTTCCGGGCCCTACCGCTAATACTTTGGCAGTCTTCGGTTTTTCACCCGCTCCTGCGGGCAAATAGAGCCCGCTGGATGTTTTGGTAGCCGCAGCTTCGGCTTCGGCTACAATGTAATCGGCTAGTGGTTGAATAGGTACAGCCATAATTTATAAATAACCTCCATTAATCTTAAACTTTTTTTAGCGTTAATGCCCTCTCGCAATGAGCACTAATCTAGCACTCACTATACCCGAGTGCCAACTATTCTGTCAACCGTTCACCTATCGCACTTTGGGTTCGAGAAGTGTTCGGGCTATCTCTAATTCATTCCATGGAATCTTTTTGCCGCCCATGTTGCGGTGGTCTTCGTGGCCTATACCGGTGAGCAATACAATATCGCCGGCTTTTGCCTTCAGGAAAGCGGCTTCTATAGCTTCTTTACGGTCAGGGATTATGAAGGTTTTGGCTTCGCCCCCCTTTTTCCTGATGCCTTCGTAGACGGCTTGCCGGATGGCCTCAGGATCTTCGCTATACGTTTCGTCGTCGGTCAGGAAAATTTTGTCGGCAAGTTGCGCTGCTACCTCGCCCATCAGAGGCCGTTTGGGTTTGTCGCGATCACCGGTGGCGCCAAATACAATCATTACCCGCCCCCGGGCAATTTGCCTGAGAGATGTAAGCACCTGTTCTATCGCATCAGGGGTGACGGCAAAATCCACCAGTACAGTGAAGTCCTGTCCCGCCTCCACCGGCTCCAGACGCCCGTCCAGCCCCTTCAGATTGGCAATGCCCTCCTCAATTACTTTGCTTTCCAGACCCAGTATGATGCCTACGCTGGCGGCAGCAGAGGCGTTGAATATGTTTACTTCGCCGAGTAGATGGGTTTTGACCGGGATTTTCTTAAGCTCAGTTTCGATAACTGCTTCTGAATCCTTGGCTCCAAGTTTGACTGATTTTATCTGAGCGTCGGTTCCCGCCTGCTTCCCGAATGAGAATATTTTTGCCCTGGCACGGCCCCGGAAATAGTCATACCACTGGTCATCAGCATTCAGAATGGCCCACTTGGCGCCGTAATCACGCAGGAGCAATGATTTGACTCGTGCGTATTCCTTCATTGTCTTGTGATAATCCAGATGCTCAGGGGTCAGATTGGTCACAACGGCAATTTCTACAGGTATACCCATAATACGATCCTGATGAATTGCGTGGCTTGTAACCTCTAAAATCACCCTGTCAACATTGACCTTTCTTGCCCGGGCAAAAAAGCTTTGCAGGATTGACTGCTTATCCATTGTCTGGTGAGTTTTATTTGGCGTACGCCTACCTGCTACCTCATAAAATACGGTGGTTAACACAGCTGTTTTATAGCCGGCCGCTTTGAGAACTTCGTTGATATAAGCGCATGTGGTGCTTTTGCCATTGGTACCGGTGACTGCAATAACTTTCATGCCGCGCGCCGGAAAGCCGTACAGTGTCTGCCACGCCAATCCCCGCCCTATGCGATAACTCTTCTCCAGCCTTTTGACCGCTGTATTCGGGACAACTTTCCGCACTAATTTTTTCGGATTCATACAACAATGATACAGTAAAACAGATGAAAATTTTGGGTATTGAGACTAGTTGCGATGAGACAGCTGCGGCAGTGGTGGAGGACGGGCAGCTGCTGTTGTCCAACGTGGTGGCCAGTTCTATGGATTTACACACTGCTTACGGCGGAGTTGTGCCGGAGATTGCTGCCCGCAGTCATCTGGAAGCTATAATGCCCGTCGTCGAAAAAGCGCTGGTCTCTCCAGTCCGCGGACAGTTCCCTGACAGTAGTGATCCGTGGGATCAGATTGACGGGATTGCCGTAACATATGGCCCTGGTTTAGGCGGCAGCCTGCTGATCGGAGTTATGACGGCACGGACGCTGGCTATAACCAAACAGAAGCCCCTCTATGCCGTAAACCATGTGACAGCCCATGTTTATACTAATTTTTTGACTAATGCTACTTCTACCCTATCTGACAGCTACCAACTGACGGCTACAGCACCTGATTTTCCCGTTTTGGCACTAATAGTTAGCGGGGGACATACCCAACTAGTGCTATTGCGAGACCATTTCGACTACACTTTGCTGGGGCAGACCGGCGACGACGCCATCGGCGAAGCCTTCGATAAAGTTGCCAAAATTCTTGGTCTTCCCTACCCGGGTGGTCCTGCCATCGAGAAAATAGCCCGGGAAGGAGATCCAACTGCTCACAAACTTCCCAAAGCCCGGATACCGGGCAAATACGACTTCAGCTTTTCAGGACCTAAAACTGCCGTCCTGCGGCTGGCACAGCAACAAATAGGTGAGGATTACAACTTTCCCTCCCATAAGCTATCTGAGCGTCTCTCTGAGGCCCAAAAAGCGGATATTGCCGCCAGCTTTCAGCGAATAGCCATCGAAACGGTGGTCGACAAGGCAGTTCTGGCATTTCAGGAGTTCCACCCACAAAGTTTCGTAGTAGCCGGCGGAGTAGCTGCCAACAGCGAGCTTCGCCGTCAGATATCAGAACGCATTCCGATAAAAGTAGCTTATACAGACCCCGGGCTCTGCACAGACAACGCCGCCATGATCGCCACCCTCGGTTACTTCATGGCCGTCAAAGACCAACCTGTGGCAGATCCTTATTCTTTAGAAATTAAGCCCGGGCTGTGTATGTAGGCTCAGGAGGCTTCATTGCGACTAGTATGTCCATGTGTGGCTGATTATATTCAGAGACCAATCCAAGTTTATTCCCAATATCGAAATATTTTCCCTGTAGTTCTGCTAACTCTGGAGACCCTTCTTCAAGAGCCGTCCAGTACGAACCTGGATATTCTCTATAAAACTGAAGCTCGAACCCCGCTGTCTCCAAATCAGCTGCTACTCCTTTACGTTCAAACTCCGGCCTGTCAATAGGTGAACTATATTTAGGCTTAAGACGCGAAAGCAGTGATTTATGGTCCGAGACAATGAATATCCCTCCCGGCTTTAGCATTCGATATGCTTCGCTTATTATCGTCCCGCGATCAGTTTTTGGATCATCAAAAACATAAACTGCAAAAACCTCATCGGCCGATCCATCGGGGATCTCCCCTGCAATAGATTTGGCTCCTCTATCCAATGACAATAAGTTAATATTTTCTCCGGGACGACTGGATTTTAGCCTGGCAAAAATTTCTTCTGTTACTTCTCTGGGCATATGTATGTGAGGATCAATACCAATATATTTGCTATCTCCGCTAAATTTTCTGTTCATACCAACAGGTCTGTCACCCGGGCCTAATTCTATTGTGGTCCACGGTTCTGTTGCTTGTTTCCTGAGTGCATGTTTATCGACGCTGAAGCCTGATCTTTCGCTAAGATTTTCTAAAAATCTTCTATGATCATCGTGAGCCTTATGAGCTACTGCTTCTCCTTTGCGTTCTCGTTCTTCCCGCTTCCTTATTTTAGCGCCGTCGGATAATTCATATTGTTCGTCAAGTTCGCGTGCTTTAGCGTGAGCTGCCCTGGCAATCTTCATTCCGGTTCGCAGAGCAGTTCTGCCTGTTGCCCGTACGCGAGGCTTAGCGAGTTCAGTTACTTTTCTGCGTAATGGGTCTTTGTCTCGCATTTAGTTACATTTCTCCATACTAATATAGCAAATTTTATTTATTTTGTCAATGTTGCACCTCTGTTGGATTTTAGTTATGCTTATTTTGAAACAAAAAGTTTATAAGAATTACTCTGATTCACTGTCAGGATCGTATATCAAAATAAATTCAATATGGATGGGCTGTTGAACTGAAAGCTTTCGGATAAAGCCTTGAGTTTAGTTGTCCCAAATTTCACGTGAAACTCAGAACTCTCTCTATACTAAATAACTAATAAGTTATTATGCAAATCTGTGGGTAAATAATATTAAAAATAGTTTATTCAATTGGCTGCTGGTCTGTTACTATAGCAGTTATCCGTTCTAAATCTTCGGGAGTGGTATCCATTCGAACAGCGAAAGGATAAATGTTTGCCTTCGCTGACTTCCGCCTGTCTTCTTCGTTTAGATTAAGGCCGACAGTCAAACTTCTTTCTATCTTCGTTCCCGTTTCATAACCTGGAAATATTAATAGTTCTTCTTTAAGCACAACTAAATCTAATGCTTCTGAACCATTTAATGATTCGGATACAATTCTTTCTCTGGCAAATTCACTTAAACTACCGAGATCAAATGGAGTTCGTTCATCCGGGCTGTAAGTTATAGTTGCTTTTCGATGTTTACCATTATTGAACTTAACGATTTCTGTTGATTCAGTTAGTCCCAGTTTAGCGCTTACAATGTCCATGCGTTTATCGTCTTCAATTGTGCTTTTTCCTAAAGCAGTTGCTTTAATAATTTTTTGATCAATCGCACCATTGAATGCCATTACTGCCTTTTCCAGATGCGTAGCTTCAACTTCCTTTATTTCAACAGTTGCTTCAGCCTGCTCAGCAAGTAATTCCTCGCGGCCGGCACGGCTAGCTCGAATTATCATACCCGGAACCTTGCTGAGAGCTAATCTATCATCGACTATAGCGTCGATTAGTCTTGCCTCGGTCTCGGTGCGGCTATATGCCGTGAATCTAATTGCCTCGTCGCTGGCTACTCTCCTGGTAAATAGTCTTTTGGAAGTAAGATCATAAATTTCATTTCCGCCAGGTTTAAAAGCCTCAATCTGACTGTTAGCCGTGACAATTTCACTTATCACATGATCTGCAATTTCTTGTTTTGGGGAAAGATTTTCCATCCGTTCGGTTGTCATATTTTTGCTCCTATACGTAATAACTTTATGATATATTTTTATTTTTGTCAATACTATTATCAGATAATACGCATATTCAGTTAACTAAACAGAGGTGATATACTGAGACCCTATGAAGTTGGCTAAAGTTTATGAACCCGGAGAGTACGAAGCGGATATCTATGCTCTGTGGGAGCGTAGCGGAGCTTTTATCGCTGATCCGGACAGCAAAAAAGAACGATTTACTATCAGTATGCCCCCGCCGAATGAGACCGGTACACTGGGGGTTCACCATGCAATATTCCTGACACTGCAGGACATCATGATTCGTCATGCCCGCCAAAAGGGCAAGGATGCTTTATGGGTACCGGGAACAGATCATGCTGCACTTGCTGTCAATGCGCTGATGGAGAAGAAATTAGCCGAAGAGGGAACTGACAAACACGAAATCGGGCGGGAAGAGTTCCTGCGCCGGACTCGTGAGTTCGTAGGCAACAGCCGGGATACTATGATCGCCCAGATGCGGGCCATGGGTGCCAGCGCTGACTGGACACGCATGCGCTACACTCTGGATGAATCACTCAACCGCGCTGTCAACGAAGTTTTTATGAGCATGTACAATGACGGCCTGATTTACAGAGGTAACCGTATCGTAAACTGGGATCCCAACTTACAAACTACTGTTTCTGACGATGAAGTAATGTATCAGGAAGAAAAAGGGGAATTCTACACGCTACAGTACGGACCATTCCGAATCGGCACGGCACGTCCGGAAACGAAATTCGGCGATAAATACGTAGTGATGCACCCCGATGACCTGCGCTATCGTGATTATAAGCACGGCGATACCTTCGAAGCAGAGTGGATCAACGGACCAGTAACAGCTACTGTTATTAAAGATACGGCTATTGATCCGGAGTTCGGTACCGGCGTGATGACTATTACCCCCTGGCATAGCCACGTCGACTTCGAGGTTGCTGAGCGCCACAATCTGGACCGCACACAGATTATAGATTTTCATGGCAAATTATTACCGATAGCAGGGGAGTTTGCCGGTCAGGAAATAGGTGTTGCCAGAGCCGGGATAGTGGAAAAGCTGAAGAAAAAAGGCCTGATGCTCAACGTAGACAAGGAATATGTGCACAATATTGCTGTTAATGATCGTGGCAAAGGCGTTATTGAACCCCAGATCAGGCTACAGTGGTTCGTAGACGTCAACAGGAAAGCAGTGAAGTGGAAAGGCAAAAAACATTCTCTGAAAGAAGTTATGCAGGCCGTAATAAATGATGGTGACATAAAGATTGTACCGAAACGATTTGAGAAACTTTACTTTCACTGGGTTAATAATCTCCATGACTGGTGCCTGAGCCGCCAAATCTGGTGGGGCCACCGCATTCCGGTGTGGTATCGAACCGATGCAGACGGGAAAGAAGAAATCTATGTTGGTCTGACTCCTCCGGATGACGAGAGCGAAGGATTCCGTGAATGGGAGCAGGATCCGGATACCCTCGACACCTGGTTCAGCTCTTCACTCTGGACATGGAGCACTTTGCTTGATCCTGCACTTACATCTGATACTTCGCTTGAGCTTATAGACCTGTTAGCAAAGAGTAAAGATTATCAGGCCTACCACCCTACAACCGTCATGGAAACCGGTATGGACATCCTGCCTATCTGGGTTGCAAAAATGATTCTGTCTACCACTTACGCAACTGGTCAAGTGCCATTCAAAACTGTATTTTTGCACGGTATGATCCGAACCACCGATGGAAAGAAAATGAGCAAGAGCCGCCCCGAATCAATCATTGATCCTCTGGAGATTATCGAAAAATACGGCACTGATGCCATGCGTCTGGCTCTCGTCATGGGAGTATCACCCGGAAATGACCAAAGCTGGAGCACCGATAAGGTCGAAGCCAACCGCAACTTCAACAATAAGCTCTGGAACATAGCCCGCTACTACGAGAGTCTGTCTGAAGGCAGGCAGGCAGGGGAAGCACCCGAAGCACGATCGGCGGCAGATCACTGGATACTAAAGAAACTGTCAGATTCGATTGATTCCATTGACAAATCTATCGAAAAATTCGATTTCAGCGGCGCCTATAATGAGCTGTACCATCTGACGTGGGACGATTTTGCCGATTGGTACATAGAGTCCAGCAAGCACAGCCTGAACTACGGCGTATTGACGTACGGTCTGGAGACTATCCTCAAACTAGCTCACCCCTTCGCGCCATTTGTAACCGAAACTATATGGCAGACTCTCAATCCGGAGAATGATAATTTATTAATCACAACACCTTGGCCCAAATCTGTCAAACACGATGTCAGGATTGCGAAAGAGTTTGAACAACTGCAAGTGATTATCGGCGAGATAAGACAGATAAAAACCATGCTGAGGCTCAAATACACAGCCCTCTATTACAAAGATTCACCTTTGATAAAAAATAACAGCAAGCTGGTCGTCGCCCTGGCAAGGCTGGACGAAATCAAACCCGCCTACGAGGCCAAAGGCCTGCGCCTGACACAAACACCGGTTACGGCATGGATTGATGTAGACGAAGATGTAGCAAGACGCTTTTTGGATAAGCTGCTGGCCAGGAGGGAAGAGCTCAAAAAACAAGATCATGTCCTGGTAAACCGTCTGGGTAATCCGGCCTACATCAAAAAAGCTCCGAAAAAATTGGTAGAAGAGAGCAAACAGCAGCAAAAAGACCTGCAAAGTGAAGTTGAAGCGATCGAGAAGCAACTTAAACAATTTGACTTCATTTATCTGAAATAATGGGTATAGATACAACAGCCGGCTACGATCGATGCGTGAATATTCCGGCATTGGCTGACAGAAAAACCTTTACTGGTATCGCACGCGGAACATCTCCGGGATCTTTGGCCACAGATCAGACAATACAACTCACCAACCCGGTGAACTATAACGCAGAAGCGCTCTGTACGGCTGATCCCCGCGGTCTTAAGCCTGATCGCATTGCTTTCGAAGAATCATGTATGCACCTTGACGGTTATATCGGACCCGAATCTACAAAATCAGCTATTCAGGCGTAAATTTGCGATGCGGAAGCGTTTGTGGGGACGGGGTCCGAATTTATTTGAACCTTTATGGCTCGGATAAATGACCAGTAATAGCAGCAGCAGCAGTGCAAGCAAGTGGGGAATCCACCAGCCCGTAAGCCGGCTTATGAACTCTGCTATTCCTACTATAATTAGCAGAGGAACGCCAGGTAAGCCAATATCATGAGCCCGTTTGATAGCAAGAACACCGAAGTAGAAAGCATAGACTATAGCCGGAATCGCAAATATAAAATAAACCGGCCTGAAATTAACACTGTGGGACTGATTGACCACGATATCGATCAGTCCAATCGGAATTATGAACATTATAATTACTGCCAGTAGAATTCCCAAGCCCACAGCGCTACCCATAATAAAAGTTTTACGGTCAATCCGACCCTCAAGAAGTGGCATCATGTAATACCTATTCTACCACTTAAAACTCAAGGGCTTGTTTGATACGGTCTACTGATTCTTTGGGACGGTAGTCATCGAACCACAGGACCCGCCAGCCCAGGCGTTCGGCAGCCATCAGATTGGCCCGGGAATCATCTATCAGCAGGATCGAACCCGGGTCAATATTGGCACGCTTGGCAGCCAATTCGTAGATTCGCTGTTCGGGCTTGATGGCCTGGGCTTCGGAAGAATCAATAATAGCGTCATAGGCCAGTTCAGGTATCAACCCTTTGGAGCGCATTTCGGTTATAAAGCCCGGCATAATATTGCTAAGCAGACCTATGCGGTAGTGCTCTTTGGTCCAGGCCAGCAGTTCTGCTGTTTCGGAAATCGGATCAACAGCGCCCATGTAATATTCCATCCAGCTGAATTGATCCTGCCTGAACTGACGGGCCAGAATTGTATTGAATTCTTCCATGCTCAGTTCACCTCTGCAAACAGCGTCGTTATAGTGCCAGAAGGTTGTCTCGACAATATCCGAAGAAATTCCTGTATCTTTGGCAGCCGCTGCAAATGCCTGATGGAAAAACCGTACTATGCAACCATTGATGTCGAAGTAAACGAATTCGATACCGCTTTTAGAGCGTTTTTTAGGTGCTTCAGCAGGGTTTTGACCCCCCGAAGCCTCAATGCCCAGCAAAGTGTCCACTGACGTTCCCAGCACGCCTGCGATCTGCTGGATGGTAAATATAGACGGGGACCTGATAGCCCCCCGCTCAATTTTGGCAAGTGTCGAGTAGCTCAGACCTGATTTCTGGCATAATTCCTGCTGTGTTAGTCCCGCGCTCCTGCGCGCATCAGCCAGCTTCTGCCCCAACCCCTTTTCGTCCATCCTGTTAGAGTTGAATCCAAATTATAGATTTATTCGTTCGCATACCACCCCTTAAATTTTCTATATCCCTTGTTCATTGTGAACTCTAACGGGATCCATAACCTTATAGTACCAGTTAAATTAGCAAAAATGAAGTTATAGTAGCCGTAAATGGCTAGCCCCGTTACAAATGGTCTGGTGCTTATATTGTTTACCAGGGATAAGTGTAAGGATTTGAAACAGGACTAGTTTTCTAAGCTGTTAGCGACCAAATTAAGAATTGTCATCATTACTATAAACACTATCACCCCCATGGCGACCGCAACCATGAGGGCGTTCCTGGTATTACCACCGGTGCGACGCTGGGCTTTGGTATATACCCAGGTACTGGCGCTCGCAGTCGCTAAAAAAGCTATCAAAAAATCGGACATTCAGAATTTCGGCCTCATCTCTTAATTTTACCCTTTCATAGCCCCATTCGCTATACTTGATTCTATGATTGAGTCTCATTCACCGACTTTTCTTCGTAAAGCCGGTATTATAGCTGTCAGCTGGCTGCTCGGATTGTTTCTCTTTGTGGCTGCCGGCGCTATGGTGATAAGTTTCGTAGCCGGGGATCCTGCAACGGTCAAAAATGCTATTGCTCAGAGCGGTGCCTATGATCACCTTATTGAAAACAGCCTCAACACAGCACTGGAATCGGTCGATAAGAAGAATACATCTGACATTCCCCTCAATGACCCGATCATCAGGGATTCTCTGGTCCGGGCTTACTCACCGACAGTTATCCGGACAAATTCCGAGAAACTGATCGACGGTACTTACAGGTGGCTTGATGGTTCCGCTGCCCAGCCGGATTTTGTGCTGGACTTCAGTGCCAGCAATGATTTGTTCATTGAGGAAGCAGGGAAGCGTCTGGAAAGCCGGTTACGCGGACTGCCGCCGTGTACGGCTCAGCAACTTTCGCAGCAGCAGAAAATGAATGCATTCAAAGCTACATGCGTGCCACCCGGAATAGATATCACCCCGCTGATACAGCAGGCGAAGTCAAACCTGCGCAGCAGCAAAAATCTGTTACCGGATAACAAAATCACAGCCGATACTTTCAAGCAGGCAGGGGAGTCACAGAATGTCTTTGTTGCGGCTGGTAATGCTCCCCGGCAATTTCAGCTGCTCAAACAGATCCCCTGGATACTGCTTGGATTGACTGTCATCTTTGCTCTTCTGGTAGTCTTTTTATATCCGGTCAGGGATGAAGGCATAAAGCGCCTGGGCAGAATTCTGACCATAAACGGCGTGATGATTATTATGATCGCTCTGGGATTATACTTTGTGCAGGCAGCAATCGGGGGTCAAAAAGCCACTGGCACGAATCAATTATCCCGCGACTTAACTTTGCCAATACTGGCTGAATTCGCCAAAGCGGCAGCCAAAGTTTATCTGATATTCGGTGCCGTGACGGTACTCATAGGCGGACCGATTTGGGTTGTCGCCCGCAAACGTATTGAAGCTGAAGAGTTACGTAAAGAACAGTAGGCGCATGGCGGAGGAGGCGAGATTCGAACTCGCGATGACGTTGCCGCCATACTGCATTTCGAGTGCAGCGCACTAGACCGGACTATGCGACTCCTCCATCAAATATTAGTATATTTTACCTCTGTTAATTTATCAAATTACTAAAAGGTATTGACGTACTATTCCTTAGGTACTATACTGTCGGTATGGTAGCTGATGATTCATACGAACGGAAGTTGTTGGAAGGCTGGGAAGAGGCCTTCAAAAAAGGGCAGCTAACGCTGTGGATCATGCTGGCCCTAAAGGACGGCGCAAAACACATGGCTGAGATTAAGGTCTTCATAGATACGTCGACAAACGGTACCTTGACCGCTGACGATCAAAGCATGTATCGGGCGTTACGCCGCTACTACGAAGCAGAGCTGGTTGATTTTAATACAGAGCAGAATAAAGCCGGACCGGATCGTAAACTCTACTCACTAACTTCAATCGGCAACAACGTGTTAGGCCAGTTTATAACACGTAATGTAACATCCGTTTTTTATAAACCCCAGATCAAAAAACTTATAGAAGGAGAATTTAATGAAAAATCTTAAACTATCGGAGAAAACGTGGCTCTGGCTACGCTTTGCAGCGCTGCCGCTGATGGTACTGGTGCCGTTTTTTTTGGTCAAGTGGTGGGATGACACTGCGCACTGCTTTGCCTATGCAGAGGGGGATAGCTTTGTTCAAGGTCTAAACATGGGAAACGGCCCCAAAATATTTGGCGTCCTGCTATGGATCGTCATAGGGCTTTTCCTGCTGATATCTTTTGTGAGGGCTGGTTCAAAGCGCTATCGCCCACGGCATGCACTCGCCAAACGACAGTTGTTTGTGTCGGCAGCAAGTCTGGCTGTCACGCTACCAATCTATGCCGTAATGTACCATTTTAGCCAGTGGCGATACCCACCAAGCTGGTGGTGCGACGAACAGAACCAATTGCATGGTGATCCTCCTGGTGGACACTTTGGACTGGGTTTGGCGCCCGAGCTGGTGTCAGTCGTCGTCTTGTTGTATATCCTGGCTCCGGCAATTGCCTATTGTCTAACCCGCAACACCGACCACCGCGTGGGAGGCCAAAAAAAGAAAGAATTGTTTAAGTAAAAATAAATTATGGCGGAGAGGGTGGGATTCGAACCCACGGTACCGTTGCCGGCACGATGGTTTTCAAGACCATTTCCTTCGACCACTCGGACACCTCTCCAACAGCTAGATATTGTAACGCAAATCAGCAGGGAATATGAATAATTACTATAGTAGATGGAAATAGACAAATGGCATAATATCTATTATAATCTTATTATGGCCGATCACGGTAATGACAATCCTGCATTTGATTTTGGTAGTTTTGTACCTACGATAGAAAGCACCTGGCTTTCAATGCAAAATGAACAGACAGGGGTTCACGATTTGGCTCACGCTGTAGCACCAGCCTTGCATGTGCTTCAGGGTCCTTCCTCCGCGGTCATAAAATTCGCACAAATGGCTATAGATAGCAGAGGTTTAGCTGTTATGGAGCGTGAACTCGAATATCTGACGACTGTAGATGATAATTTAGGCGATGACGAGAAACGGGCGGCAATATTCAGCGGAAAAATCGTTACCCTTGCGCTTGCAAGCTGTCCGCGACTAGAACCCGCACTGAGAGACATGGATCCGGGTATAACTCCGGATGCTGCAGCTATGGGTTATGCGATTGCGGGCAGTCATCAAACACGAACTGGCAGATGGACCGAATTAAGAGATGCCTATGATCCTATAAAAAGATTCGTAGGCACACTTAATGTGGAGCTAAATAAACTGTACCCGAATAATCGCAATTCACTATTAGCCCGGGCATCAATGGTGGGTGGCTACGCCCGGCTTTTTTCGGTAGCAGAGTATAGCGGCCTGGCCCTCGACAGAGAAGATACTATTGTATCGCCCGTTTACTACGAAACACTGGATAAAGCTTACCGGGCAATGGATTACGTAAGTCTCGGCGATCACGCCGATGAAGCCATGGAACTGGCTGAGCAGCTGCCTGCCGTTGGAGGGTTAGCGGGATTTGTGATCAAAAATCTGAGAGACGACTATGTTGCGCCCCTGGCTCTGAGCGGCTCACTAGCCCGGACATTAAAAGGGCAAGCCAGAACAATTGAGGACTATAACAGTGCTGTCGATATGGTTGCCGGTTGTGATACCGTCTTACTTGCTCATATGCTGAGTGCTGAGTCAAAATCTGCTGTTCTTGCGATGGAGCGTGATGGGCTGGCAAAATACCTGCCGGAGGCATTAGCAATAGCTACCGATCCGGATAAGTGTGATGATTTCAAAAGAAAGCTACGTAGTTATATTGCGACAGAACAACTTTGGGAACTTTATTTAGAATTGGGCGAAAGCACCCGAACAAGGGTTCTTGCAAAAGATCCGCTGCTGAGAATCATCAAGCCCGATGAAAGACTTCCCGCTGATCTGCCTGAAAAGTACAGACTCAGAATTGCCGGTATAAGATTCGGCAATCATATCGCTCTGATTACTATTTTTAAACATTTGCAGGAGATGCGGGGACAGGCCTGATACGAGAGCAATCTCATCGAATTAGCCGGATAAATTTCAGGATTGGTTCTGGGTTTTTTGCGTGGATAACATAGACTTTCTGACTTGCAGCTTCTGCAGTAAGGAATACTTGCTGACCAGATCAACGATTGTGTATAGCAGGACTCCCAGAGAAAGCACGCACAGCATCGAAAAGAATACAGGTACTTCACCTGCCCGGGAATCTGTGAATAAGCTCCGGAATGGCAGAACTACAGGTGCAGTCACAAAATCTATCACTTGTTCCAGCCATGTCTCTTGTTTGGCCCCATAAAAAGCAAGCAAACCCCTGATAGATAACAAGACGAGCAGTATACCGGTGAATAGCCTTATAACCTCTTGGGCAAGTACAGTTTGCGACAGAATTTTTTCCAGAGAGCCGGTATTGTCAGAATCAAAATTTTTCATATGGGTTTCCTTTCTGTGAGACTAAAGGAAGCTGTCTAGTACGATGCGGAATTGCGACCTTCGCTGACCAGATCCTCGATCATTTTGTCAATGTTGCTACGCTTAAGTTCCGGCATCTCATTTTCTTTCATTTTCATGAAATTGTTGATTTTGCGATGAAGTAATATATTGTTCATAATTTAATCCTTTCGCCGGTTATTATTGCTTTTCCGGCCTAACACCCCCGTGTTGTATACACTACTTTAGACAGCTTTGGCAGATTGCTCTGTGAGAAAGATCACAATTAGCAACTTTTTGTATTGAATACAGGGGTGAGAATTAATTTATGTTGTGGAAAAATGGTTTTTTAAAAAGAGGAGAGAGGGATTCGCCTTAGCCCCGCAAAAGTATAACTTGTAACAATGAGGGATTCGACCTTTGTCCGGCAAAACAAAATTAGTTTTGCTAGAACAAAGCCCTTCGGGGCGGTGGGCGGCCAACTGCCTCTGGCAGTTGTCGTTCGAATTCATTTCGATCAAGCCAAATATAAAACCCCACATAAAGCGGGGCGTTATATTTGGCGGAGAGAGAGGGATTCGAACCCTCGCGGGGACTTTCGCCCCCCTATCGATTTAGCAAACCGACCCCTTCAGCCACTTGGGTACCTCTCCGTATCTGTATGCGGGGTGGACGAGATTAGATTATAACAGAGGTATAGCCCCCATAAAACAAAACCTGTATTTCGTGGCGCCGGATCAGTGATGCAAAAGCACGAAAGTCCTATATAATTGCTACCGGATATGGACAAAGAGCAACAAGAAAAGTCAGGGTGGTCATTTCGAAAAGAAAGTGATCCGTCAGTGCCGGATCAGGAGAGCGAACCACCACCATCAACATTGGAACCAATCAGCTGGACGGCTTCGGAATATGTTTCGCACCAAAAAGACATCGTATGGTACCTTGTGCTTGCTGCAGCTACTCTGGCTGTCTGCGGTCTGACATATTGGCTCAGCGACGGCGACCTGATATCGGTTGGGTCTATCGCGGTAGTAGCCGCTTTATTCGGATTCCTCGCGGGCAAAAAACCCCGTGAATTCCAATATACTGTAAACTCAAAAGGAATTGTCATGGGTGGTAAATTGTACTCTTATTCACAGTTTATATCTTTCTCGATTCACCATGAAGGTGTCCTGACAAGTGTTAATCTATGGCCGTTACAAAGGTTCATGCCCGATCTGTCTATCTATTGCCCGCCCGACCAGGAACAAAACATTATTGAATTTTTGTCAGAACATCTGCCGAACGAGCAACGTATTGAGCATCCTGTCGATCGTCTGATGAAACGTATTCGCTTTTAACGGAGCAGGTTAGATGGCTATTCCGGGGCAAAACTGATACAATTACCCCTGTTTTCCTTTTGTTTTTTAGGGAAAAGAGCAGCAAGCTTGCCCGTCCCGCGGGTCGGCTTTGCCGAAGAGCGATGAGAAAAACCGTAGGTTTGTCTCCATTACCAAGCACCCGTAGCTCAGCTGGATAGAGCGTTGGCTTGCGGAGCCAAAGGTCGCAGGTTCGAATCTTGCCGGGTGCACCAAATAATACGCCGATCCCAGTGATCGGTATTTTATTTGGTCTGGTTGTCCAAGATTCGAACGACAATGTCCGGTGGACATTGACCGCCTGCCACCCTGAAAGGTTTTGTTCTAGCAAAACTAGTTTTTGTTTTGCCGGACAAAGGTCGAATCTTGCCGGGTGCACCACGTCTGTCAACTCTACGGCTGAGCAAAAACCGCAGCTTCGATAGTTTTGGCCCCCGCATCTTTAAGCAATCGGGCAGCAGCTTCCACGGTTGCACCGGTGGTTAACACGTCATCAATAAGTAAAACGTAGGCTCCGGTTACCAGATTCTGATTACGAACCGTGAAAGCACTCTCCAACTGCATGAAGCGTTGACTCCTCTTGGCTCCCAGCTGACGTCCCGTCCCACGACGAAGTAACAGAGAAGTAAACTGCCACCCCCTGATACGGCAAAGTCGGCGGGCAATGAGCTCCGCCTGATCATAGCCCCGGACACGGACACGGGAATTTGCGGTTGGAATATGAGACACCACTACACTGTCCGGAAGTATTGGTAATCTCTGATCTATGGTGCGGGCCACAATATCGGCAGCCTGTTTGGCGCGTTCAAATTTGAACCTTCTGATCAGCTCTTTGGCATGCTCCGCATAACGGGTAGCTACCCATACGGAACTCAAAGACACCACCCGATAGCAATTCGCACAAACACGGCTCTGTGTGGTCGCTACATGACAACGATAGCAACGGGAAGGAACAGGTAGGAAGGCTTCCATAGAGCAGGAATTGCAAAGCAACGCACCCTCCAGGCCACATACAAAACAGGTATGTGGCGCTACAGTTTCCAGGCACCTATCTACAATATTCATCCTGTTAGAGTCCTCAAAAGACGGAGACTGATAGCAATATTAGGGCAACAATAACCAGCGCGATGTCCGGAACGGTTTTGTATTTGCTGGACTCTAACGGGATTCATCTCACTAATCTTAAAGATAAATCGCTGAAGTTGAAAGAAATGCTCTGTCGAATACAAAAAGTTATCTTTTTTGAATGCTGATGTAGCACCTATATCCCATCTGTGGTAATAATTGTGTTGTAAATATGTGCGATAGACTGTTGCGCCTTAGGATAAGTAAGCTATACTTCTATTAACACAAAAACAACTCCTTATAAAACGATTTAGCTAACTTTAGTAATTACACGAAAACCTGGAGGGTACCCACATGGCGCGGAAAAGTCGCGACGAAGATTTACTGATGGAGGATGAGCTGACTGCTGCTTTCCTGGGCGATGATGATATAGCGCCTGTTGCGACCGCACAGGCAAGCGAAACGCGGGAAGAATGGGACGAAGAAGATGCCGTACCCGGACAACTGGCTGTTGATGTTTATGAGACCAGAGAGCGCCTGATGGTCAAGGCTCGCACCGCAGGCGTCAATAAGCATGATCTCGATGTAAGTATTTCTGACAACACACTGAGTATTCGTGGCACACTAAGCGCCGGTAACGAAGAAGATGTCGAGAATTACTTCGTACAGGAGTGTTACTGGGGTGAATTCAGCCGTAGCATCACGCTCCCCGTACCAGTCAAAGAAGATGAGATCGAAGCCGTTCTAAAAGACGGCGTACTGACTATCGGTTTTACTAAAGTCAAGCAGGATACTGTCAAGAAGATCCAGATTCTGTAAGCACAACAGTAACAGAGCTTTAAAAAGCACCTAATAGCGGGTGCTTTTTAAAAAATCCCTGAACTATCAGGCGGGACAGGGATCAGGTTGTGGATTTATTCAGAACAAATTTGACTATGATCTGAGCAAAAGCAACAATTACCAAACCTACGATTGCGTATAGAATGGTATTCTTGGCCGTTGTAACATTGCCTGAGTCACCTCCGGAGGTGATATAACGGAAGCCACCGTAAATTATCATGATGACGGCTACGATGCCGACCAGGATAGAGAAAACATTCACTATTTGCGTAACAAGATCGTTAATTTTACCCTGAGGGTTACCATCCCTGTTACATTGACGGGCCGTATCGCCAACACCGCCCGAAAATTCCAGATTAGCCCCTGAGCACAGATTGGCTTTAGTTTCTTCTGAAGTAGCAGGTGGCACAGGAGGCGGCGCCGGAGCCTGGGCAAAGGCACTAATAGCAGGTCCGGCTATCATAAATGCAACGAACAAGGCCAGTTGCAATATTATTCTCCGAAGGGCTTTCATCATGGTTTCTTACTATAGCCTATGGGCCGGCTGTCGTGGCTTTATTGAGTACGAATTTGACTATGAACTGGGCAAGGGCGACGATAATCAAACCAATAATCGCATAGAGGATTGTGTTTTTGGCGCTGGTAACATTGCCTGAGTCACCGCCGGAGGTAATATAGCGAAAGCCGCCGTAAATCATCATGATGACGGCTACGATGCCGACGATGATGGAGAAGACGTTGATTATCTGGGTGATAAGAGTGTTAATCTTAGTTTCACCTTCGGCTGTGGCCGCTACACAGTCAACCGGCGCCCCGAACTGTAAGTCTGAACCCTGACAGCTGGCACCCTGAATATTTGCCTGGGCTGAAACGGTGGCTACGGCAAATCCCGGTGCTATCAGCAAGCTTAAAACGCTTATCTGTAGTATCCGTTTTTTGAATTTTCCTAACATATTGTATCTCCTGTTTTATTTCTTATTATTCTACTACGTTGTTGACTTATTCAGCACGAATTTGACGATGAACTGGGCCATAGCCACGATTATCAAACCTACGATAGCAAAGAGTACAGTGTTTTTGGCGCTGGTAACATTACCGGAGTCGCCACCGGAGGTGATATAACGGAAGCCGCCGTAAATTATCATAACCACAGCTACGATGCCGACGATGATAGAGAAAACATTAACTAACTTAATTATGAGAGTGTTGATTCTGGTTTCACCTTCGGCGGTTGCTGCGGCACATGTTTCGGTGGGCGCATCGGTAAATCCTAGCTTTGATCCCTGACATACATTGGTTTGAAGATTGTTAGGGGGGGGTGGCGGGGGTGGTGCCTGAGCTTCAATAACTCCCGTTATAGCCAGCGGAGCTAGTATGAAGCCGAGGATACCGGCCTGTAGTACAAGTCTTTTTGCTTTTTGTAACATACTTTCCTTTATGATTATCTCTTAAGGTTTTATACCATAGTGCTAGTGCCTAAATCAACTTCCGGGACCTATTTTCTAAGACGCTGCCTTGTTCAGCACAAATTTGACGATAAGCTGAGCAAAAGCGACTATTACCAGTCCGACAACAGCATATAGCAACGTACCTTTGGCAGCCGAAACACCATTGGAATCACCGCCTGAAGTAATATAGCGGAAGCCACTGACCATGACCATAATGACGGCTACAATGCCAATTACAATAGAAAAGATGTTTATTATTGTCTTGAGAAGTTTGTTGAAACTGGCCTGTGCAGGTGCGGTACAGGCATCCGTAGTAGCAGTCCCTGAGATCTGCGCTCCTTTGCAGGCTTCTTCTTTGGATTCTTTGAAAAGAGAAGTGTCAGCCGGTGGCGGAGCGGGAGCCTGGGCAAATATAGCTGCCGGTGCCTGGAGAAAAACAAATGACAGCCCCAGTGTGGCAAGTATCAGGCTGACTTTTGTAGCTATATTCATTTGTATTCTCTTTTCATGATATCTCCGGTTCAGGTTATTTTATATAGTATAAATCGCACCATCAGCTGAGCGGCGGCGGCTATTATGAGTGCAAATACGCTGAGCAGAACCCTGGTGCGCGCGCTTCCGGCTTCCTGCGGATTGTCACCCGATCTGATAAATTTCAGCCCCGCTTCCATAATACCGATTACGGCAGCAATCCCGACTACAATAGACAGGATATTGATAACTTTGGTAAGTATGCCGTCCGGACCGAAGAGAGGATTCTTGCCGCCAAGTTTTCTCTCATTGCAGACCGGTGATTTATTAGCATCATTACGGGTTTCTTCGCAAATTTTTTTGAGCGGATCAACCGACTCAGCATATACCTGGTTGCCTGTGGCAGGCACAGCCACCAATCCAAAAGCGAAGAATAGTGAGAACAATAAACTTTTGACGCCCATAATTAAAGCCGTCCCAGTAAGGTTAAGACAATTATTTCGGCACTGACCGCAATAATCAGACCAATCAATGCATAAATAATCGATTTTTTAGCTCTGGAAACTTTTTCGGCATCTCCGGTGGCAGTAGCCATATTTATAGCTGCCAATATTATAATGATAATCGCCAATGCCCCCGCAATGCCGAAGACAATACCCAGCACTAATTGCAGCTGGCCTTTACCTGCGTCTACCTCCGGAAGAGTAACAAGACATTCATTAGCATTGCCTACGCCTTGCGAGCAGTTATTGACCTGTGCTAATAATCTTGAAATCATTATGCAGAAAACCTTCCTGCGATATAGCTTATGCTGGCCGTAGCGATTATAGCAATAACCAGACCGATCAACGCATCAATAACTGTGGTCCTGCCCTGGTCAACTTTTTCGCTGTTGCCCCGTGACGTAATGTATTTGATGCCACCGATCAATACATACACGACAGCAACCAGTATGGCTATGCGCAGCAGGATCTCGATAACGGCCAATCCGATCAGCCAGAAATCATTCAGTCCTGTAATGACCGGATTACATTCGGGCGGCGCATTGAGCTTGAGATATTTGTACCAGGTCGGGAAACTCAGGAAATTGGAGGGATTGCAGTCTGTGCGGGCAGCGGAGCTCCCGGCACTGATCGACGCCCTCAGGCTTTCTCCTTGTCCAAAGCCCGTTGTGCATCTTGCTCTTTGAGTGGGACTGTAGTCATCCCTGTTAGTACATGTCGTTGCCAGGTCGGCCCGGGCGTCAGCAGCCCACCTGAAGCCGTGGCGGCAAGCCGAATCACCGCTGGGAACCGGATCCGTACCACAAGAATCCCGGGCTTTTTGCTCGAATTCTGCGTCGGTCAGCGCATAACCGGTTGAGGGCTGCCACACAAACAAGGAAAGACTTATTGCAGTAAAAGCCAGCAGGCTGAGAATAATGAGCAGTGGTTTCCTGAAATATGTAATTTTCATAGGCTGCCTTAGTTGAACACGCCTCCCGGTACCAGATACTGAATAAGCGCAAAAGCAAAAATATAGACGAATAATCCGATCAACGTTTCTTTAACCCTATTCTTGGCGGCCTGTGTTGCCTCTGCGTTGCCCTCGGAAGAGCTGTATTTGATGCCCGCCAGAATGATAGATATAATTACGACGATGCCTACACCGGCAGACAGGAAGCGGATAATTGAATACATGAAATCCTCGATCGGGCCAAGCTTATCGCCAGGATAGGCATTGCCCAGACAGCCAAAGTTAAACTTCGTTTTGACCTGGGTTCCTCCGTTATTGCCGCAGGTGTCGCCCCCGGCACTCTTGTTATTTTTGCCAAGATTCAATTCGCTCGTGTCAACGTCGCCTCTCGGTGTAGTACTCCCGCCGCCCGAAGAGCCGGCGGGAGGATTGGCAATGGGAGGATCAACATCATCTTCCCGTGCAGATTCGCCCTTAACGTAACCTCTCTCACAGGCCTGCCTCGGGGATTGCCTGTTCGTGCCGACAGTGCTTACTGTCGTGGAGAAACCGTTGCAAGCCTGGGCTTTCGTCGCATCCGTATTTCTCCCATAACCTTTTTTGAAGCCTTCCTGGCATGCTGCCTGATTCGCTGGCGTATCGTCACCACAGTAGGCTTGAGCTGCTGCTGCCACCTGTGCATCGTTTTTGACTGCGGCATACGCAGGCCGGGCCCACACTAACAGGGAAAGAGTAATGATAGCTATTACCAGAGCCAAAAGCACAGACAAGGCGGCCAATTGATGTTTTTTTGTTGGTGCAACTAGCATAATTATTTATTTTGGACTTAATTTTCATTCATAGTATGCGCCGAAGCCGGCTAATTTGCAATAGACTTATACAAAGATGTGTTTTATCATAAGCGGGAAGGTTTTAACAGAACATACTCTCTGATGAGCAAAATAAAAAATACTGAAATCAATACGTTTAGCCGCATTTTATTGGTATTTATCGCAGCCACTTTTTTCTTAACATGTCTCTTGTCAAATATTAGAGTAATGGTTACGTATGCCGCAGATAGTCATGAATACACACTCCGCTATCCTGCAGATGATGCCACTAAACAAAAGATGCAGAACGAGATCACCAGTACCGGTATTGGCAACGGGGGAGGGGGACTGGAAAAATCCGATATTCTGGCCAAAGGAAATAAGTTTAATGGCATTAAATTTAACTTCAACCGTGGTCTTTCGAATGATTATGACATGCTTATCTACACAAAAGACGTCTACTGCACACTCAAAGAAACTAAGGTCACTACCACTCCTCCGTCCTCTGATGAACTCTACGTCCGGTACAAGATGGCTGTCGGTATATACCCCGGAGGAACTGGCGGCACACTATTTAATCAGAATGACTATCAAACCTGGGCAGGTCCCGCTGATAATGGTGAACACTACCTGCACTTACCAGCATACAATCCACCTATCGGTTCATCAGAAGACCCTGTCGGCGGCTCAAACCACGATACAGTGATCAAAAACGGCCATGGCAAAAAGGTTTATGGAGATAACACCGAAGCAATTAACTTTGAACATCAGATTAAAGAGACCGGAGTAGGCGGGATAGATACTCCCGGCAATTTCGACCCAAGTACGGGGCAGATGATAGCACTTGATAAATATTGGCCCGGTCTTATAGATGGAAGTATCAACCGGGATAAGGTCAGGGATGCTCTTAATCCGTTGATTACAAAATGCCTGCCCAGCAATAAAGATGGCAGACTGACCTCAAACTATGCAAAATTAAGCGACGCGGATAAAAATAGCTGGACCGCTGAAGTTGAGGCTGCGGGTGATCCGGGCGCAGGTCCTGATTCCTCCACGGCTCCTCCGGGCAGCAACCCGGACTGCGATGTAACCAATAATCCGCTAACCTGGATTATTTGTCCCATTATCGATCTGGGGGCGAACTTCACCGATGCGATATTCACTACTTTTGTGCGCCCCCTGCTGGAAGATATACCGATTGATACCGCTCCGGATGATGCCGGCTACAGAGCCTGGCAAAGCTTCCGCGCACTTGCCAATATCATGCTGGTCGGCTGCCTGCTGGCCATAGTCTATGCCCAGGCCAGAGGGGATAAGTAGACTATGCAGTTAGATGCCTACACTTTGCGCAAAATGGCCCCGCGCCTGCTGATCGCTGTTATAGCTGTCAACATCTCAATTTACCTGTGCCTGGCAGCCGTAGACCTGACCAACATCGTCGGCCGAGGTTTAGGTCAGTTATTGATCACTCCTTTCCAGGAGGCTGAGATTTTCGATATCAAGCTCAAAGACAATGTCAGCAACGGAGCCACCGCTGCGGGCGGTGTTGTAGCCGGAGCCGTGGGCATTAATGCCCTGGTAGGAAGCCTGTTTGCTGCCGCGGCCGTGGGCGGTACTACTGTGGCGGCGGAGGGTATAGCATTGATTGGCGGCCTGCTCCCGTTTATTCTGGGCGTGATTGTAGCTGTTGCCCTGGTTTCTCTGGCAGTATTATTCACCGTTATCATCCGCCAGGGCCTCCTGGTATTTCTGATCATTGTCGCGCCTATAGCTATCGCCCTGTTCGTATTGCCCGGGACAGAGAAGTTTTTCCGCCAGTGGTGGAGTATATTTCTGAAGACACTGATGGTCTATCCGATCATTGCCGCCATCTTCACCATGTCAGATGTCCTGGCGGCAATAATTCTGGATGGGGCTACAAAAAGCAGCGTAACCGGGGTCGCTGGTCTGGCCATGATTATGACGGGTATCATTGTTATATATGCTCCGCTATTCCTGATACCATTTGCATTCAAATTCGCCGGCGGCGTACTGGGAGCCATGCACGACATTGCTCAGGGCCAGACCGGCAAAGCTTCCGGTGGTCTGCGTCAGCGAATCAGAAAATCCACAGAGAACGAAAACAGCTTTTTGGGACGCCGGGCCGCAAGAGCCCGCACCACTCGCAAAACCGGTGGCCTGACAGCCGGCACCGTTTTTCCCAGCCTGAGCCATGGAGTCAGAAGCTTCAGCCGGGGGCAGGGTTTCCGGCAGGGTTACGCACAGAGGCGCGGATCCCTAACAGGGGGAGCTACCTTCGATGCTGCAACCGATTACGCCAAGACCGACACTAAGTTCCAGCGCATTAGCGGAGATGACGATAAGCTATGGGCTAGTTTGCAGGAGGGCGAAGCGGCCGTTCGCGAACAACTGTGGCAGAGAGGGCATCTTGTGGATCATGATGGCAACCATGTCGGACATCGCTTTGGTACTGATCGCAACTCCGCAGAGATGAATGCTGCCGTGGCAGAAATCATGGATGCCAGAAAAGGCACCAGCACCGCTGCCTACCGCATCGCCGCTACGCGGGCCATGCCCGGTACTGGTACCGGTATCGTTAATGCCGGCCAGATGGTAGATATGATTCTGGATGCCTCCGGCGGCGACGAAACGACCGAAATCCGCATGCTACAGGAAATGCGCGAGAGCGCTAAGAACGCCGAGCGTCTGGACCTCTACGGCGGCTTCACCGATTCCGCCAGTCAAATGAGCCAGCGCAAAGCTTCTCTCGATGCTGTAGCTGCCGGTGGAGTAGAAACACATACTGCCGATCAGGTATCCCACGAAATCCTGCAATCCTCATTGCGTGGCAATGGCTCCCGGGCGGTGCTGGGCAGAATACAATCAATTACCCAACTTGCGCCCGTAATGTTGGAAAATGCCAACGCAGCATTGGCTAGCGGGGATCAAAGAACGGCCGCTACCCAGCTGGCTATCCTGGCCAACCGTTACGATGCCGCATCGCAGGCTTCTGACCAGAATGCTCAGGAATTCTCCAACCAAGTTCTGAGCCAGGAGATTGATATAGCTACTCTAACTCCCGAGATGAGAGCACTTCTTGCGCCAGCATTAGTTCAGACTGATGAACATGGCGTCCAAACCAGCAGATTAACAGGTACAATAAGCTACTCACAAGCTATCACGGCTGCGCGAGGCAATGCAGACTTCCAGTCAGTACGCCGTGAGTACCAAAGCGAACTTGCTGGGCAAAGACCGCCAGAAGCTCCTTAACCTTAATTTTATTTAGTATCAATACATCGAATTGACATAAGTGCTTATGTATGCTATCCTAGATATGTTATGTCAGAAATACCAAAACAGTTACCAGTCACAGAAATGCTGTCGCCGCCGGGCATCGATCCCGGATTAGCAGGACCTGAAGCAGGGCAGAATGCATTAAATGTTGATCCGACCCAAATAGGCTTAATTGCACTTGCAACTACGGTGGCAGTAGCCTACGGTGCCCATCGCGGTGTTCCCGGCGGCGAAACGATAGCCATTGCCGTAGCCCCCGGTATTAAAGACGCTGCCGGCAAGGTAGCCTACACCACTCTCTGGACCGCCAATAAGCTGGCCGATAAAGTGCAGGACGCCGGCAGCAATTTAGCGGCTGGCAGCAAGGTTGTAGCCGGAAAAGTCGCATACGAAGCCTTCTGGCATGGAGATAAAGCCGTCGACCAGGGCAAGCGCGCTGCAAAGAAAACCTCAGAAGCCGGCAAAGACGCCTACGACGAGACAGGCAGTGCGGCCAGACTCGGAATAATCGGTTTGCATAAGCATATTGCGGCTACGCGCCGGGACCGAGCGGAAAAGCGGTGGAAAGCCAAAGAAGATTCCCTGGAATCGGGCAAAGAAATGGCCCTGGCACGCCGTGAAGGCAGTTTGCCGGATCAATCCCGCGTGCCCGTTACAGGACACCAGATAAAACGTGCCAACAAAGTAGCGCATAATATTCGAAAGTCACGGCACAAACAAATCAAAACTATGCGCAAAACCGCTGCATTCGGCAACCGGGATGCGCATGACACAAAATACCCTGCCGTAGTTAAAGGTGTTTCTAAGCCAAAAATTGTACAAAAAACTGTTGGTAGCGGTAAGCACTATCATTTTATATACGATAAAGCAGCGTCTACGACAACAGTTCCTGACAATGACCTGATGGATGATACCAGGCGGACAGCCAGACAGAAATCAGGGAGATATACCAGGCGCCATATCAAAGCCGAAAATGAAGCTGTCAAGCTTGCCCGAAAAAACGATAAGTATATTGACAGAAAAGCCCGGAGAATCGGCGAGCAGGCTGCCGGAACTGACCGATTTGGCCGTCGATCAACCCGTGCCGTACGTCGCAATCAAACCCGCGCCAATAAAATGCAGTGGGAGATCATAGACCTGAACCGTATGCGAAGACGGGAGCTAAACGACCGCCGTGCCCGCCGCCTGGCAAGACGTAACAGGCCTTAATCAGGGTCAGATAATCCGGGTTGTCTCCACGAAAAGCCTGTAATCAGTCTTTCCTAAATTCTTCGCCGGAAGCTGGTCAGAGAGCCTGAGCGAGCTGTAAGGCGGCATCCAGATGTTCCGCACCGAGATGTTGACGAGCCTTTGCCTGAGCCTGGTTATCACAAGTCAGGACACCGAAGCCTATGGGAATCTTATTGTCCAGAGTCACACGCAATACGCCTTCGCTGACGAACTTGTTGACGTAGTCGAAGTGCGGAGTCTCGCCGCGGATTACACAGCCCGTAGCCAGAAGCGCGGTATAATCTCCGGAGTCTGCCAGAAGCTGTAATGCCAGAGGAATCTCAATACAACCTGCGACTTTGACCACTGTAATATTCTCTGACAGGATCTTATATTCCTCAGCACGCGTCAGCGCCGATTGCAGTAATTTGTCTGTAATCTCCCGGTTGAACTGCGCGACGACGATACCAATCTTCCATCGGCTGGCATCAAAAAGTTGAAAATCTCCTGTTTCTGACTGTCTCATAACTTACCTCTGCGCTTCAATCGAGTTGATTATATATTTGCCTAATACATCATACTCCAGATTGACCAGATCGCCTGTCTGCAGGTCGCCGAATGTCGTCTGCTGCAGGGTATGCGGCACCAGTGATACTGAGAATTTGCCGGAAGTTATATCCGAAACTGTCAGAGCAATGCCGTTGACAGTGATTGATCCCTTTTCGACGATCAAAGGCCGCTTATCTTCAGGATAGCTGATCCGAATCGTATATCCCTCGGCCTGGTCAATTTCTGCAATTGTTCCTACATCATCAACATGTCCCTGAACGAAGTGTCCTGATATCCGGTCGCCGACTTTCAGCGCACGCTCCAGATTGACCCGACCAGGAACAGTCTGTCCAAAAGTAGTCATCTGAAGAGTCTTAGGGATAAGCGTGGCACTATAACTATCATCAAAAACCTCATCAATCGTCAGGCACACGCCATTTGTGGCGATTGATTCGCCCAAGACCAGGTCAGTCCAATGATCCGGACACTTAAAGGTAAGCCTGAGTCCGTCCGGCACTTTCTCAAGCTTTATCACCTCTGTCGTATCAGTAATAATGCCGCTAAACACCAGACGTACTCCACAATAAAGTTTCTGGTCCCAAAGCTGCCCTTTTTGTCCACAACCCGGCAAACACTTTCGCACCATAGCTATGGCTATGCTTTGTCAGAGTTTGTCTGTTGTGATCAAAAATCATCATTTCTTGCCCTCAGGAATTATTGTGGAGTACGGTCCTGCTCCTTTAAAATACTTTCTCGCATAGGCTTCGTCGTCCTTCATTTGTTCCTGTAGCTTATTGACAGACGCGAATGTCTGGTTGGGGCGAATATAGTGAATGAGCCGGGCACTTATTGGCAGGTCGTAATAATCCTGATCGGGAATATCCAGCAGATGGGCTTCTACCCGCCAGACTTTATCACCGACAGTTGCAGGTATGCCGACAAAAATCATAGCCGGATTATCCTTAAATTCTCCCAGAGAGGCATACCCCAGATATACTCCGTCAATTAATTCGACATCTGTGTTGATATTGGCCGTCGGATAGCCCAGTCCCCGGCCATTGCCGCTGAAACGCTTAGTTTTACCCGAAATTTCAGTATGTGTAGTCGCTCCCATTATCTGAGATTATATAGGACCGGGTCGTGATAAAATAGCATAAGGATTACCGAAAAGTTATATGGCTACGTACAAAGTTCTGCAGGACATTGAGGCTGAGGACAAATTCCTCGGACCTTTGACACTCAAACAATTTATATTTGGCGCCATTGCGGCGATAAATTTGTATTTGAGTTTCTTTGCGATAACCAAGAATGCCGCCTGGATGCTGGCAATATTTTTGCCACCGGCATTTCTGGGCGCATTTCTGGCCATTCCCTGGAGCAAGGATCAGCCGACTGAGGTATGGGTATTGGCTAAAATGCGGTTTTATATCAAGCCCAAGCGACGGATATGGAACCAGTCCGGAGTAAAAGAACTCGTTACAATTACTGTGCCCAAAATTATTGAACATCAGCTTACCAATAATCTGAGCCAGAACGAAGTTACGAGCCGGCTGAGGGCTTTGGCAGAGACAATCGACAGTCGTGGCTGGGCGATCAAAAACTCGAGTCTGACGGCTGCCGCCGTGGATATGGGATTTAGCGGTATGGGAGACCGATTAATCACCCCATCAATGATGACAAAATCTGTGCCGGATTTTGACGTAAATCAGGTCCACGATGTAATGGACACCGGAGCGAACTCGATCGCCGCTAACTTCGACCAGATGATTCAGTCCAGCAGCGTCATCCGGCGTGATGAAAGCCTGGCAAAGATGGAACGCATCCGGCGCGGTGAGTCATTGGAATCCGTACAGCAACCAGAGGTACCTTTTGTACCACCGCAGCATCATACACCGGTCATTTCGTTGCCGACTTCTGCGGCGGGCGACTCATTACCGCCGGCCTTTGCGGCACCGGATGCCACAGAACAACAATTGAGTGCTCAGTTGCGCGCGCAGAGTCAGGTCGGGAACGAAGCATACGGGCGGCTTCGCACAGTACCGGTTTCCGGGCCGGTCGCACCGCCAACCATAGCCGCGAAACCGAGTTCCGCGGAGACCGGAACGCATGAGGTAATAACAGGTCCGGCGCAAACCTCAAGCACGATGACAACTTCGCAGTCTCCTGTTATACTTGATCTGGCACAGAACGATGATTTGAGCGTAGAAACTATCGCACGGCAAGCCAAAAAAAGCCAGCAGTTAAGCGATAGAAACGAAGTGATTATTTCGCTCCGTTAAATCACCCCTAAAAAGTGTGGGAACTTATAGCTTAGAAAATGAATCCTAACGATCCCCAGCAACAGACTATCGCACAGCCTGCGGGGCAGGCTTCATTGCCTCCTCTTGGCGGGGGGGCAGTATACACAGACCCCGGCCCTCAGGTATCTCAGCCTGTTTTTGCGCCGGATCCGCGTGCGAACTTCGCACCGGACCTGCAACCCGGTTCATTCATTCCGGGCGACCCCAATGCGCCCATTATTTCCCCCGCTACCCCCGGCAAATCAGTCAACCCCAACAGTACACAGAATAATTTGCAGATCGCCGAAGTCCGTGATGGTATCGTGATCATGAATGACGGTTCATTTCGCTCAGTAATAATGGTTCAGTCTATCAATTTTGATCTGATGAGTCCCGAGGAACGCGAGGGCGTTGAGTATGGTTATCAGGGCTTCCTGAACTCACTATATTTCCCGATTCAGATCTTTATCCGCTCACAAAAAATTGACTTGCGCCCTTATATCGAAAAGCTGGATAAAATCCGTACTGAGCACGACAATATGCTACTGGCATTATTGATGGATGACTATTTAAATTACATCGATAATCTGGCGGCCCAGACCAATATTATGGATAAGCATTTCTATGTTGTCATTCCGTTTTTTCCAAAAATACAGGAGCAAAAGGCACTGACTTCCAGCAAAAATCTGCTCAGCGGAGTCATGGGATTGTTTGACAATACTCCCGCCCACATAGTGATAAACGAGAAAACGCTGGAAGATGCCAAGACCGAACTACGCAACCGCGTACAAGCCGTACTGGGCGGGCTGGGGCAGTGCGGTATCCAGGGCCTGCCTCTGGACACGCAGGAACTAATCGAGCTGTACTACGATACCTATAACCCCGATACTGCTACAAGGCAACAGCTAAAAAACTTTGATGATCTGACTGCTCCGATTGTAACTAAGGGCACCGGATTTGCTCCGCAGCCTAATCTGGAAAAAAACATTCAATGAGAAAAGTTATCAGGAATTTGAAATCGGGAATTTACGGTAACCAGCTGACTACTAATTGCTATTCGCTATTTGCGCAAAGCAAGAGGCTTTGGTGATGGGAGTGTTCAAAAAAGACAAGCCTCAGCTTGATCCGGCGGCTCTGGCACAGGCGCAGCGCAACCGGGAGCAGCAGGAGGTCTCCACTGCTTTTCAAAAGGGAATTACGGCTCTACGTGACTTTATCGCCCCCAGCTCCATAGAATTTTCAAATAGTCACTTTCAGCTCGGAACGCGATATGCCCGCACTTATTTTGTCTACGGCTACCCTCGTTCGCTCAGTACGGGCTGGCTCAGCAGTATGGTGAACCTGGACGAGGTTATTGACCTTTCGATGTTTATCTATCCTGTCGAAAGTCAGGTGGTACTGGAGAATCTGAAAAAAAAGGTAGCCCAGCTGGAAGCCGGCCGTATGATGGACGCCGAAAAGGGTCATGTGCGCGACCCTGCAAAAGAAAATGCCATTCTGGACGCCGAGGAAATGCGGGATAAGTTGCAGGTTGGCGAAGAGAGATTTTTCCGCTTTGGATTGTATTTTACGGTCTATGCCGGCTCGATGGAAGAGCTGGAGTTTGTGACCCATAAGATTGAATCGATCTTTGGTCAGCAACTCGTCTATTCCAAGCCGGCCAGCTCGCAGCAGGAACAGGGGCTCAACAGTACTGTGCCGCAGTTTACTGATCAGTTACAGATTCGACGCAATATGAATACCGGTGCTATTTCTACCAGCTTTCCTTTCACCAGTGCCGACCTGACACAGGAGAATGGCATTTTGTACGGCATAAACATGCATAACTCCGGTCTGGTGATTTTTGACCGCTTCACGCTTGAAAACGGCAATTCTGTCGTGTTTGCCAAAGCCGGTGCCGGCAAAAGTTTTACCGTCAAACTTGAGGCACTCCGCAGCATGATGCTGGGCACAGAAATCTTCATCATAGATCCCGAGAATGAGTATCAGCGCATGTGTGAGGCTGTCGGCGGAGCATATGTACAGCTGAGTCTTAATTCGCCTACCCGCATTAATCCGTTTGAATTGCCCCTGGTTGTTGACACCGAAGAAGCCGATAATGCTCTTCGCAGCAACCTGATAACTTTACACGGCTTGCTGCGTCTGATGATGGGTGGCGCTCAGGCTCAGATGCAAGGCGGGACCGGAGTGGTCATGCCGGCTCTGACTCCGGTAGAAGAAGCTGATCTGGATGCGGCACTTATCGAAACCTATGCCAAGGCCGGGATTACCAATGATCCGCTGACGCATAGCTCAATCCCGCCGACAATTAACGACTTGTACGAAACATTGCTGCATATGGGCAACACCGGCCCACAACTGGCCCAAAGATTACGCAAATATACGACCGGTACTTTCGCCGGTATCTTTTCTCAGCAAAGCAATATCGATATCAATAATCCGCTGGTGGTATTTAATATCCGCGATCTGGAAGACGAGCTGCGGCCCGTAGCCATGTATATTGTCCTGAATCACATCTGGAACAAGACAAAGGGCGATCAGCGCAAGCGCCTGCTGATAGTTGATGAAGCATGGCAACTGATGAAATACGAGGATAGTGCTAACTTCCTGTTCAGTATTGCCAAGCGGTGCCGCAAATACAATATGGGACTAACGACTATCACTCAGGATGTCGAGGACTTTATGGGTAGTCGTATGGGCCGCGCCATCGTGGCTAACTCCAGCATGCAAATTCTGCTTAAACAGTCGCCGTCAGCCGTTGATGTGCTGGCTGATGTCTTCCGGCTCACCAGTGAGGAACGTAAGCGCCTCAGCCAGTTCCCCGTCGGCCAGGGGCTGTTCTTTGCCGGTCAGAACCACGTACACATCCAGATCACCGCCAGTCCGACTGAACAGACACTCATAACCACTAACCCTGACGAGGTCAGACAAATCCAGCAGACCGGCGAAATAAGCGGAGCTAGCGGCACAATAGATCTGGAGAACCGGCTGTCCCCTGGCATGTAACCAGCCCGGGGTCACTTGAAAGTATAGATTATGGCGAAATTCACACCTTTAGGCAAAAGAGGGGAAGCAAGATCCGGAGACCCTAACAAGAGCAGGGGGAGCCTGAATCGAAATAAGCTATCTGCAAGTAATGCCGGCTCGAATAATACGGCCTCCGGCGCACCTACGCCCAATCCCTATACCGGAAGCTCAACCCAGACCGGCGACATGAGTAGCCACCGGAAAAGCCAGGGCCCGGGTAGTGCTTCGCCTATGTCAGGAAAACCTGCCAGCTCAGCAGATCACGGCAGTAGTGGCGGAAACTTGCAACAGTATAAGCCGTCGCCTGACGGGTATGGTGCAAACAATACCGCTTCCGGTACGCCAACCGGGAACCCCTATGCCGGCAGCTCAACACGGCCCGAAGAAATGGATCGCTACACCAAAGACCAGAATCTGAGCGACGACAGGCCTATGCAGCAGGCCAAACCTGTCTATGACGACCAAGCTGACCCGAATTTATCTGGTAATACATTTGATCCTGGCAAATACAGCAATAACGGCACGAATACTGCCGCCGGAACACCCGACGCCAACCCCTATACTGACGGTGGCAGTTCAACCAGGCCCGGTGATATGAGCCGGCATTCGAAAAAACCGCGCGGTAGCGGAGATCTTAAAAGCGGGGAGGAAGCTGCCGGCAGCGGAGCCAAAGGCATAGTGGGCAAAGCAGAAAAGGGCTTGATCGGTGACGGCCTGAATGTCGCTGATAAATTTTTACCTCCTTCGGCCAAGCTGGCTCTGGCACTTTCCTCGGCAGGCGCAGCGCTTTTTGGCAGCAAGAAGAAGAAAGCAGGTGCTGGCGGTATAGTCGGAGTAATCGCAGCGGTATTTATGTTCGGAGCCTTTATAGGCGTAGGGCCTCTTAAGATAATTCATCTGTCGCAGATACTGCAAAAAGCACACTTCGGCAATGAGAATGACTCATCTATCGGAATGCGGGGCTTAATACGATTTGCCCGAACCGGCAATATCGGCGAAACCCGCGTCGGCGCACTCGGCAGCGCGATGGTCAAAAGGACTACAGCTAAGCTAACTGTAGCAGGCTTCGACTTCGGCGAAACTAACAAGATGACAAACGGTATCCGGGGCGTAACCGTAGACACTGACGTAAACAAGAATACAATTGGTATTGCCACTATGGAGGAGCGGAAAGCATCATTTCTGAAGAACTATCCGTTTCTGGACGCCACGGATGTTGATATAGACGGGAAATTTTTAAAAATTAAACTGGATCCATCAACATTCAATGGTTCCAAAATCGTTGACTTGTTCTATACCACGTCGATCAGGGAGGCAGCTGACGGTACGCTGCTCAATGCCCTGCGTATACGCGAATTCAAAATATTTTATAACCAGCCCGGCTTGCTGAGTCCGGTGACCAGATATTTTAAAACTAAGCAAGAAAGATTAGCCAATAATCGAAGTGACAGGCAAAAAGCCAAGGCGGCCGCCAAGGCAGCGGGCGAAGAAAGATACGCGAAATTCAAGCAAAGCAAAGTCGGAATCAAGGGCGCCGCAGCCAAAGCAGGCCTCAAAGAAACACTCAACTCCAAACGGACAGGATTATCCATAGCGCTTACTTTTACGGCGGCGGCCTGTATAATCAGGGAGATACGGGGATTTAGTACGCAAGCCGACCGCGCTGATGTAGCACTTGCCACAGTCGAGACAACACATCAGATGGCCAAAGGGGCCAACGTTACAGACGGCAGATTACTCGCCGCCGATCCCGGCGACTGGGGCTATGCTTTGGAAGATGACACCGGCAGAGATGTCTTCGGTGGCAGGGCGCTGCAAGCTCTCTCGGGCAAGGTCAAGCCCAGCGGAGAGGATCTGTCGGATGAAGAAAAAGGTATATTCTCCTTGAAAGGTCAGTCGGATGTAGACGCTATAGCAGACAGTGTAGGAGATACAGTTTGTAGTACGCCGGGACTTATTGCTCAGGGCATATTAGGTGTCGGTCTGATTTGGGCAGCACCACCGGTTGGATGGACCGCAAAAGTGCTTATTGCCGGCTCCAGTGCTGCCGCTACTACCGTAGTCCTCGGGCAGGTCATGAACCGCGCCGAGAAGGCAGCGGCAGACAAGGTGACATTCGAGGCACCGCTGGCAGGTCCGCGTGGGGGCAATGTTCTGGCCTGGGCCAGCAAAGCGGGTGCCGGTACTGCTGCCCGCAGTGTGGGTGGCATCGAGAGAACTCCGGCAGCCAGCGCAGTTCTGGAGAAAGAACAAAAACTTGCCAGCCAGCAGGAGTTCCGGGCCAAAAGCTTCTCCGGGCGAATATTTGACGTCTATGACCACCGGTCCGTAGCCTCCAGTTTTATTGACAGCAGCAGCACTGATCCCGGTCAGAACATTACGAACATTGCCACCAGTCTGGCTAATATAAATACATTTGCCACCGGCCTTTTTCCGGCATTCAGCCCTGTGGCACATGCTGCTGGTCCGGATTATGACTGGAGTGCCCTGCCCGATTATGGAATCCCGGGTGACCTGTTCGATGATCCCGCCTACCAGGACCCCTATGATAACGCGGATAAAGCAGCAGGCATCCTGAGTAGCACCGGCGATAAATATCCGAAACGAGCCTTAAATTGTTTCGGTGTTATAATCAGCAAAGATTCCGGACTATGGGATGTTGTGCCTGATGACGAAACAGATCCCCGGAGCCCGGAATACAGGGACGGCAAATGTGATGATCTCAGTGATCCAAACTGGAAGCGAATCATTCTCTTTGTCTTCTATACAGGGAAGATGAAGGAAGTTACATGTTATGACGGCAACCCTGATGACCCGGACACCATAGCCACCTGCAAAGAACTGGGCTACGATCCGGCCCCTTCTGCAGCCGCAAGCACAACCACAGGGGGCGCCGGCGCAACAGTCGATATTACAGATCTTGGCAAAAGCTCGGATAACCTAAGCTGCGCAGCAGGCACAAATGATCTTGGCGTCGTAACCAGCCAATATAGCGGTGAGTTCAAAAAAGAGTCTGGCCCGTTGAAGCTGCGTCTGTGCGAAATTCCTGACATTCCGGGCGAAGGACAAGACCCTAATGGCACAAAAACTCACGGCGGTGCTGTGGTTGAAGCCCGGGTGTCCGGCGGCTGGTCGGCGCTTGCCAAAAAAGCAAAAGACGATGGCGTAAATCTGTCATCAAGCAGTTCATTCCGCTTGCCTGACTCCTGTCAGGGATCAGGTACAGGTGTTCAATGCGCCACGCCGGGTGGATCGCCCCATCAGGCAGGCTGGGCGATAGATTTTGCGGACATGGGCGGATTTGAAGCAAACGGACAGCAGGTCTGCTCGGCCAGAATGACCCATGACGGACCCCAATACAAATGGATGAGAGAAAATTCGGAAGATTTCGGTATCAAGCAGTACAGCGCAGAATCATGGCACTGGGACTTTGCTCCTATGGCAAATAGGTGCGGCAAATGAACAGAAAGAATTTTTTTGTACGTTGTCTTACATTATTAATCCTTGTCACGTTTATGGTTGTCAGCTGTGGAGGTCCTGTCGTCCGGGCCTTATCTCCCGAACAAAAGAAAATATTTGACAGAGAAATTAACTACTACGACCTTGACCCCTGCGGCGGCGCAGCAACGCCGGTAAGCACAGTTGCCCCTGGTTCAGGGACCCCTACCGGTGCGATTTTTCCAAACCTGCCTCCCGTCGCTATGGCATCAGCAATAGACACATATATTCAACAAACCAATCCTTCGAGTAAATTAAGCGGGCACGGTGGAACGATTGTTGACGGAGCTCAAAACTCTAACATCAATCCTTTCTTATTGGTTGCGATTGCCCAAAACGAGTCGAGCCTTGCCAACCCAGGTGATAACAATGTTCAAAAGGGCAATAACGCCTTTGGCCGAAGCGCCACTGCCAGTCAGCCCCATTTTGATGGCGGCGGCGCTATTCCGTACTGGTACAAATGGACTTCTATGAAAGCAAGTGTCGATCATACTGCGGCTGAGAATCAAAATGCGAATGGCGGCGGCGACATGGCGGCCTACATAAGAAGCCAATACGGGTCAGCAATAGATGCCGGAGACATGCAGGGCTTTGTTGAAGCATATGTTAGCGAAGGAGCGGAGGGCAATGCAGCCTATCTGAGCGAAGCCACAGCCATCATGGATAAAATGGCCCAAATAGCACAAGCCGGAGGCGGCGGGAGCAGTGCGCGCGCAAGCACTGAGGCCGAGGATCCCGGCCTGAGAGAAAAAATCGGGCAGATGATGTTCGTAGGCGCCACAAACAACAAACAAGAGATGATTGACGTTGTTCGGAAGTATAAAGTCGGCGGCGTTATGCTGACCAATGAGTCAACTTCACTCTATAGCAAATCTGCAATTAGCGAAATCAAGGCAGCTGCCGGTGATACGCCGCTACTAATCGCTTCAGACGAAGAGGGAGGTAGTGTTCAGCGACTCAAAGGCCAGACAGGAGCATACCCAAACGCCAAGACTTTAGGCGGAATGACGACTGAACAAGTGGAGAAATCAGCCAAAGAGTACGGAGACAAACTTGCTGAACTGGGCGTAACTGTAAATTATGCTCCTGTAGTAGACATTGATAATGGCAGCAACTCCGTAATAAGCGGCAACAACAGGGCATTCTCCGGCGATGAAGCAAAAATAACCGAGAAAGCAGGTGCTTTCGCTGCAGGCATGCGATCGGCTGGCCTGACGCCTGTATTCAAGCACTTTCCGGGTCATGGACGAGCCGACGGCGATTCACATACCGCTGTGGTCAAAACTCCTAATATCAGCTCCCTGCGTAGCAGCGATCTTGTTCCCTATAAAACTCTGATGAAAAAAGGCGAAAGCGGCGTTATGATGGGCCACTTGGTTGTGCCCGGCCTGACCGAAGGACGAGCACATGAGCAGACCAGCATAAATGAGCGTGCCTACGCATTGCTCCGGGATGAATTTAGCTTTGACGGGGTTGTTTTTACCGATGAAATCGCCAACATGAGAGCTATTGTAGATAAATACAGTCCGCCTCAAGCTGTCTCTCTGGCTATTCAGGCTGGTGCCGACATGCCCTTGTTTAATAAAAACTCCTCTTTCGGCAGTCTGGATGAGCAGGTCAAGGCTACGATTGACAGAGTCGAAAAAGATGTAAATGACGGCAATATTTCTCAGGCCAACATAGAGAAATCAACCAAAAGAATCAGTAAGCTTAAAAGCAGTACCTCGCAGACAGCCACATCCACAGAGCCCATCAATGCCGCCTGCTGTTCTGCAGGCAGCAGCTCGACCGTTCTGACAGGTAACGGCAACGAAGAACAGATATGGAATTACCTGATTACGGAAATGGGATTCAACGACACGCAGGCCGCAGGTATCATGGGAAATATTGAGCAGGAATCCGGATTTGATCCGGAAGCAGCATACGTAGGCCCGGAGAGTGACGCCTATGGGATTATCCAGTGGGTGGGGCCCCGAAGGGCCGCACTGGAAGCTTATGCGGCCAGCAAAGGCAAAGACAAAAGCGATCTTGGAATTCAGCTGGAATATATGAAAAAAGAGCTGGAAAGCTCCGGCTATAAATCCACCGTGCTCGATCCTATCAAGGCGTCGACTAACATTGCAGAGGCAACAAGGATCTGGCTGGAAAAATTTGAGGTTCCCTGCTTGCCCGGAGCCGGTCAGGCAGCATGTTTCGACAGAGAAATGAACATACGACTTCCGAACGCGACGACGTGGCTCAATAGATTTGGGGGCGGAACTGCCGGTACGGGGAGTGCCGCTCCTGCTGCCGATCCGTCAGCCGGTGGCTGCGGTAGTGGTGCCGGCGGAAGCGGAGGATCTGACTCGGTTAGTTCCGGGACGAAAGCTGAGCTGATACAAAAAGCCCTGAACCACCCCAAAATTGTTTACGGGAATTACGGGCCGGCAGCCGATCAAAAAGATGATGTGCAAAACTGCCTGACAGAAACAGCTCTGGCGGGCCTGGTATCAATGGCAGAGCATAGCGGCGTCAAGCTGCCGATCAATGCCATGGCAACCGATCATGGAGGCTGTTCGGGCGGCGATAGCCTGCACAACTCCGGCAGAGCAATCGATATCGGCTATTATGGTAATGGCGACTCGCGACATACCGCTGATGGTGATAAATTGTACTCCTATCTATACAGGAACCGGCAGGCTCTCAAAATCGACGAGCTGATCTGGAAGTATCCGCCCAGCGGACAAAAATGTGTTAATAATCTCCAGCCTACCGATTGCGATACCACCTACGGCGGAGTAATAGACGATCATAATCACCATATTCATGTAGGGTTTAAGTAATGGAGGCAATATGAATCCCGGGCTACTAAGGAACCGAAGAGTACGACTATCTATCCTGCTGCTTGCCTCCATATTTTTATTACATTTTTTTCTGACACATAGCATGCTGACGATAGAAAGTACGGGCGATGAAGAAAGGACCGTATACGTACGCAAAGAGGGGTTTGAAGAAAAAACCGAATTAAAGAACTCGTCGAAAAGATTTTTCCTTGGATCCGGAGACTATGAAGTAGAGATAGTTAGCAAAGACAGCCAATCGCTATACCGGAAAAAGCTGGGGCCATTATGGTCACACAAACTATTGGCCGAAACAATTCCGCCGAGAAATAGCATATTATTAGGAAAGCACAGCCTTGGCTGCGCCAAACAGGATCAAACCGGTACTCCGGTCTATTATTCCTGCGGACCGAGCTCTCCCGGCCTCATTGACCCAAGTCCGGGCACAACTGCAGCGGCGGCCGATTCCGGAGATGAGAATTATTATAAAACGCTGGAAACCACTTCTCTCGCTCTGAGGCCTTTTGGGGGAGAGTTTTTGGCGGCCAGCGTTGACAGCAACGGTCTCACGATAAAAAAACGAAGCCAGAAAGCACTAAATGCTGCCCCTTTGACTATCAAGGAGTTTACGGGCAACGTATCTGATCGCACTTTCTCTGCTTCGCGGCAAGCAGGTTTTGCAGTTTTTGACACTCAGAAGTCTGTCCTTTATTTTACAATCGATTCAAAAGCAGAGAGTTATCAGGCGCTGAATATTGATAAAAAATTATTCTCAGACGAGAAGCCAGAGAGTGCTCAGGTATTCGATACTGGTAATTTTGTATACATTTTTTCCACTACCAGCGACGAAGCGACGGCAAATAATCAGGCAGACAACAAAAACGGAGATGATCATGCGCCAAAAATAATTGTTGTCGAGAAAAAACAAAAAAAAGTGACAAAAAACACTAAGCTAAGCCCCAAATGGCACATAAATAGTCTGTCAGCCGGAACAAGCGATAATTTAATTATCCTGTTAAGCGGAGACCAGGAACAGAAAATTTACACTCTTGAATCAAACGGCAAAACAAGCCCCTTGCCCAGCGTAAAAAATACAGCTCAGCAAGTATGCACGAATGATAATGAGAGCTTTTACTACCTTGCAGACGGCGGGCACGCTATATATAAATATTCAGTATCAAAAACTGCATCATTCCAAATATACAACAATGAATTCAATAATATTTTGCGCATAAACTGTGTTGACGGCCGCCTTTATTTTGTTCTGAATAACGAAAAAGACGACGAGGTCGATAAAAACTTTCATTATGCGCTTGGAGACAAGTCTCAGATCGGAACAAGGCTGGATTCGGTATTACCGATATACCTGACTATTGATCACGATACAGTTAAATTTACCGAAGCCGGCGAGGGCATAGCTGCAAGTATGATGTATGACAGCGATAAAAATGGCGCAAGTTCTGCCTCTAAGCAGAAATCCAGGGACCAGCTCATCAAATTACTGCTGGAAAAGGATGTCGACGCAACCAATTTACCGATTAATTTTTTATACTAGTCGGATGATTTTCGCGTAAGAGGGATTATGGTGCATTTTTTGGTGAAGTGTTTTATGACTACGTCGGCGTCTGTAGTTGTGATGACGGATTGGTGATTTTTCAGAAAATTAGTTAGTGTTTTAAGCACCAAGGCTTAATGCTGGCCGCAAAAAGCTTCTTTTTAGGCTGGCGCCAATGCGCAGAAGTTATATTAGAGGTCTTTGTACGTTTTCTCGTTTCGCCTATCAACTCGGACGATCAGGAATTCAGCGGGCGTTTTGCGATATACAATTCTTAAGTGTCCTTTTCGAACGCGAAACAGATCCCTATGCCCCTTAAGCTGTCTGATATTAAGACCCTCCAAATCATCAAGCTTCACCCTCATAATGAGCAATTTTACTGTCTCTCGTTCTTTTGGAGACAATTTAGCCAGAATTTTCTTGATTTTGTCGGCCATTACTCTTTATCTCTAAAGTTGCTCCAATACTTCGTCGGCCGGCACGCCCCTATCGTTAATTTGCGTAAAGTCAGCGATTGTTTGCCAGCTTCCCTCGTCGTTCACGGGACTGATCTGAAAGATCGGCTTGGAGCGCTTGACAACAGTAAAGCTTTGGCCCTTTGCGACAGCATCAATATACTTCGGGAGTTGCTCCCGAAGATTTTTGAGACTTACCGTGTTTTGTAGTGGTGCTGTATTCATGTTTAAAGTTTACCTAAAGATAAACTTTTTGTCAATAGTTCCGGGAGTCCCTGACTTGCTGTAATTACTATCTCTGCAGCGGAATGATGGTGCATTTTTTGGTAAAGTGTTTTATGACAACGTCGGCGTCTGTAGTTGTGATGACGGTTTGGTGATTTTTCAGAAAATTCGTCAGGGTTTTGCGGCGGGTACCATCCAGCTCACTGAAGACGTCGTCGAGCAGTAAAAGCGGCCTGATACCGTGGCGCTCCTCGAGTAGTTCCAGCTCTATAATTTTAAGTGATAACAATAGGGTACGGACCTCTCCGCGTGAAGCCTGAGCAACCACGCTTTGTTCTTCGAACAAGAAGGTAATGTCGTCCCTGTGCGGGCCGTGACCGGTGAAGCCACGAGCATAATCAAGTTCAGAGTCTTTCTCCAGACGATTGAGCAGGGATGAGGCATAATTCTCGGGATCAATAGTGCTTTTGTAGACCGCCCGGATGTTCGTTGGCTGTTTGGAAATTTCGCTATATAAATTACTGAGTTTTTTGTTAATTTCCCCGAGCAGTCCCAGCCGCTTTTGAACAATATTGCTTGCTAGTTCTGCTAATTTTACATTCCACGTAAACAATTGCATTTTGTCATGATTCACTTGCTTTAGCAGAGCGTTTCTCTGAGAAACGATTCTCTTATACTGATTTCTTAGTGTGCTATATCCATCGTTCAGCTGCTCCAGTAGGTTATCGGCAAAGTCGCGCCGGCCTCCCGGTTCACCTCTCAGCAGCTGCAGATCATTCGGTTCAAATAGTACAACCGGTTGGTGCTGATGGACAGGTAATCGTTTGTATATTTTGTCGTCAATCTCAAATTCTTTATCGGAACGCCCCGCCGATGATGTGCGGAGCTTAATACTACGGGCACGGTTGTCGCTAGTATGAACATCGATGCGCGCCCATTCGCTGCCGTGTGCTATCAGAGCTTCATGGCCGCGGTAGGAACTGCCGATAGCCGCCAGCATCAGTGCTTCAACCAGATTCGTTTTACCGGCTGCATTCGGACCTACAACAATCGTAACCCCCGGTCCGATCTCGAATGAAGCATCATTGTACGATCGGAAATTCTGTACACGAATATCAGTAAAAATCATAAAATAGTGTTAGTAATTTAAATGTCCGCCATTAAAGCTATTATACTGTGAGCTTTACTGCTTTACAGGGCATTTACGATTTGAGGGGCATGACAACGTGAATATAGGTATCGTCTGATTTACTGGTGAGCAGAGAAGGCTCCAGCTTGCCATTGAAGCGTAGTTGCACCTGATCCCCGCTCAGATTGCCCAGAGCATCCAGTATATAGCGGGAATTTAGCGTAATTGTACCGTTTCCGGAGGCTTTCGCGGTAGCGTTAGCAGTGTTTTCGCCGAGTTGCGAGGCAATTGACCGGATACCTACCTCATTCTTAGCGTCATCCACTTCTACCGTCACACTACCTGCACTTTCCCGCGCGAACAAGCTTGATACTTTGGTAATATTTATAAAATCGGCCTTCGCCAGCTCGGCAGATGTCTCGAACTTGCCCGGAATAAGCTTCTGATAATCCGGATAGGTTCCGTCAATCAGGCGGGTAACCAGCTCTATGTCGCCAATACTGAATAATATTTGCTGCTCGTCGTGCATCACATTCACTTCCTCATCACCATCACCAAGTATGCGTAGCAGATCCTGCACACTTGATGCGGGAACCAGCAGACTAACATCTTGTTTCAGATTTATAACCTTCTTTTCGGCCAGTCTGTAGCTATCTGTTGCGGCAATATACAGTATGTTGTCTTTTGTGTGAAAGTACACCGCCGTTAATATCGGGCGGGCATCGTCACTACTGGCCGCTACTACTACCTGCTGTAAAGCTTTTTTGAGTGTAGCTGCCGGTATCTTCCAGGTCTGACCGTCTTTGATCGAAGGCATGACAGGGTAGTCATCAGCAGGAGTTCCGTTGATAACCGAGCTGTATTTTCCCGTATCAATGTGTAGTTTATTGTCTTCCAGTTTCAGGTTAATTACTTCACTGGGCAGACTGGCTATGAAGTCCTGCATCAGGCGGGCAGGAACAGTTATCGAACCCTCAGTTGCGACCTTTGAGCCGATGTAGTGGGTGATGGCTATATTCAGATTGGTGGCCGCGATACATACTCTGTTGCCAACGGTTCTGATGAGTATGTTCGATAGAATAGGCAGAGCGTTCCTATTGCTGGCAACGCGGGCTACGTTGTTGAGTGCCCGGTTCAGATTTTCCTGGGTAACTTGCAATTTCATCTCGTTACAATCCTTTCTTGTGAGTATTATTTAGTGTTTGGTGAAAGCGTTGATGAGAGGACTTGATTGTAACGAGATTCATTGTATTCTCCTATGAATTAAATAAGTTAGTAGTAATAGGTAGTAAGGGCCGTGGATAGTGTGCATAAAAAGGATTTAACTGATCAGAAAAAATCTGCTTCCTGAGCAAAAGAGCTCGTATAAAAAACCGGTTTGTCCGGGTATAAACGGCACTTATCCCACGAACATAAATCCGGTAAATAAAAACAGTGCAGAAATACCGGCTTATACACAACCCATCCCCTGCTTTTCCGAGCATAAACCGTGCGCTCTTACACATAGAGACGCTCCTTGATTTCAGCGATTGCTGCCCGTACTTCACTGTCAAAAGCCTGCTCTTTCTCTATTTTTTCGACTGAATGTATCGCGGTCGTGTGGTCTTTGCGGCCTAACTCCCGCGCAATTTTCGGGAAGCTCAGGTGCAACTCGCTGCGAAGGATGTACATAGCAATCTGTCTGGGCACTACAATATCCTTGTCGCGTTTTGGGCCCAGTAATTCATCCAGAGGAATCTGGAAATGTCTCGCTGTCCGCTCCACTACCTGACGAGCAGATATGTGCTTGGGCCGGCTTTTCTGGTTGCCTAGCAGAGCTACGGCTATTTCAAGATTAGGCGCGAGACCCCGCATATCACAAAAGGCAATCAGCTGATTGAGAGCACCCTCCAGCTCCCTGATGTTGTTCTGGACATAACCGGCCAGATGTTCGGTCACATCATTCGGTAACTGCAGACCGTGACTCTGGGCTTTACTCTGGATGATCACGCAGCGTGTTTCAAAATCCGGTGCCTGCATATCAATTGCCATGCCCCACTCAAAGCGTGATCGCAGACGATCAGTCAGAGTAGGTATATCTTTTGGGCGGGTATCACTACTGATAATGATCTGCTTATTGGCCTGATGAAGTGCATTAAAAGTATGGAAGAATTCTTCCTGAGTTTTCTCTTTACCGGCGATAAACTGTACGTCATCAATAATGAGTACATCGGCCCGGCGATAATAGCCGGCGAAGTCAGTATTCTTCTTATACCGGATGGCGTCGAGAAATTCCTGCACGAACTGCTCGGTCGAGACGTATACGATATGCGCACCCTTTTTGTTGCCTGCGACGGCATTTCCTACTGCCTGTATCAGGTGTGTTTTACCGATTCCGACACCGCCATAGAGAAAAAGGGGATTATACTTGGCGCCGGGGTTAGCGGCAATTGCCTGACAGGCGGCATAAGCCAGCTCGTTTCCGGATCCTACGATAAAATTTTCAAATGTGTAGCGTTCATTCAGGCCCTGCCTGTATGTATGAGTCAGGCTGCTTGTAATAGCCGGCGTACGCGGGGCATTGCTGCCCCTGTTACTTTCCTGATTCTGCATTATGGATGTGTCCTCCACCCTGCGATGCAAAGAGGAGGCCGGCAGTATCTTATACTCAACGCGCTCAGGGTGAACTCCGTTTTTGGCCAGTGTTTCAGTTATGAGATCGTTGAACTTGCGCTCCAGCTGTTGCTTGATAAAGACGTTCGGGGCGCCGACCACAGCCACATTCTCTTTGACGCGCAGCAGGCGGGTATTTTTGAACCAGGTCACGTAATTACCGTGTGTCACCCCCAGTTCAATTTCGCCCAGTACTGCCTGCCATAGACTGCTGGTGTCCATCTACCCTCTGCTTTCTCGCCTTTAAGCCTGATCGCTGCACGGATGCAGGTTCTTTGTTCCACTAACTATATACAAAGGCCCGCTACTTTTCCACAGACTTTTGAAAAATAATAGAATTTATATAGATATTCGAAAAACAGATTACGATTTATGCACAGACAGAGACGCCATCTGTAATTGTGTGGATAAAACTCGTTTTGCAGTGGATAGCTTTTGTTTTTTAGTAGGGTATATATTGTTTTTTTGACGTTGTCCGTTCCTGATCTGTTTGACGGAAGCTCACCAGACCACGTATAGTAAGCAGGAATTATGCCTAAACGAACCTTGCAGCCCAAAACACGCCACCGCGCCAGAGAGCACGGTTTTATGAAGCGTATGGCCAGTAAGGCCGGTCGCAATGTCTTAAAGCGCCGCCGGATCAAAGGCCGCAAAAGCATCTCTGCCTAGCCCCCGACTCTTAACTCCTATATTCTAGGGATATGATCAGCCGCAAAAACCGTTTCCATGGCCGGGGCTCACTGAACTATGCCTACAAAAAAGGCGTAAGCGTCCGGAGCGAACACCTGACACTACGATTTATAGAGTCAAAACGAGCTGATTACAGGCTGGCAGTGGTAGTCAGCCGCAAGGTCAGCAAGTCTGCCGTTGTCCGTAACCGGATCCGCCGCCGGATTTATGAGATCGTCCGTCTCGCCCGTGCCGAAGCAAATTCGCCGTGGCCCTATGACCTGATACTGACAGTTTTTGACGACAAGGTGGCTGAAGTGCCTTCGGAATTATTGCAAAATGCAGTTTCCGGACTGCTCAAAAAAGCCAAAATCCTGCCTTAGATCGTCCCTTTCATGATAAAGTAATAGGCAACCAGCGGAGGTTTTTCCAGATGTTTGAAACTTATATCGAGAAGCCGGTCTTTAACTTACTCGAAGTTATTTACGCGCTTATTCCCGGCCATGACCTTGGCTTGGCGATTATCGTATTTACCATAGTCATCCGGCTGGCCCTTTACCCTGTCGTTCGCAAGCAGTTGCACCATAGCCTCGCCATGCGCAGTCTGCGCCCCGAAATTCTGAAGATCAAAAAAGCTGCCGGCAAAGACCGCCAGAAGCTGGCGCGGATGCAGGGCGAGCTATACAAGGAAAAGGGCATCAAGCCATTCTCCATGATCGGTACAATGCTTATCCAGCTACCGATATTCCTGGCGTTATATTTTGCAATACGCAAACTTATCCATGATCCGGGCTCATTCATAACATTTTCCTATGGTCCTGTGCGTGATCTGCCATGGATACAGCATCTGGCTGACAATATCGATAACTTCGAACATACTTTCTATGGCGTTATTAATCTGTCCGAAAACGGCATTACAAATAACGGCATTTATATCCAGGGAGTACTTCTGGGGCTGATCGCGGCGTTCGTGCAGTATCACCAGAGCAAATTGCTTCTCCCCGACTCCAAAAACTCGCGCAAACTGTCTCAGATTCTCAAAGATACAGCTGCAGGCAAAGAAGCCGACCAATCCGAAATCGGCGATGCCGTGGGGCGCGGGATGATCTATTTCGTGCCGGTAGCTACATTCTTCGGCGTGCTGGCCTTTCCGATGGCACTGGGCCTCTATGTTCTTACCAGCAGCGCTGTCGGCTACTTCCAGCAGAAACATGTGCTGGGCCAGGATGTTGAAGAAATGCAACAGATATCGGATGAAGATCAGACTTCAGATATCAAACCGCTAAGTTCCGAAAAGCTTCAGGCTTCAAACTCCGGATCCAAACCTAAAAAAGTCAAAAAACCTTCTAAAAAGAGAAAGAGGAGGTGAAGCCGTGGAGGAATCAATCTTATTTGCCAAGAAGTATCTGGAGGATCTGTTATCATTCTTCGGCCTTAATACAGATGTCGGTGCCCATAACAGTGAGGACGAGGTTATTGAACTGCAGGTGCCTTCTACGCATCTGAATGGCTTCCTGATTGGCAATCGCGGCGAAACTATGCACGCCATGCAGTTCCTGGTCAGCAGCGCGCTCAAGAACGGTGGTTATGAGGTAAGCAGAGTCAACATTGATGTCGCCGAGTATAAGCTCCAGAGAGCCGGACGGCTGGCTGCCAAAGCCGTGGAATGGATAGAGCAGGTCAGGAGCTCGGGCAAAGAGATGCCCCTCGAACCTATGAACGCTGCAGACCGCCGTGTAGTCCACAAAACAGCCGGCGAGCACGGTCTGGACACAGAATCAGTCGGCGAAGGCCGGGACCGACACATTGTTCTCAAGCCCGCCGATACAGAAAAAGTTGATGCCGAAACAGCTGACCCGGACGAAGAAGAATAAAATTCAGCCCAAGCCGCTGAATGCTTAGTTCAGGGGCAGACCTTCCTTCAGTGAAAGGCCCAGTAATCGTGCATCGAGAGCGAGTACATCCTCCGGATCCGGCGCAACGCAGCGAGCTTTAGCATTAAGCCTCGCATCCTCAAAATCCAACCCTACAGCCTGATCCTGACGGGTCATAAGTTCCAGGCAGCCTATCAGCATGCCCCACCGGTCTTCTTCAGGCAAAGAGTCATCAAAAGGCATTACCTCAGCGTCCTCAAACGTATACATATGTTATAGTATAGCACAAAATATATATAAAGTCAATATCTACCGATCAGCGCTCTGTTTTTTTGTATCTTGTGAGCGCAAGCAAAATTGGCGAAACCACAATAAATATCGCAGCGACTACATAATGCATAGCAGATCCCGGCTTAGACTTAGGTGCGTTTGCCGGATTAGTAGGTTTAACGTGCGGCATTGGCCGGGACTTCAATGGCTTATCGGCAGTGCTGCCGATGACCACACCAAGTGTCCGGTGCTGATCTGAAGGAGCAACTGACGCAGCAAAATCTATGATTTGGCCATGCCTCAAAGGCTTTGTCGCAGGATTGTTCGCGGATAGAGCGGTTTGAGCAACAGGCTCACTGGCAGGAGCAGACAGCTCCTCGTCGCCGGCGACTGTCTCGCCGGCAGACTGTGATTCTTTCCCGGGCAGAGTTATAAAGTCAGGCAGGCCAATCGGTCCTGCATCGGGCAAATCATCCGGAATCGGTGGGGCCTCTTCGACCGGAGGAGGTTCACTGATTTGCCCGTCGCAGGCATCGTCAGTTCCGTCCTGGTCATAATCTTTGTTCGCAGGTTCTACAGCCAGACATTTCTCCTGTTCGTTCGCTACCCCATCCCCGTCATAATCATTTTCGCTTACTGCTATGTATACATCTTTGTATATATCCAGGGGCTCGCCGGAAAATGACGCACCATATATATGAATAGTATGCAGTCCAGCCGGTGTGTTCGAGGGTATTTTAAGGCTCAGATTGACCGAACCATTTGCGTCCGTGACAGCTTGTGCCAAAAGTACCGGCTCAGAGTGGAGGAATGACTTTACATCACTCTGGGGCTTCATGGTGTCGAGCGAAGTCTGAATGAGCTGATCTTTTACAACCACATCCGGAGCCAGATCTTCGTTGAGCACAGGTTTGTTATAGGGGCGCTGCTTTGATAAATAGGCGATATCATCAATAAGCTCGCTGCCGTCGGATAAAACAGGGTCTGCGATAGAATTATCGGGCGAAGCCGGAGCTGATCTGGTCAGATCATTGGTCTCGCGCAGGATCGTATCTCTGTAGAGTCTGTGGGCCTTTAGATTCGGATGGTAACTCTCTTTGCCGACTGGTCCGATATTCAGAAACTCGTCGTTGCCGGCCGTCAGACCATTCACAGCTATGTTTTTGTCATCTGTTTCGCACAATCTGCTGCCGACCAGAGCATTTTCGACGTCTGCGTAGCCTATTCCGGCTTTCTGAGCGGCTCGTTCGACCACAAAATTCAGATAACGTACAAGCTCGTCGAAAAATATGAGTTCCTGCTGATTTGCATGTACATTAACTGCGCAATTACCATTCTTGTCTGCGAGCAACGGGTAACCTATGGCATAGACTCTGGAATTGGGCGGCGCTTCACGTTTGATACCCTCAAATGTCCGGACGAGCTGACCGAATTTGCTATTGATCTCGTTGACTTTGTCGGCTCTCTCAGCACTATTGCCGTAGCAGGTCGGGGTTAGTACGCACCTTTTTACGATATGCGAGAAGCCTATGTCGTTACCTAGCACGGATATGGTGATAACGCCCGGCTTGTATGTGGTTACAAAATCTCGTTGCGGTCGGTAACCTGGAAGAAAGGCTGCGAGAATTTCTGTAGTATTATTTGAATCTTCCTTACCATTCGCTTGAGCAATCTCATCATTATAATCTTTCTCACTAAAGCCGTATCGATCCATATCGTGCATTACTGCTCCGGAACAGGCAACAGATTGATAGCTGTTCAGATTCAGGGCAGATCCTATCAGATAGGGATAAGATAACAGAGACAAATGGCATTTGTTAAAAGGATCCTTAACATCAGTTCCGGCTTTGTATGAGTGCGTGCCCTCGCCGGAGACAAAGGAATCACCAAGCGCCAGGTAACCATATTTGGTGAGCGATTCGCCAGTAGCCGTAAGTGCCCACTGAGTATGGATGTAAGCGGTTTTTTCAGCATTAAGGCTCCCGCTGTAGAAGGTAATGTTATTCTGATCTGAAAATCGAATGTATGCCCCGCCTTTTAGCTCAGGTGATTGAGATAACAGAAATGGGCGGAAATCTCTGGAAGCGCACCGCGGGGGATTTGCCCCTGTTACCGTGCAGCTGTTCAGATCATAAAGCAGGAACTTATTATTGAGCCCTGTAGTTATGAATACATACCGACCATCGGAGGTGATCGCGCTTTGCGACTCCGGGTATAGGCTGTTGTAATAGCGGAAATCCGGATTAAGTCGCAATACCTCGCGGGTAGTAATATTTATCCTGACAGGACCATACATTGTGGCATCCGCCACCATCCATTCACCGTTTTTAGAGAAGCCGATCGTTGAACCGTCAACGATAAGCGGCTGGCCATCAGGGCCGGTCAAAGGGATTGATAGTGCATCAGGCCTGAGTCGATAGACTAATGTTCCGGCGTTATCTTTGACTAGCGTGGTAATTATTTTCTGGCCGAAATCATACATTACATTTAGCTTTACGGTTCCGTCATTCCATCCTGTAGACTCCAGCGACAGAACGGCATCAGAATTTTGTATGGGGGTGAAGCCAAAGGGTGTTCCGTTGGTCTTTTGAACTTTACCTCCCAGCATTGTATCCGGTCGCATCAGATACCCATGGCCTACGGCTCCATAGTTGGTATCGACTACGCATGCCTGTATGCTTTCTTCTTTCTGCCCGATCGGAATACCCATGTCGCTTACAAAATTTCCGGACTTTGTAACGATTTTTTGCCGGCGGCAATCGGTCTGGCTGTTAGCTGTGTTGGTCGCGGGCGAATCGCCGGTCGGCAGTTCATGGATTTTCGTAAGCGTTGGGCTAGACGGCAGAAACCAGGGCGAGACTGCGCCGGGTTCAGCCTGTATTGGTAAGACCGCGAAAATCACTAAAAATACGAGGCATATACCAACGAATTTTCTCACTAAGCGCCCGGCCATGATTAACTCCGCAACAGACTAATATCATTAGTGTTTATAAAGCAAAACTGTCGTCAAAGCAAAAGATAATTTTCTAAGGCGCTCTAACAGGGAAATGTTCAGTCTTTGCTTTGCCTCCGCAGCTGATATCCATAATAAGTTTATTACTAGAATTATTGGCAACAATCCTCTTAAATTCTAAAGCATCCTTAGGGTTAAGATACTGGAATGACACAAAGCAGCGCCGCGAGTTTCCAATTAATTCAAAGTCTCTGCTCGATTCTCCAAGCCTGCTATAGTCCTCTTTCGTGCTAAAGTCGATCAGATCACTGTATTTATATTCACTAATTTTTAGTCTAGTGTCTTGTTTTAGGATATTAACAATCTGATTTGCATTAGTGCTTGCCAGGCCTACGTCATCAATTGATTGGGAGAAATAAACAGATACAGAACAGCGCAATATGCCTTTTGAAAATTTCGCGCTAGAATAAAAACATTCTTCGCCTCGTTCAATCTTGTCGGGTTTTCCGATCTTAGCTTCTATCTCTCCATAAAGTCGATCCAGCACAACCTCAGCCTGACGATAATCGGCTTTCTCCTGAAAGATCTGTATTTGGCGTACTCCCAAAAAGAGGAGAACCAATATCATGATAATGCCCAGAATAATTCTCCCGCGGTATTTCGTCTTGAAAGTAAACACTTTGGGAGCTTCGACTGCAAACTTCTTATTACTCTTTTTCCGAACTGGTTTTTTCTTAGGCATTAGCGGGTTCCTTATATCAAGTCATTGTACACCACCCATACTATTAAATCCGGGTTTTCCAGTGATGGATCGGCAAGTCAACAGGGTTCTCTGGCGAGTAAAACTTATCTGTTGATAAACCGAGGGAGGAAGGGATTATCTTGCCTGCTGCAGCGTGGCGATAAGGCCGGCTTTTGCAGTATGGGTGGTGTGTACGCTTGCGTTTAATTCTCACAGTCACTCCAGCGAGGAGAGAAATAAAAAGTGCATTAAATACGCGACCGCGTATAATATGAGCATGGCTGGAAGGGTGAAATTTCTGAAATAGTTGATAATGTATTGAAAGTTTTAGTTATGGGTGGAGTAATTTCTGTTGGTTTGTTTGCGCCTAATGCACTCCGGGCATTGGATAAGCCGCTAAAATTCTATTTTAAGAAAATGGATGCCAGAACTCGCGAGAGAGAAATAAAGAAAGCTCTGACCTACATGCGCAGGCAGGGATTAGTTTCGGGCAGTTATGAGCACGGACTTCAAATTACCGAAAAGGGGTGGGCGCGGGCAGAGAAGACTAGTCTTGATGAACTGCAAATCCCTTTTCCGAAAAAATGGGACAAAAAATGGCGTCTCGTATTTTTTGATATTCCGGAAAAGAAGAAAACCAGCCGGGATGCTTTGACGCGCAAAATCAAAGAGCTTGGCCTCAGGCAATTGCAGAAAAGTGTCTGGATTTATCCTTATCCGTGCAAATCAGAAATCGAGCAGGTATGTGCGCAGTACGAAGTTGATTCGTACGTTACGTATATTGAAACGAGTTTCATCGACAAGCAGAAAAAACTCGAGGAATTGTTTGATATTTAGTATCCATCGAAGCAAGTCATGTGCATTAAATATGCGATCGCGTAATTAATGCACATGAGACAGTTAGAACTTTTGGACCAGGAGGTCTGCCAGTAGTCTGGCCTGGTCTACGGTTCGCGACGAAACCTGATTGGGGCCGGCCGTAATGATGTACCAGGTTGTTCCTTTGAGAATATTCAGCTGTTTGAAGTCAGCATCCCAGTATGCTGAGTCTCCGTATCCGCTGAGAGTCTGCGCTGTAGAGGGTTTGTTAGGTCCGAACTGCTCTTTGTCATGGGCAGAACCTTCCGCATTTTTAGCCACGCGCATTAACAGGGACGCGGTTTTGGTGCCGTCTGCAGAATTGTATGTACATGTAGAGATAATCACATTGTTAGAGTCTCTCGGCGCTTCTTTGTTGGAGTCGCTTGCTATGGCCCCGCCCTCCATGTATATGTCGGCTACATCTTGCGTGAGGATACCGCAAACAGTTTTTTCTGCCTGAGGAACTTCGGGAGTTGCCGGAGGAGTATTTGTTGGTGAGGTTTGCGGCGAGCTGGTACTGCTAGTAGAAGCCGGCGGCTTTTTATTATCCTCTCTGGTTAAAAAGTAAGCTCCTGCGCTTCCGCTTATTGCCAAAACCAGGGCTGCAATCAATAAAATTTTCTTCATATCATCTAGTTTAACAAACTATAGCTACTCCAAAACAAAATGACCATTTTCAGGTATTGAATCAGCGAATCAAAAATTTTAATTTCCTGGTAAAACATATCCGTAGATACGTTGAGGGAGGAATGGAAGCTTTTGGTCGTTGAGGCTTGGCTCAAAATGGTCATTTTGTTTTGGAGTGGCTATCTAGTGCTTCGTTGTAAACGGCGAAGGTTTGTTCAGCCATTTTTTGCCACGAGTATTTCTGAGCTTGTTTGCGGCTTAATGTAATCAGGTCTGCGCGAAGCTTTTCATTATTAACTACTTTGTGGATTGCGGTGGCCATATCTTCGGTGTCGCTCGGGTCGAAATAGTGTGCCGCATCGCCGTAGATCTCCGGCAGGCACGTTGCATTGCTGCTGATCACCGGGCAGCCATGGGCCATAGCCTCAAGCCCCGGCAGGCCAAATCCTTCGCTGAGACTCGGGAATACATATGCAGCTGCATTCTCGTACAGCCAGCGTAGCTGACCGGCGTCGATATAGTCAGTAAAGATGATGTTCTCAATACCTCCGGAGCCGGCATATTCTGCAAGCTTGCGATAGCCGGACAGCAGCTTACCAGCCAGGACCAGCCGGAGATCAGGATTCTTATCGTGCAATAGCGCGAAGGCATCGACGAGTCTGTCCAGATTTTTGTGCTGTGCCGGACGACCGACAAATGCAATGAACTGCACGCCTTCCAGTCCGTCAATAGGCTTAGATTCAGCTTTTATCTGTTCGGCTGCCAGGTGAGTCACGTTGATTTTGCGGCTGTTAATATGCGCAAATTTGGCCAGAGCCTCCTTGGTGTACTCGCTGGGGGCGATAAGCTGCTCTGATTTATGCGCCACCCGCCTGAGAAGCCATCGGTACGCCGTACGTTTGCTTCGGGTACTCCTGGGAGTCCGGAAGTTAAGGGGGGTCAGGTCATGAATAGTAGTCACCCGTTTAATTCCCAGCAAGGCCGGCTGTTGAGGCATGCAAAAGTGCACCAGATCTGGTTTGAGCGAGCGGATCTGACGGGCCAATATGGTCTGCTCCGAAGCCGATGACAGCCGGACTGTGCAGGGTACGATAGTGAAGCGTTTGCTCCGGGGCTTCCAGTATTCAATATCTTTGGGATGTATCAGAACCGAATAGCGATTCTTGGTATCGGCTGCCTGCAAATTCTCCAGCAGATTAAGCATGTATGTGCCGGTAGTGGAATTGATAATGCGTGCGTCAACGACTATGTGTTTCATGATTGTTTCTCAGGATGCTTATTATAGGTCTTATCTTTAGATTTCAGACCTGAAGCCCCGACTACCGCTCCGGCGAATGACCACCAGAATATCGACACTACCTCGTCTGCCCATGTGTGAAGAGTCAGGTTGGCTATGCTAAGCCCGATCAGTGTAGCCAATGCAACCATAGCGAGATTACTGCGACGGATTTGCCATAATTTTTTACCGAGCACCACAGTAATAGCCACGAACAGAGCGAGGCCGGCCCAGCCCAGCTCCTGAGCTACCTGCAGATAATAGTTCTCGGCAATCCGCCCCTTGTCACCGCTATCCAGTACAGAGACAGGACCGGCATTGCCGGGTCCATGCCCCAGCGGATTATCCCGTATATCCCGTATCGCTTTTTGGTTAAGATCGGAGCGAATATTATCAGAGGCGCTGATAGAGGTAGTTGTGTCCTCCCGGAATAGGATTAAACGGCCGGTCTTACTGTTGTATCCGGCCACTAACAGCAGTAGTAATACTGCTGCCGCCAGAATGAGCGGAAGTTTTCTGACAGTTTTCAGCCGCGCCCCAAAAGTTGCGAAAAATAAAATCACGACAGATACAAAGCCGGCGACCCAGGCACTGCGGGAAATCGTTAGCAACAGGGCAAAAGCTACGATAAACACCTGTGCGGCAACTTTCCAGTCCTGCTTTTTCTGCCGGAATATCTGCCGGAACAATAACGCCAGTGGCAATACCAGGAACGCGCCCAGCGGATTCGGTCCGCGAAGCGTAGCTTGTGGCCTGACAAAATCCTCTACTTCTCCCAGCGGAGTTACCGCCGGTGGTATACCTGCAATTTCTACTCCGACCGGCTCATAACCAAAATGCTGCAGAAAGGTCGGCGACAGTGCAAAGGCCTGCAAGATCGCGATACCCGCCAGAATTGTGCCGGTAATTACTGCCACACGGGCGATGTATTCCGGCTTAAATTTAACAGTAGCTGCTAACACCTGAGCAATTAGGAAAAAGAACAAAAATCTCGTATCAAACAGGAAGCCGCCCGTAAACTCAAACAAACTATCAGCCCGAAAAATATTCACAAAAGCGAGCAATATATACGCACAGATCAACCCATTCAGCAGACGTGTTGTCCGGTCGGAAGTTTTCATGAGATCGGTGAGCGGCTTTAGCAAACATAGCAGCAGAATCCCCATGAGCAGTTCTTTCCACGCCGATAAAACATATATCGATGCTCCGTTACTGGCAGCCCAGACTGCTATCGGCAGATAAAACGGCAATAACCACAAAACGCCGACAAATACTTTCTTTGCAATCAGAGTATTCACTTTTTCTGTCCCAGTTTACGCTTTGTAGACGGTGGCAGATTATGGTAGATCAGATTATTTATCTCTGATGATGATAGTTTACGATTTCTTTGAATTTCCCGGCGCTTGAGTGTCATTTCAGGCAGCAGCAGGATAATCTGACCAGTTGCTTTTAGCGACGACAGGCCTTTGCCCCGTACCCAGGCATAGCTGTGCAAAGCGGTGAGATAAACCATACGTTTCGGCAACTGCCTTATAAATAGTCCGAAAGGCAGATTCTTATAACTCAGGAAAAATATGTTTTTTAGACCGTGATAAACGCCGAAATCATGAACTCTGGAGCTGGTTCCGCTGATTTCGTGGTAAACCAAGGCTTTGGGCTGGTACAGTATCTCCCAACCCTGCAGACGGGTCCGGAAGCTCAGGTCCACGTCTTCGTAATAAGCAAAGAAGTCTTCGTCGAATAAGCCAATTTGTCTGAAAACCTCAGAACGGTACAAACTTGCACCACCCGAAGCACCAAAAACTATCTCAGTCTTCTCATATTGGCCCGTATCCTCTGCGTCACGGCCACGGGGGAATGCAGTGCCCCATGCACTGTAGAAGTCGCCGGTACTGTCCAGATGCTTCTTATCAGAACGCATTATTTTGGAAGTTACGATACCGGCGTGATCATTGTGCTGTAGCGTCTCTACGAGGTGCTTGAGCCAGTCTTTATCGGCAATCGCATCATTATTGAATAATGCTATATAGTCGGCATCATGCTCCAGGCTATAGCGTATGCCGGTATTTACTCCGCCTGCGAAGCCGAGGTTGACGGGATTTTTGAGTAGTGTTATTTGGGGGAACTCTCGCTCGAGCAGCTGTACAGATCCATCGAGTGATCCGTTATCGACTACCACAATCTCTGCCGGCAAAGTTTGTTTCTGCAGCGACTTCAGGCATTCAGTCAGCATATCCACGCCATTCCAGTTAGGTATGACAATTATTATCCGCATGGCAGTATTATATGCTTGTGAACTCGCTCAAGGGAATTATTTTCAGCTTATTAATTTTAATTTTACATAGATTCAGATCATTTGTGGCAAAAAGTTCGGCTTTATTCCGGAGGGCGACTGCCATATGTGTAACATCCATCGGGTGAACGCTCTTTTTGAGCTGAGCACGAAGTTGCCCGAACAGGAGTGCGCAGTCATGATCAAAAGGTTGCTCCCGAATCTCATTTTTTGCGACTAATGACAAGATGCCCTCCACGTCCGTATCGGGGCCGGTTTTTGATAAGAATTCACCTATGCCCAGGGATGAAGTGATTATTTGCCGGTCATTTAACTTTGCATAAGTGAACAGTGATTTAGCCTGATCAAAAAATTCACAATGAGGCTGGGAAAAATATATCAATACATTTGTATCAGCATATATAGACTGCAATTATCTATTTTTCCATTCATCCCGAAGTTCCTGGCGAAGCTTCAGGGGGTCAATAATCTTATGAGGGGCGGGGGTGTTATTCCGCAGGTTGGTCGCTTTTTCGATGTATTGATCCAGGGGACTCTTGCTTGTCAAAGTCAAATCACTCCCTTGCTCCACTATGTATAGTTTCTGGCCAGGCTTCAATTTCCTGGCCCTCAACAGAGCACTGGGCAAGGTGATCTGGTTCTTTGAGGATATAGTGACTTGTTTCATGTAAAGCAGTATAGCAAAAAGTAAAGCATATATCAATAGTACTTTACTTTTGTCTCGATATCAGAGGCAAAACAGAGTATAATAGCTAGCAGTAATTTACCTATGAGACGAATTCTAGAACCTATTTTAAGATTTCCTTTGCTTTGGAGGGGCAAATTCCAGAGAAAAATTGGCGGTTTCTTGTGTCAAAGCATAGCCATAGCTACGCCGCGAAGCAAAAACCGACAAGGTTTCCTGGAATTTGAACTGCAGAACGGATGCGGGTCTTGAAAGGGGTTCTGACCAAACAAAACCGTGCCTTGCTCGCTGAGCTGGTGCGAACAGACTTTAAACTGCGTTATCAGGGCTCAGTGCTTGGCTACACGTGGTCGCTGCTTAAGCCACTGCTGTTGTTTGCTGTGTTATACGTAGTCTTCGTCAAATTCCTGAAGTTCGGTGGCGATATTCCTCATTTCCCGATTTATCTTTTGCTGGGTATTGTGCTTTGGACTTTCTTTTCTGATATGACTAACCAAAGTTTGGTTTCGATTGTGAGCAGAGGTGATCTGATCCGCAAGATACGGATACCCAGATGGATTATCGTTTTGTCTGCCAGCGTATCGGCACTCATCAATCTGGGCCTTAATATGTTGGTAGTGATTGCTTTTATGCTGTTTGATAATGTAGATTTGCTTCAGACAAGCCTTTGGCTGCCATTAATACTTTTCGAAATTTATATACTTGGTCTTGGCTTGTCGCTATTTCTGGCCGCAGTATTCGTAAAGTACCGGGACACCAATCATATCTGGGAAGTTATTATGCAGGCGGGGTTTTATGTAACGCCAATCCTGTACCCGATGACACTTATTGCCAATGTTGATTATCAAAAGATAATGCTCCTCAACCCCATGGGTCAGGCGATCCAGGATGCCCGTTATGTCCTGGTTACGCATCATCCGTCTAATATTACAGTATCGAGAGCGTTTGAAAATGGATCGTACAGACTTATTCCTATCGCACTATGCATAGTAGTTCTGATTATTGGCACATTGTATTTCAAGCGGGAATCTAAAGATTTCGCGGAGAACTTGTAATGAGTGAAGTTGTAATAAAAGTTGAAAATGTCAGTAAATCATTTAAGCTGCCACACGAACGTCAGGGCTCTCTAAAAAATGTTTTTGTAAACGTATTCAGACGCAAGCGCATATACGAAAAGCAGCATGCTCTAAAAGATATATCATTCGAGATCAAAAAAGGTGAATTCTTCGGCATAGTTGGAAGAAACGGCAGCGGTAAAAGCACATTACTCAAACTATTAGCACAGATCTATGCTCCGGACGGAGGGCGAGTACATATCAATGGCAAACTAACGCCATTTATTGAGCTGGGAGTAGGCTTCAACCATGATTTAACAGGCCGCGAGAACGTTTTCCTGAATGGGGCTCTGTTGGGATTTAGCCGAAAGGAGATGGAGGGCATGTATGACGAAATTGTTGCCTTTGCTGAACTTGAGAGATTTATGGATCAAAAACTTAAGAATTATTCATCTGGTATGCAAGTCCGTCTGGCTTTCTCTATAGCGATTCAGGCCCAAAGTGATATTTTATTACTTGATGAGGTGCTGGCTGTCGGTGATGCCGCTTTTCAGCAAAAATGCTATACCTATTTTGAAGAGCTTAAACGAGTTAATCAGACAGTAGTTTTTGTATCGCACGACATGGGGGCAGTGAATAGATTTTGCAATAAGGCTTTGCTTATTGAGGATGGAAAAATAAAACAGATTGGTATACCTGAAGAAATAGCCGGACAGTATACTATTGATAATATTGAAGGCAATGCCAAGCCAAAAACCGGCAAAAAACCTGTCAGTAAATTAAGCAAAGATTTAGACTTAACCTTAAATTCTAAACAAGATGTAAAAAGATCCGAAATCTTACACTTCACGGCTCAATACTGTATTCTCGAAGAATTTGAGCCTATGCTTGGAATATCTATCATTCGGGACGGTATATCCGTTGCCGAAATAAATTCTCTGAACGTAAAACTTAATGGAACGCCTAATATTGTACACAAAGCAGAGCTAACGGTTGATACCAGCGTTTTTAATCCCGGAATTTACTCAGTCAATTTATCTCTTTTTAAGAGGCAGGACAGGCAAATGCTTGAATATAAGCTTGGAGAAGCTCAGTTTGTAATATCGGGAAACGATCAAACAAGAGGCGGAGCTGCTTATATAGATGGTAGCTGGACGCAGTAAGCCTTAAGAAAATATATGAAATATAAGCCAGAGCTATATTTACATGTAGGCGGGGCAACACATTTTCTCAGATGGGAAATACCGGAGTTCAAAAAGTACTTTGAGTTAGTTGAATCGCCTTCGTACGAAACTCCATTATTATCTTTTGGACCGGATGTTCTTGAACTCGTGTCGACGTTGCCATGCAGCAAAAGATTTGCCGTAATGTTCCCTGGGTTTTCTCATAATCCCTTGCACAATCCGGAGATAAAAAAGTTACATCTCAGGCTGATACGAACCAGTTTCGACCAGGTCTTTATCAATCCCGGGCCTTTGGAGATCGCTTATAAAAGTTTAAACAATGTAACCTTTTATCCTTTCAGCGTAGACACGAGTATCGTAAAACTAAAGAAGTACCGCACTCGACTTGACTCATTAATTCACGTTTCCAGTGATGAATTACAAAAGGACTGGCAGAGAAGCGAACGAATAATGAAAGATACAGGACTAAAATATGAAATTTTTCCTCCAAGGGATGGCTCTGTTTATGAAAAGCATGTAAAAACTAATGAAAGAAAAAATAAAGTCAGGAAATTTGTTGGGCTTAATGAGAAAAAATTCCTACCTTATGGCTACCTGGATCATAGTAAAGTTATAAAGAAATACCAGCAGTATGACGGATTTGTACATGTAGCCAGGGATATAAAGCACCCGATATTTATTGACGGTAAATATACGGCATCACTAATTGAAGCCGGCATTACAGGTGCAATATTATTTTGGCATGACACACTTGGGCTTGGGAACGGACTTGAAACAGTATTCAATCTTCCCCTGGACGAAGAAGCTGCTGCAAGGCAGATCCTGGATATCAGAAAATCTATTGATATAAAAAAACACAGCAAGCTAACCTACCATGAAATGTCCGATACATTCAACCCGGTGGAATCGGTTAGAATCAGGGCAGAGAAAATACTGGAAATCATTTCTTAATGGCTAAAGAGCAGGCAATCCTAACTGTTTTAGTATTAACATATAACCATGAGGATACTCTGGAAGCTGCATTAGACAGTGTGCTGAATCAAAAAACAAAATATGTTTATGAGATATGGATTGCAGAAGATTGTTCAACGGACCAGACAATACAAATATGCAGGAAGTATGTAAAAAAATATCCCAACAGGGTCAAATTACTAGCACAGCCGGTTAATACAAAACTACGTCATTTTCGTGATGTACTATGCAAAATAAATACCACGTATCTTACCATACTGGAAGGTGATGACAGGTGGTGTGACAACAAAAAAATTCAGGTAGCAATCGATACACTAGAACGTAATCCTGAATATGTGACTTTTGCACACGATACACTTTATGACGATGCATTAACGAATACTAAAAAATCGTTAGTGCACGATATCCACCAGGCAAGCATTAAAAATCCGGTTAATCTGCACAGTACTCCCTACCTGCATACTTCCGCACGCGTTCATCGCAATGTTCTTGACCTGAAAGTATACTTCCGGAAGTTTCCCGATGTAAGGGATATTCACCTTTTTTACGGCTACCTGGATAAAGGGCCTTTATATTACCATGACAAAATTATGTCGGTTTATAATATTAATAGCAGTGGTGCGTGGAACAAACTCCCGGCAATGGAGCAGGCCCTACAAACAGAAGCTGCTTATTACAGTTGCAACAAATTACTTAAGTTTAGGCATGATTCGTTTTTTACAAAAAAAGTAAGTAACATTAAGCGCCTGGTATACGCTAAAAAGATATTGGGAGTAAAATCCGGATGGGCGTTTTATATTTGGTCAGTAATGAGAACTACTAAATAACCGATAGGCGGGGCGGGGCAAAATTCTCCGGTATCATAGTATAATTAGAGTCGTATTCCCGGCCATATATCGGGCTCAGAAAAATGAAGTGCTTCAAGACTGGATGTGATGGATAGATTTAAATTAAGAAAATGCATTTTTTGTAAAAGTAGCAATGGCTTTACGTCAATTGAAGCAGGTCTTGGTGCAAGTTTAAGAAACTATGGCTTTCCCTATAATCTGTCTGATTTCGAAACACTAAGCTACAAAAATTATGAATGCCCTGTGTGCTCTTCCTCAGACAGGGATCGGCTGTACAGGCTATATTTTGATAAATTTAAAAATATAAATAAAAAAACAAAAATCCTGGACTTTGCACCCTCACAACTTTTGAGTAAATATCTGCGGGAAAAGAGTTCGAACTATCGGACCGCGGATCTTCTGATAGACGGGGTTGATGATAAAGTCGATATTACCAACATGACAAATTATAAAGATAACACTTTTGATTTTTTTATATGCTCACACATTCTTGAACATGTAGATGATGATAACAAAGCTTTGTCCGAGCTATTCAGAGTTCTTAAGCAAGGAGGTCAGGGAATATTAATGACTCCGATAATTGACAAAAAAAACGTTCAGGATGAAGATCCGTCTGTGACTGACGAAAGTGAGCGCTGGAGAAGATTTGCCCAGGATGACCATGTCCGTCTGTACGAAAAAGAGATATTCCTGAAAAGAGTTAAGTCCGCAGGCTTTAAAATACACACCTATAGCTATATAAACCTGGGCATGTGGAATATAATCAGAAACGGGATTACCCTTAAGTCAAAACTATACGTTGTAGAGAAAGTATAAGATGATTAGCCAGGACAATATCATAAACATCGGACTGCTGGGAAATGGCGGTCAGGCTGATGAAATTGAGTCATATCTTGATGAAAATTATCATGTGATCTTCCGGGCCGTGTCAAAAAACTATCTGGATAATAATTCAGCTTCAACACTGATAGATATTGCTGACGGTACGCATAGTGGCGAAAAGGTCATTGGAGCCGTGGGTGCTCCGCTGCTACGGAAAGAAATGATTGAGCAATGGCAAGGCGATAGCTACGAAACAGTTATTGATAAAAGTGCCGTCGTTAAACAAAGCACTGCGGTCGGCCGTGGATCGGTTATTGCTGCAGGAGCCGTAATAACTACCAACGTTAAAATAGGCAGCCATGTACTGATAAACATAGGTGCAAGTATTAGCCATGATTCGGTTATAGGAGACTTCGTGTCTATAAGTCCCGGCGCAAGGATTGCCGGCAAGGTTACAATTGGCGACGGAGTTTTTGTAGGCATTGGAGCGGTCATCAGCAACGGTGTTAGCATAGCAGCCGGCAGTGTTATTGGTGCGGGTGCAGTTGTTTTGGAAGATATAATTGAGGAAAATAGCGTAGCTGTTGGCGTACCGGCAAAAGTAATTAAAAGAAATAATACGTGGCTTCGTGAAGTATAAAGTCCCGTTTATTAAGCCGGATTTTCCGGACGCAGATGATGTGGCTGCTGACTATAAAGAAATTCTGGCAGCCAATTGGTTCACCAATTTCGGGCCGTTCGAGAGGAAGTTTGCAGAGAGTATTGGCAATTACATCGGAGACGGCTACTATGCCGCGACTTCTTCCAGCGCTACCTCGGCTTTGCTGGCCAGTATTATTGCTGTGTTTGGCAAGGGTAATGGTAGCAAGTATGTGCTCATGCCCTCTTTTACTTTCGCCGCTGGTGCGGACACGCTCGTATGGTGTGGCTATAAGCCCCTTTTTATAGATATAGAAAACCGCGGATTTCATATGAGTATTGATGAAGCGGAAAAGGTTCTTGAACAAAGGGAAGATAGCATTGCAGGAATTTTATTTTGCAATGCATTTGGTGTAGGTGTTACTAATATAGATGCGTGGGAAGCCCTGTCAGAAAAATGGAGCAAGCCGTTAATTCTTGACTCAGCTGCAGGCTTCGGTTCCCTTTATTCTGCACAACGTAAAGTTGGCAGTGCCGGTAAGTGCGAGATATTTTCATTTCATGCCACAAAGCCCTTTGCCATCGGCGAAGGCGGGGCTGTTATAAGTAAAGATAAAAAAATGATTGAATCCTTACGATCGATACAAAATTTTGGATTTGAAACAAAAGGCAATGCCACGCAACTTGGTTTCAACGGGAAAATGCAGGAGATCAATGCGGCAATCGGACTTCGTCAGCTTAAGCGATTCGATACTACGCTAAAAATGAGAAGAATGGTTTACGGCCGGTACAAAGCCGAGCTGGATCCGGATAAATTTTATTTCCAGGAAAATGCCCGTCGTGCATCACTCTGCTTCGTTACGGTAATTGTAAAAAACAGCCATAGCAGGGATAAATATTTATTAGCGTTAAATGACGCAGGAGTTGAGGCTCGTGCATACTACACGCCAGCCATACATCAGCAGACATATTTTAAAAATGCCGAAATGTTCGGTGATTTACGGGTAACGAACGAGGTCAACCGTACAATAATATCACTTCCCGTTCATGACAATATGCGCTTAGAAGATATTGATCTGATAGTTGATACTTTAAATGAAACCTCTGTATAGCAGATAGGCAATCGCACATGAAAAATGCAACAAACAACGTTCCAAAGGTCAGTATTGTATCTATAAGCTACAATCAGGAAAAGTACATCGCCAAAACATTGGAAAGTTTTGTTATGCAGCAATCTGACTTCGGGTTTGAAGTTGTTATCGCAGATGATTGCTCAACAGATAAGACAGCAGAAATAATTAAAGAGTATGCCACAAAGTATCCTGCTATTTTTAAGCCAATTCTGAGAAAGAAAAATGTTGGGATACTGAACAATCTTTTTGATGCAATGCGCCAGGCTAAGGGTCAGTATATCGCATTGTGCGAGGGTGATGACTACTGGACAGACGACAAGAAGCTACAGTTGCAAGCGAACTTTTTAGACAAAAATCCAGAGTATGCCCTTTGCTTTCATCCCGTCAAAGTTATTTTTGAAAAAAATGATCAGGAAGAGTATATCTTTCCGGAAATAAAACCGGAAACAAAGTTTACTGTTGAAGAGCTGCTGAAGAAAAACTATATCCAGACAAATTCGGTTATGTACCGGAAGCAGGACTATAGCTATACGCCAACCGGAATATTGCCTATTGACTGGTATCTGCACCTGCTCCATGCCCGGTTCGGAAAGATAGGTCTCATAAGTGAGGTGATGTCTGTATACCGGAGGCATCCTGGCGGAGTGTGGTGGAATTTCAGCAAAGAGGAGGATGATTTATGGAAAAAACACGGGATAGCTCACATAACTCTCTATGCTGAATTATTAAAAATATATGGCAACAATCCTGTCTACAAAGAGATCATTTTTACGAATATAGGGAATGTCTTAACCAAGCTCGTCGATATAGATAAAAAAGAGGGTACTGATTTAGTCGGAAAGGCTATCCTGAATTTCCCCAACGCTACAAAGAACATTATAATGAGCCAGCACCGACATGATGAGCAAATGGTAAGGCCGTATAAAGAACATATGGATGAACAGGCTAAGATTATCACTCATCTGGAAAATGAGTTAGCTGATAAGTCCCGGCAATTTGAACATGCCATGGGCGAACTTACGAAAACGGCGTCAGAGCTTGATAAGATAAGAAAATCAATAGTGTGGAAGACAATGAATTCACCAAAACTAATCAGGAAAAAGTTAAAGAATAAATGATGCCCAGAGATTCAAACAAACGCTGTCTGATAATATCGCAAGGTCCTGTTCCAAGTCCTGAACATACCAAAGTAGAGGGCGGAGGACTTCGTTGCTGGGGCCTTGCCAAAGGCCTGTATGCAAATGGAATTACAGAGGTTACAGTTGCCTATCATGATAGTTATAAAAAAGAGCCGTTTACGAGTGAATACGAGGGAATCGAGCTGGTAACATGGGACAATGAAACAGTCGGTCAGCTGCTTCAGAATTATGACACTATTATTGTTAGTTACTGCATGGGGGATCTGTCTGTAGCTGTTGCCGATACGATAAATCCGCACCAACAACTTATATTGGACTGTTATGTACCAATCTACGTAGAGGTTTCGGCGCGTGACAGCGATGATCCGGACCGCGAGTATGCTGCTTTCCATCAGGATGTCGGCAACTGGGGCCATGTATTGAAGCGGGGTGATCTGTTCCTGTGTTCAAGCGAAGCACAGAAAAATTATTACAAAGGCGTCCTTTCGGCGCTAGGTCGCATTAACCCCATAACCTACCATGACCAGATGATACATGTAGTACCTTACGGAATTTACAGGGACCAGGCACATGCTTCTGCTAAACCAATTTCAAAGCTACTTACTAAAAAAGAAAGTAAAAAAATTCTATGGTTCGGTGGCATTTATCCCTGGTTTGATTTACGTACTCTGGTTGATTCTATCAAATTGCTCAATGAAAGCGTCGAGGCTACGTTAGTTATTGTCGGCGCCAGGAATCCTTTTAATACTCATCCGGACTTTGTCCGCAAATATGATGAACTAATGCAGTACATTGAGAGTTCGCAGGCAGGCGAGTATATAAAAGTTCAGGACTGGATAAAGTTTGAGGACCGGGCGGACTGGTATCTGGACAGCGACGTAGTGGTAGTCGTGAACCAGGAAGGCCCCGAAAACGAGCTGGCTTGGCGTACACGGCTGGTTGATTTTATGTGGGCGGATCTGCCGATTATCACTAATGGCGGAGACCCTTTAGGTGAAACTCTGATTACGTGGGGAGCAGCAGTACGGTTCAATGGCCTTACTCCGAAGCAAATGAGCACAGATCTGAGCTCTCTTCTAAAAGACGAAAAAACCACTACCAGCCTAAAGGCCAATCTCGCAAAGCTAAAAAAAGAATTCTATTGGGATACTGTCACAAAAGTTTTAGCGGCGTCGATTAGTAACCATGTTAAGGCAACCGATCTGGAAAAGTATGGCGACTATGCAGTTAATCTGCCGGCAGCCCGGTCTAAACAGCAAAAAATTAAAAGCCTGGCTTTGAATGCAAAACTTATACCAGCCTACGCACGGAAACACGGGACAAAGAACACGTACTACGCAATACGGACCAAGATAAAAAACCGGCTTAATAACGTACGGGGAATAAAACGTACCGCGCCCGGGATTGTACTGGTAGCTCACCAGCTTGATTTATCGGGGGCACCATACGTATTCATGGATCTGACGCAGTCCCTTATAAAAAAGGCTGTCAATATTCCTGTTGAATTCCATACCTTCAATCCGACGCATAAGGATAATATTATCCGGCTCAATAAAATGGGCATAAAGCCTAATATTCATGTCATCAGGGACATACAACTTTCATTTATAAAAGGAGATATTGTCGTACTGAATACTGTCGCGCACAGCCTGCTGCTGAAACAGTCAATCTATAGCGCGCTGGAAAACGATACAGTAACCCGTCTGGTCTGGTTTATTCACGAGGATGAACCGGAACTATTGTTCGATAAAGCAGAAATAAAAAAACTGAAGAATCTACTGGAAAAAGACAAAATTGTCATGTATATTGCCGCCGAAAAGGCTACCAAAAATTATCAAAAGACATTCGGAAATACAGCTAATATACGCAAGCACCCTTATAAATACGTAATTCCGGAACGCTTCCATAAGGTCCGGGGAGAAAAAGAGTTCGATACAATAGATTTTATACTGACCGGCAATGTGGCCGATGGTCGCAAGGGCCAGTTGCCTGTACTTTATGCCTTCCAGGCTTTCATGAAGCAATATTATGAGGCCAATCCAAAAACATACAGGGATTTTACTGTAGCGTATGTCGGATTGTCGCACGATTTTCTGTCCAAACAAATAACCAAACACGCGCCTAAACTATTAGGAAACAGGTTCAGGCATTATGGCCAGGTCCCGCATGAACGCTCGTTTGAACTTATGATGAAAGCCAATGTGACCATTTGCTACTCATTACGTGAGTGTCTGCCATTATTTGTCTTCGAGGGCATGGCAGCCGGCCATCCCATCATGCGCAACGATTCATCCGGCATGGAAGAGCAGTTATTTCCGGGCAAAAACGGATTTTATCTGGACAGTACAGACTATAACCAGATTGTGGACACCATCGAGGAAGTACTAAACCGCGAAAAGACCTCTAATACTAAGCTTGCATCTATGTCTGCATACTCAAACAGGATTGCACGTGAGCAAGCCAAAAATAGTTATGAGTTGATGGTACAGGATATCCTCGGAAAGGTTAACAGATAATTCCCGGCTCCGGTTTGGTATGATAAGAGCTGAATGAATTCAGAATCACGATGTCTGGTAATTGGCGCTAATGGCTTCATAGGAAGTCATATGGTCGATAACCTGGCCGGAAACGGTTACAAAGTCAGAGCATTCGATATCTACTCCCACCCGCCACAGTTCCTGCAGCACGAAAATGTAGAGGTTGTAAAAGGCGATTTATTCAATCTTGAAGAGCTGAAACAAGTTCTTTCCGGCGTAGACTATGTGCTTCATAGCTTCTCGGCAACAACGCCCTTCAGTTCAGACGAAGATCCGCTCAGCGATGTCGAGAAGAATCTGGCTCATAATATAAAAATGTTCAGGTTATTCGTTGATCTGGATATAAAAAAAGTTATATTTATATCTTCGGGCGGGGCAGTGTACGGAACTGCTACGGAGGCAGATACGGTAGACGAAACAACTATGCCTACTCCGGTATCCCCATATGGCATATGCAAACTTGCTACTGAGCACTATCTGGAATACTTTAAAAGAAAGTATGGTCTGGACTATGTGGTGTATCGTCTGACTAATCCGTATGGACCACGGCAGATAATAAAACAGAATCAGGGATTCATACCGGCACTGCTCGACAATATGTCGCACGACCGCGAGGTAACTATATTTGGTGACGGCAGTATGTCGAGAGACTATATATACATTCCGGATGCCATAGAGATGATTACGGCGTCTTTTGATAAAGAATGCCGGCACAGTACTTATAATATCGGATCAGGTCATCAGACGGATCTGCGTACAATACTGGAAGTTGTGCAGAAGCTTGCCGGTAAAGATATTAAAACTGTCCATAAAGATGCTCCGAAAACTTTTCTGCAAAAGACCAGTATCAGTATAGACAGATATGTAAGTGAGTTCGGGCGACCACAGCTAACGCCAATCGAAGAAGGTTTGCGCAGCACCCTGACTGATCATAAGTAGAAACGATCTTTATTGAGGAGGAGGAGCTCCATAAAATGCCACCCCCTCATAATAGTAACCGGAGTGCTGAACCGCACTGTTTATATCTGATTGGGTTGTGACATACATGTGTAAGTAGGTTTGGGGGTTATAGAGGCGGTGCACTACGACGTGGCCGGGAACCTCAGGTTTGACAACGTAGTAAGCGGGGCCTTCATAGCGGTAGCCGGCTCTTTGCGTGGCGTTATTAATATCTTCCTGAGTCGTTGCCCATAAATGCAGCTGAGTTGATGGATTATACAAACGATGAACTACCACAGCATATGGAGAGCTGGCAGCGGTCTGGTAGAAAGCAATGCCTTCGTAGTGATACCCGTTAGATGCTTGCTGCAAAGTATTGATTTCGCACACGTAGCCGGACCAGAAATGCTTGTAGGTTTGCGGGTTATAAGCCCGCATAATTTCTGCGTATGGAGATTCATCAGATCTGCAGTTTAGTGTGCTTCTGCCGAACCAGTCATTATAAATACGCCAGAAGTTTCGGTTGCCATATGAGCTACAGCCGTCTGACTGACCACCGTACAGATTGCTCAGAGCGGTAGCATTGGGCTGGTAGGGGGTATAGGTATATAGCGCAGCCGTAGCTTTGCTTTCAATATTAACATTGGTTGATCCGCATGCGGAATTAGGATGATACCTGACAGCGTTATTGCCTGGTTTTTTGTAGGGCCACCAGGGCTGGTTCATATTGTCCAGGTAGTAGCGCATGAGACGGGCAGATTCGGCAATCTGAATAGAAAATCCGGCGTAATTAGCGTCACAGTTTGCGCTGCCGCCGGGCCCGCTATCAGGACAGTGTGCTCCCATTGCGTAAGTGTACTGTGACTTAAGCGGCCAGTCGTCTGTAGTCAAAGGGCCGGCGGATTCTTTCTGGATAGTTACCAGGAGTACTTTCGGGCTGATGTTGTGTGCCTGAGCTGCATCCCAGATCAGCTGGGCGGCACTTTTTGCGCCTGCCGGAATCGGTGCACCGCCATAGTTGCTGGCCGGAATACCTGCAGATGGGCTGGTCTTGGGCACCTCATGATAATCTTTCAGGCAGGTAAAAGGAGCAGGGTTGCCCCTGGATGCACCATACTGAGCACGTGTGCCACCGCCCAGCTCGGAATTACCGACTCCGTTAGTATCACACTGGCCGGCTATCCTGCCATTACCGCCGGTTCCGACTTTGCTATTAAGGAAATCCTGAATCTGGGCTACGGACATACTATTTCTGTCGAGGTACAGTTCGTCGTCAACGATTCTTCCGGCTTTCCAGTCAGCCGGGCTAAGAGCCAATGTCGTTGATGTCGCTCCTACGACGGTAAAGCTCACTGCCAGAGACAAAGCCAGAACCGCGAGCTTAATCTTCATCACTTAATCTCCAAAGCAATGATTTTAGTGTCTGAAGTTCCGGCTGAGTTTGTGGTAAGTCTGATCGTCCAGGTTCCTTTGCCAAGAGGGTCTATCGGTACGCTGAAGCCGGCACAACTCGAGAATTCCCGCTGATATACAATAGCCGCGTTTTGGGTGGCGGTCTTAGTACCATTTACGACCTGAAGCTGGCATGAACCTTCGCTATAATTCAGTAGTTTGGTAAAAACAGTTACGGTAGAATTAGCTTCCTGTCGTGCCGTCAGTTCAATATTTTTTGATGCGGGGGCTGAAGGAGCAGGTGCTGGCTGTGCTTTCGGATTGTCAGATTGATTCGGCGGGCTTGTTTCCTGCTCAACGAATTCTTTTTTGGCATCTGAGTTAACCATTGCCTCCTGCTGTGCCTGCTTAGCGGCCTCATCCTGATTATTTGCTTTTGAATCATCGTTCGCCAGTATATAAAACAGAACTACTGCGGCAATGACAATCAGGGCCAGCGCCGGAAGTAGGGGAAATTTTCTGTTTCTTGATTTAACCGATGGATATTTTTTATTTTTCATACTTTACTTACATAGTAGCACAAACTAAGCATAAAAGCAATAGATTACAGCCGGAAAATGTAGTTAGCCGGGATACATTGCTATAATAATATTTATGTTTAGGCAACAGAAACAATTTATAAAATTGCAGCGCTGCTTCCGCGTGCTGATTGCCTTTAGCTTTGCATTAAGTTTATTCCTGCCTATGGCGCAGGTCGTATATGTTGAAGCGCAAGCCAGCAGACCTATATTTTTCCCGGTTATGGGGCCTTCACGCTTTTCGAATGATTACTATACTCCCCGGCCTGCTTATCCCAGCGGCATACATCAGGCCACGGATATAATGGCGACAAAGGGCGAACCATTGGTAGCTGCAGTAAGTGGAACTATAGAGTACGTTATATCGCCGGAAGCGAGCTGGGGATATAGCATTGGTATCACTGACAGTGAAGGGTACAAATATATTTATATTCATATCAATAACGATACGCCAGGGACGAATGATAACAGGGGGACGGAAATGAATGCCTATGCTCCGGATATGAAACGGAACAATAAAGTAGAGGCAGGGCAGTTAATTGGATTTAATGGCGATTCCGGTAATTCTAACGGGGTAGCGCATTTGCATTTTGAGATGGAAGCTCCCGACGGAACGCCGATGAATCCTTATTATTCATTGCTGAATGCGCCCCGTGTATCAACCCCCAGTCTCTATCCTCCACAGAAGAATGAGACATTGCCATATTGGGTAGAATTCAGGGGCGGATTGAGTCTGGCAATGGGAGATTTTAACGGGGATAAAATATCAGAAACTGTTACCGGAGCGGGGGTTGGCGGGGGTCCGCACGTAAAGACGTATAGCGAGTCTAATGGTTTTTTGGGTGAGTTTTTTGCCTATGATCCCAGGTTTCGTGGTGGAATAGATGTTGCGACAGGTGACCTGAACGGCGACGGCACAGACGAAATTATCACCGGTCCGGGTCCGGGCGGAGGTCCGTGGGTGCGTATATTCGATACCCAGGCCAAACTATTAAGCGAATTTGCGGCCTATACACCGGACTTTCTGGGCGGCATACGGGTCTCCAGCGGTGACCTGAACGGCGACGGCACAGACGAAATTATCACCGGTCCGGGTCCGGGCGGAGGTCCGTGGGTGCGTGTATTCGACGCCCAGGCCAAACTATTAAGCGAATTTGCGGCCTACGATCCCGGCTTTATAGGCGGCATCGATGTAGCATCAGCGGACACCGCGGGTACTACTGTCGACGAAATTATCACCGGTCCGGGTCCGGGCGGAGGTCCGTGGGTGCGTGTATTCGACGCCCAGGCCAAATCAGTTGTCGATATTCAGGTTTATGACCAGCTGTTCACGGGAGGCGTAAAAGTAAGTGCGGGGAATGTCAAATCAAATAGTCCGAAGAGTGAAATTATGTCGATACCCTGGGAATATGGAGAATCACGGGTACGCCTGATGACAAATACCGGCGCCAATATAATCGACTACACTTATCTTGAGTCGTGGTGGAAGGGTCATTACGATGTGGCTGCCGGAAATGGCGAAAGTCGGCTGGGGACAGGCATAAACCGCCGTGCTTCAATGCGCGACGGACCCGAATAATATTAAGGAATAGTAAAAGCGTAGTAAGCTATTCCCTCATAGTAATAACCGGCCTGCTGTGTGGCAACATCTATATCAACTTGCGAGGTAGTCCAGAAGTGAATATAGGTTTTAGGGTTGTATAGTCTGTGTACAGGTACTGCTCCTGTCGCAGAAGATGATGCAGAATGGTAAGCTATTCCCTCATAGTAATAACCGGCCTGCTGTGTTGCAGCATCAATGTCTTCTTGTGTGGTGCTCCAAAGATGAAGATATGTACGCGGATTATATAAACGATGCACCAGCACGATACCCTGAGCAGAATCGGGAGGCGTAAAGAATGCAATACCCTCATAACGATAGCCGCCATGCTGTGTTGCAGCATCAATGTCTGCCTGTGTAGTTGTCCAGAGGTGTATGTATGTGACAGGATTATAAAGCCGATGAACAATAACCCGGTTATTATTAACTGTTATGTTAATTCCCGCCGAGGTAGTTATATTATTAGCACTATCATAAGCCTTAGCGGTTAACAGATAAGGCCCATCATTTGTTGCTCCGGTGTTCCAGCTGTAGCTATAAGGCGAAGAAGTATCTTCGCCTAATTTTGTAGCGCCACGATAGAACTCCACTTTAGTTACGCCTACATTATCCGTAGCGTTAGCGGATATTACAATATTGCCCGAGAGCCTAGAATTATTGGAAGGAGCCGAAATGGCAGCCACGGGAGGGGTAGTGTCGTTATCGACATTTATGGTTATTGAGTTTGTTCCTGTATTTCCGGCTGCGTCGGTAGCGTTTAATGTGACGGTGTGGGTGCCGTTGGCAATGGTTTTGCTATCCCAATTTACGGAATTTGAAGAGGTAAGGGTAAGTGGTGTGCCGTCTAATAATACCTGGCGGCTGGAGATTGCCGGAGCATTGCCGGAGCCGGCTATATTGTCGACATGGCCCCACTTGACAGGGACCGATCCAGAAACAGTTGCATTATCGACAGGGGCTGTCAGGATTGCAGTCGGAGAGATAGTGTCAACCGGAGGAGCAGTGTAGGCCGGAGGCGTGCCGGATTCCAGCGTTGTGAAGTAGAAGCTCTGATCATCGTCGCGGCTGCCAAAACCAACCTTGCCATTGGAAAATGCGGCATCGTTAACGGAGGCCATTGATATCCCGTTACGGTATATGCGGTAGTTAGATCCGGTTTTTTCGACTTTGACTTTATACGGAACATTTTCCTGAATTGTGGTGCTAAAGTCCGCTAATTCTGTAATTGTACCGGATGAAATCCTGAAAATACCATTACTTTCAGTGCTATTAACTTCGCTGAAGCTTGCATAATAGTAGTTATTTGCGTCCTGGTATCCCCAGATTATCGAAAAATCAAGATCAGGACCGGTTCCATTGGCTTCAGCTTGCGCCCGAAGAGTGAAGTCATTAGGAACCGCCGTGTTGTGGATAGAAAGGTTACCATTTCCGCTGGTTACACTGTCGGCTGACAGCAAATAATAAATACTGCCACCCATTACCCATTCTCCACCAGCAGTTGTAAAGTTAGCTTCACCGTCATCAGTTTGGAAATCTTCGCATATTAAAGCAACAGAACCGCTGCAGGTATAATTCAAAAAATACGCCGTATCAAAACTTTGGGCAAAATCATCAAAGCCCAGATTGCCGGCTGCATCGTAAGCCAGTGCACTTACGGTGTGTTTTCCCTCGGACATGGTATCGGCCGCGACATCCCAAGTAATACCATAGGGCGTAGTGGTATCGGTTGCATAAAGTATGTCATCAACATAAAACTCAACCTTAGTAATACCCGTATCGTCACTCGCATCTGCCGTCAGCTCATTATCGCCCCCGCTGCCATAAACAATGTAATATGGCGGCTCGTCATTTCCGTTCATAAATAAATTAATCGCTGGCTTGGTGGTGTCGGCTGCCATAACATGCATAAATCCTGAGAAACCTGCCAGAACGCAGACAGTGACTGCCAGCAGAGTTATCAGAAAAAGTTTTTTATGCATGTACATATAATTATTACTGCTTATGGTAGCAGATAATCTGTATTTGAGCGTGTAGCTTCAGGATTCTAATACTTGTAGCAGATAACGCCCATAGCCGCTTTTCAGGAAGGGTTCAGCAATTTTTTGCAGTTGGTTTTTGTCTATGAAGCCCTGTTGATAAGCGATTTCTTCTATACAGCCAATCTTGAGGCCTTGGCGTTCCTCGATGACCTGCACGAACTGAGAAGCCTGGTTCATGCTCTCGAAGGTACCGGTGTCCAGCCAGGCGGTGCCACGGTCGAGTAGCACGACCGTGAGCTTGCCTGCTCTCAGGTAGGCATTGTGGATCTCGGTGATCTCGATCTCGCCGCGTTCGCTTGGCTTTACATTCTTAGCAATTTCTACTACTTCATTGTCAAAGAAGTATAATCCCGGTATGGCGTAGTTTGATTTCGGATGTTCCGGCTTTTCCTCAATAGATTTGACGTTATTGTGGGCGTCAAACTCCACGACACCGTAACGCCGGGCATCGGCTACCGGATAGCCAAAGATAACACCACCGTCGGGATCGGAAGCCGCCTGTAATTTGAGATCCATGTCTGACCCGTAAAAAATATTGTCGCCCAGTACCATGGCGACTTTATCGTTGCCGAGAAAATCCGCACCCACTATAAAGGCATCAGCCAGGCCGCGCGGGTTATCCTGAACTTTGTAAGTGAAGCTGCACCCGATCTGTGCCCCGCTGCCCAGCAATAATTCAAACCGCGGTAAGTCCTGTGGCGTTGAAATGATAAGTATGTCACGGATGCCGGCACTCATAAGCGTGCTGAGAGGATAATAAATCATCGGCTTGTCGTAGATGGGTATGAGCTGCTTGCTGACACCCATGGTAATGGGATATAAGCGTGTTCCTGAACCACCGGCTAAAATAATACCTTTCATCCCGTTAGAGCCCTGCCAAGTATAATTTCTTGATTGATTCTCGTGTGTTCATTGCTGTAAACCTTTCCTTAGCCTGTAATTTAGATGGGGCCTCTAACGGGATTCATCCATTTGTTAGAGCCTCCATACTATTCTTTATGCGGTTTTTAATAAAGCGTTTTCCCATTCCGGACTTCAGATATCTTTCTCTGGAATAAGCATCATTAATATCCAGGCACGCTTCATAGTATATCAATTCGTAAGGTCCCCGACTTCCGGTAAAGGTGCTCTTACCAGCTTTGTGTTCGGCTATACGTCGCTTTAAATCTGCTGTACAACCTGTGTAGAATTGTCCGCCAGAATTTAAAAGAACGTATACGTAGTGCATGGCTCTAACGGGATTCATTGCTGTCTCTCCTTTTTGATGTATGCTTTCAAATCTTCACGCCAATCATTCGATACGAATCCCATAGCATGAATTTTGTGCATGCCGAGAGTGCTCTGCAATGGTCGTGGAGCTGCCTCCGGCTTACCCAGATAATATTCGGCAGTGGTCGTCTTGCTGACGTGCAGATCAACCCTGCCCAGAGTATTAAATACATGTCGTGTGATTTCTGCCCAGCTGGAAGTTGGTCCGTCATTGGTAACATTATAAACTCCGTAAGGGGAACCTTCAGAGAGTAAATAATCGATAGCCCGGACGAGTTCTGATGTGAACGTCAGGCGTCCGATCTGATCATGAACGACTGTCGGCGAAATATTCTTTTCTGCCAGGCCCATCATGACACGCACGAAGTTTTTGCCATCTCCGATAACCCAGGAAGTTCGCAGAATGTAATGTTTGGGAGTCAGGCTGACGGCTATGTCGCCGGCTGCCTTACTGGCACCATAGACTGACAAGGGACTGAAAGACTCTGCTTCGTCGTGGACTGCCCTGGAACCGTCAAAGACATAATCCGTAGACACATGTACCAGGGTCAGATCATGGGTTGCTGCGACTTTGCTCAAATTTGCAGCGGCCGAGGAATTGACGCTCCAGGCTGCTATGCGACCTTCGTCGCTCTCGGCACCGTCAACATTGGTATAGGCAGCTGCATTCAGGATAATATCCACTCCGGACCAGTCATAATCATTGACTGATTGCTGATTGGTTATATTGAGATCATGAATATCAGCCGTCTGAGCATCCGGATATTGTTGCTGAAGGGCTTTGCCCAGTTGTCCGTTGGCGCCGAGGATTAAAATTTTTGAACTATTCACTTATAACTCCATCCCGTTAGAGAATGGTTTTTTACTAGTAATAATACTTTTTTATTCATATCTTTCATTTCACAGGATCTCTAACGGGATCCATGGGTTTTACGTTTTTGAGTAATGGATTCTGAATATCTTTTTCCGAAATGATAGACTGCTCTCTGCTAATCGGCCAGTTGATATCAAGCTCCGGATCAAACATAGACACAGCCGCATAGTTGCCATCTGGTGACCAGTGAGCGTTTACGAGATATGTGTAAGTAATATTTGGTTCAAGAGTCTGATAGCCATTGGCCACGCCCCTGGGTACAAAAATAGCTTTTTCGGGTGTGATTTCGGTGGTAAAAACTTTGCCGAAGCTATCGCCGGCACGCAGGTCGACCCAGGCACCGAACACACGGCCGTTAGCCAGCGAAATAAATTTTTCCCACGGTTCAGCGTGCAGACCGCGGGTGACTCCGGTTTCGGCATTGAATGAAAAATTATTCTGAACAATCTCAAAACGGGGCAAACCAAGAGTTTCCATTTTTTCACGCTGATAGTTCTCCTTGAACCAGCCGCGGTTATCACCATGCAGGACCAAATCAACCACGAACATACCGGGAATTTCAGTTTCCTGAACATTCAGATCCTGTGCCATGGCTAGGCTACATCTTCTTTCATAAATTTGGGGACGTATAGTTTTTTCATATATGGTTGCCACCATGCTTCGTTAGCCTGGTACCAGTCAATGGTTTGTCGCAGTCCTTCTTCAAATGTCACACCAGGTTGGTAGCCCAGCTCGCGCTCAAGTTTGGAGTAGTCAATGGCATATCGTCGATCATGGCCGGGCCGGTCGGTTACGAATTTTTTGAGCGCGTCTGGCTTGTCGAGAATACGCAGGACGCCATCGGCAATTTGCAGTCCGTTTTGTTCCTGCCCGCCACCAACACAGTAGGTTTCGCCGGCTTTACCTTTGTGCAGAATCAGATCAATCGCACGACAATGGTCCAGCACGAACAGATAATCACGCACACTTTTGCCATCGCCGTAGATAGTGAGAGGTCTGTCCTGCATAGCCATCAGCGCAAAAACAGGCACGATATTTTCCGGCACCTGATGGGGACCATAGTTATTGGAGCAGTTGCTGATCGTAACGTCTAGTCCGTACGTGTGAAAGTATGACCGTACTAAATGGTCGCTGGCTGCTTTGGTAGCTGAGTAAGGGCTGCGGGGATCGTAAGGAGTATTCTCGTCGAATTTATCATCATTATCCAGCTCCAGACTGCCAAAGACTTCATCCGTTGATACGTGGTGGAAGCGTTTGATTCCGTGGTCGCGGCTGAGCCGCAGCAGAATATTGGTGGCCAGAACATTGCTGCTGACAAAGTTATCCGGATCTTCTATAGAACGGTCGACATTTGTCTCGGCCGCGAAGTGCGCGACGTAATCTATACCATTCCCGAAGATTGGCAATAGTTTAGCTTCTTCGATCAGATCGAATTCATGAAACTCAATTTCACTTCTTACTGATGCCAAATTCTCAATATTCCCCTGCTGATTGAGCTTGTCTACAACGATAATCTGGTAATCCGGACGGTTTTCCCGAAGAAAATGAACAAAATTGGAGCCAATAAACCCGGCACCACCAGTAACCAAAATTCTAACCATATGCTGCAATTATAACATCTCTAGAGCTCATAAAAGTGTACAATTGGATTATATGAACGTAAAAATTCTGAGTCTGAATCTTTGGCGTGGTGCTTTGATAGAAAATACAATTGAGTTTCTGAAAAAAGAAAATCCTGATATTCTGATCCTGCAAGAGGTTCATAGTGGCACCGATCCTGCGCTGCAACCATCGCTCCGTTCATTTGAGCTTATAAAAGAAACTTTTGACTACATCGATGATTATTATGAAGCGGGTTTATTGCACCACCGCCCGGAGGGCAAAATACCGGAAGGCGTTGCCATCTTTTCCGGATTTCCCATTACTTCCCGTAATATGACATATTTTAATGAAACATTTAATGACGACTACCACGATATATTGGAAAATTATCCTTCTTATCCCCGTATGTTACAGCATGCATCTCTCAATACTCCCGCCGGCGAAGTCAATGTCTTTAACATTCATGGAGTGTGGGATCTTGACGGGGATAATTATTCTGAGCGCCGGCAGAACATGAGCCGGATAATTATCGAAGCCATCAGAGATAAGCCGAATGTAATTCTGGGCGGAGACACCAACGCCAAGCCTACCAACCAGGCTATGCAGGACATAGAGCAACATCTTACAAGCGTATTCGGCGATGAACTAACCACCACATTTAATATGAGGCGCAAAGACAATCCCGGCTACGCTACGGCTGCAGTTGATCTGCTTTTTGTCAGCCCGAATATAGAAATATTATCTAAGAAGTGTCCGGACGTTGATATATCTGACCACCTGCCTGTTATGGCAGAAATCAGGTTTTCCTGATCTGCTATAATTCGTTCGATGAGTTCAAAAACCTGGGGTGCAGAAATCGTTTCTTTTGAAGACTTTGAAAAGTTTCGCCCGAAACTTGGCAAAATAGTGGCTACAAGTGGCGGTTTTGACCCGATACACCCTGGTCACATCAGCTGCATTATCGACAGCAAGAAATATGGTGATACGCTGGTTGTGATCGTCAACGGGGACGCTTTCCTGACAGCCAAGAAAGGCAGACCATTCCAAAACCTGGAAACCCGTAGCCTGATTGTCAGCGGACTAGCCGGAGTTGATTATGTTGTACCGTTCGAAATAAAAAATGACCAGACAGTCAGCAAGGCCCTGGCGGCCCTGAAGCCGCATGTATTTACTAAGGGTGGTGACCGGGTAGACCAGGAGAGCATTCCGGAATGGGAAACCTGCCAGAAGCATAATATCGAAATTATTTCCGGCGTTGGTGCTGATAAGCAGTGGTCCAGTAGCTGGTTCCTGAAAGAATGGGACGATCGCAATGGTAAACCTGAAAAAGAAGAGGAAAAATGAATCCCGTTAGAGCTTTTAAATATTTAATATACACGCGTTTTACTCTGCCGGAGTTAATTAACGGGAAGGAGCTCTAACGGGATGAAGAAAAAACTGATTGCATTTGATCTGGACGGAACATTAGCGCCGAGTAAGTCGCACTTCCACCCGCGTATGGTGAATATGTTTGACCGCCTGCTGGAAAAGTATCATGTATGTGTTATTTCCGGAGGAAAGTACGAATTATTTCAAAGGCAATTCCTGACACAGATAACAAGTGAGCCACACCTGCTTGAAAAACTTCACCTGATGCCTACCAGCGGCACACGCTACTATCGATTTGAAAACAATGAGTGGGTACAAAAATACGCTGAAAATATTCCGCCGCAAGACAAAAAGAAAATTATTAAGGCTCTGGAAGAAGGGCTGGAAGAATCGGGTTACCGCGAAAAAAAACTGTACGGGGACATTATTGAAGACAGAGATACCCAGATCTCTCTCTCAGTCTTTGGCCAGGAGATAGTAGCCGAATTGGGCGAGGAAGGCTTAAAAATTAAAGAAGAATGGGATCCGGACGGCTCTAAAAAAATGAGACTTCGTGACATAATTGCTCCGAAAATTCCGGATTTTGAAGTGCGTTCAGCAGGAGCCACTACGATAGATGTGACCCGTCCCGGCATAGACAAAGGCTATGGTATGTCCAGACTTATGAAAGCAAACGGTTTCGCAAAAACAGATATCCTGTTCATGGGCGATAAAGTTATTCCGGGCGGTAATGACTACGCTGTTGAAGAAATGGGGATTGATTGCATTCAGGTGAGAAACTGGCAGGATACTGCCTACGCCGTCGAAGGCATCGTCAAGGTATCCTGACTAACTCTTAAATCCTTAATTGCCGGGGTCCTGTCACAGCCCGTCCGCTCCTAAATTTTTTCTGCTACCTACAGAAGAAAGATTTTTGGGGCCGCCCCGTGGACTGCCATTCCATTTTTTGAGTTTTAGAGTCAGGTATCCCGGAGCTGAGTTCTAATCAATTCGATTGATGATTTGCTTTATGTTTCTGCGGAAATTTTCTGCGGAGAATTGAGTAGCAGCTTTTTGGATTTCCTCTGGTGAAAAAGATTTGGGGTTGAATTTTTTCAGAGCTTCCATTAGTGATTCAACAGTTTGCTCTTCGAAAAATAATCCTGTTCCGAAGTTAACAAAATCCAAGGCGCCACCACCGTTATAAGCGATAACCGGCGTGCCTGCAGCTAATGCTTCAACAGGGGTAATACCGAAGTCTTCAAGCCCCGGAAATATGAATGCTTCAGCAGACTGAAAATAGTGCGCCAGGCTCTTATCATTAACATCGGAGACAAATGTAATACAGGGTCCTGCCATCTTTACCAGGCTGGTATGTTCGGGACCATGACCGATCACGGTTAACGGTAAGTTAAGACGAGTGCAGGCTGCAATAGCCAGATCAATTCTCTTGTAGGGAACCTGCCGTCCTGCCGTTACCAAACCATGACGTTCAACTGGCACTTTTGTGCGAAATCTCTCAGTATCAACCGGCGGATGTATCACGATACTGTCACGACCATAGTATTGTGTAATTGCCCGACTCGTATGGGTGGAATTAGCAATAAGATGGTCAGGTTGCTGTGCGGCCTTGTAATCCCATCTGCGAAGCGGTCCTATCAATATTTTTAATCCAAGCCGGGCCAGCCGGTTTAATCTGCCGAACCCCGGGCGCTTCAGGTATTCGTCGTAACGACTCCAGTAGTAGTGTGTAGGTGCGTGGATGTATGCTATATGAATCGTATTTTCCGGAACTTTTAGGCCTTTGGCCTCGGCTCCGCTTGACGAGATAACCAGATTGTAATTATCCAGACTGAGCGATGAGAACCACCAAATGCGGAGAAACGGTATAAACTTGCGCAGTTTGCTGAATGGCCATGCCTGCAATGGCCCTGTAACAACTTTGTGGTCCAGCCTTTTGCGCCATTCATCGGTGGCGTACGAAGTATAAACCGGTGCCTTAGGGTAAAGCTTATGAAGCTGTTCTACAACTTTTTCGGCACCACCACCCACCAGCCAGTCGCATACAATCGCCACTTTTTGAGTGCTCACTATTTCGCCCCGGTACCGCTCAGAACGGCTCGGAAGGTTTTGAGCAAAATGATTATGTCCAGCCAGAAACTCCAGTTCTGAACATAATAAATGTCGAGCTTGCGCCGTTCCTCGAAGCTGATGTTCTTGCGTCCGGAAACCTGTGCCAGGCCGGTAATGCCGGATTTGACGCTCAGTATTGCGTGTTTGTTATCGTGTGCGTCGAGTTCCTGCGGAACAAGTGCCCGCGGTCCCACCAGGCTTAGATCGCCTGATAATACATTGAAAAGCTGAGGTAGCTCATCCAGGCTGGTGCGTCTGAGCACCCGGCCCAAACGGGAGACACGCGGATCATCTGGCAGATAATCGCCGTTGCTGCGATATTTATCAACCAACTCCGGCTTGCCCATACGAGAGAAGGCTTTCTCCGGCGACATACCACTGTACTTTGCCAAATGTGACCGGAATTTATAAACCCGGAATTTGCGATTAAACCGGGTCAGACGTGTCTGGCGAAAGAAAACCGGAGCCCGAGGATCGGACAGTTTTACCGCCAGACCTACAAGAGTTAATATTGGCGAGGCAAGGATGAGCAATATAACACTTAACCCCAGATCAAACAGCCGCTTTACAATCCTGCCCCAACCGGTCAGGGCGGTCTGGTGTATTGTGACAACAGGAGTGCCGCGGAACAGTTCAACATCAATATTACCCGTGAACAGCTCCCCGTTACTCGGTATGAAGCGATACGAAACATGTTGAGTCTGCGCATACGACAGGATTTCACCGTTGCGTTTTTCGTCAGCATAGAGCCTGGTCTGGACTATACTATCCAGGTCATCCAGGGCTTTAACTGCTTCACTGAAAGTATCAAATCGGGGAATATTCTCATTATCTCTTTTGCCTACAATACCGATAATCCGGTAGCCGCTGCTGCCTGTATCCCCGAGCTGTTCAATAATATGTCTGGCAGTGGCACCGCTGCCGACAATCAGTACATTGGTAACCCCGATATTATAAGAAAACATAAGATAACGTAACTGCCGCGCCACACTACGGAACAGGACTAAAAATCCGAAGCCGAGCAGAAGGCCGTAGACAACTACCAAACGTGCGGGAAATAGCTCCTCGTTACTGACGAAGTCGTAGCCGATTACCACCAATATGCCCAGGATTGAACCAATAATCAGCTTGCCGAACTCTGCAAAGCGATTCTCGTACACCTCGCGCCGGTACAGGCCAATCAACCCATGAACCATAATCCAAAGAGGTAAAACAGCAATAAATGCATACAGATATGCTTCTGCCGGTATTTGCTGTATGAGCGAGCGGTCGTCAAGCTTAACTCTGAATATATAAGCTACCGTGAAGGCCGCGATTAACGCTAAAAAGTCACCGATAATCAATAATAAGGTGTATACGAAAGAAAAGTTATTTTTCATAGGGTGGTGCTATAGACCTAACACTCTGACTTGCCACGATTTGACTGCCCTCACTGACCAGAATTGATTTTTATTTTCTCAACATATCTACAGATATGTTTTAGTCACAAGAAATCAATTCTGTTTCAGCGATCATCAGCCAACTCTCATGGCAGAACAAACTGTGATGCCTATTGGGCTATTATACCATCGAAACAAACCAATCATCTGATATAATAACTTCAAATTAACTATCAAAAATGAAAAAACGATCAAAAAAGAAATCTCAGACAAGGAGACATCGAGAACTTATTCGCTTCACAGAATATTTTGTAAGCGGCGGCGTCTGGTTCTGGAGCGGCTATATTCTGATTGTTTTGCTGGACGGTCCTCTTGGCTTATTCGCAGCAAATTTTATTGGCAATGGTGTAGGCCTGACTCTGAATTTTCTTCTGGAGCGTTATTGGGTCTTCAAGACGAAGAAGCCCGCCAGGCTGGGTATTGCCACCCGTCGTTACATTATCTACACAGCGCTGAACGCCTTTTTGCTCAATTATCTGATTCTGCTTGTGCTGAAAGAGAATGGTGTCCGGGTTGAGATCGGCCAGTTTATCGCCTCAGGCTTCTTCACGGTCTGGAATTATATCTGGTACAAGACTTACGTATTCAAGGGGATGGAGCGCCCGCGAAAGACTCGTCATCATGCCTGAGTCCACGCGCCCGACTAAGAAACAGCGGGAGCTACTATCTTATATAGAAGGATTTATAGCCGAGCATGGTTACGGGCCTAGCTACCGTGAGATTATGGCCGGCTGCAGCTATACTTCGGTCGCAACGGTCGCATTGCATGTCAATAATCTTGTGATTCGCGGACACTTGCGCAAAAAAGATCGTTCAGCCCGTTCACTGGAAATCGTCAAAGCTGCGGAGGTTCCGGAACAAATCCCAGCTATGAATGATACCAAGCCCGCAGAGGAAAAATGGCTGGTCCAAAAGATAGAGAGTAAGTTTGAGCAAATAGAAAAAGCATCAGCACCGGACCCTCATGACATCGATGGCCTATATGTCCTGGTGGGCGCCCTCAAGGTCCTAGGCCTGGACGGCGCTGCGGGGAGCTTCATCGCCCGTCTGTCAGAGTTGCGAAAGAAGGTATAATAGGCTAAATGGAAATTCTACAGGCTATCGCTTTAGGAGTAATTGAAGGTCTGACAGAGTTTTTGCCTATTTCGAGCACTGGGCATTTGATTGTAGCTGAGCATTTGATGGGCTATAAGGATACCTTCAAAATCTTTACAGTGGTTATTCAGCTGGGTGCAATCGCTGCTGTAATCTGGAATTATCGCCACGACTTGATTCAGCGTATTACCGGACTAATAAAGGGCGAAAAAGCAGCTATACATTTTTGGAAAATATGGATTCTCGCAACGATTCCCGGAGGACTTACCGGCTTTTTGCTCAAGGATTCGGTGTCTGTCTATGCAGTGGCTACTACGGTTGCCATCGCACTGATAATCGGCGGAATCGCTATTTGGCTGATCGAAACTTATCACCGCGCAGCTAAAAATCGTGGGACAGAGGCTCGGCTTGACCATATCACCACGGCGCAAGCCATTAGAGTAGGGCTATTCCAGATGCTCGCGCTTGTTCCGGGTGTTTCAAGGTCGGGGTCAACGATTATGGGTGGGCTGCTGAGCGGCCTGGATCGGGTGACGGCTACGGCTTTTTCGTTCTACCTGAGCATCCCGATTTTACTGCTGGCGGGTTCGTACCAAATATTTAAAGCCAGGGATGAAATTACGACAGTAGACGGAGGAGTGTCGGCCTTGCTGGTCGGTACGGCCGCAGCTTTCATCACCGCCCTCGTCGCTATTAAATGGTTGCTGCGCTATATATCGCGTCATGACTTTAAACTTTTTGCTTATTACCGAATTATCCTTGGCATAATAATATTAGCAGCCCTGGTTCTTTAGGCCATAGATCAAACCCCCACTGCTGGTGTAAATTTGACGTATTGCACGCTAGCTATAGCGTGGTATTCTGAGAGTACTTAACAATATAAAGCTGGAATCACGTGCAAATCGTGAACTGTGCCGCAACGGTTTACCTGAAGTCTATGAGGGCTAAAGGAGAGTCCGATACAGCTAAAGTCTTCCGGGCAGAAGCAAAAAGCTATAATCTGATATTTCTAGTCTCTTGTTCCTGCTTGATATAGACAAGGGGTTTATTTTATGGCCGGAGCAGCCACACCAGAGACAGTAGAAATAAGATCAGCGCAAGGTTTTTCTGAAGCGATTGGATTTGAGCGCGAGCAAATTGAACAACGCGCTCGGAATTTAATAGAAAATAGAGCGGATTTACCAAATCCTGCAGTGAGTCATGGCGAGTATCGTGATAATGCCAGAACATTACTCATGGAGGCACTTACAGCTTCAGCACACGAGTCTGTTGTAGAAATTCACGGCCAGACAGTAGAGGACATAAACGCAATAGTTCTTGCGAGGCTGGTAAATGGCTGGAATGATTCATTACCCAAGCAGGAAAAAGAGCGCAGATTTTTCGAACTCTGTAATGAACTCTACATAGGTGATACCCACCAGGCAATTGCAGACGGTTTATTATCTGGAGATACAGCCGTCGGGGAAGTATCTGATTATCCTATCTCTCTGGACAGTGCTATAGCCACAAGCCTGGGTTACCGGGATAAAAATAAAAAAGGTATGGTTCGATCGACCACATTGCGGGTAAACGAAGGCGGAACGTATACCAGAGTTATCCAGCAAGTCAGTCGTAGTAACGGAACTCCGGAGAGTACCATTCGTTTTTTTAAAAGCGAGGGCATTACGCTTGGGAATGGTGAACCCGATGTTGAAGCATTAAAAACACCAGTTGTCTATTCGCTATATGACCATCCGTTAGGCGCTACAGACATTACAAGAAGGCTGGATAGATATTCTGGATTCGGAGTTTTATACGGTGACGTGGACACCGAAAAGCAGAATCACCCTGGCTACAATAAATTAAGCGAGATAAGCAAGCAGCGCGAAAATGCAGTGGAATGTTACTTTGATGGTCTGGCGACACTGCAGGCACAGCTGGATGGTATGTTATGGAATGGATCTATAGATACCGAGGAACACAAGAATATATTCTCGGAAGAAATTGATCGAATACTTTCGGCTATTTGCGTCCTTTCGCCAGAGTATGCCAAGGATACGTTCGGTGAAGCAGCAGCTACTCATCTTAATCGTGCTTCTGAGCTGACTGCTGCTGGTTATATTCAACAAGCGGCACAGGAACTTGTCAGAGCCGACCTGGTCAAAGAAACGGTGATTTTCTGCGGTGGATCAATCAGCTTAGACAGAGCCAAAGAACTTGGACTGGAAGTCAACAAAACCGGTGAACTTATTAAAAAGGGCAAAGAGACTTGGAAGAAAAAAATGGCAAAATGCCGGATAGAAAAATGCCCATCAGGCCCTGGGGCTACAGTATGCGGACCATGTGATGTCTGCATAGAAAAGTGCCAGCCAATATTTGATAAGGGTAGCATACCGGTTTGGGCTACCACTGGCAATACCATGGCCAAAGCATTAGTTTCTTTTGCTGCCAAAGCTAGCGCGAACAAATTAAAGATAGGTTCGTCCGACACACAAACTTCTTCATGAATTGACGACAACACAGAGCTCATTTTAATTTAGCAGGAAAAAATCGGAGTGGGGTATAATAAGTTGTAAACAACGTATAAGTAAATTTATACGACCTTGGGGGCGTGCATGGATGCAGTTGGAGGTAAAATGGCGATGTTTGGTGCGGAACAATTGGCAATTGCTGATTTTGCCCCTGTGCCTTTATATCATCCTGAATTGTCAGGAATGGTCGCGCCACATGCAGCAGAGCCTATGATCGGCGGAGCTGCTCTGGAATTATTCCGGGTTACAATTCCCTTAGAACCAATCGGGGAACAAACTCTGGGAGCTACTGAAGTAACAGGTCAACCACAGACAGAATTATTAGGAGAAGTTATTACAAGCTTTGTTGTGCCGGAGGCACCTTCACTTAATAAACATAGTGAAACTGATAAATCCATAGAAGCAGGCGCGAAACAACCAGGGATTTCTGCAAATACGGATTTAGCGGTAGAGCCAGATGACGATGAACCACATGATGGAGAAGTTAACGCAGAAGAAGTGTCTTCAAATATGCAAAGAATGAGTGGGGGTAGTGGCGGAAGCCGCGCCAAAGACTGCTGGGGCTGCGGGAAACGACTTATCAGACAGCATGTATGTAATGATTGCGTCGGTGGAAATACGCAAAAAACAATTTCACGGCCGAGAGGCGAGGACGCAGAAAAAGCTCCTGCAACTTCTGATACGCGTACTCCCGGGGAAGAAACGGAACACAGACAGGTAAGGGAAGTTTCGGCAGGCACTTCCATAGCTAAGTTAGTCGGAGTCAGGTAGTGCAAAAGACCGGGATTTTTGCAGGGAGTTTTGACCCGGTACATTTGGGGCATACTGCTTTTGTCAGTAGTGCTATCGACGAGCATGGTCTCGATAAAGTTCTGGTACTGGTTGAGAAGAAGCCGCGATACAAGAGTTGTTTGGCAGATTATAAGCACAGGAAGAAAATGGTTCAATTAACCTTTGCGAATAATTCGCAAATTGTAATGTACGAAGTTAACACAATAGACTTTCCGATAACCAATGGCTTGCCAGAGATTCGAAATGAACATCCGGATGCTCAGCTTTATCTGTTGCTGGGGAAAGATGTTGCAGAGCATATTGATAGCTGGGAAAACGTTTCCGAAGTGCTAAAAGATGTACAATTAATAGTTGGAAAAAGAGATGATCATGCACCCTATGGCATGGCATCCTCATTTAAAATACGGACTATATTAAAAAATCAGAAAATATCAGCTGATCTTGATCCGCAGGTTCAGCAGTATATAAATAAGCACAATCTCTATAGGGACTGAGCACGTATTTCACACGTGAGCATGAGTGCTAGTCGAAATCGAGGGGGTCGGGAGAATGGGCCTGAAGGTAGGCCATGTGTTTATGTCGGTATTTCTCGAATTCATTCTTATCGGTACCAGCTCGTTTAATAAAAGCGCTCATTTTTTCGCTGCCGATGTGGTGCGGAATCATCACATAGCTTGCTCCCGTATTATATAGCTCGCCGGCCTGCTTGATATTATCAGCATGACAGATCAGTACAGCATCAGGATTGATTTCGTGCAACAGCTTGGCCACGAACATGTTGGCATCATGGTCAGTCATGGTCGATACGACCAGTTTGCTCTTATCTATGCCGGCTTCACGCAGCAACTCTGTATCGGTCGCGTCGCCATACAGGTAGTCGATCTTCTGGTGTTCCAATATATCGATAACTTCGGGATCGTAATCGATCACCAGATACTTTTTGTGCATACCGGAAAATGTCCTGATAAATTCGTGGCCGCCATGATGATAGCCAAGTAGCACCATCTGGTAAGCCCGCGGGCTGCGTTTCTCGCGGTAGGTAACTTCTTTTTCGAACATGTGCAGCTTGATACGGTTGAAGCGCTCAAACAGCTGGTCATCGTATTGCATCAGATATGCCGAGACGGCAATGGTAATAATCGCGACCAGAGTAATGATAGAAACAATTTCCGGCCTGACCATACCTATACCGGCGGCCAGGACTACCAATACAATGGAAAATTCACTAATTTGTGACAGGTTGATCCCGGCCTTGAAGCTGACGCGCTTGGTATAGCCGAGCATGCCCATCGTGGTAGTGATAATGAACGGCTTGGCGATAATGGCAATGGCAGATAGTACAAGTGCGGGTACGATTGCCGAAGAAATGCTTCCCAGATCCATACTTTCGCCCAGTCCGATAAAGAACAGCACGATGAAGAAGTCCCGCAACGGCTTGAGCCTGGCCGCAATTTCCTGTACGTACGGGGAAGATGCCAATGCAACCCCGGCAAACAAGGCACCGACTTCGATAGAGAAGCCGGCCAGCTCAAACAAAGTCGCGATGCCGAAGCCCCAGCTGATAGCAAATAAGAACAACAGTTCCTGCGTAGATGCCATATACCTTGATACGCGGGGCAGAATGCGGGTATTACAAATTGCCAGCAGCGCCAGAAGGGCTAAACCTTTGCCCAGAAGCAAGCCGATCTGCTCAAGATCCAGCTGTCCGTTTTTGCCGGCCACGATGAACAGCAGGGCAAAGGTAGCCACGATATCTTCGACCAAGATGACACCGATGGCAATCTGGCCGTGCAGCCGGCCCTGTTCGTGCTTGTCAGACAGAATCTTGATAATAATAATCGTACTGCTGAAGAACAGACTCAATCCTACGATCAGAGATTCGATCTTGCCGAAGCCGAACAGCGTACTGGCGGCAAAACCAAGCAGCGTAATTCCGAACAAAGAGGATGCGGCAATCAAAGGCACGACCTTACCGAGCTTGCGAAGCTCCGATACATTCATGCCCAGACCTACTATGAACAACAGCAAGGCAATGCCAAGTTTAGAAAATGTCTCAAATAATTCTGTATGATGGATCAGATTGAATAATGAAGGTCCTACCAGCAAACCGGCCAGTATATAGCCCAGAATCAATGGCTGCTTGATCCATTTCATGAATATCGATACAGCTGCCGTTACGACTATGACCAGACTAAGTTCGGTGAAGATAGAATCCATTTTTTGTGCGGGTACTTTTTAGTTTGCTATGTTACGCTAATACTTAGTACTTATTCTAACGTAAACACAAGCATGAAACCAATCTTCCGCAAGATTTCCAATAGAGTGTCCCAGGCAGCCGGCAGCGCCGCCGCGTTTTCTCTGGCCGTAATGGTAATCGTCGTGTGGTCAGTTACAGGTCCTGCTTTCGATTTTTCTGACACCTGGCAATTAGTTATTAATACCGGCACAACGATCGTAACTTTCCTGATGGTGTTTCTGATCCAGAATACTCAGAATCGTGATGGAAAGGCCGTACAGTTGAAGCTTGATGAGTTGATCCGGGCTACCCGCGCGCGTGACGCATTCGTCGGGCTGGAAGAACTGACTGACGAGGAGTTGGAACAACTGGATAAAGATTTTCATAAGCTCCACACCCAGCAGGCAACCAGCCAGGTAATGATAAAGCTTCATGCCAGTCTGCAGGTCGAGCATGAGCGTCGCAAAATATTCGGCAAATCAGTCGACAAACTCAACGACCTGATGCACAAAAAATTCTAATTGCCTGAAAAGTCAAAATTTTTTAATTTGAAATCAATTTCATTCTGACCTGAAGGTCAGCCCGACTTCCTTTTTGTGCCAACAAAAACGAAGCGAAAAAATGGCAGGCGACAAAAGATTCTTTATGATCTCATTGTCAAAGAGCACAATGCCCGGCAAACTCATCAATTATTAATTAACTTTCAGTGAGAAATTGGTTCAGACATTGCCTTGGCCCTAATTGTGCTTGTGACACTCGCACATCAGGAAGCTATTCGGGCCTGAGGAAATCCATGGACTAAAGGATTATTAAATAGGGTTAAAAGCTGTATAATAACTAGCAAATAATCATAATCGTAAAGGCGGACCGGATAATGCAAAAGCTTAATCAAAAAGGTTTCGGCATGATCGAAGGCTTACTAATTGTCATAGCCCTAACTATGATAGCCGGCGTCGGATTCTACGTAGTGAATGCTAATAAAGATAATTCTAAAGCAACTCAATCTTCACAGCAAACAACAACAAAAGTTGAAGAAGCGAAGAAGGATGAGAAGAAATACCTTGAAATTAAAGAGCTAGGGATAAAATTTGAGCTTAACGATAAGCTCAAAGATGCGTATTATTTTGTGCACGAAAGCGGCTTTGTTTATATCTCAGTCAGGCATTTTGATAGCCTTAAAGGCTTTGAGGGCTGTACAGCGCGAGGGGAGTTTGGAAATGGCGGAGGTTTAGCTGTTATAAATGCAGCAAAAGTAGGAGATGACCATTTCGGTACACCGTTAACTCAGGCAGATCTCGAATCCTTTGGTGGTGTTAAAATCGGTGATAGGTACTATGCCTTTGAAGGAAATAACCAAGCACCTTGCCATAACCCAAACACTGTTCCGGAAAACGATCCTAATATCGCATTATTTAGTGAACTAAAACAAGCATTAGTCAAACAGCAGCCAACAATAACCAAACTCTAAAACTAATTAATTTAGTCTTTGGATTTTATTCAGCATTTGCCGAAACCGATTGGCGGTCATCAGGTTAGTGGGGGTGATTGCCGGCAAATAAGTCCTGCATCTTTTTGAGAATTATTAAGCAGGACCGACCAAAGGGAGTCTTTGCCGGCACGGACTGAGCTGGTATGGGTGACAGTCGTGTTCCGGTAATTGTCTGCGGCGTTTTTGGGTACTTTTGTTGCTGAAGACAAAAGTATCGACTTGGTTCTTCGTCGGAAGAACATACCTTTTATCAAAAGAAAGAAGAATTTATTGGGGTTTCTTTTCGGCCAGTGCTTCGTCGATCAGCTTTTTGAAATCTTCCAGAGATTGCGGATTCTTGTCAATTTTTTTACCGTTGATCACAAATGTCGGTGTTGAGTTAGCACCTAAAGCCTGTCCTGTTTTGATATCGGCATTGATTGTCTTCAGAGTTGCTTCGCTAGACATATCTGCTTTGAATTTTTCGACATCAAGATTCAGCTGTTTTGCAAATGTTTCCAGTACGCTGTTGGGACTGGTGGTCTTGGACCAGGTATCCTGATTTTCGTACAACAGATCATGCATTTCGAAGAACTTCCCCTGATTATTTGCTGCTTCAGCGGCACGACTGCCCAGCATTGCGTTCTGATGAATCTGGACAAGCGGAAAGTGTCGGAACTGGAATTTTATCTGATCGCCGTATGACTTTTTAATCTCCTGAATGATAGGATAATAAGACTTACACGCCGGACATTCGAAGTCGCCATACTCTACAAGCGTTACTCCTCCGGTACCTTCGCCTACTGTTCGACTGCCGACCTGGGAGCTGTTCTGAGCTGTATCTGTGCCCGGTGTAGCGGCTTTTTCTTTGGTAAACGCGAATACGCCTACCAAAGCAGCAATAATGACTCCTAAAACCAACAAAAATTGTTTATCCATGTATTATTCTCGTCCCTTTTCTTATCTATCCATCATATCACCCGCACGCAAAAGTGGTATAAATATAGTTATGACGGAATGGTTTTTTTTATTGATTACGGCAGGGCTCGCAATAGTTTCAAGCAGTATCGGCAAAGTATACAGACAGGCCCCCCCCAAAGAACTCAGGCGACGGGCGCGGAATGGCGACACCATGGCAGGGTTACTTCATCAGGTTGCTCAGCATGGCCTGACAACAGATGCGGTTATATGGGCGCTGAGCGGGCTATGGACATCGTTAGCTATCGTGATTGCCGCCCATGCAATTCCTTCTTACTTTGCAATTATATTCGCCTTTTGTCTGATCTTAGTGGTGTTTGTCATGATTCCTGTCACAGGTAGTGGCAGGCTGAGTAAGGCTATAGCCGCCAGGCTTGCTCCGTGGCTTTCGAAACTGCTTAGTGTGCTGGGGCCCGGCTCGAATCGGATCATAGCATTAATTCGTTCCCGCCGCCCTGTGACTATCCATACCGGTCTCTATGATAAGGCCGATCTGATCGAGCTATTCAAACGCCAGAAGGTGGCCGGAAACAATCGAATTGAACAGAATGAGCTGGATATCGCGTTGCACGCACTGGAGTTTGGAGATAAGACAGTCAAAGATATCATGACGCCGCGGCGCCAGATCCGGTTTGTCGGCGGTGACGAACCTGTCGGGCCAATTCTGACGAGCGAACTGCACGACACAGGCTTCTCGCGCTTCCCGGTAACAGGTGACGAGCCGGATCAGATTATCGGCACACTATATTTGCGTGATCTGGTGGAATACAAAAAAAGCGGTATCGTCAAAAATATCATGAAGCCGGCGGTTTATTACGTCAATCAGGAGCGTCCGCTGGAGCATGTGCTATCGGCCTTTATTAAGACGAAGCATCATATATTCATGGTCGTCAACGAGTTCGAAGAAATTGTCGGTCTGATAACTATTGAAGACGTCATTGAGCAGATAATCGGCCACGAAATCGTCGATGAGTTCGATCAGCATGCGGACCTGCGGGCAGTAGCAACGCTGGAAGCCAGACGCGACGACCTGGAGAATGTTTAGAACTTCGTATTCAGAGGATTGTTTTTGATCTCGGCGGGCAGATTGATCATACGTAATGTGCCGGGCTGGTCGGTTGGCAGGCCAATGCAGGTATAGAAAGTTTCGCGTGAAGTCCAGCCCTGCAGCGTTGCATTATAATTTTCGAAGGGACTGGCTGTGTAACGTAGCTGGCCCTGAATAGTGAGTTCGTAGAGCATGCTGGCAGGCAATGTGTTTTCACATTGATATGTACGCGCAGAACCGAAGACAGGTGCGCCACCCAGCTGATATCGTTGCACGGGTTGAGCCGGTGTCTTGAGACGCGCAAGCATCGTGCTGGCGCGGGTTACTCCATAGCCCAGCTGGTCGTTGCGTGGTGTGCTGGCGGTAAGAGAACGACGATCGCTGTTCTCCAGCATTGCGCCAACAATTTCTTCCCACGTCGCATCAGGCTGATAACTGCGCGCAAGACCGAGTAATCCACTGACAAATGGTGTGGCGAATGATGTACCGGCCGCATTGGCTGCGTATGCACTGCCCTGATTAGTTTTGGTCCAGGTGCTGGTAGTTATCCCCGCACCGGGGGCTAGTACATCGAGTCGGGAGCCGTAGTTGCTGAAACCGGCAGGATTATTACTGCTGTCGATGGCACCGACGGCAATGACTTCGGGATAGTTGGCCGGATAGGATATGCAGTTGCAGCCATCATTGCCGCTGGCAGCTACCACGATGGCGCCTTTGTCCATGGCATAGCGAATTGCCAGGCGCAGATAAGGATCATCGGCAGAGGTTCCCAGACTGATACTGATAACATCAGCTCCCTGATCGGCTGCGTAATAAATCGATTCGCCGACAGTATAGCTGTCACCATAGCTATCGTCATTAAGAGCCTGGATAGGCAGGATAGTGCTGTACCAGTTGACTCCGGCCAGACCAATGCCGTTATTGCCTGTAGCGCCCAGGACTCCGGCTACCATAGTGCCATGAGTAGTGCCGCTGCCGTCCGGATTGGTTTGTCCGGCCTGCGAACTGTTATCGAAGCTGGCAAAGTCCCAGCCACGGTAGTCGTCAACCAGGCCATTTTTATCATCATCGAGACGGTTGCATGACCTGTCTAAGCTTCTGGCCTGGTCTGTGCAATTCAGAAATGATGGATTCTGGCGCGATACAGCGCCGAATTCGTTATCGACTATACCGTCGAAGTTATCATCTATATTGTTGCAGGATTTGTTGAGTGCCAATGCCTGGTCTGTGCAGTTAAGTTTGCTGGCCCCCTGATTGGATGTGCTGCCACTTTCGCCGGAGTTTATAGCCCAGCGATTGGCAAATTCCTGATGATTCAGCGCGAAGCCGGTATCGATAATTGCTACTTTGGTCTGGCGGGCACCAAAAGACATATCCCATACAGCGTTCATGCCATTCGTAGCTGCCCACCACTGATTTGCGTAAGTGTCGTTGGGGCTTAGCGTAGGTTTATACTGACGAATCGGAAAAATCCGGCCGTCGCGGGTCAGGATACGGTCTTTTTCTACGACTGCCCCGTCTGAAAGGTTGGCTTGAGAGTTTGATGGCTGTCCGGTACTGGTGGTTGCAGGCGACGGATCAGAGTGCTTAGGAGTAGATTTGTTATCGGCAATAGCTGCAGGCTTAGATGAGTTTTGTCGCGGGGGGTTATTATCACCGGATTCATGTGCTTTGAAGCTGTGAGGTTGAGACGGTGCAATCACAGAGAAAGGACTGGCGATAAGTGCCAGCATGCACATAAGGGAAATAATTTTTTGTAGTTTATTCATTTTTATTTTAGTAACTTACCTTACGCAAACTTCCTGCGCCCCCAGTACGAATAATTTCGGCTGCAAATTGTTTTTCTTCTTTCAATGTAGCTATGGCTACGTCTCGTTCAGAGAAAACAATTTTCGCTCGAGCTGATTCATCGTGGAAGCCAGCGATTTGCGTAAGGTAAGTTAACCTTAATACTTATCATAGCAAATAATATACAAAATGTCAATAAGAAGTCACAACAAGTACCTTAAAGATGCTATAATCAAATATAAATGAGACTAAAGAATTATCCTGATTCAAATCTGAGGACCGATGTATGTTCGTTTCAAACTGAGCGTTCATACAGCTAGAGGTCCATGCCAGAGGTCTGTCAACAAAACAAGTAATACAGAGGTGAAATTATGAGAATTCTGAGTTCAGACGTAAAAGAACATATCGGTAAAGAAATAAAAATCCAGGGCTGGCTCCATAAGAAACGCCTGCTGGGTGGGCTGACATTCATAAACGTTCGGGATCGACGTGGTCTGGTGCAGGTATTGGTGCAGGATAAATCCGAAGTTGAGAAACTTCGCGGCCTGCATATAGGAACGGTACTGGAAGTTGCAGGTATGGTCTTTGAGGACGAGCGAGCACCTGGTGGAGCTGAAATTCATGATCCCAAACTTACGATTCTGGTGCCGGTCACTGATGAACCCCCGATCGAAATCGACAAACCCATTGATCACAAGCCTGAAAACCTGGATACGTTGTTTGAATACCGCGCGCTGAGTCTACGCAATCTGCAGGAGCAAAAAGTTTTCAAAATCCGGGCCAGCCTGTTGCGCTATATACGTGAGTATCTGACAAAGAATGAATTTGTCGAAATACAGACACCGAAATTGCTGGCCGGGGCTACAGAGGGCGGTGCTGAAGTCTTTAAACTGGATTATTTTGGCCAGGAAGCCACGTTGGCGCAGAGTCCTCAGTTGTACAAGCAAATGATGGTCGGTGCTTTCGAGCGGGTATTTGAGATCGCACCGGCTTTCCGTGCTGAACCCAGCGCCACCACCAGACATATGAGCGAAGTCATGATGCTGGATATCGAGATGGGATTTGTCGTCGACCACGATGAAGTGCTCGATACGGTCGGCAGTATGACCATTGATGCGCTCAAAAGGGTATATAATGATCACGCAGCTGATCTGAAGTCGCTTCAAGCTCCGGAGTTAGTTACCACAGACATAGTACCGAAATTTACAGTTGCTGAAATTCACGAAATGTATACCAAAGCTACCAAGACTGACACAACCGACGAAAAGGATTTAATACCGGATGAGGAGCGCTGGATTTGTGACTATGCCCGCAAGGAACTTGGCTCCGACCTGGTATATGCGACAAATTTCCCGATTGAAGCCATGAAATTCTACCATCATGTTAATCCGAACGATCCTAAGACAGTACTTTGGGGGGATTTGTTGTTCAGGGGGCTGGAGATCGCAACCGTACCGCTGCGAGAACATCGCTACGATAAACTGGTTGAACAAATGAAAGCAGCCGGTATGGATATTGAACATCCCGGTTACAAATATTTCCTGCAGGCTATGAAATTCGGTCTGCCACAGCATGGCGGCTGCGGCTACGGTATTGACCGGCTGGTGCAAAAAACTGTTGGTTTGAAGAACATCAAAGAAGCTACACTCTTCCCCCGAGACATCAACCGCCTGGCTCCCTGACTTTGCTACAATAAACATGATGCGGTGACCGAGAATAGGTGGTAGCTTGCAAAGCTATCTACGGCCGAGTAATGCCGGCCCCGCATCTCCATATTATGACTGCAGAACACCACGTAAATAGTCGAATTAACGGACTTAAAGAAATGTCTGAGCGGGTTGATGTTCATGACGACCAACTGGAAGAAATGACCTATGGTCGTCTAATGTCTAAGAAGTTTCGTAAAGTTGCAGCTGACGAAGAGACTCAAAAAATTGCCAGACGTGGCGTGAAAACAGCCGTCAAAAACAAGCAGCCTGTTGTTCTTAGCACTAACTTTGGTGGTAATAAACTTTGGCGGCTTGATGAATCGCCGGAAATAGATTGGGCGGAACTATTTACGGTTTTTTATTTAACAGAATGGGCAAAGTATATACTGCAAGTCTACCCATATGGAATTATTCTGGATTTTTATTCAGAAGGTATTGCGGTTGATAAAATGAACAACGTAAGTCTGGCGGAAGTAGATCGTTACACCGATACCTTTTGCCGGTTAATAAAATTTCTTCAGCCTCATATGCCTGACGATGTAAAGCTCACCTACACTCGTCTGGGAGAAAAATACGAAAGTTACAGAGATTTTCTGGCTGACATTGAGGACAAGATGACCAAATTGCTTGATCAAAATGGAGGGGAGCTGCCACGAATGAGTGAAAAAGAAAAAATTGCAACCGAACTCAACGTAAGATTATTGCCAGGGCAGGACAAAGACCCTCAGTGGCGCGAAAAAGTTGAGTTACGACTTTCTGCGCTAAACGATACCAGAGGCAATCAAGAGTATTACAATGACCCATCTATTATCAGAGCCTGTTCGACAAGTTATTCCGGCTGGATAGCTACGGGCAGTACCAAGCGCTCTTATGCTAAATTCTGGGTCGGCGTCGGAGCGCTGGAGAAATCAGGCAATAATTACCATGAACTAGTTTTGACGCCCAAGCAGCTGGGATCAGCCGAGTTCGAGGTGGAGAATATTACTATCCCCGGTCTTATTGGCAAAAACTTCCAGAAAATAAGGGTATTGAGATGATGAAGATCTATTTTCAGGTATGATTAGCGAAAAATTCCTTTTTTAGTGCCATTTATATATGTACTTGGACAGATTAGCTACGTACTAGCACTGTTAAAGGCATATCACGTCCCAACAGGATTACTTGGTTATTATGGGCTATCATTGCTTTTATAGCATTCGCTGCTCAGATTGGTGAGGGGGTAGGGTGGCAAGCGATTCTGACATTTGTGGCTGGATTGGGTCCCCTGATGGTATTCCTTGCTTCCTTTAAAAATAAAAAAGCGTATTGGAAAATCAGTAAGATCGATATAATCTGCGGAACTTTATCAATAGCCGCTATCATACTTTGGATAGTGACGGGAACTGGCTTGGCTGCTCTTATACTAGCAATAGCAGCAGATCTTTTAGCGTCGATACCAACAATTTTTAAGTCGTTTAATTTTCCCGAAACTGAAAACAGTGTCATTTTTAGAAACGCTATTTTTGGATCTGGCATTACGCTTCTAACTATTGATAACTGGCGCTTTGCCGAATACGGTTTTGCAGTGTACATTTTTGTTATCTGCCTACTTTTCTATGTGCTGATAGAATTCAAAGCAGGAGTTATGATAAAAAATCTGTATGCTCGGAGTTAGAAATTGCTTGTGTTAATTGCTTTTTGAAATTATTCTAAGAGTCAAAGGGGCAACTTATGAAGAATGATACTTCTGATGAAAACTCAGAAACAACAGAGACAGAGCAGAACAAAAACTTAAATACGGACCAAAGTGCAGTGACAGAAAATACTGAAATAACTCCGGAGATTCCCGTAAATACATCAGATAAAGAGCCCGGCCGGCTAAAGAGATTGTGGGTCAGATATCTTGCCAAAAAGAAGCTGACCATTCCACTGACTGTTCTGGCTGTTATTAGTATATTACTGGCAGTTCCTGTTACGCGGTATCTGGTACTCGGTACATTTCTGAGTCAGGATGTGCCGGTAGTAGTACTGGACAGTAAGACGAATAAGCCGGTTAGTGGTGCCGATGTAACGATCAGAAGCAAAACAGCCAGAACCGATGGAGAAGGCAAAGCTAACTTATCAGTAGTCAAGGTGGGTAAAGCCAATCTTCAGATAAAAAAGAATTATTACAAAGAGTACAGTCAGTCAATAACGGTTGGAGTTAAATCTAAGAAAGAACCTTTGCAGACGAAGCTTGAGGCAACAGGGCGCCAAGTGGAAATTACGGTAACGGATAAAATTTCGGGTAAAAGTCTCACGGCCGTGGCTATAAAAGCCGGCGACAGCGAAGCAAAGACTGACGAAAAAGGCCTGGCAACTATCGTTCTGCCTGCGGGCGGCAAAGATCAAAAAGCCGAATTGTCACGACAGGGCTTCAATACGGCTACGGTGGATATCGTAGCTGAAAACCCCGGAGATAAGGATAATAAGTTTAGCCTCACGGCGAGTGGCAAATTGTATTTCCTGTCTAAACGTACCGGCAAGATAGATGTCGTCAAAACCAATCTTGACGGTACTGATCGCCAGACTGTACTGCCGGGGACTGGCAGGGAAGAAGAGGGCAATACGGTTCTGCTTGCGACCCGCGACTGGAAATATCTGGTGCTACAGTCCCGGCGCGACAGCCCGCAGCCCAAGCTGTATCTGCTCGACACATCAAATGACAAATTGACGGCCTTTGATGAAGGGGATGCCAGTTTCGCTCTGTCAGGATGGCACGATCAGGACTTTGTGTATACGGTTACGCGTAATCAGGTGCCTGTCGGTCAGCCCAAACGTCAGGCTCTGAAAGTCTTCCATGCGTCAACCGGAAAACTACAGACAATTGACGAAACAACCGGCGAAGGCGGAGTTGCTCAGGAAATTGCATCCGGAGTTAGTCTGCTTGACCAGAACATCATTTATGTCAAACAATGGCAGGGTGGCTATGGTATTGCATTGGATAGCAAAGCAGTAACTATCAATGCTATTAACTACGATGGTTCCGGCAAAAAAGACGTAAAATCCCTGCCAGCCAACATATACGTCCAGCAGCTGCTCTACAAACCGAATGAAGTCTATTTCTCATACTATACCGATGGAAAGCAAAACTATCTGGAGTATGAGGACAACGCTATCAAAGACGCTGCAAATGAGAGCGAGAAGTTCACGGGTGAGTATCCGACATATCTTTTGTCTCCCAGTGGCAACTATACTCTTTGGAGCGAACCCCGCGATGGTAAGAGCGCATTGTTTCTGGGTAATAAAGCCGGTGAGGAAGGAAAATTACTGGATCAAACCACCAAGTATAACCCGTATGGCTGGTACAGCGATGAATATATCCTGATATCCAGTGAGGGCAGCGAACTCTATGTAGCTCCCAGGGAGATTGGCGGGAATGCAACGTACCTCAAAGTTACCGATTACCATAAGCCGTCAATACGGTTCCTGGGCTACGGCGGTGGCTACGGCGGTCTGTAACACCCGCATTACGCATAACTGGTATGATTAGAGACATGAATCCCGTTAGAGTTCAAAAAACGTATGTAAATTTTTCGAATGGTAAATCTGAGTGAACTCTAACGGGATGAAGCGCGTTGCTGCATTTATATTCCTGCTGGCTTTAATGCTGCCCGCGGCTGCTCAGGCTCAGCAGGTTGGCAATACCGCGCAGGGCAGTTTGCTACAATCAGGCGGGGGCGGGTTACAGCAGGCGCCGGCAGGCTTACAGGGCTCAGATCCGCAAATATTTGGCGATAGTAGCAAAGGTAGTTTGCTCGATCAATCGAATCAAAAATTACTGAATGATGCGGGACTGTCTGCCAATACAGGCAGCGGACAGATGGATAAACAACCGGATAAAGCCATTCCGCCCGATACAGCCGGGGGTACATCAAAGACTTTACTGGCAGGCATATGTTTATTTCTGGCGGGTATAGGTGCATTGCTATGGTTTTGGCTTCGTCGACTGGAAATCAGTTGATCCGGTCAATTGATTTAGTAACAGATCATTGCCGAAGAGCGGTATCGCCAACATGTTAATTGCAAAAGCTATATAGGACTTTCGCACTTTGACATGGATTCCGGAGGTCAGCTCGGGTTTAGCGAAAATTGTTCAGCTTCCGGAGGGGTAGCCGTCGCTACATTGAGAGAAGATGGGCAATTTGCAGCAGCTCAGATGAGTTCCGGGGCTGTGGGAAAGTGCGAAAGTCCTATATACACATATCAGCAGAAATCTGTTATGCTTAACCTTATCTAAATCTAAACAAAAAGTTCTATGGCCAATAAAAAAGACACACCCAAAGCAGACCACGAGCCAGGATTTGATTCCGGCGGCGTTGATCCTGAACTGGAGAGCAAAGTCGACGCTATGATGAGTAGCGATATTCCGGATGAACCGGATATCAGCGATACGCTGGCTCCGGCTCCAAAAGATTCTGAGTCAATGGGTGCTCCGCTTTTGCCTACCGAAAAGTTAAAAAAAATCAAAATTTTCCACGATGAAAATGAAACTACAGATGTTCCCGAAGATAAAACGGCCCCCCATGCCGATCCTGATAAAAGAAAAGTGTCCGGAGATGAAGTACCTGAACAGTCTGAAGCAACGGATAATCCTGACGAAGTAAAGATTATTGAAGAGCCTGAAGTAGTAGCTGAAACAGAGCCCGAAGAATTACCCGAAAATACAACCGAAGAAGACAGCACAGCCGTCAAGCCTACAGATGAACTGAAACTTGATGACCCGGATACAGGCAAACTTGTCGATGCTATTGTGGCCGAGGAAGCGGATGAACTTCTGGCTGCCGAAGACGAACGGGCAGGTAACACCTCTGAGACTCCTCCGTTATTGGCTGCACAGCCCAAAACACAATCTAAATTCAAGGCATTTTTCGGGGCATGGTGGCATAACCGGCTGTATCGCCGGCTTACAGTAATATTGCTACTGGCCGGTTTGGTAGCGTGCGCTGTATTGCCTTCCAGCCGTTATTTTGTGCTCAATACTGTAGGTGTGCGAGCTTCCACTTCGATGGTAGTTCTGGATCAGACCACCGGTCAGCCACTCAAAAACGTTGAAGTTAATCTGGCCGGACAAACAAGCAGAACGGACAAAGAAGGCACAGTGAGGCTCGATCATATTAAGCTTGGGGCGCAGACGCTTAGTATCAAAAAGGTTGCATTTGCTGATATGACAAAAGAATTAAATATCGGCTGGGGCAGCAATCCGCTTGGCAGCATGAATCTGATACCCGTTGGTAGCCAGTACACCTTTATACTAAGTGATTTTCTGTCAGGCAAATCACTCACAAAAGGCGAAGCATCCAGCGGTGAAGCCAGCGCCAGCTCCAATGAAAAAGGTGAAGTCGTATTAAGTGTACCGCAGTCTGATGACGCAGAGATAGAAGTGACCATAACAGCTGACAATTATCGTAATGAAATATTGAAAATTCCTGCTGCCAACAAAGTAAACCAGCAGGTCAAACTGGTACCGGCGCGAAAAGCCGTCTTTGTGTCCAAACGGAGCGGGACATTTGACATCTACAAGATTGACGTTGACGGCAAAAATGAACAAAAATTACTACTTGGAACAGGTAGCGAACAGCCGGATAGTATGACCCTGGTATCGCATCCTGCTAAAGAAATGACAGCTTTTGTCTCGACACGTGGCAATATACGAAATAAAGATGGCTTTTTGTTGAGCACGCTCAACATTATCAATGTAGAAAATGCGACCATAACCAAAATCGGACAGTCAGAAAGAATCCAGATCATTGATTGGATAGGAGATAGATTGATCTATGTCGTGGTAGCCGAGGGTGCCAGTGCGGCCAGCCCTCAGCGACATCGGTTGATGTCTTATGATCTGAAAACCGAGCAGGAAAAAGAACTGGCCAGTACCAATTACTTCAACGATGTTATGGTAGCCCGGGGCGCAATATATTACAGCCCGGCGATATATAAAGTGAACGGAGCTATAGGCTTATTCAGAATCGATTCTGATGGCAGCGGCAAAAAGACTATCTCGGACAAAGAAGCCTGGAATCTCTTCCGTACCAGCTTTGACCGAATAAGCGTGTCTGTCGGTCAGGATTGGTACGACTACGATATCCCGGGGGGTAAGTTCAGTAAGGCCACCGGAGCTCCTCCCGCACTCGTCTCCCGGTTGTACATTGGCAGCCCTGATGATTCGCGCAGTCTGTGGGTTGAAGATCGCGATGGCAAGGGAACGCTTTTGGCTTATGATCATACAGGCAAAGAAGACAAAGTATTGCATTCACAGAGTGGCCTCAAAAACCCGTTACGCTGGCTCGATAACGACCATGTAGTTTATAGGGTTGCGGGCGGACCGGAAACAGCGGATTACGTCATGAGCCTGAGCGGCGGCCAGCCCAAAAAACTGACAGATGTAACCAACACCGCGGGTACTGACCGCTGGTATTACTATTAGAGCGTAAGCTAAGTCCAAATTGCTTACCTTTGGACAACTGAAAATGGTACACTGTGCGTATGAAGAAAAAAGATGTAAAAACAAATCAGGATAAGTGGTTTATAGAGAAGCGTAAAAGTTATTTTCCGATCAGCTGGCAGGCGTGGATCTGTTACCTGTTCGCGGTACTGTATTTGTCATTAGCATTCACTTATATCGTAGGACTTACAGATAATCCTGCATGGATCATTTTCCATGGCATTAGAGAACTGCTGGGCGTGGGTATTATTCTGACCTGGATTGCTCAGCAGAAATCTTAGAGCTAATTAACATCTATCTGTTGATAGCGAAACTTTAGCAGCCGACATGATTTTCAATCTGTTTTTCGGCTTTTGGTCGTAGCCTTTGCTACGAACCGAAAACGAAAAACAGATTGAAAGTGCCGGACCTTAAGTTTTTAGCCGACAGATAGATGTTAATTAGCTCTTAAGTCTGATTGCGTAAATGACTAGTAAAGATAATGTGCTAAAATAAGCATAAATAGTTTCCGGCCAAGTAACAAATGGAGATAAAAATGGATGATGTTAAAGTTCCTCCACCAACACCAACACCTCCCCCTGAAGATAAAACTGTAGCCGAAAGCGCAAAGCCATCCGAAAGTTCGGTTGCTCCTGAGCCAATGCATACTCCGGAGACAACGCCCGCACCGGCGCCTGAGACATCACCAGCAACAGAACAGCCAGAAGAATCTGATCATGAAGAAAAATTAGCGGTCATACCCGCTCCTGCTCCACGCCCTCCCAAACCTGCCTCGACCATACCAATCGTGCCAATTTTCTCGGCCATTGTCATAGCCGGATTCATGATCGCGGTTGCTGTTTATCTGGCGCTCAAATAATAAAATTTATTTTAACTAAGAATCATTTTCATGGCTTGTGTTCACGCTAAAGTTTAGTACCGGCCCGGGTAAATACTGTATTGAAGTCTGTGGTCGGGGTGCTGATCTTTGCTTTGCGCAAAGCGGGCAATAAGCGGCTGTATAACTCCGCCTTTACATCCCATGAATCACTGGCTCCTGTAGTACCGATAATCTTTACTTCTATGCCACCCCTGTTCAGGCTGATGATGCGTAAAAAATGTGGCGGTTCTTTGATTTTTTTGGCGAAAACAGGATCTTCAGCCATTTCTGCGCCGATTTTATTTATAAGTGCGATTAACTCCGGCATATCTGTTTCGTTGCCGACGACAATATTCTCATCTATTCCACCAAAGCCCATTGTCATATTGGTGGTGCGAATGATACTACCATTGGGTATATGGTGCTGGTTGCCGCTGAGATCGCGGATAACGGTCGTACGGATAGTTATGGCTTCGACAACGCCCGCAGTGTTATCCAGCTCGATGATGTCTCCTACACGGTACTGATTCTCAGTAATTATAAATATACCGCTAACAAAGTCTCTGATCAGGCTCTGAGCTCCAAAGCCAAGCGCGATACCGAGGATTCCTGCACTGGCCAGCAACGGCGCGGTATTGACGCCCAGCTCGCTGACAATCATAATGCCGGCCACAATATAAACTCCGAAGCGTGTCACTGCGTGTATGAGAGCATCTAATGTTCTGATACGCTTCTCGCGGTCTGCCCGCGTTGGATAGAGGTCTTCCCGGATAGTCCGGTGAAAAGCGCGGATAATCAGCTGTGCACCAAAGCGCCTTACAAGCCAGGCGCCCAGCATGATGCCCAGAACAGTCCAGCCGTGACTTGAGAACCAGCTACCGATATTATGCAAAAAAGTATCGTAACTTGCCAGAGCAGATTCCAGTAGCGATTCATCCATTAGAGGATAGTATAATACTTACAGAGGAGAATTAATAAAACTTTTATGCTTATTTTATCTTCACTTCAGGATATACATCTGGTGGAAATGCTGAATAATGGAGGAGTGGCAGTTATTCCGACTGATACCGTGTATGGTTTGGTGGCACCTGCCAGTGATCAGGCGGCCGTTAAACGGCTGTATATGAGTAAAAAGCGGGAAGCAAAACCGGGCACAGTTATTGCGTCCTCAACCGATCAGCTGGTTAATCTGGGGATTAAACGTCGTTATTTGAAAGCTGTCGAACACATGTGGCCCGGAGAAATAAGCATCGTAATTCCTACAGGCTCTGATCTTAAATATATTGACCAGGGCAAAGGAAGTATGGCTGTTCGTGTGGTGGCGGACACGGAATTAATTCGTCTGCTTGATCGAACTGGCCCTCTGCTTACAACAAGTGCAAATCTGCCCGGAAACACGCCGGCAAATACACTCGCAGAGGCTCAAAAATATTTTGGTGATAAGGTTGATGTATATGTTGATGGGGGGGATATGACCGGAAAACAGCCGTCGACGATCATCCGGATTGTAGATGATGCAATTGAGATTTTGCGCCTCGGAGCTGTTAAGATTAATGAAAAAGGAGAAATAGAATCATGAGAGGCCTTGCGTGAAATTTGATGACTATCAGAAGCAGGCAATAGGTACTGCACTTAATCCAAAACGTGATTTCAACGCTCTGATGTACAGGACGCTCGGTCTGGTAGGGGAGGCCGGTGAAGTAGCCGAAAAAATGAAAAAAGTCCTGCGCGACAAAGAAAGCAAAATGAATTCCCAGGACAAAGAGGATCTTATCAAAGAGCTGGGGGACGTACTCTGGTACCTGCAAGCTCTAGCTGACATTCTGGAAGTGCCGCTCAGTGAAATTGCCGAAAAAAATCTGGAAAAAATCCACAGCCGCAAAAAACGCGGAGTGACCAAAGGCAGCGGCGACAACCGTTAACCATAATACCAGCTAAGATCTACTTACTATTGCGAACGAAGTTTGCCCGGAGCCATTCGTCGAGGCTTCCGCCTCCGCCGCCTGTTAAACAGACAACCTGATCACCCTGGTCTAAGTGTTTTTGGATTGTTTGTTTAAGATTATCGTTCATATCAGCTGGCTCTGCAATCTGCGGATTTGTCATATTCGCTATTAAATCTGCCGGAGTTAATACTTTTTGCGCCGGATCTTCACGTGTTAGAAAGCTGGGTACCCAATAAAGCTTATTAATATCTCTGAACAGATCAGAATACAATTTTTTTATATAATGCTGCCGACGATTTGTCAGAGGTTCATAGACGATAACCAGCTTGCTGGTATCATCTTTGACAATCTCCAGAGCAGTTTCGATTGCGCCACGGATCTTTTCGGGAGTGTGGGCATAGTCGGAATAGAGTCCTGGCACTAATTGCTCCATACGGCGCGACAAGCTTGGAAAATTGTTCATAAGGGAGGCTAGCTTGTCGTAAGGTTCCTGAGTGAGTTCCGCGACGGCCTGTATGGCCAGCCAGCCATTCTCGCGGTTAACTTGGCCTACAAGAGTTAATTTGTCTGACTGGGTAAGCTTCGGATCCGGCGAGAATATACTGTTGCTGCTTTGCAGATTAAGATATTTCATATCTTTGGGCCACAGGATTGTCCATTCTGATTGTCCGATGAATTGGTGAAAGGCTTCGTTGTATGCCTTACTCGTTGGGAAAATTTCATGATGATCCCAGGATATACCACTGATCAGGCTAAGATATGGATGAAAAGCCAGAAAATTCCGGTCGAACTCATCACATTCATATACAAAGTATTCTGCTCTTGAGTCAAATTGACCCATATCACCGAATGATAACTTGGCGCCGACAGAGTAGCTGAGAGGCTGTCCTGACTGCTTTAAGAGCCAAACAACCATCGCGGTTGTAGTGGTTTTGCCGTGTGTACCGGCTATAGCTATGAGCTTCTGTCCGTTGTCTGCGATGATTTTATTTAATAGCTCGTCACGTTTGCTGGTCCGTATCTCTTGTTTTTTAGCAAAGATCAGCTCAGGATGATCAGCATTTTCTATAAGTACCGCTGAAGAAAATACGATCCAGTCGATCGGCTTTTTCTGATGCAGACTTTCAATTGCTTCGGCAGATTGTCCAACATGAATATCGTGCAGTCCTTTATCCTGTAGATAAGCCAGATACTGTGAATCCTGCTTGTCAGAACCGGATATCTCATGGCCGGATTGATGTGCTATCAACGCAAGCGGGCCCATACCAGCACCGCCGATACCGGAAAAGTAAATATGCATATATGTATTAAACCACAGCCGTCAGATGGTATGATTGAGAAGTCACTCTAAAATCGAATATGCTTCAAAAATTAATCAGGCGTTTTCTCGGGCACCGACACTACTGGCGTGATATAGGCTTCGATGAACTAAGCGAGCTGTATACCAGCATGATGTTCCGAAGCATGGCGCAAAGCATAGTAGGTATATTCATACCAATATATCTTTATAAGCTGGGCTATGAAATAGCTGCAATCTTTTTGTTCTTTGCCTGGGTCTATATTTTCTGGCAGATGGCTGCCATAGCCGGCGCCTGGATTGTGGCCAGAGTCGGCCCGAAGCATTCGATGCTTATGAGCCATTTTCTGATTGTCGCTTCTATGGCCATGCTGGTCAGTTTGGGTTCTGTTGGATGGCCATTGATATTAATCGCATTATTTTTCGGAGCCAGCAATGGTTTATTCTTTCTGGCTTTCCACATCGATTTCTCAAAAGTTAAACACAGCAAACACGGCGGCAAAGAAGTGGGCTGGATGTTTGTTATGCAAAAGACCGGGCTCGCTCTCGGCCCGATTATCGGAGGAGTTGTCGCTTATTTCTTCGGAGCGCAATATATTTTTCTGGTATCTATTATTTTGTTATTCCTCGGTACATTACCGCTATTAAGCACTGCTGAACCCATCAAAACCCGCCAGTTTATAAATTTTTCTGCTCTTCCTATCAGGCGCGTAAGCCGTGATATATTCTCTCATGCTGCTCAGGGAACTGAAGCCCTGATTCAGCTAACAGTATGGCCATTTTTTATAGCATTGATTATTTTTCCGGAGAGTCCTTATATTAATCTGGGATTTATCACATCGGTTTCAGTGGTTATTGCGTTTCTGGCATCAAGATCAATCGGGGTTCTGATAGATAAACAAAAAGGACGCCAGCTGCTTCGCCTGGGGGCCACTGCCAATGCCGGTCTTCACATATTCCGGCCTTATGCGAACAGCTTACCGGCAGCGTTTGGTATAAACATGCTCAGCGAAGCTATAAGTCCGATGTTCAGAATGCCATATTTTAAAGGTATGTATGATGCAGCTGATGATTATCCGGGAAGCAGAATCGTTTACATTAGCGTCATGGAATCGACCTGTGCATTTGCAAAAGCTCTGTTTTTTATCTCTGCAACAATCATTGCTTATTATATTAGCGACATTGAGCATATTTTCAGGTTACTATTTCTGATAGGGGTAATAATGTCGCTGTTGATTATGACAGAGCGTTTTCGTGCACTAGAATGATTGTATGAATAAACGTAAGCTTTATTATTGGCACAAAAAACTTCGCATCGTAAATGCATGGTATTTTCTGATTATAGCTATTGTTTTTTTGATCATTGGTGTATACGGAATGCGCCAGAATTACCGGACAATGAGTGATTTGAGACAAGCGGTTATCGTTGCTGACCAACAGGCCGTGAATACTGAAAAGGCACTGAATGACTTGCGCTCTTTTGTGTTCGCACATATGAATACAGATCTCTCGGGCGGTCCTTCTCCTATAAAGCCTCCCATCCATCTGAAAGCCCATTATGAAAGGCTTTTAGCGGCCGAAAAAGAACGTGTTAAACAAGCCAATGTATCGGTCAATGCTCAGGCGGAAGCCATCTGCCAAAGCCAGTTTCCCGGACAGGGGCCTAATGTTGCGCGTGTTTCCTGCGTGCAGGATTATATAGCCAGGCATGCTACGGTTGAACGACAAATTCCGGGTGAGCTTTATAAGTTCGATTTCAAAAGTCCTGCCTGGACTCCGGATCTTGCAGGCATAGGTTTAGCCCTGAGCTGCCTGTTCTTCGGACTATTTGTTCTGCGCTACCTTGTAGAGTGGTGGCTGGTAAGGCGTCTGGCCTGAATAAATTACGATAATCAGGTAACCGACGCGCACAACAGAATAGTTTTTCGGTAGAATTATAAAACCCCGCGAAAATAAACGGGGTTTTATAATTAGCTTATGCCGGGTGCGTCTACCGTCTTGGTGTTGTAGCGGCAGGGGTAGTTGCGGCTGGCGTAGTAGTACCTGGTGTACTGGCAGCCGGTTCAGTCTGACACTTCTGACCATCAGGATTAGCTTCTTTGAATTTCTTGACGGCGTCTGCGACCTGACCGTCAGTCTTGAGGTTTTCCCAGAATACCACCTGGGACCGGTTAACCACCATTCGGTCTTCAGGACCATGTAGCTCACAACCGAGCTTAGCCAAAGAGACATCGTTCTGGCTTGCCTGCTGGCCGGGCTGTACCTGCTGATTAACTCTCAAGTAGTAAATGTCTACCATGCTTAGGTAGTCTTTATTCAGATCACCGATCTTGCCGAAGTATACCTGCCCGTTATTCAGGAAAATCGCCTGCATTTTAGCGGTATCTACGAGCCGGGCCTCGCTGGCGACAGCTGTATTCCTGTCATCCTTGCTGGTAGCCATTAATATAGCTGCCGCTACGAGAAGTACGGCAATGCATGCTAACAGCCCGACTTGTGCGATTCTAAGACCTTTCGGACCAACACGAGACCCGGAAGCCCGGCTAGCTTTAGCTGCTGATTGGACATTGTCGCTCTCTACAGGAGTTCCTGGTTGCGGTTGACGAACGCCACGATTCATAAATTCCATTTTACCACCTCTGTTATTGTTATGTTACTGAATCTTAGTGTACTGCATAAGCATAATAGCTTGCAAGTCAAAGTTAGAAATTTTTACGACGGCAGGCTGCTTACAACAATTAGAAATATACTTTCACCCAGCGCAGTAACAGCAAAAAATAATCTTAAAAGCAATTTAAAATTGACTCATTTGAAAAGGATTTAACTCCTGATATGCAAATGCTCGGTTAAAGAAAGGTGTTGACCCCGTAGTAGACTTTTCATCAGTTTAACTTCTGTTAAACTATGCATCCACCTCTGGGGATGGTATGAAAAGCTCACTACAGGGTTGACAAGTGAAAAGTCAGAGGAGTATGGTAGGGGTACCATTAGTAAATGTAAGTAGAGGGAGTGAATAACCAATGGGATACAATCATACTAACAGTAAGGGTGTTACATATCATCTGAACTCAAAGGAAGTAGTCCTGCGAGGCGGCAAAAAGCAAAGAATTTTTTACTTCAGCAAGGACGAGCGTAAAGAAACCGCTACTGACTTGCCTGCAGGCATGAGCGTCAACGAAAACCCACGCAACGGTTTCTTGACTGTCAAGCGCGACAAGTGATAGCATAAGCATCAAACAAAGACGTCTCAAAATCGGGATCCGCAGATTTTTCTGCGGATCCTTTTTGGTATACGTGTATACTTGTGAGTAAGATGGAAGACTCAGTTTTTACCAGAATTATAAAAGGTGAAATTCCGTGTCACAAAATCTATGAAGACGATAAAACACTGGCTTTTCTTGATATTCATCCTAAGCAACCCGGTCACACCCTTGTTATACCTAAAAAACAGGTAGAGTTTGTGTGGGATTTAGAAGACGAAGACTACTATGCTGTCATGTCTACAGTCAAAAAAATTGCTTTGCGTATTCGGGAAGTAATCGGTAGGACTTATGTTGGCGAGTTAGTTGTAGGCGAAGATGTACCGCATGCACATGTCCACGTGTATCCGTTTGATTCGCCCGAAGAATCCCGATATATCCCTGATCAGTTGACCGAACCAGATCACGAAGCCCTGGCCGAAATGGCCAAAAAACTAGCTTTCTAAATCGCCCAAAGTCAGAACCGCTTTCTATTTATAAAATTAGGCTTTATACTTTTCAGAATAATCATAACCAGAAATAACGGGAATAAAGTATGAACGAAAAACTTAATTCAAAAGGCTTTGGTGTAATTGAGAGTTTCTTAGGGGTTATAGCTCTAACGGTACTTGTAGGAGTGGGTTTTTACGTTATTAACGCGAACAAAGACAAAAGAGAACAACCTCAATCTAACAGCACGAATATCGTCGTTAACCAAGATAAAGACAGCGCAGCATTAGAAAAGTTACCATTCACATTCAAGTATCCTGAATCATGGTCAAGCAAAGTTGATCTTGAGGAGAGCAATTTCCTGGACATAAAGCTTATTGCACCGGATACCGAAATCGATGAAGCCAGACTTTCTCTGGCAGTTATCAGAGGCGCTGTTATTGGAATATATATGACTCCCAGTCTAAATTTAGATACGATTGATAAATTCAAAAGTAATGATAACCCTATACTAAAATATGTTACAAATGGAATAGATAAGACCGTTGACGGCAAAAAAGTATATGAGTACGACGCTACTCTCGGTACTCATGTATCGCATAACACCCTATTCTTCATTGACAAAAGCTCCTATCGGATTGAGATTCCGGAGGAAGTGTATAAAAATTCAGAGTACTCAAAGATCTACAATGATCTTATCCAATCAATAGATTTTAAATAAAACGTTAACACCAGGAATAGTATTATATCTGCGCCTGAGACTAACAAAACTGTTTCGTTGCTTCATTCCTCTAAATCCCAAAAACTCTGCTATAATTCCGATTATAGTGAATATTTAGAGAATAAAAATGCGAAAACCAGACTTACTTAAAATACGGTACTCACCGCCAACTTACATTTTTGCCGGCTTTCTCGTTTTTGGTTTGGCTTTTGTGATTGCCGCCAGTAAAACGGGAGCGATAGGGCAGGATGGACAAGTTACGAAAATTCTTTTTATTCCAATTCTTCTCGGATGTATGGTTTTGTTATACGGCTTTTACAGGTTATTTAAGGAATATCAACAGCTTACAAAACGAGCTGAAATTTTCAAGCAATTAGCCAAAAAACATGAATGGAAAATCATTGAAGGTTTACCACCCCCAGCCATAAAAAATGCTTCGCTACTGAAGATTACTGATACTCAAATCCAATACGACAACGCTATCACAGCTCCCGATTGGACCTATGTAGACTTAAAGTACGCGACCTATCTGGAGACCCGGTATGGCACCTACAGAAAAGCTGTTATTTACTATGGAGTTATGAGCACCGATTTGCCGCGGGCGTTACCAAATGTCGTATTTGACTCTCTTAAACAGCGTGGCCGACAATTTAGTACTGTATTTGATAAGAAACAGCTACATAGTCTTGAAGGTGATTTTGATCAGCATTTTGCAACATATTTTGCTAGGGACTACACGATTGACAGCATGAGCTTTATCACACCTGATGTTATGGAGGCACTTATTGAAGCGGATGATTATGATATAGAAATAGTCGGTAAGCAACTGCTAATTTATGGGTCGATGTACGAGCCCTCGTTGCAGCTTAAAGAAATGAGTGAGAAGCTGGGCATAATCAAAAAACAACTGCTCGATAATATTTTAACGTATCGCGATGAACGTCTGCCTTTTGCTGAAGGCCGCCAGACAGTTTCCGCAAAAGGCATGTTCCTGAAACGTCGCAGAATCGGCATCTGGCTCGTTTCTATAGTGGTTCTGTTCTACGCCAGCCTTTTCATCATTAATCTTTTTATAGAGTAACTGTTGAAACAAGGTTGATCCTTGTATAGTATGTTTTTGATAGTAAATCCGCTAGCCATGGATCCAGTCCAGCATTTGCCGAAACGGATTGACACTCAATCAGGTCAGTTCGGGTTATTGACGGCAAACCAGTCCTGCTTCTCATTAAAAATAATCAAGCGGGGCCGACCAGCGGGTGTCTTTGCCGGCACGAACTGATCTGGTATTGAGGGACAGTCTTGTTTCGGCAACCGATGCGGCGTTTTTGGATACTTTTGTTGCTGCTGACAAAAGTATCGACTTGGTTCTTGGTCGGAAGAACATTCTCTGGTTTTTTAAAGAACTTCTAATTTTGAAGCGAAGCGATTATGCGTTTTTGGACCAGCTCGGCGCTTATCAGGCACATCGGTATGCCAATTCCGGGAGTAGTGTCGGCACCGACAAAGTATAGATTTTTTACTTTTTTATGAATGTTAGAAGGTCGGAATGCGGCACTTTGACGTAATGTGTGTGCCAAACCCAGAGCTGTGCCCTGAGGTGCATTGTAGCGTTCGGCGAAGTCACGCACACAAAATAACTTCTTATAGACAATTCGCGCACGAAGGTTATTCAAATGTAAAGTTTCCTCCAGCTTACTCAGAATATGATTGGCGTATGTTTCCAGAGTATCATCGCTATAAGTAAGTCCGGACGCAAGGGGTATAAGTATGGTCAGATTTTCATGATTTTTGGGTGCTGTATCGGGATCCGTCTTTGTGGGGTTGCAGATATATATTGAGGGATCTCCCGGCCATGCTTTTTTGCCAAATAGGGTGTCAAAGTGAGATTTCCATTTCTTGCTAAATAACAGGTTGTGATGCGCCAGTTCAGGCAATTTCCCCGAAACACCCAGATGAATCAACATTGCACTTGGTGCATGAACCCGTTTCTTCCAGTAGCGATTCGAGTACATACGATTTTTTGGATCCAACAGATTCTGCTCGGTATTTTGTATCCCGGCTCCGCTGATTACTATATCAGCTGATGCTGTTTTCCCTGAGCTCAGGCGAATACCGCTGACCTGCCTGCTCTCAACTGTAAGCCTGGTAACCTCCTGGTTGCATATAATCTTCACTCCATGCTGCTTTGCAATGGCCGCCAGTGCTTCGGTAACAGCATAGAGACCGCCTTTTGGGTAGAACACACCCTGATTGAGGTCAACATGACTGAGGACACTGTAAAGCGCCGGTATGTTATAGGGACTACCGCCTAAAAATACAGCCGGATATTCCAGAATCTTCTGCAACTGGACACTTTTGAACTGCTTTGCAATGTGTTTATGCAGGGTGCCTAACAACTTGAACATTCTCATTTCACGGAGTACAGCCGGTTTCTGATAGTCGCGCCACGATTCATAATTCTTATACAAAAAATGCTCTGTTGCCAGATTATAATTCTGACCGGCCTGATCAAGATAATTCAGCAATCGAATCTTTGCCCCGGGCTCAAAACTCTCAAAAGTCGTACCGTCCCGTTCCGGATCACCATATATATCTGTGGCACCAAGTAGCGTATCTTTGAAAAACACCCGATAGCCGGGTGACAATCTTAGCAGAGAAAGGTGTTTAGTTATATCCTCGCCCAGCAATTCGAAGTAGTGCTCGAACACATCGGGCATCAGATACCAGCTAGGCCCATAGTTGAATGTAAAGCCTTTTTCAGTGAACCGGCTGTTACGCCCTCCGGGCTGCTCGTTCTTATCGTAGACAGTAACTTTGTATCCATCTTTTGCCAGTAGACAAGCGGTCGCCAGTCCGCCAGTACCCGCGCCGATAATTATTACCCTCTTTTGCATATCTGTATAATAAACAGTCTATGAATAATTATCCAGAGAAGTTAACGGAAAACATACCCAGCCCGTTTTTTGTGCTGGCACCAATGGATGATGTTACTGATACGGTTTTTAGGCAGATTATTGCCGAATTAGCTCCGCCTGATTTGTATTTTACTGAATTTGTGAATGCTGATGGTTTGCAATCGCCTGGCAGGCCCAAATTGCTCAAAAAACTGCAATTTACAGATAAAGAACACCCGATTATTGCCCAGCTATGGGGTAAAAATCCGGATAATTATTACAAAACTGCTCAGGAACTCGTGGAGATGGGATTTGACGGTGTAGATATTAACATGGGTTGTCCTGTAAAGACCGTGGTAAAGAACGGTTGTTGCTCAGCACTTATTAATAACCAGGCTCTGGCCGGAGAGATAATTGACGCCTGCAAAAATGGTTTGGCCGGCAGAGTGCCGCTGAGCGTAAAAACAAGAGTGGGGTTCAATGAAGTAAATATGGAATGGATAGAATTTTTATTGTCTAAAAAAATTGATATGCTGACCGTCCATGGGCGGACTGCAAAAGAGCAGTCAGCCGTAGATGCCCATTGGGATCTGATCGAAAATGCCTCCAAAATGCGCGATATCATGGCTCCGGAAACACTGATTGTAGGAAATGGTGATGTTCGGGATCGTTCACATGGTCTGGAGCTGGCTGAGCGCCACGGCCTGAACGGAATTATGATCGGCCGCGGTATCTTCCACGACCCATTCGCTTTTGCAGAAAGGTCTTTGTGGACCAGTTGGACACGCGAACAAAAGACAGGGTTATATGCCCGCCACGTCAGCTTGTTTGCCGATACATGGAAAAATGGTGAGCACCCCATACATGTACTCAATAAATTTTGTAAAATCTATATTAACGGCTTTGACGGCGCCAAAGAAATGCGGGAAGAGCTTATGCAATGTACACACACAGCTGAGCTCCTTTTAAAACTGCAGGGCCGGTTAACTTAATTAATGTTACCGCTACTAAGCTAATATCGGAGTTTTGCAGAAAAATCCGGTTCGTTTTGCCAGATCAGTGAATACGCCATCTCTTTCGATCTCGCCCTCTATTACAGGCCGGACATGTTCTTTGATGGCTCGTGCCCACCGGGCCGGTGTAGGAGCATCTACACCATCTGCGACAGCAGTCCTGTAGGTAGATAAGGCACCAAGCCAACATTCTACGTCAGCAGGCGTTACAAGACGGGTTACAGCATCCTGCACAATAGCAACTTCTACTGTTTCAAAAAATTGTGGCAGGGCAGTTTTGGCTTGTGTAGAATCAAACTTGCCCGGGATAATCTGTGTATCCTGAGGTTTAACCCCGCACTTTTCCAGAGCCAGACATTGCATAGTGCGCATGCGTGGTTTGTTGTCACGATCAATTGTTGCTATTACGGCTCTACCGTCAGGTGCAATTGCTTCGCTGAGTGAAAGCAGACCAAACCTCGGTACTGGTACATGATGCACCGAAAACATAGATAAGGCAACATTGAATGATCCTGGCCGAAGCTCAGGTGTTATCAGGCGCTGCATGTCGCCTACCCGGAATCTTACATTTGTTATTCCTTCGCTATTAATTTTTCTTTTACTATCGAAGTATATTCTGTGGTTAATGTCTACTCCGGTGTAATCAGCACCGGGCTCGCGCGAATACAGTTGTAGCAGACCGGCACCGGTCCCGGTTCCGACATCTAACACTCTTTCACCCGGTTTTATATCCAGCGCGTCGCCGGCAGCTTCGTAAAAATCAACAAACGGCTCAGTAAGCTCGTCGTATACTGCCCAGCGGGCTTCCAGATTCCTGCTTGTCTTATACTGCTCAGCTTCCAGCTGGCCGTTTGCTAAAGTTCTTCCATTTTCTATAGGAGAGGAGGCCATCGAGCAATTATAGCAAGTCTGTCCAGATTGTGGTATTAATTCTTGACCTGTCAGCTATAAAAATGTTTCTATTGAGTAGTGAAAGACTTTAATATTGCAGACACCGGCTTGTATCATATGCTCAAAAAAGGCCGTCTATTGCAAATACCCAAGGGCCAGGTCTTCCAGACAACTGATCATAAAGAAGCGCTGACACTGATAGACCAGGGTTATGTAAAGCGCTATTCCATCACAAACGACGGCAATCAGAGCATTCAGATTATTAATGGTCCGGGGGGTCTTTTGTCACTTACTCTCGCATTCCGCGTTTTATTCAACCAAAGTCTCTATGACGGTCCGGAAGTTTTTTATTACGAGACCATAACTGATGCCAGGCTATTTACAGTTGAAAAAGATGTTATCGGGGCGCAGTTTAAAACAAATCCTACTCTATATGCCGATCTTTTGAGAGTTTGCGGGACGCGGTTATATTATCTGGTGCATTCTATGGAGAATCTTTCGACTCACCATGCTTACAACCGGATAGCTCATCAACTGGTTTTTTACTGTCGTCAGTTCGGTACGCCGCGCGGAACAGGCATCAAAATAATGGTCCCTCTGACTCAGCAAACCATAGCCAGCAATCTGAACATTACCCGCGAGACGGTTGCGCTCAATATCAAAACACTGCGCGAAAAAAAGCTGATCAGGACGGACAAACAGTTTACAATCGTTCCGGATCTGAAGCTATTGGAAATGGAAGCCCATTCTTAAGGTGAGTTCCGGGTTTATTTTTTCATGCCAGCCAGAAGTGGTTCAAGCTGAGTTATATCCGGAATAATATGCTTTATGCCTAGGTTCTGACCCTGTTCTTTATTCAGATGGCCACTGAGTACTAATATTGGCTCAACACTGGCCTTCCGTGCGCTTAGAATATCCGGTAACGCATCGCCGACTTTGATAGTTTCATCAGGGTCTGAGCCCACAACTTCCATGATTCGCTCAAGCATATAAGGACTTGGTTTGGCTTGATTATCTTCCAATAGATAGGAGCTTTCGATTCGCCGGAATATTCCCATCGGAATATTAAAGGCATGCAGCATTATGCTTAGTAATCGGGGATGCATTCCTGTAGCCAAAGCCAAGATGTAAGATTCCCTGAGCTGAGTTAACGCTTCGGCCCCCCCTTCAATCTCTCTGAGGTGGCTGGCAAATGTATTACCGAACAAATGTTTTTCATAGATAAGATCGGCTTTTTCAAGCATAGCCTCGCGGTCCTGCCCGGTACTTAGATTATCCAGCTCTTCTTTCAACAAGCCGGCCAGATGAACTTTGCCGACGCTGCCCCACGTTATCCCGATTCTCCGCCTTTGCTCCTGATGGCTTCTGGTAACACCCATCTCTTTCAGGGCTTCGTCAAAACAGGCATAGTATCCGGCCGTAGAGTTAGTGTTAAGCACACCGTCCACATCGAAGATGATTACTTTTATCATAATTTTAAAAGCCCGTTTCCATTCGGCGGGAATTTGTAAATCCCGGAGATAAGTAAGAAGCATAGATTTTTATTCACGTATATAATCAAGACTACACACAATTGTAAAACTGTACTGTAATTAATCTTACATTCCTAAAGTATGCGCAGGGGGTATAGTTAAAAGTTTTATCTGTTATAGTGAAGGTAATGATAGTCGCAAAGGGGCTCAGTAAGCGGTACAAGAAGAAGCTGGCCGTTGACAATGTCTCTTTTCGGGTAGATACAGGAAAGGTTACGGGCTTTTTGGGGCCGAATGGCGCCGGCAAATCCACTACCATGCGACTGATGCTGGGACTTGACAGGGGCGCTGGTTCTACAACATTTGAAGGAAAATACCTTAGAGAATTTGACAGACCTGCTCAGATGGTCGGCATACTGTTAGAGGCAAAGGCTTTTCATCCCACGCGTACCGCCCGTAACCACCTGAGAATACTGGCCGCCGCCGGAAGTGTGCCGGATAAGAGGGTGGACGAAGTACTTGAGGTTGTGGGGCTACTGGAAGTAGCCAAAAAGAAACCAGGAAAATTTTCGCTGGGAATGAGTCAGAGGCTGGGTATCGCGGCTGCTATATTGGGCAGTCCTAAGTATCTAATACTGGATGAGCCTGCTAATGGCCTGGATCCCGAAGGTATCGCATGGTTAAGGCAGTTTATCAAGGACTATGCCGATGATGGCAACGCTGTATTTGTTTCGAGCCACCTGCTGAGCGAAATGTCACAGATGGCTGATAACGTTGTAGTAATCGGAAAGGGTAAGCTCATTGCGGATACCTCGATCGACAAGCTGATCAGTGGCAGCGCTCATTCCGGAGCGTTTATACGCACCAGCAAGCTTGCCAAACTGGAACTGGCATTGAAAGCCAGGTTGCTGGCTTACGAAAAACTGGATGGCGGTCTGAAAGTCAGCGGAGCTAAGACCGATGATGTGGGCAAGCTGGCTTTTGCAGCCGGCGTGCCGGTTCTGGAGCTATCTCATCAGTCGGCCTCTCTGGAAGAAGCTTTCCTGGAACTTACCGAAGATTCACAGGAATATAGTACGAAGGCTCAGAAAGGTAAAAAATAATGTTACCTGCTTTGAAATCCGAATTCCGCAAGCTTTTCACTGTCCGTTCTACTTACATAATGATTGCTTTGTCGATGGCGCTAATTGCCTTGTACTGTTTTTTCTTTGAGGGATACAAGGGCAATACAGGATCTCCGGCCTCTACACTGGGCGACACCGCTTTGCAGGAAATTGTTTCCAACGGAGCAGGAATAAGTGTCTTATTCGCCAGTATAGTCTCAATTTTATTCATGGCCCACGAATATCGCTATAACACTATTATGTATACGTTGACTGCCAATGTTCGCCGCGGCAGAGTGCTGCTTGCGAAAGTACTGGCGATTGTACTCTTTAGTATAGTCTATGGACTAATTGCTGTGGCAGTAGCGTTAGGATGTTATATGTTTGGCTTGTCGCTGAGAGATGCTACACTGCCTCCGCAGGATATTGATGCGCTGGCAGAGCTCGGCAAAGTAGTATTCTACTATATGGGTTACGCGCTGGTCGGGCTGCTTCTCGCTATGCTTACCAGGAGCGTAGTGATGGCTGTTGGAACATTGTTGATTTTCCCGATTACAATTGAACCATTGCTCAGCCTGGTGCTCAGGGATAATGCCAAATATCTGCCATTTACTGCACTCGATAGCACTGTAGGGGCAACAGTCATGCCTAATGTGCTATCACCAGGCAATGCGATAGCTGTTACTTGTGTATATCTGGCAGGCGGTTTATTCATCACCTGGCTGCTCTTCGTCCGGCGTGACGCCAATTAGTACGACCGGTAGCTTGCAATAAATTTAAGCGAGATTTCTAACAGCTTTGGGGACACATAAGGGATATATTTAATAGTTGTTCTTAATAAATCTAACAGGAGACTACAGATATGGCCGAACGAACTCAGGAAACCCGTGAAAGAATAATTAATGATGGTGCCGCGGAGCAAGTTGACAGACGAGTCACTACTACTACAGAGACCGGGGAGGTAGATCGTGCAGATCCTGTAGTTAGGGACGCACCGAATACTGCTGCCCGCGTTGTCTGGTTTATTACCGGTGTCCTGCTGACCCTGCTGGCACTGCGATTTTTGCTGTCGATGCTGGGAGCAAACCGGGGCAACGGGTTTGCAGATATGATCTATAGCATTACCTATCCGTTTGTCTCGCCTTTCTTCGGGCTATTCGGCTATCAGGTCCAGTACGGTGTGGCACGTTTCGAGATAGAAACACTGGTGGCCATGGCCGTCTATGCGCTTATAGGTTACGGTATTGTCAGATTGCTGACCATCAATCGCCGCGACCGGACTGTCTGATACTTATTAATCATCAATCTGCTCTGGCGGTAAAATGATTGCTTTTGGCAGCGTAACGATAATATATAATCCGAACAGTACCGGTAATAGTAAATCTGATGCTAAGGAACTTCAGAAGCAGCTTAAAAAAGCTCTGCCCGAAATACCCGTCAAATCGGTCCCCACAGAATATGCCGGTCATGCTGAAAAGATAGCCCTTGGTTTAGCAAAATCCAATAAAAAACCACTAATTATTTCATCCAGTGGTGATGGGGGATATCATGAAGTTATCAATGGCGTCATGCTGGCAGGCGAAAAAGGGAAGTCAGCTATATGCGCCATACTTCCTGCCGGAAATGCCAACGACCATAGCCGGACAATGCAGGACCGGCCACTGTTTCAGGCTATTAAGAAGGGTAAAGTTATAAGGATTGATCTGTTAAAAGTAAATATGAAAAAACCGGGAACTGTGTCTGCCCGGTATGCGCATTCATACATAGGATTGGGTCTGACGCCCGTCATTGCCACTGAATTAAATCGCCATACGCTCAATGCGTTCAAAGAGACAACTCTGACCCTTAAAACATTTTTTAAATACCGGCCATTTAAAATACGCCGGAATGGCAGGATATTTAGCTTTGACAGTCTGATTTTTGCAAATATCAATCAAATGGCGAAAGTACTCACTCTTGCAGAAAAAAACAGACCGGATGACGGTAAGTTCGAAGTTATTTCATTCCCTCATGCACATAAGTTTCAGCTTATAAAGAAACTTTTCAAAGCGGCGACAACCGGACTTAAGAACACGCGCAGAGAACGGAAATATTCATTCGAAGTAGTCAAAAATATGCCGATGCAAATGGACGGAGAAGTCACTAAGCTTTCGAAAGGCACGAGAGTTGATATTACGTCTGCCAGAGAAATACTGCGTACAATCATATGAGCCATCTGTGGTACCATTTAGTAAGCACAGGTCCAAAAAATAACACATCAGACTAATATGAAAACAAGCCAAAAAAGCTATCAGGAAGCGCAGGAAAACAGCCGGAACCGGCTAATCTTTAAAGAAAAGCTGATTTATATTATCGGTGTACCGGTAATCACCCTTTTGCTGACACTTTTTGTATTTCATTTTTATCGTATTGACGGTCCGAGCATGGAAGAAACATTGCATCATAAAGACGTGGTTATTGTAGAAAAACTAGGTAAAACATGGGCAAAAATTACCGGCAGTCTGTATATACCAAAGAGATACGATGTAATTGTCTTCAAAAACCCTAATGCGCTTGGAGAAAAAGAGCTTATCAAGCGGGTCATTGCTTTACCGGGTGAACGGGTAGCAATTGTTAATAATGATGTGCGGGTTTTTAATGAAAGTAATCCCGAAGGCCTTCTGGTAGATTGGGCCGCACCCGCTGAAGCAGGAATCGATGACATAACAGCCGGTTATATCGATCAGATTCTGGGACCTGGAGAAATATTTGTACTGGGGGATAACCGTGACGGGTCGTATGACTCGAGGGATTTCGGACCACTCAATACAGAAACTATAGTAGGAGTATTAACAGTCCGGCTTTATCCGATCGGTAACATTACGTTCTATTAGATGTCTGATTCCTGAAATCATCGAAACTTGACATTATAGGTGTGCTGGCTTAACATAAGCAAAAAGTAAGACTTATTGAAAGTTTTGAGAAAAAACATGAAAATCAGTGTTGCAAAAGGTTGGAAAAAATTAAGATCTGTGCCAATCATTGGGCTTGTCTTAGGTTTACTGATTAGTTTGATGTTTAAGCTCAAATCCTCTTCAGCTTTTGTGGCCGTTAGTAAGAAATTCGTTACCGGAACATTAGCTACTAAGATCGGTATATCAACTGTTTCTGTTGCAATGGTCGGTGCTACAGGGGTTGGCAGCTACCTGGCCGTCCAACAATTTGTCGGTAGTGCCGGAAGCCAGTTTGTGATTACTTCACCGACTTCTGGCACAACAATGCATACTGATTTTGAGATCAGAACAGAGTTTAGGGCAGCATCTGACATTACCAGCCCTATTAACATTGTGGTAAGTATGGATGGCCGCGTTGTTATGTCCAAGATCATCAACGCCAATTCAACGTTTAAGAACGGGGGAGTATATCCGTATATCTTTAGTGGTGGTGTCAATGGAGTCAATATGTTCCCCATGCATAACCTTAAGCCGGGCCAACATACGATTAACGCAACTGCTAAACTTGGCGGGGTAATCGGACAGGGTTCGAATATAAGTTCAACTACAATACCTTTCTATGCACAGCCAAAGAACTTTGTGGCAGCTGGTGAGGCCAAAGAAGTGGCCGTATCTAGTTTTACACTGGATCCTCCGGCCCGTGCTTTCTTATCACCGGACCAGGGCATATTTGAGAAACTTGCTGATTCGGCCAATAAGTCAGGAACTGACATAGCCTCCACCGTTTCCAGCACGGTTCGTGGGGCATCAAACAACTTGGGTAACCTGATAACTCCAAAGGCCGAAGCCCATACCTGTAATGGTTGCCGACACGGCGACCTTGATGTATTTGCCGAAGACAAGCAGGGAAAGCGCATCAGCGGGGTTCCTATATCTATAAGTCACCCATCCCTTAGTGCATGTGATAGCGGTAATTCCGGTGTTACTAATGGTTTAGGCGCAGTTAATTTTCGTGGTTGTCCGGTGAGCAATATCGGGGGCAATGATGCTACCTATACCGTTACAGCCGGTGACACGCCGCCGGGCTACACTATAGCAGGCACACACAGCCGTACTGTAACGCTTCTGTGGAATCAGAATGTAAACGCCCGCTTTATATATGATGAATCCAAAGCACCGGCGCCAGCACCACCCCCAGCTGGCCCGCCTGGATCACCTACTCCTAGTTCCAACTCACTCGGCAACGTACTTTACGCCGGCAATGACATCGTTATGAATAATGGCGACTCATTAACTTCCAGCAACGGCCGGTTCAAATTTATCTTCCAAGGTGACAGCAATATGTGTATTTATGACCGCGGCCACGGGCTTTGGTGCAATTATACTCACGGTGACGGGTCAACTTATTTGCACATGCAGGGTGACGGAAACCTTGTAAAGTACAGGTCTAATGGTACTGGTACCTGGGCCAGCAATACAAATGGGACTGGTGCCGACCGGTTGGTAATGAGAGACGATGGCAACCTAGTGATTACTACACCGGGCGGCCAGGTGGTCTGGGATTCTTTCTCGCAGGGAGGTACTCCCGGCCCTGATCCTGGCTTGCCTGCACCACCACCGCCTTCACCAACGGTAATTAACTACAACCATGCTCCGGGTGACGGTCCGCTAATAGCCGTGACAGGACTCTCGGCAACGGGGGCTGAAGTAGATGTTTTCGGCTATCAGACACAGAATAATTTCCCCTTGGACTTCGTACGGGATGTAACAGTTACAATCGACGGTACTCAAAGGGGAATCCGCAGTGACTTTTCTAAGCATCCTTCGCATCGTGGTACCAGCCTGGACTTTGGCGGAGTCAATATTGCTGACGGTAATCGTCATACATTGGTATTCAAAGCTACTAATGACAATAACCTCTCGAATTCCGCTACCATAGTAATTCCCGCATCGGGATCAGCTAATCCTTCGCCACTTCCACCTCCTCCGCCTCCAACCGGCGGTTCTCCTCCTGCTTCTCCCACCACGCCGTCTCTCAATGTCGGCAAAATCAAAGTCGGGGTTTATGCCCACGATAAAGCCGGACAAGTCATCAACACAAGCATCGATAACCGTGTTGGCAATGTATACATCTCAACCGAAAACATTGGCGTAGGACCGACTAAACAGTGCTACGGAACCAAGCATACACTTAGCGACGGAAAGACCAAGTCAACCACTGCCGGCCTGACCAATGCCGACAGGGCCAGCGGACCAAATGGCTTCGGATTGATTCGTTTCACAGAATGTCCGGTAGCCGAGCAGACAAACGATAACCACGCCAAGAAATATCGGGTCACCATGAATGTTCCGGCTGGCTTCACGCTTGATTCAGCATACAACAATGGCGTTGGGGCAGTCGTCAATGGCAATATAGTCTACCGTGATGTCACACTTCGCAAAAATCTGGAAACCGAAGTCAGCTTCTTGTTGATCGGTAGCAACGGAAGTGTTGAAAATCCGAATAATCCAAGTCCGGGGCCGGTACCGAACCCACCCGGATCTAATGCGCCACCCCCCGCTAATCCGACTACCCCGGCTGTTGCTCAGCTTTGTGATACCAACAAAAATACTGCAGGTGTAGCAAATCCAACCAACGGCAAAGGTGCGATTGTTGTTTGCACATACGATACTACTGGAGGCAAAAAAACACTGATGGGTGAGGTTGAAGTACATACCAAATCGATTGGCGCCGCAGACACTCCGCAGTTCCAATGTGATCCGCGCAACAGAACTTCAGGATCTGATGGCAGTAATGGAATCAAAGGTAGAGTTAGCTTTGTAAACTGTCCGGTGGCACAGGACGGCGGTGCCAAAACTTACCAGCTGAGTCTCGTCAAGAGAGCAGGATATAGAGAAGCCGATAATTCGCCGCATAAAGCCGGCTGCGACAACTCCAAATATCACTTCAAAGTTAACCAGAATAAAGTTACACGCATCGAAATATATCTGGTTCAGGGTGCAGGTTCCATAACCTGTGATCCGGTACCAGTCTCGTCTACTCCGGGCGGAGGAACTAACAATACCAGTCCTGTTCCCAGCTCTAATAAGGCAGGCAGGGTTACCGTAGAAACATGGGTGGATACGGATAATAAAGGAACGTTCAAAGACCAGCCTTTCAAGAATATATCCATCGAGATGGTTAGCACCGGCCGTCCCAACGATAACTGTACACCAAGCAGAGGCAACACAAAGGCCGAGACCGCGACAGGTCCTGCATCAATTGGCTTCAGTTCATGTCCCGTTGCATTCGCCAGCAACAATGATTATGCCAAGCAATGGGAGATAAACGCCACCATACCGAGCGGCTATACAATGAGTAAAAGATTTTCGGCTAATCCCGATGCCGATACGAAAATATTTACCGAAAACGGCGTTCAAAAAATTAAACGTACCGTGACTCTGCAAAAAGACGAACCCGCCACATTTTCAATAATATTCCTCAATAATGCAACCGGCGGGGGCTGTCCTGTCCCTACTACGGGTGGTGTCGCGCCTGGGCAAGCCGATTGTGGCCCTCCGACAACACCTGTTCCGTCCACCGGAGCCGGAGCCGCCCATATTCCGGTAGTATGCGATGATATTAAAACAACAATTTCCCCATTATCCCGTGCCCAGACCAAAATGTATGCCGATTATGCCTGTACTGCCGGCGCCCGTATGGGCGTGGATCCTGCACTGATCCTTGCAATTATCTCGGTCGAATCAATGGACGGTTCTCTGGTAAAAGACCCAATTGCATTCAAAGCAAAAGTTAACAACAATTGTGGCGGAGCATCACCGGTATGCAAAGGCCCCGGCCAGATGAAAGAAGGCACATGGAATAGCAATAAATTTGGCGGCAGACTCTTATATCCGGGAGATGGTGGCACCGGTACAAATGCGGTAGATACCTTCCCGTCAACGTGGGATGATCAGAAATGGTCCGATGCCGTGTTCACTGTGGCAAACTATATAGACAAAACTTCAAATCCCAGCGAACGTCTGAGCGAAGAACAAGTCCGTAAAGCAGCCTGTGGCTATAACTCTGGTAACAAGTCAGCTTGCCGGCGCGATCCCGGTTTTACATCCGGCTATAATGCAAAAGTTCTTGCAGCATGGAAAAAGTTCAGAAATTCGGCTAGCAACGGCGATGCCGGCAATCTACCGGCCAATCCCGGCACGACTCCGTTGCCTGATAGTCCCGGAGCAGGGACCAATCTTCCGTCGCGTGTGGTGGGCGGTGTAAAGTGGAGCTGGCCGGTATCAGCCGATTATCCTTTGTCATCATGCTGGAGAGACGATCGTGGTGACCATCTGCATTCCGGAATCGACGTGGGTGCCGCAGGTAAATCCGCGCCGGGTATCCGTGCGGCGGCAGTCGGTACGGTGGTTGCAAAAGCCAGTAACACAGCACCCTTCGAGGGTTATGGCAATGCGGTTTATATTAAGCACCCGGTTGCCGGTAATCCCACGCGCTTCTACTATACTCTCTATGCGCACCTGGCCTCGTTCCAGCCTGGCATTGAGGTGGGTAAAATCGTAGTCAGAGGTCAGCTGGTTGGCAGGATGGGTAATACAGGCGGAGATTATGCGGTTCATTTGCACTTCAACATCCAAAATAGTAGGAGTGACACCCCCTCGGGCAATGCGCAGGATCCTCCGGAAGGTCCTGGACCGAAAGGCCTGAACCAGGGGACGCTTAATCCGCTGAACTATCTGCCGAATGACGGACGCGGTAACCCAAACAACTGTAAAGCCGGATCGGTAGGTTATTAATTATGAGGAATAAGATTAGCCAGATAGCTCAATACATAAGGTCTATGAATAAGAAATCAAGATTGGTCCTGCTTGTAGTGATCATATTGATTTCAGCCATAACTGTCGCAATCATCTATCAGAGAACGAATGACTCTACAGAGTCGGGCACGGACACTACAGAAACAAAACTGCGAAGCCAGTCATATGAGTTCGTGCAAAAATACGGTACTTATACGGCTGAAACATATCAGGAAAGGGTATCTGAGCTCAAACCGCTTGTTACGGAAGAATATAGCCGTCAAAGCTTTATAGATGACCAGGTTACGCAGAAGCAGCAGGATATACAGGGAATAATAGAAACTACTGTAACTGATGATTATAATGAAGGCTCTGTGAAGATCAATGGTTCTGAAGCAAAAGTTTCGCTTAATGCTACAGAAACAATATCTATTAATGGAGAAGACATCTCTGAGCCGGTAGACTATACGATCTGGTATACGCTTCAGGATGGAAACTGGATGGTCAGCAATGTCAAAATCGATCGGGACTCCTAAGACGTACTTGTGTTAGTAGCGAAGTTAAAGAGACTCGAAGCTTAGATATGGCGAATTATAAGGGACACATTGCCGGAGGTCTGGCTGCCGGTACTATGTATGCGGTGTTGCTTTCATGGGTTCCTGTCGAGAGATTCGCTGAATCTGCGGGATTGCTCGAAGATTGGCAGGCGCTCGCCGCTTTGTTCGTGCTGAGCATGCTGTTCGCATTATTCCCAGATGTAGATACCAATAGTAAAGGTCAGGATATTTTTGTAGGCCTGGCCTTTGCTACAGATGTGCTATTGATCCTGAATGGCAATATCCAGGCTGCTGCTTATCTGGGCCTGATTGCGATGCTGCCGATTATCGGGCATCACCGTGGGTGGACTCACAGTAAAATTGCAATGGTGGTAATTCCGTTGCCCTTACTGCTCGTTCCGTATCTGCATAATGACAATATACTACCGATATCGATTATTTATTATGGTGCCGCTGTTGCAGGCTATTTCAGCCACTTACTGCTGGACGGGCTCATCTGGAAGCGAATTCGGGTTAAGGGTGGCCGTTCCTGAGTCGGATTATAAATTTAACAGCAATAGAATAAATTTGTTTTTTGACAAGAACCATAAGCATGTATAATAGGGAGTCTAACTAAGAGGGGATACATATGTCTATAAAAAAGTTATTAGTAGGTATTGGCGCAGGTTTATCGGTAGTACTCGGAACGTCGGCAATAGCATTTGCGGCAATTAACACAGTAACGGTCTATCCGGGCCACGAACAGGGCTGGGCATTTATCAACGATCAAACAAACACTCCCGAAACCGGAGTATTTGTAAATGGACCCGGTACGCCTCCGCTGGGATCGGGTAGCGCACAGCTTACCACGGCTAGTACTAGCGAAGGGCACATATTAGCAAAGGCAGCATTTGCAGGGACAAAGCTGGCAGACATTAGTGCGCTTAGTTATGCAACGTACCAGGCACCTGCTAACCCAAGCAATGCCACGGCAATTGCATTGCAGTTTAATGTGGACAAAGACGTAACTGATGCGGACACTACCTTCCAGGGCCGGATTGTTTATGAGCCATATCAAAACAACGGAGGAACTGTACCGCAAGGAACCTGGACAACCTGGGACGCTATAAATGGCGGCAATGCCAAGTGGTGGTTCAGCAGTCAGGGCGCAACTAAATTTAATAACACCTGTACTCAAGCAGTCCCTTGTACATGGAATCAAATCAAAACACTCTTTCCTAATGTAGGCGTACATCCCAGCCCAACTCTGGGAGCTGTTGTATTCAAAGCCGGAAGTGGCTGGAGCTCATTTAATGGTAATGTAGATGCATTTAGTATTACCACCGGCGGCAATACCACTACTTTTAACTTTGAGCTTAACGCGCCTACAGTTTCTGCGCCCGCTATTACTTCGCCGGCCAATAACTCAGTCGTTACTACATCACAGTTAAATAAAATTGACTGGACTGATGCAACTACCACAGGGAACGGGCCGGTTAAATATCAATATCAGGCATTTTCTGCTGACCCTGCTTACACGGCATCCGTTTATGACAGTGGTCCGACCCTGACTTCCTCGGAGATATCTACTGCAGGTACTCCGGAAGGCACATATTATGTGCGAGTACGAGCTATCGATGCTGACGGCAACACAAGTGCCTGGAGCAATGGCGCTGCAGCACCATACAAGATCACGGTCAAAAATTCTCCGACCAAAGTTGAACAATGTTACAACAATGGCTGGAAGAACTTCTCTAATCCTGCGTTTGTAAGCCAGAATGACTGTATTGTCTATGTCGCAGGCGCCAGCGCTCCTCCGTCACAGCAAAAGATTATTCAGTTCTACCTGAAGCTGATCAGAAGCTTCTTCATAAGATTCTAAAACTCTGACCTAAGGTTTAAGCATTAAATAAGAGACCATTATGGTCTCTTATTTAATGACAACATCGTGGCCCGTTGCAGAAGCCGCGCTTATGGAGTTAATAAATAAATGATGAAATTGCAACTGTAAATTGTACGATTGCCAGCAAGCCGAATATTATGGTTAATGACCGGTCTTTATTAATTCACGAGTGTAGTAAAGACAAAGACTGAAGCGGTTGCAAATAAGCTCCGAAATAGTGTAGAAAAGCTTCCAGCATTTTCGGTATAGATAATTGTGTAGATTTGTGGCGTATGAGCCAGTTATTCCTTTTGGTGGGGGTGCCTGGACTTGAACCAGGGACCAATCGGTTATGAGCCGACTGCTCTAACCACTGAGCTACACCCCCGTGATTGCGCAGTAATATATGTCTGCGTAACAGATAGAGTATAGCAGATGTTGCCGGCAGAGCGTGTTCAATTGTATAATAATAGATATAAATGATAACCAAAATAAAAACTCAAACCATAATCCAAAAATCCAGATTGCTGCTTGATGCGCGGGTGCTCGGGTTGTTGGTATTTGGTGTGATTGTGTTGCTGGTATCGTGGAGTGGTCTGAAGGTTCTGCAAACTAACTATGAGCTGGAGAAACAGATAACTCAGCTCAGACAACGGGAAGCATTACAGGCACTCGAGAACGAGAATCTCAAACTTAAAAATAAATATCTGGAAAGCGATCACTATCTGGAACTGACTGCCCGCCGTCAATTCGGCAAGGCTGCTCCGGGGGAGCGCTTGTACCTTGTGCCTCGCAGCGTTGCCCTGGCCCGTACCGTTGAGCCGCCCAAACCAGCTGTATCTCCTTCGCAGACTCAGGTAAAAGCTAAATCCAAACAACGTCAGAATCTGGACGCTTGGATGAATTTCTTGCTGCATAAAAACAGCTAAAAATCATATATAATCAAAGCATGAACAGAAACCGCCGACGCGGTACGACATTTTATTGTTTCTCGCCGCCCATAATGCTGGCGACCTTTATCATTGAGATTAGTCTTCTGATATATGTTGTCTTTCGCTATAAGTTAACGGTAGTCACGCGCTTGGTGGTGGCGATGTTGTTCTGTCTGGGCCTTTTTCAACTGGCAGAGTATAACGTCTGCGGGCAAGTGGATGGGGGTATCGATCCCTGGTCGCGTGCCGGCTTTGCCGCTATTACTGTTCTGCCGGCACTCGGCCTGCACCTGATGCAGATAATTTCAAGATGTGGATGGCCTGTTCTCAAATGGATTGGCTACGCTGCTGCAGCCTTCTGGATAGCTTTTTTCGCATTAGCAGCGCAGGCTTTTGATCCTCATGTTTGTGGAGGCAATTATATTATTTTTCATCTTTCGGGAAAAATGGGCGGATATTTCTATCTCTATTATTATTTCTTATTGCTTCTTACTCTGATTTTGTCAGCTTATTTTGCCGTAACAGCGTCTAAGCGTATACGGAATAATCTACATCTGCTGATACTCGGATATTGTGTGTTTATCGTACCCACTCTCGTTGTTAATACGCTCAGTCCTGAAAGCCTGGCCGGTGTGACCAGCATCATGTGCGGGTTTGCGGTAATCTATGCGTTCCTGTTAGTCTTTGCCATACTGCCTCGTATGAAAGTACCACATCGAAAAAGAAAATAATTTATGATTGAGCGTCGCAGGCGGCTGGCAGTAATTTTATTGGTGACATTTTCTATATGTGCGGGTGCGGCTTATGAAGCATGGCAGCAAAGCAGGATGCCGGCGCTGCCAACCAATGTGCAATCGGTCAATACTGAGCAAACGGCAGGTGTGCCGCTGCCAGGATCGGCCGTGGAGGCTCTGGGCAAATTGGCTATCAAAGGACGTGCCCCGCGAACAGACTACAAAAGGGCACAGTTTGATGATGACTGGCAGCGGCTGGGCGCGTGCGATATACGCAACCATATACTCAGGCGCGATATGACGGAGGTCAAAACTGTTTCCGAAACAGACTGCACAGTAATCAGTGGATTACTGGATGATCCTTATACCGGTAATCGGATCAACTTTGTACGGGGCCGGGATACAAGCGATGATGTCCAGATCGATCATGTCGTTGCACTATCTGATGCCTGGCAGAAGGGGGCTCAGCAACTGTCTGCCACGACCAGGCAGGAGTTTGCAAACGATCCATTGAATCTTCTGGCAGTAGATGGTCCTGTCAATCAGAAAAAAAGCGATAGCGATGCCGCCACATGGCTGCCACCCAACAAACCGTATCGTTGCCAATACATTGCCCGCCAGATCGCAGTCAAAGCCAAATACACATTATGGATTACCCAGGCCGAGCACGATGCCATGCATCGGGTACTTGATACCTGCCCCAACCAACAACTTCCTCAGGTTATCTTATGAAAAACTGGCTGACTAAAAAAACACATATTTCTTGGTTTATTTGTGCATTATCACTAGGAATTATTATCGGTACTGCACTATGTCTCATCATAAAATCTGCTTTTTTTGACAGTCCGGAGTGGTATATTGTTGTAGGTTCGCTACTTTTCATTGCATTGCTCAGGCGTCCGAAAATACTTTTGAGTCTGGCATTTGCGGCCGGATTGTTAACGGGTTTAACGCGCGGCAATATGGTGGTTCAGGACTTCGCAGAGTATCGGCCATATTATGGTCAGCAGATAATCCTGAGCGGAAATGTCACAGAGGACGTTACTTACGGCGAGCGCGTAGATCAGAGAATACGCATCAGGAACGTTGAAATAAATAATAAGCATTTGGACGGTGAAGTATGGACAAGTGTACTCGGTAAGTCTGATATAAAAAGAGGTGATAAGGTGAAGCTTAGTGGAATTTTGCTGAAGGGATTCGGTAATTTGCAGGCCTCGATGTTCCGTGCTGAGGTAGAGGCTGTGTCAAGACCACACCCCGGGGATATCGGCCGGCAGTTTCGTGATTGGTTTGCCGGCGGGATAGCGCGTGCTATTCCGGAGCCGCAGGTCAGTCTGGGTGCAGGCTATTTGCTGGGACAGAAAAGTGCGTTGCCGGAGACTCTCGAAGAGCAAATTCGCATAACCGGCCTGACGCACGTAGTTGTAGCCAGTGGCTATAATCTGATGATCCTTGTAGTGTTTGCTCGAAGAATCCTGAGTCGCGTGTCAAAATATCTGGCAACACTGGCCGGAGGTATGATGATTGCCGGATTTATGTTAATTACCGGGCTCAGTCCCAGCATGTCCCGAGCTGGCCTGGTAGCGGGACTGGGGCTACTGGCGTGGTACTACGGGCGTAAATTGCATCCGGTTATACTTTTGTCTTTCGCGGCAGCTGCGACCTTGCTGTTCAGGCCGGCCTATATTTGGGGAGATATTGGCTGGTATCTGTCGTTTGCCGCCTTTGCAGGCATTTTATTACTGGCACCTTTATTGCATCGTTATTTTTGGGGCGATCGAAAGCCAGGCGTTATTCGCGAATTATTCATAGCTACTCTGAGCGCTCAAATCATGACGTTGCCGATTATTGTTTACGTCTTCGGACAATACTCGCCGTATGCTTTATTGGCTAATATTTTGGTATTGCCGGTAGTTCCGTTTGCAATGCTATTTGTGTTTATTGCCGGAGCTGGCAGCCTGCTGATACCGGGCATGGCTCATATTTTTGGCCTGCCGGCCACAGCACTGCTAACGTATTCAACATTTATAATTGAGAAAATTGCTGCTTTCCCAGGTGCCGCGGGGGAAATGAAATTCAGTAGTAATCTTCTGATTGCGAGTTATGTTTTGGGTCTGAGCACCATCATTTATTTGTACTATAAAACTAAATATAATTTCCGATCAGGAAAAAACATTAGCGAATTAGTATAACCATAGAGTATAGTGAACGGCATGATTAAAAGCTTGCTGGGGGTGAGCGGAGTATTCGCAGTACTCGGGTTATTGATGTTAGTTTCTCAAGTGGCTCAAGCAGCTGGCAATCCTGTGATTTACCAGTTACAGGTCGGGGCAACAGGATTTACAAATAAAGAATACATCTCTGTCTACAACAACAGCCCGGCAGCGGTTGATACGACCGGATGGTGTCTAAAATATGGCGCCACGACAGAAGATTCTGCAAATCTGGGCTGTTTGATCGCTCCTGATGCTCATACTAAACTCTGGCTACCGGCTCATGGCTACCTGGTTGCAGCGAGCAGTGCATTCAAAGTTGATTACCCGGCGTCTGTCTTCGATATTACTTTTGCGTCAGGTTCGATTGCCGGCAAAGACCGGTATATTCGCTTGCTCGATGCCGGCGGTGTGGAAATTGACAGATTAGGATGGGGAGGCGGTACTGCAGAAGGTACAGCTGCGGCCAATCCGGTAAGCCCCGGCATTTTACAGCGCGTCAGCATTGGCGAGACGACGCTTAAAGACACTAATGATAACCTGGATGACTTCGGGCAGGTTGCCGTGCCAGTACTGGTCTCCAGTAGTGTCTACGAAGTAATAGTACAGACAGATATCTGTATAAATATTGATGGACTACAAACACAATTGCCGGCCGGGTATCTGAAAGATGCAGCGGGCAATTGTCAGGCTGATCTCTGTTTTAATATCGATGATCTGCAGACCAGCATCCCTGCCGGTTACGAGAGTTCTGATGGTGAAAACTGCAATGTTATCCCACTCGAAAATGCCACATTGTATATCACTGAATTGTTGCCAAATGCCACCAGCTATGATGCGGGGAACGAATTTATCGAAATATACAATCCTAACAACCGGCCAATAAGTTTGAAAGGCTACATACTACAATCAGGTCCTGACTACTCCAAATCATACCCATTGCCCGATCAGATAATAGGGTCAGGAGCATATCAGGCATTTTCTGATACTCAGACAGGTTTGGTGCTGCCTAATAGTTCGGCCAGCGTACGGCTCGTAGCACCGAATGGTGAAGCTGTCAGTTTGGCAGCGAGCTATGAGCAGCCAATAGAAAACAATGCATGGGCGCTCATTGACGGGGTATGGCAGTATACCAATCAGCCTACTCCCGCGAATGCTAATCTTCCTATGCTGATTAATACTCCCGACGAAGAGGACATCAGCAACAATATCGTAAGCTTCGCACCCTGCCGTCAGGATCAGGAACGTAATCATGATACCAATCGTTGCCGGTTAATACAGCTAGCTGCGCTGAATCTGACAGCCTGCAAAATCGGTCAGGAACGTAACCCTGAAACAAACAGATGTCGCTCAATCGGAGCGTCTGATTCAGAACTTGTGCCGTGTAAGGCCGATCAGGAACGTAACCCTGAAACAAATCGTTGCCGTGCAATTATCCAAACAGCTTCTTCTCTGACTCCTTGCGATGAGGGTCAGGAACGTAACCCTGAAACAAATCGTTGTCGGAAAAGTGCGGGTGGCGGTAGTGTGGCGGGGATTGCACAGGTCAGGGATCTTCCGTCAGGCTCAGTAGGGAATAATCCGAGGTTGCTCCTTGTGACACTAGCTGTTATTGCCGCGCTTGGCTATGCATTTTACGAATGGCGACACGAAGTTTTTAGCATGGCCTCAAGGTTCAAAACCAAATTCCATACTTTTTCCCCAAAGTAAGATAAGTCACAGACTCAGAGGTATTACAGCAGTATTATGGTAGGAGCTTCCACAGACGGCACCACGGGAGCGTATGGAAGCCTGTATCAACTAATACATAGGGAGGTGGATATATGGCAGAAGCTAAATCAAAGCGAGGACTCGCGAGCGCAAGCAAGGCAACACGGACACGTGTAGCACGTGCAGGCGGTAAAGCCAGCAGAGGTGGTGGTAATACAACTCATCGTACAATGCCTACAATGTAGGTAAGTCCCGCCCAGGATGGATAAGGCCCCTTGCGAGAGGGCCTTATTTATTTCAGTTTTTAAATATAGAATAAACCAGCTGGAAAAGGTAATACTCATTGTTATAATTGTAGCCAGTGAGTATAGCTTTAGATGGCCAGCCGCTCGTCATTGAGACCGCCCCTCCTCTGGCATATGAGCAGACCAGACCCCTCGACGCAGGCGCACAGGAATATACCGAAAGCTGGCTTCCGACAATGGGGCAGGCAGGAACTGCTTTGGTTCTGGGTGCTGCAACTGTTGCTGATGTGGTATACGTTCGACCCAGCGGCATAACTGATAATTTGCATGGTGTTGCTTATGCAAGTGCCACCAGCTTTGATCATCTGATAGTTGGCGCGTTGGGCGCGTATGTGGGATATAAGCGCCAGATAGTGGGCAAAAAAGTTGGAGAGGTTACTTCTGCCTTGTACGAAAAAGCCTTTAAGTATGCCGTAATCAGCACAACAGCTCTGAACTTTGAAGTAGAAAGTGCTCAGGCATTAGTCAAAAGTTCGCCGGAAAAATTCTTTTTGAAACCTGAGAACTGGGGAGAAACGTTTAAGGACTACATAGTTGCACTGGGAGCTATCAGTATCTTTTACGGACAGAAAAAACTGGCCAAAACCCGGAACAATCGGACAGAGCGAAAAGTCCACTCGACTAACTAGAGTACAGTCTTCCAGTAATACCAGAAATGTTCCAGGATGGTGCCGATAATAATCAGAAACCAAACCAGCAGAATATCCCCGTGATGTTTCTGGACAAAAGCACAGATTCCTTTGAAAGCCTTGGGGGATCTTATATTTTTTTCGCGCAGATTATACAAGGTTACATACCAGAAAATTGGAATTGTAACAGACCAGACAACCATACAATATGGGCAGAGCGCACCAATATTATAAATACTCTGGAACATCAACCAATGGATAAATACAACAGCAAATAATACGCCAGCCTGAATCAGCAACCAGAACCATCGCCTGAAAGTAGCTCCGGCCAATAATGCCAGACCTATTGAAGTCAGCGCTGCGAAGCCGGCAATACCGAGGAACGGATTCGGGAAGCCGAAGGCTTCGGCCTGATCGGTAATCATCACAGAGCCGCAACTCAGGATCGGGTTGATATTACATGATGGCTGGAATGCCGGGTCTTTAATGATGGCTATCTTTTCAACTGCCAGCACGAAAGCCGATAATAAGCCGGTGAAGCCGCCGACAGACAGAATATACGGTAAAGTATTTTTAAGTGTTCGTATGCTGGTTTTCATTATACAAAGTATAACAATAAACAGATTACAATTATAATTGAACTAAAAATTACACGCTTAATTTGGTGTGGATAGCATCGACAATAGTACTTAATTTGGTGTCGGATTTGACCATAAAATCATATGCTTCAAAGTTTAGGGATTCGTTTACGCTGTCAGTGTCACTCAGATTGGTCAGCATAATGACAGGTATAGATGATGTTTCCTTGTGCTCGTGGAGTTCTTTGATTACGGTCAGACCGCTTTTCTTAGGTAGTAGTATATCCAGCAGAATCAGATCAGGTTTCTCGGATATTGCCATATTCACTCCCTTTGATCCGTTGCGGGCGATGACAACATCGAAACCCTCGCCGGTTAGTTGATCACAAAGGATATTAGACAAAGGTTCTTCGTCTTCAACGATCAGTATTTTTTTGGCCGGTTTACTCAAGTCGTTTGCTCTCCTTTGCGCCCATGCTTTTATTCGCTACAGGAATTTTAACATAAAATGTGGATCCTTTGTTCTGACCAGATTCAAACCATATAGTGCCGCCGGAACGTTCTATCATTGCTTTCGTGAGATAGAGGCCGATTCCTGAGCCTTCGCTTTCAACGCGTTTGGCATTGTCAGCCCGGAAGAACTTCGTGAAAATCACATCTTGCTGAGAAGCAGGAATCCCGCAACCGTTATCTTTGACCTTGATGAGTACGTGCGTCTGTTTTTTTTCTATACTAATGTATACTTGTTGCTTCGGCTCGCTGTAGCGGACAGCATTAGAAATTAAATTCTGTAAGATTATACGTATCCAGTTCGGATCAATCGTGATTGGTACAATCTTCTCATCGATTTTTTTGTTGATAGAGATTTCCCTGGTCCGGATTTGTGAGCTGAGATCCGTGAGTACCTGCTCAAGCTTATCCGCCAGATCAACGGATGATCTTTTGGATGGCAAACTGTCAACATCGATTTTAGAAACATTCAGTAACGACTCTACTAACTCAATCATCCTTTCATTCGAGTCATATATTTGCTGCAGATATTGCTTTTGCTTAGTTTTGCTCAGGCTAGACTTGGGTGCTGTTAAGAGTTCTGCAGACCACTTGATAGATGTAAGCGGTGTCCTGAGCTGGTGCGAAGCCAGCGATACAAAGTCATTCTTGGCTTTATTAACAATCTCCATGTTATCAAGCATTTTGTTAAATGTATGTGCAAGGCTTCCGATTTCATCCTTCGAGGTGCTGGCAACACGTTTATCAAGTTTACCCCTGCTCGCTATTTCGGCAACTTCATCAATCTCGAGTATCGGTTGCGTAAACCTCCTGGCCAGGGCAATTGCCGCGAATACAACAATAACGGAATTTACAAAGAACAACATGATCAACTCATTACGGAGGTTTTTGAGTGGTTGAAAAGCTTCGGAACTATCAATTTTACTTACAAGCCCCCAACCGCTACCATCTATTGCTCTCGTAGTTGCGATTACCTTTTGGTTACGGTAATCTGTTATATTCGGAAAAATACCCTCTTGGTTTGTCAGTGCTTTGTACATGGGACCGTTAGTTTGGGTAATAATTTGGCCCGACTCAGGATTTTCAAAACGGCGCGGTGTTAAAAATGATAACTGGCCGTTGTCCAGGCGTTGGCCCAGATAAATTTCTCCTGTCCGCCCGAACCCGGTGTGATCGGCCAGAGTCTTTGTTAACTCGTTAGCATTAATCTCGATAATAACTACTCCCAATGTTTTATCCGCGTGTTTGATCGGGCCACTAAGATAGAAAACATTATTTTTTGTTTCTGTATCCGCCGTTAATTTAATAGTATTTTCTTTAATGCCTGATTTGAATAACTCACTCAAAGGCAATAATGTAGCTGTATGTTCCTGTGCGGTTGAAGCAATGACTTTACCATTAGGGTCAGTAACCGCAATTAGGTTGACGTCTTTACCCAGACTTTTTGCTTCAACAATAATTGCCGTAATTTCTATTTGGGCCGTCCCGGCATTGGAAGTATAAGTATTCAGAAGATTTCGTAAATGTATCCTGCTTGTAAAATCAGATAATCGGCTAAGATTGTGGTTACGTATTTCGATCAGTCTGTGCTCCTGAATTGTAGCAATATTATTCAAATGTTCATTTATTTGTTTGCGCATCGAGATGTTTACGCTGGAATAAAATATTGTACTTACAAGCAGCAGGGGCAGCAGTGAAATGCCAAGAAACAATAGAATAATTTTTTCAATCAATCTCATGAGGAGTACCGGTTTTAATTAAACTACGCAGCTGTTTAGCACCTTTGCGTATAAGGAAATATCCTGCAGCTTGTAAAAAAATAAATAAAAACAGGATTACCAACAGCAATACAAAACTGATTTGTTGAAGTTGGTGGTTACCAAAAGCGGTTATGGCTTGCAATATAATTGCACTGCTAACTATTGCCAGTAAACCATGGAATAAATGGATAATAGCAGTTCGCCATACAGGCTGCAAAAAAGAATGCATGTATCGTTCAGTGTTAAGGGCAGTTTGAAGGCCCAAAAACCATGTTATAGCCAGAGGAATAATAATTGTCAAAATTATTAGAGGATCGGATATATAGAAACTGGCAAATTGACCGGCACCGTGAGCTACTTGTCTGGATGTATTGCCTGTAACGGCGAGACAAAATAGCGCAATAAAAACAATTGTTGCCAGCAATGCCGGCAATATTCTGATGCGTATCGCTGATGCATAGTGTCCGCTTGCTGCTAATTTGAGCGATCCAATGTACATAAAGCTAAAGGCTACCAGCGGAATAACTACATGGAAGTAATTACTCAAGATAGTTATAAATGCCGCAGTTGGTTCGTCATCGCCCCATATTCTACGTATCACACTGAACATTGGCACCAGGATAAGGTCAAAAATTAATATTCCGAGTCCACGTGATATATAGATAATGCCTTGGTGCCCCGGAATTTTTTTGTACACTGCATCTGTCGCAAACCAGCTGAAATTGTACCATCCGATTACCGCGATAAGCCATGTCAGCAAATAAGGCGCAAGTATTGACAGGGTAAGAATCGTCAGAGCAGCAGTGCTTAAGTTACTTGTTTGTGGATTGTCCGGTGTGGCGGGTGCGGATATTGTGAGCAGTATATAGGCAACCCATGCCACTACAACCAAACCTACGTAAGGCCATTTATTAGAATACTTTTTCATTGACTGTCCTTCCCATCAACAGCATCAAGTATAACTTGTATAAATGATCATATAAAATGACTACCACTTTAGTCAGGTAACCGTAAGTAACTGTGCTTATGCTATACTTCAGGCAAATCATACAATAATGCCGTAGTGTCGGCAGGATACAGGAACCCGTTATGGACCCAAAACATGAATTTAATCCAACACAAAATGAGAATAATCCGGACCCGGTTAATGTCTCATCTGCACCACCTGACCAGACCTTCGCTCCTGATAATCCTGTCCCTCCACCCATTTACTCCGATAATACCGCTCCTGTCCCCGCCCGGCCAACCGCTCAGCCTGGTGTTTCACCTCATGTAGCGGGTGACGTGCCGACTGCTTTTTACAGTGTTCCGGAGGGTGAATCTCCTCCGCCACAAAAAAAGAGTAAGAAAAAGCTCATCATAGCGCTTACAGTCGGTACCATTCTTACTATATTTTTGTCAGCCGGCGTTGTTTTTGGTTATTATCTGCCCAATAAGCCGGAGAATGTCTATAGAACAGGTCTGGACCGCTCAGGCAAAGTAGTGGACAAACTAATCGATCAGGCGACAGAAAAAGATAAACTGGAACAGATCAAAAAAGGTTCCGAGCTGGACGGCTTGCTGGAAGTATCTACGATAGAAGACGGCGGTTTCAACGGTACATTTAATGTAAAGCTGGATCCAACTAAGTCAAATGGCAATCTTGATTTTAAAATCAGTTCTCCCGGTGAATCAGATCGAACACTTGGACTTAAATTTCTAACAGATTTACAAAAAGATAAACGATTTCCGGATCTTTATTTTCAGCTGACGGGGCTGAAAAGCATGGGAGCAGATGACTATGCTCCGGGACTTTCAGATTATGAAGGCAAATGGATTTCCGTTGAAGCAGACTTTCTGGAGTCGCTTGGAGCCGGATTCTTACCGCCTGTCGAACATAAGAATAAAGAGAATATATCTGCCGGAGAAATCGCTGACCTTATACGCGCTGTTTCGGATGTAGGTAACGAGTACTTGTTTACAGCCGATGCCAATAAAGCTGTTTTTGAAAACCGCGAATATCTGGGTAAAGAAAAAACTGCCGAAGGCATCAACTCGTTTCACTATAAAGTTGGAATTAACAGGTCACATGCTGCAGAATACTGCAAGGCTTTGTCAGATAAAGTTTTGAGTCAGATAGCAGTCAAAAAAATCGCCAATCTGGACGATAAAGACATCGAAGATGCCAAAAAAACGTCGATCGGGAGCTGCGATAGCTCGGTCAAAGAGCTGGAAGATGAAACATTCGAGATGTGGATAGATGCTAAGTATAAGGTTATTCACAAAATTCGCTACTATACGAACATTACAGAAAAAACTGCCTATACAGATATTGGACAAATCTATACCGGCGGTGATAAATTAGCACTATTTAGCAAATATCATGATGACTATGGTGGTATCGACATTAAATTTACGCTTGACGTTGATGTCAGGTCATTTACTTCGAAAGCCGGATTAACTGCTTCGGCAGAGGACGACGCTTTCTTCGGCGACTTCCGGATTGAAGGCAGCCTGGCTGCCAAACCATATGACGGTGAAGTTAAAGCCGATAAACCGGCCGGCGCTATTCCTGTAAAAGACATTCTGACCCGCTTTGGTTTCGACCCAACATATCTAAGCGGCATTGAAAATAATAGTGGCAGCGGTGAGTCCGGGGCATCAGGCTTACAAACCAATTCCCGCAATACACAGCGCAAGAATGACGTAAGCCGGGTTGCCGCAGCCATGAATGAGTATGTTGCGAATAATAATGGTAATGTCCCTGCCACTAGTGCCGTTTTCAATGCTCAGGTTATGGCAAATGCGAAAACTGATATTTATAAGACAGCTAACGTAAAATACGCAGTAAATCCGGGGGGCACCCAGGCAGCGCCCCCTGACACAACACAGCTTTTCATCATGACCAATATGAAATGTGATCAGGCCGGTACCCGGGGCGTTGTTACAGGTGCAACCAAACGAACCTTTATAGCACTATATAGGATTGAGGGTGGCACTGATGCTAATGGCACCCCGATATGTCAGGAAATTTAGAGTATAGCCAACATCTTACAAAAGGCTGAGGGTTGTTATTTAGTTGGCGATAAATGTCAGGGCGTAGCCAACCTGGCCGGCTCGTCCGGAACGTCCTATACGGTGGATATAGTCGTCGTAAGCTTTGGGAAGTGAGAAGTTGATAACATGTGTGATATCAACGACGTCAATACCGCGGGCTGCTACGTCGGTAGCAACTAATATGCTGACTTCATTTTTCTTGAATCTGCTTAGAGCGCGCTGACGCTGACCCTGTGATTTGCCACCGTGTATTGCATCTGCCGGGAATCCGCGGCTGATTAACTCGTTGCTGAGGCGTTCGACACTGCGCTGGGTCTCATCAAATACAATGACTTTGGCGACTTCTGATTTGAGTAAAATATCCTGCAGTTTGCTGATCTTATCTATATTGCCCTGGTAGCGCACTACATCCTGGTGTATATTCTCATTAGTTGCACTCGCTTTGAGTAATATGGTGAAGGGATCCTGCGTAAAGGTATTTATCAGCGTACGAACCTTGGGGTCCATAGTTGCGGAGAAAAAGAATGACTGGCGGTTGTCTGAGAGACGGCTCAGAATTTCTGTGACATCATTTATAAATCCCATGTCCAGCATGCGATCTACTTCGTCCAGAACTACCATATTGAAATTATTCAGCTTTAGCGTTCCGCGCTGCAGATGATCCTTGATGCGGCCGGGAGTACCGATAACAACACGGGGTTGCGCACGCAGATCACGCAGCTGGTTGCCCATGCTCGTGCCGCCGATCAGGATTGCTCCGGATAGCCCGCTGCCTTTGGCAAGTGCACGGCATTCTTCTTCGATTTGCTGTGCAAGCTCACGGGTAGGAGCTACGATCAGTGCTGCGCCGCCTTTTTCAGAAATAAGCCGTTGGAGAATTGGCAGAGCAAATGCTGCCGTTTTGCCGGTGCCGGTGCTCGCTATACCGATAACGTCTTTGCCGGCTAGCGCTGCAGGTATGGCCTGATCCTGAATAGGCGAAGGAATGAAATACCCTTTGGCGCTGAGATTTGTTTGCAATATAGAGTGCAGGTCAAAGTCGACAAATGTGTGCATAGGCGTATATGCCTCAGCCTCAGATATTGTAGCCACTTTTACGAATCGGCTCGGGTCGATATACTGGCCCATATGCGCACGATTATTACTTCTTTGTCCGCTACGGCCCCGTGAGTTACGGCTGGCCATTGATGATGGTTTACTGGAACGATATGAATAAGACATTAAAAAAGATCCTTTGGTTTTTATAGTTATTACTCGTGATACCTGTCGATTGTCAGTATGAAGCCAAAGTAATAAAGCTATTTGAACCCGGATCCATTAAAACAATTACTTATATACTAGCACAAACATTATTTGCTGTCAACGATGAAACTTATCTGATCAGAGTCATCAGGCGTAAATTTGATACATAATGATGAGGATCTACACTCGGATGAGTCTTGAGATAGTTCATATGTTTGTCGACAAACGGTATCAGGTTATTGGGATACTGCACGGCATCAGCACTATATGTGGAGTCCGTATTATATCTGACGTCTTCTGCCATTGACCGGAGTGTTTGTTCAATTTGAATTGCTACCTCAGATCCGAAGAAACTGCTTTTTTTCTTTACCGTTGACATGCTATCAAACCTTTACTCTATAGTTGCTCAGATCTCCAAGCTAACGTTTATTACTCCTTATTATACGCCTTTATGCTCATTTTGCCTAATTGACTCCTTTGGTAAGCAATCGTTGAAGTAATTTACTGTCACTAAAAACCAAGGAATTTCCTGAGTGTATTATTTAGCTGTGGGCGACAATATACTTTACGGCGTCCATCAGATTCGGTGCGGTGTAGTCGGCTTCAGACGCTTCGACATTCATGTTAGCTGTTTTGACCAGCACAGTTTTGGTACCGGCGTTAATGCCGGCCATGATATCAGAGTGGCTATCGCCAACCATGTATATGTCAGATAAGTTCAGGCCAAAGTCTTTTGCAGCTTGAAGTAGCATGCCCGGTCATGGCTTGCGCCATTCATTTACTTCACCCTGACCATGCGGGGACATGTATGTCTTCAGTATTTTTATCCCGCTTGGTGCTAACATTTTCAACGCCTCATTGTGGATGGTCCAGAATTCTTCTTCGTTAATCCGGTTTTCGGCTACACCTGCTTGGTTAGTTATGATTACGGCATTAAAATCATGCCGTGCAAGATAGGCAAGTGCCTCAATACTATCAGGGAAAAGTTCGATCTTCTCTATCTTATCCACGCGCAGGTCGGGCGGATCAACAATAATTGTACCGTCTCTGTCCAAAAATACTGTTTTCATAAGTCCATCATATCATTTGAATGTTACGGACTTACACTACATTGGGTAGGGTTAAATATTGTAAACCTGCCTTTTGTGGCGTAGGCTAAGCCTATAAGAGGAGAAAATTCTATGGTGAGAAAATACAAAATATTACTCAGTGCCGTAGTATTGGTAACTATATCTTTCGCAGGATATGCGGGGCTGACTAATGCTCATAGTTTCCGAAGCGGAACCAATGTTGTCGCTGACAAGCAGGAAAGAATTGACCATAGCTTATTTGCCGCGGGCAATACTATCAATATAAGCAGCGAAGTATTCGGTGATGTTTTCTGCGCCGGCCAGACAGTTACTATCAGTGGAACCGTGCACGGCGACGTAATATGCGCCGGCCAGACACTAACAGTCAACGGTACAGTAAATGGTGATGTGCGGCTTGCCGGCCAAAGCATCACGGTCGGAGGCACCGTATCCGGCAACGCAACCATTGGGGGCCAGTCTTTTATGCTTAGCTCCGGAGCAAAGATCGGTGGCGATGTCACGTTGGGTTCTTCTGACGGAACATTCAGCGGCAGCGTAGGCCGTGATATCGCTGCCGGAGGGGGTAGTATACTCATTGCGAATTCAGTCGGGCGTGATATCAAAGGTAATATCGAAAATCTTGAACTCGGCGGCGGTGCCCGGGTGCAGGGAAACATAGAATTCCGGAGTAATAACGAGATCAAAAAAGCGAGCGAAGCCTTAGTAGGCGGTAAAATTACCCGTAGCGAAGCTCCTCGGGAGTCAAAGTCAGAGGGTAGCTTCGTGAACGGCTGGTTTATCTATTTGTTCCTGGCTATGCTCGTTACATCGATGGTATTAGTGCTATTATTCCCCCGTATGCTGCAAAGGGTTACGGATCGGGGCTTACCGCGGCCATGGAAAGCGCTGCTCGTCGGTTTGCTGGCGGGACTCGTCGTGCCGGTTATTCTGATCGGTTTGGCGCTTACGCTGGTCGGCATACCGCTTGCGATACTGATAGGGTTGTCATGGCTGGTTGTAATGATCCTCAGCGGGCCGATATTCGGCTATTATCTGGGCCGGTTGATATTGCGTGGCTCAGTTCAGCCGCTTGTCATCATGCTCGCAGGAGCAACCGTGCTGCTGCTTACATATTTCATTCCGATTATTGGTTTCCTGGCGATATTGATAGCTTTCTGGGGAGGAGCCGGAATGCTGTTGCTTGAACTATTCCACAGAACCCCGCGACCCGCCTACAATTTATCCGAAGTCGCAGTTAAAACAACCAGTAGAAAAAAGTAAAAAGAAGAGTTTATTTTTTTTTCTTTGTGGCAGCCGGGGTTGCAGCAGGTGTGGTGCCTGGTTTGCGCGTGCTTACGGCAAGAGCGACAAATGATATTGCCAGTGCGGCATATCCTATTGTTTTGGCGCCGTTGTCAGAATCTTTCTTATCCTCCGTTGCGGCTGCAGAATTCGTATTAGTGGCCTTGGCGGCAGCTTTTGTTATGGAGAACGGCTTGGTATCCTCGCCCTTTTGGGATGGATCCTGGTCCCAGGCAACTATCTCGCCGCTTTCGTAGGTCTGGTAGGCTTTCCACTGCAGATCACCTGTTTTGTCCGGTGCTTTAGCGCTGAAAGTGAAGTCATCACGCTGGCCGGCCGGTATACTGCCGCCACTCCAGGTGATAGATTTGACTACTGCGTCTTCGCCTTCGCCAACTTTTTCTACACTAATTGTCCAGCCCGGCTTAACCGTCGGAGAAACATGCTGCAAATTCTCAGGTATCAGTAATTTAACAGCAACAGTCGGAATATCTTTTTCGTTGGGTACGCCGGTATTGAAAGTGTGGAAGGCTCCGGTTAACACTTCGGCCGGTTTAACGACAACATGCGCGAATGCTGAGCCGGTTAATAATAATGTCATCGCCGCTATAATTGCGACTCCTATGTATACTTGTTTTTTAATACTATTCATTGATTTCTCCTATAATACTTCACTTTATTAACTATTAATACAGAGTATATAGCTTAAAACCTGCTGTGTCCAGCGATAACCCGTCGGTAATTAAACGCCACGATGGCCAGAACTCCGAGTGCAACCGCACTGATCAGTACTACGGCATTGGCAAGAGGATATTTTGTCTGAGCGCGCGCACCGCTATTGATTCCTCTGCTGACTCGCAGACTATCCTCCATAGAAACTTTCTGAAACTGATCATAGCTGGCCTTTGATCGTAGAGTAAGTTTATATAAACCCTGAGACGGAAAGTTATATTTTGCGATCAATGTGGTGTCGGATATTGTAAGCGGGGCCTGCACGTCTGTACCCTTTTCGTCCGTCACAATTAATTCATAGCCGGAGTACGCAATTCTCACCTGACTATTCTGGTCCTGCAAGTCGAAATATAATTCGCTTATCTCACCGGCGATTGGATCATCATCGGGATTTATGTGCAGGACTGCCCCGATATTTACCTTGGGATCCCTGAGCAGGACATGTGCTTTTACCTGAGCAGACCACACTATGGTCGTCATTATGATAAGACTGAATATATAAATATATTTTTTCAATGTGAACTCATCCCTGCTGAATTATCATCATGATGTTCGCTATGATAATTCTTCGTCAGAACCGGCAACAGAAAAAGCGCTCCTGTCATAAGCACAAATAGCATCACAAAAACCAGCACATTCCTCGCCCGGTCCATCTTGTAACGGATAGCTATAATATTCGAGATACGCATAGCCTCCAGTGCGAACAAAATGCCAAGAGCTACAAAGCCTGCTATGCGCACAACACTCTTTTCGGCATGAGTACCTATCAGCCAAATGTGCACAATGATTAACAAACCGGCCGGATATACGAAACGATGCAGCATTTTCCAGCGCGGGAACGTCATGACTTTGATAGCTTTATCAAAGGATGTGGCGGCCATTAAAAATAAAATAACGAGCGCTAAAGTACCGAGAATAAAAGAAACTTTGAATCGCATGGGTAGTAGTGTTAAGCCACTGAAGCCGCCAATCTGCTCGGTCATAACCAGGTAAACATGTAGTATCGCAAAATATGCCGCAGATACTCCAAACCCGCGTCGGGCAAATAACAGCTTCTGCAACCACAGCTTTTTACCGATCAGTTTACTAATGGGCGTCAGAATAACGGCCATATACAGGAATACAACAGATATCAAACCAAATATCTGCTCGGTACGTATGTAGTACAACCTATCGTCCGGTATATGGATTCTAAGATACGCAGCAATAAATATACTGAGCAGCAGAGAAGTTGCCAATATATAAAATCTTGAGTTTGCCAGAAGGGCGGTGAATTTATTCACAATATTAAGTATAGAGAGATTAGCCCGATAATAAAAAGACCAAAATCTGCGTCTATATACTTGTATCGAATTCTGAAACTTTTACAGCCTGAATGCGTATAGTTAAGTATGATGAACGAAACTGAGATTATAGAAGCAATCCGTAGTGGTGCCGATCGCTACGAGGAACTAGTGCGTCGTTACCATGTAGGACTTATTATTCACTGTGAAAATTTAGTCGGCGATAGGGACGAAGCGGAAGATCTGTCTCAGGAAGCATTTGTAAGGGCATACCTCAGACTCGATGATTTTGATTCTGAAAAAGCGCGTTTTTCCACCTGGTTATACAAGATAGCAACTAACCTCGCCATAGACTATCTGCGCAAAAATAAGCGGAAAGCAGATGTTGATAACATTGAATTATTTGCAGATGTTACAATGCCGACATTTATTGAGGAGGAAGAAAAACAGGAAATACGAGATGCGGTATCACAGCTAATGCCGCCGGAATACCGTGAAGTGATCGAAGCCTACTATTGGCATGGCAAAAGCTACCGCGAAATAGCCAACCAGGTAAATGTACCGCTCAACACAGTTCGTACATGGATAAGACGGGCCAAACTTCAACTGAAGGAGGAATTATCATGAAAAAAGCTAACATTGATCAACAGCTCATCGCTTCCCGGCCGGAGCATATGAAAGGTAATGAAAAATTCATTGCGAATACTATGCGCGTCGTTGGGAAAACAGGCGTTCATGAAACTATTGCCAAAGTTATACGTAACAATAGCGTAACTAAAAAGGAAACCATTTCCATGAAACTACGTAATTTATACGCAAAACTCAAACAATTGCCTGCATATATACTAGCTTTGATAATTCTCGGTATGAGTGCTACTGCCTGTGCGGCAGCTTACGCTACTTATCGCTGGGTTAATCCGGAGATTACCATTACAAATATCCAACAAAGCAACGATGACGATAAAAAACAGTACACAGTCGATAGCCAGTGCGGCGATTTCAATTCCGGAAAAGCTTTGCAGTATGAGATCTCGCGTAGCTCAGGGCTGAGCGATGAAGATGTATATAAAGTCTTTAAGAATACCTGTGCCTACGATGCATTGGGTAGCTTTATAGCTTCTCACTGGATTAGCGATAATGACGCTGAGCAATTTAATAAAAAGAAGGTTGGTGACCTGGTAACTATCTACGACCATCACAATACTTTTGTCGGTAGTACTGAATCAAATCCCATATTCGGATTAACAATCGGTAAGGTAACAGCTATAACGCCGACTAAAATAAGTTTTTCGCTGCCAATCTATGCAGTTGATAGTTCAGCCGGGATGAAGCCGGCGGAGTATTATCCGGATGGCAAAGAATTCACCCGTACTCTTGAGTTGTCTCCGGAGGTTGAGGTATGGTCGGCGGGCAAAGTGATCAGGCTGGCTGATGTTATGACGGGTGATCAGATTCAGGTAGTTACACGAACACAGAACAAAGTTCAATACTACACCGACATAAGACAAAATGCCCTTGGCGAGCAGACGAAATTCGATGTTATCGGCATCATTAAAACAAATATAGAGACCAAATACGTGGCCAACAGAGGAGCGCAAATTGGTGATCCGGCTATTCTCAATGCAATCACAAGCCTTGGTCCCTGCCACAATAACCCGCCGTATCTCTGTGTGTCTTTGCAAAACCAGATTCTCGGACAAGTATATAGTGCCGGTGACGAAATGAGTAAGGATAATATGAAATATTTAAGGAAGGATATTACTAATGAAAAAAAAGTTACTCTGTATCAGCTGGACGGTCGGATAACCAAAATCGAAGGCAACCGTGTTACGCTCGAAACACGAGGCACAAAAAATACATTTACCGTTGAATTCCCGTATGATGCAGTAGTGGAATATAACAAGCCAAAGCCGGTAGTCACAGATATGGATAAATCACGAGCACTCAAGGTCGAAGTTGGTGATCTGGTTCAGGTTCATTATGGCCAGGCCGCGTCAGAAAATCATCTGGCTATAAAATCGGGCGATTTGCAGTCATTTGCTGTTCTGGAACAAATTCTTCCGAACGGTTCGCTAGTAAAATATTAGACCCGTAGCCTGTAAAATGGTAAGATAAATAAACAGGATATCTCTCGTTTCTTACCCAAAAATAAAAGTTTTGGTTTGGGAAGAGCCCGTGTTCATATTGCTTCCGGCACTGTTAGCGGATATCAGGTGATATATAAGAATGACGGGACAAGAATGAAAATTAATAAACATATTGAGATTGCCCGTACTACCAATAGAAAGTTTAGTTCCATGGGCGCAAAAGCCTGCCAGCGTATCGTGGATGGATTAAGCCAACGCTACGATAATGTGGGAGTAACTATTGTTAATAATCTGCCGGACCTGGACTCTCTCATAGCCAGACAACCTGACCTCGTATTTCTCGGCCTGAAGCGATTACCATACGCCGGAGATTTATTTGACGAATCCATAGCTGACGTATGGCTATCAGAACATCTGGAACAGAGCGGCATCAACTATACAGGTGCAACCGTTAGTGCCATGAAAATGGACTTTAATAAAGAGAGAGCAAAAGCTCGTGTCCGGCTTGCGGATCTGCCGACAGCACATTCATTCGTAGCAATCCCCGGCCAGTATCCGACTGTTCATGACTTACCATTACCATTTCCGTTATTTATCAAGCCGCTTAATGGAGGGGGCAGTAAGGGAATCGGTATAGATTCAGTCGTGCGGAATTACGCAGAATTTCAGGCAAAAGTTGAGGCTGTATATATTATCAATAACTCAAGTTCACTTGTCGAACAATATCTGGAGGGCCGGGAATTCAGTGTGGCGATTATGGATAGTCACTTTCCTGATAGTCCTCTTGTTATGCCAATCGAAATTATAACTACAGAAAATTCGCGCGGTGACCGGATTCTGGGTTCTACAGTAAAGTTTGATGACAATGAGCTGGTTGTAACAATCGATGACAGTGCCACTCACACCGCTGTCTCAACTCTGGCAGAGGACGTTTATAGGACTTTAGGTGGCAGGGATCTCGGACGTATCGATATACGTATGGATTCTGAAGGTAAAGCACATTTTCTGGAAGCAAATTTCATGCCGGCACCAGGTACACGTTATTTTGCCGGTGCATTCGAGGCCAACGAGGGTACGACTTACGAAGAAATATTATTCAACCTGGTACATGTGGCGTTAGCCAGAACTATAACCTGATATTCTTTATTTGTTAGATTGCATAATGTACAGAGTACAAAGCCTGACTAGTTGGGTGGTGTGCTGCCCGATGGAGCCTGATTAGTATCCACTCCACCAGCCGGACTGCCGGGGACAGTCTCATTAACATCATTATTGGCGCCCGTGCCTACACCACTGCTTCCGCCGGTACCGGTGCCCGGACTATTGGTGTTGACAGGAATATTCTGTGGTGTTGGCTGTTTGTCCGTATCGTCGGCTACGCCTCTGGTCATGATCCAGCTCATTGATAACAGAATAGCTATGACTCCCAGGACTATGGCTGCCGTAAGGCGGGCGATGTGTTTATCTGAATAATCTCTGCGTAACATGAGTACTCCTGTTTACTGCAATAGAATTTTTACAAAATCATACTTCTCGGTCTATCGGAATTATCACATAGAGCTAAGTAGCTTAGATCAGATCGGCAGGCCGGGTTCACTGCGTAAATCAGACACATCAGCTCATACGAGGCGAATAGCAGATATACTAAGCATAAATCTTCCGAATAATGTATTTCTGAAAATGGCAGAATATTATTTGGTGACTTGTATGTCGGCTTCAGCGATGTTTGATTTATTATTCTGGTTGGCAGCAAAAATAGTCATGTGCCACGTTCCTGATTTGGGGAAATCAGCTACCGGTATATTCATATCGGTACAACCGTAGAAATTGCCTTTATTGATAACCGGCGAGGTGCGGCCGATTGGCTGCGTACCCTGAGGGCCGGTAAATGTTGCCTGGCAGGTACCGGCAGTCAGGTTCTTCACTATAGCGCTGACCTGAACTACTTGTCCGGCTTGTTGCTTGCCCGTCAGGCTGATAGTGGGTGCGGCAGGTGCCGGTGGAGGGGCAGGGGTGTTTGCAGGCTGGTTCGGATTAACAGTCGGATTCGGATCTTGCGACTCTTTATCAGCTGCTTTGTTGTCCTGACTTGTTTCGGTTGTACTGTTGTCGGTTGACGGAACGGTTGATTTATCGCGATTGCTGTATACGAGCAGAGCTATCAGCAACAGTAGTAAAATTGTAATAGATGCTAGTATAAGTTTCTTTTTATTAGACATACACACTCCTGATTATGTCTATATAATATCAGATCATGACACAGACTGAATGCTTGGGTAAATCCGGTACTTTTTCTACCTTGTCTGGCCCCCAACAGAGTAATCGGGACTCATGCTATGATTATATCAGTTAAAGTTTCGGTGTGCCCCAGAAGTTTGGCCGACAATTATGCTGGCTAAAACAGGAGACATATAATGCAACAAAAAATCAAACATATCGCCAAAAAAGCAGTTTTGAAATTTGTCAAAGCACCAACCATGCTGAACCTTCTTTTAAAAGACGAAGCTATTGGGGGCAAGTTAATTGTTGGCTTCGCTTTGCTGGCCTTATTGGTAGTTAATTCGCCGCTTAAAGATACATACAATACTTTCTGGCATCTTAATTTTAGTATTGGATTAGGAGATTTTTCATTATCGCAGGACTTGCGCCATTGGGTTAATGAAGGACTCATGGCAATATTTTTCTTGGTAGTTGGTCTGGAGATTAAACGAGAACTGGTTAACGGCGAGCTGAAAGACCGTAAAAAAGCAGTGCTGCCGGTTGCGGCCGCAGTCGGAGGCATGTTAGTACCAGCGATTATATATATTGTATTTAATCTGGATTCAAACGCTATTCAAGGGTGGGGCATACCAATAGCTACTGACATTGCATTTGCGGTGGCTGTCCTGACATTACTCAGCAAGAGAGTTCCACTAACCCTGAAATTGTTTTTATTAACACTAGCCATCGTTGACGATATTGGTGCAATTTTTGTCATAGCATTATTCTATGCGGAGATAATTAACTATTTGTATTTATTTGGTGCAATTGGACTCATTATCGGCATATGGCTAACGAGGAAATGGCTATCGGATAAGCTGGCTCTTGTCATTGCAGTCGGTGCGGTTCTATGGGTTACAACGCATCTGTCAGGAATTCACGCCAGTATTGTAGGTGCTGCTATGGGACTACTTGCTCCGGTTCCTCGTTCAGCTAGACAACCGTCGCAGAGCAGGAGTCTGGAAGAATTCTTCTTACCAATATCGACTTTTGTTGTGTTGCCAGTTTTTGCCTTTGCCAATGCTGGTGTAGTGCTCTCAGGCGATATGTTCAGTAACTCCGAGTCTATTCCTATTATTCTTGGCATTACAGGTGGCCTAGTGCTTGGGAAACTGATTGGGATTAGCGGAGCCACTTGGTTAATGGTTCGACTGGGTTACGCGAAGTTACCTACTGGTACTAACTGGATGCATATTATAGGAATCAGCCTCATAGCGGGTATAGGCTTCACAGTATCTATTTTCATAACTGAGCTTGCTTTTTCTGATAACAGGCAATTAGTGGAAACAGCCAAAATAAGTGTCTTTATTGCATCTGGCATAGCTGCAGCACTTGGCTCAGCCGTCCTGCTAAAGGCAAAACAAGCCAAATAAAGTTCGTACCCAATTCTCTTGCAAACTGCTTTCAGGCAAGTTGCTGAAGTCCAGAACAGTATGTTTTTGATAGATTTGAGTTTTAATGTTTCTGACTTTAACTAAATTTAGCTGTTATCATAAAGTTACTAAGTGGAAGGATTGAAATGACAGACAAGCCCAAGAACACTATAGATTTGGTAGTTACTCACGTATTCGATGCTCCGATCGAAACAGTCTGGCGAGTATGGATTGACGATAGATTCGTCAAACGTTGGTGGGGTGTAGATGGCTTCACAAACATTTTAGCTAAAATGGACGTTCGCGAAGGCGGCAAATCCCATGTGGGAATGCGCGCGTCAAAAGAATTTGGTGGCCTGGATTATTACAATGTCTTTAAATACACGCAAGTTATACCTCTCAGCATCATTCAATATGTCAGCAACTTCGCTGATAGTGAAGGTAACGTTATTACTCCTATGGAGGCTGGATTCCCTGCAGAAACCCCCATGGATAAAAAGCAACAAGTAAAGTTTGAAGAAGTCGATATTAACAAAACTCTGATTACTATTACCGAATTTGGATGGCCTACTGGGGGTGTTATGATTGAGCGCTCGAAACGCGGGTTAGAGCAAACATTAGCAAATATAGACAGGGTGTTATCGGAACTGCAAGTGTAATAGAGTATAACCATTCGAATTAGAATCTTATCAGTAGAAAATTAGTCGGATGGAAAGAACAAATAGGGAAGCAGCAACAATTAGCGTCCTCTAGGATGTAGGGCATGCACTAAAAGGCGGTCGTCGGGGCTGTTTATTAATCTGCCCGGCTACCACTCGGCTGGATTACCCACCACAAGCCTCCGTGTGTGCTGACGTTGTGACACTTTATCTCTCCCGCTTCCTCGTGCGCATAGTAGTATAACGGGTGGCCGTTGTAGGTGACCTGTGTGCTGCCATCAGTGCGTTTGGTTGTACCGAGCAGATTATTACTGACACTACCAGTCGCGCGCGGCGTCCCCTCGGTAAGCACCGGAGGCCACGCTTCAGCGCAGTCCCCATAGCATTCAGCCTTAGTTGATTCCTCCAGCTCCCATATGTAAATCGCCTGCTTTTTATCGTTGAAAAGCATCGTCCCGAACTCACTGTCACCGGTCGTTATGACTACTCCGGTGGTTACTTTTTCCGATTCAGTGTTTTGTGTTCCCATATTTTCTGTACCGCTGTCAGATTGCATCGAGTTTTGCTTACTGTCAGTGCTGCCAGATTTTGACTCCCGGACTTTCCAACCTGCAAAGCCTGCCATCCCCACAACAAGCAGAATTAGTATTACCGCTACCGCTCCGATACCTTTTGGATTCATAGCTTTATTGTAACAAAAGAACTAGTGGGTGTGTAACCTAAGCACAGGGATGATATAAAAATAGAGACTTGCGGTTATGCAAATCCCTGTCTGTTATCCAAATTTGGTAGCGGGGGCAGGACTCGGTCACGTTCCGCGACCCCACAATTTCGCGATTGGCAAACCAGTTGCCATCGGAAAGTTGCCTTGCAGAATGCCACTGGCATTCTTCACCTCCGACCTTTAGTGTTGCAGATATAAGTCCAATCTCCGACAAAGAAAAAAGCTCTGGAATGGTTCCAAAGCTCTTTTCTTGGTAGCCTAGGTACGTTCGCATTGGAACGGTATTAGTCTGGAATTAGTGAGGTGGTTACAACTATCTCAATTGGCTTGTGGGATAGGTTCTACCCATTTTGCACGCCACTTTGGAGCATCAAATGGTGCAGCATAGTAACGAGTTTCTCGCCAAATCTTGCCATCCTTAAACTCAACGATGTCTGCTACGTGCGAAACTTCTGGACCATAATCAGAAATGCCTTCAACCACAAATAATCTCCTTCTCCAATGATGCGACGAAGTTTTATGGAAGGTGGGTTAGGATACGCTTTTTGAAATTCACGCATTTTATCCCTGCCGACTATGCGCTCGCTGGACTGCGGCATTTCCATAACATAATCATCGGCTCTTAAGTTGTATTCATCTTCTGCAGACAGTTTGATTTTTGCTCCCCCAAAAAGCCCCTCAAGTATTTGCTTGTTTTCCGCTGTGCTCATAATGTCCTCCTTGACATTCATCTATTATAAACCCCTACCAAGTTCTTCCGAATTGAAATACTATCCTTGTCAAGTTAGCTCGGTGGGTACAGCTCGCTACCTTGGATTGTAGTACAATCAGTCTATGAAGTTGATTATATGTTGGGGAGATGGCGGCGGAGACCACCATGATTGTGCTGTAGCACATAAGGCTTTACTAGAAGCTGGTTATAATCCTGAGATTCAAAAAGCCAGAGGACAAGAACACTTACCTAAGTTTCTACAGTTTAAAGTTCGTCGTGAAGTACATATACTAACTGGTTCATATTATGTGCCAGTCCTTATTCTGGATGATGGTACTGCAATCAGCAGACCAGAGAAGATTGCTGCCTGGGCCAAGGCTAATCCAGAAAAGTAAAAGACCTCAGATTTCTCTGAGGTCATAGTGCTTATGCTTGGTAGCGGGGGCAGGACTCGCCCACATTCTGCGGGCCCAGAACTTCTGCCGTGACAGCATAGCTGTCAGGTGAAGGTTCTCTTGCAGATTGCCACTGGCAATCTTCACCTGTGACCTCTTTAGCGTCCAAGAGTTCGAGTCCTAGCTCATTGCCAAAATAAAACCCCCACCTTTTGG